>DAOUJN010000001.1:0-12039 GCA_034422655.1 Dehalococcoidia bacterium
TGGGCTCAAGAAGGCTCGAATTCATCACTCGGGCCGTCCAAGGCCTCCCAGCCAAAGCTCGAAGATGGTACTTGTTTCAGTGCACTGTGGTGGGCCTGGATGGACTCGAACCAACGACCTCGGTCTTATCAGGACCGCGCTCTAACCACCTGAGCTACAGGCCCACGGAGGGGGAAGGGAAACGCTGTGGAGTTGGCCATAAGATTATAGCAAGCCGGGAGAAGGCAATCAAGGAGTTGGTTTGTCCTTAAGGACTAGGAAATAGCGGAGCTGGGAGTGGGACCAGGAAGAGCTGAAGCAGGGACGATGGAAGCGGATAATGAACTGAGAGACATAGGAGTGGACATTACCTTTAGAAGGGGTAGCTTTCCAGATTATCCTGATATGCCATCAGCAATCAGGTTCAATACCTGCATCACGCAAGGAGGGGAAGCTGATGGGGGACATACTTTGCCTTCGCAACAACAGTCCATGAGATTGGACACGCCCTGGGACTGTCGGACTCCTACGTGACAGACCCCATTGACTGGAGCGTGGTGCACTCGACGCTGCAGGACTCCGTGATGAACTACGAACGTACGAACCTCTACGACAAGAGTAAGACGCCCAAGCAGAGAATTCTGCAGATGGAAGACGACTGTGCCCCCTTTCCCTGGGATATACTGGCGATATACGCCATTTATCAGAACAGATAGGATCGGGGATGAACATGAAGCACCCATACGGCATAGGTATTCTGGCAACACTGGCAATACTGACCGTCCTGACGGCTTGCCAGGATCCGGCGCCCACCCCGGCAGGCGAGGCGGCGCCCACCCTGGGACCGGGTGAGGTGCGCACCCTGGACGATGGTCCGGTGCCCACCCCGGAAGAAGGTGCCTTACCTACCCTGAGACCGGGTGAGGTGCGCACCCTGGACGATGGTCCCTACTGTGGATGGGAACGAATGCACAATGAAGGACATTACTGGGAAAAATATTTGAGTGGAACCACCTTGAGCTGGACGCCGGACGGCAATTACATCATCTTCGACAACCGCCACAAGATCATGAGGGTGAGTACAGACGGGACTCAGATGGAAGTATTGATTAACACTCACCCCAGAAAGTTCGAACAGGAGTCGCCACGGGCTAAGCACCAGAGCCACGCCTCACTAAGCCGGGATGGCAAGAAGCTGGCTTACAGCACCTGCCAATTCACTGTGGTAATGCCTTATCTCGGGCACCTAGACCTACATCATGCGGGCACGGTTGGAGTAAAGGTCGATGAGATAACCGAGGTAAGAATGCACATTGGTGAGCTGGCGGTAGCAGATGCGGACGGGAGTAACCAGATCAGGTTGACGAAGGAGGGAGCCATTCCCCGGTTGCCCACGTGGTCGCCCGACGGGACGAAGATAACTTACACATCAACAGATGAGAAACTCTCGTTTCCCAGTGGCGTGCCGATTGTGATGAGCGCGGACGGCTCGGAACCGGTCCCCTGGACCAAGCTGGGGCCCATGCAGACAGAGGATCCATCCATCAGCTGGGATGAGATGTACGCTTCGAGAATGGACACTTTTCTCTTGGAACCACCGTCCTGGTCCCCGGACAGCTCCAAGATTCTGGTTCGAGGCGAGTTCACCGGGGAAGATCATCACTCTGTGGGACGCGGAGTGGGTGAGGTAGGCCACCTGTACAAGCTTGACCTGCAGGAGGAGAGTGTGGCGGACTTAGGACTAAGCATCTCCGGACCATCATGGTCTCCTGACGGTGGACGGATCGCCTTCACACATCTGAAAGGTGAAGAAGTCCTGATTTCCAGCATGGCGCATGACGGGAGCGATCGACAGGAAATCATCAACCTGGGTTCTCTGGAAGAGTACGTGTCGGAAAAGACTGGGAGAAATAATGTTCTCTTGCCCATCAAGTGGTCTCCCGACGGTCTCCATCTCTTATTCACGTGTCCCGAGGGCCTCTGTGTCACGGACATGGCCGGTAACATCGTTGCGAAGACGCCGGAGTCTCTGGAACCGAGACTTTGGGATGAAAGTGTCGACAGACAAATACCATTGCGAGGAGCCTGGTCGCCTGACGGGCAGAGGATTGCAGTGCGGGGGGTCGGGTTCCCCCAGAGGGAGGGCTCACCCCTGGTCTACACCATGAAATACGACGGAACAGACGTCAGGGTGCTGGTGCGAGGGGGCTACACCGAGTACCCGGCCAACGTGGACTCCGAGGACGGCAACGCCACGATAGCGGCCTGCCGGCAGGGTTACGTGGTGCCCCAACCCCAAGATAACTGGGGTCTGGTGCAGGACTGCGAAATTCTGGGAAGCATCAGGAATCAGCTGCGAGGGGACCGGAGCCTCAACTGGACCCCGGGGACTCCGCTGGAGGACTGGAGGGGCGTAATCATCAGCGGCGCCCCTCCGCGAGTCACCGGCTTGAAGCTGACCAGCGAATACAGCCCGGACTATTCAATCAGCGGGATCCTGCCGCCAACACTGGCAGAACTGGACCAGTTGGAAAGGGTTCGGATAGACCTTCAGAGAGAGCATTCTGAGGTTATTCCCGCGGAGTGGGAGAAGCTGGATCTGGAACACCTGGACATCATAAACTTCAAACCCCTGATCCTTCACAAGGAAGAATAGATCGTCCTCCCCGAAGCCTGGACAGGCAAAAGTAAGTAACCAGCCAAACAGCAACAGGCCATGGTTCACGACTGCGAGGCGTTGCTGGCGGCCAAGGACACCCTGCGGGGCACGGGCAGCCTGAACTGGGCCGCCACGCTGGCTCTCGGCAGCTGGGACGGGGTTACTACCTCGGGCACGCCCGAGCGGGTCACCGAACTGGACCTGGCCTCCGAGAGCCTGTCGGGGACTATTCCGGCCTCCCTGGGGAACCTGTTCGAGCTTACGGAGCTGGACCTGAGCAACAACTCGCTGACGGGTTCCATTCCCGATGAAATAGGGTGGCTGCACAACCTGGACACGCTACGGCTGTCGGGGAACACCCTCTCTGGCTGCATCCCCCTGGCCCTGAAGGACGTAGCAACCAACGACCTGAGTTCATTGAACCTGCTCTACTGCCAGCCATGAAAGGGGCATTTGCCGTTAACCACGGGGGAACCACGATAGAAACGGGTTTCTTTTTCTGCTATCATCTGGGAAATCAACCTGCGGAGGTACTTCCATGGCGCGTATTAACCGGTTGCAGCACATTGTCCTGAACTGCCGGGACGTCGATGCTTCCATTGACTTCTACACCAGGGTCCTGGGCATGGAAATAGTGAGCCACAACCCGGACCGCAACATGGCCTTTCTCTCCTTCGGCAAGGAGCACCACGATATTGCCCTGTTTCCCTACCGGGAGCCGGCGGATCGCTTGGAGAAGAACCACCTGGGCCTGAATCACATTGCCCTGGAAATTGAAGGCGGCGAGCAGGAGTTGAGGGACTATTACCAGCACCTCAAGACCAACGAGGTAGAGATTGACGGCACCATGGACCACGTCATGAGCCAGAGCATCTACTTCTTCGATCCTGATGGTAACCGAATAGAGGTCTTCGCCGACATGCTCCACGATGAGGCCAAGGAATGGCTTCACCAGAACGGCGGCGTTGCCAAGCCCCTGGTCCTGGAAGAGGTAGCGGGGGACTAGGCCGGCCAGGAAATAGCCTCCGCGAGGGGCACGAAGGGCACGAAGGAAGCAGCAAAATCCTTCGTGTTCCTTTGTGCCCTTCGTGGATTTAACAAGGAAAAACCATGCTGTATGAAGTGGAGGTAATGGACGGCGGGAACAGCCCCTTAGCCCTGGACCGGGTGTTCGACCTGCTTGAGGACCCCAGGCCCATCACCAGGGTGGTATCAGCGGACCCGTCCGGCGAGGACGGGTGGCGCCAGGTTACGGGGTGGGATGACGACGGTCCCTGCCCTGCCATGGCGGCTCTGGCCGAAGACTCCGGGGACGGGGTGATACTGCTGGTGTTCGGGGGCAGCCAGGGCATCCGCCTGAAGCCAGACAACGACGACGGGCCCTGGAACCTGGACGACGGCAGCCAGTGGGGGGAGCCCTGCCTGATGCTGGACAAGGCGACGGAGTACGGGGAATAGTGAGGCGGCAGGTCGGTGGGGCCATGGCATTTTGGCAATTCCCTTAACCGCAGAGACGCAAAGTACGCGGAGAGGCGCGGGCAGGTAACGACCCTCCCGGGAGGCCGTACCCCGGCTTCCCGGCCCAGCAGCCGCATTACCAACAACTCATCGGGTGGCTTATGCAAACCGACCTGGGTGATCCGTCAGGCGAAACCGGCATAGTCGCGGCATACAGCTATGCGGCCCGGTACGTTTACAGTGAGGTGGTGGTCCAGAACGACAACCTTCTGCGCCTTACGCCTCCCACCGACGCCTATCAGACGCGCCACAGGTCCGTATTGCGTACGGAACCTCCCAGCCTTCTGGAGAGATACCAGGACAAACTCGGGAACATTACTCATAGAGCCCAGGTACGGGACCCTCACAAAGAGCTGGTAATTCTGACTGTCGGAGTGGTCCGACTGGAAGCTCTGACTCAACGTCCTGCCGAAGTAGCCCTGGCATCCCTGGCCGGGGAGCCCTCGTTGGAACGGTTCCTGTCTGCGACGCCCCTGGTGCAACCCGACCAACTGGTGGACGACGCCAGGAAGATTGTGGGCCAATCTGCGGGACTTGTGGAGGCGGTGGGGGCCATAAGCGACTGGATTCACCGCAATATCCGTTACATCAAGGGCAGCACCACGCTGGTCACGACTCCCCAACAGGTGCTGGAGACCCGGGCAGGGGTATGCCAGGACATGACCCACCTGGCCCTGGCCCTGTTGCGGGCGCTGAAGATACCCGCTCGCTACGTTTGCGGCTTGATGGCGCCGGAGGTGGGAGAAACCCACGCATGGATTGAATACCGCCACCCGCAACAGGGCTGGATACCCGCTGACCCCTCTCGGGGATTGTCGATAGCAGACGCAGGCGACTTGATAAAGTTTGCCGTGGGCAGAGACTCCACAGGGGCAACGCCGGTGGAAGGCACCTTTAGAACCGCGGGTTCGGGATACCTGGACTCGACCGCAGCCCTGGTGCAGTTCGGCAGGGATTCCATAACCATTGACGATGCTCTCCACTTAATCGGACCGCGTTAAGGGTAGGGGCACTACTATGGAGACGTACAAGTTCGACGCCACGCTGGAAAGGCCGGATATGCGGGGCGCGTGGACCTTCCTGCGCATACCCTTCAGCGCGGCCGAGGAGTTCGGGGTCAGGGGACAGGTGGCGGTCAGGGGGACTATTAACGGCATCCCCTACGAGAACTTCCTGCTGCCCCAGGGCGAGGGCGTCCACATCCTGGTGGTCAAGAAGGACATACGGGACCAGGCAGGTGTGACCGCCGGGGACGTGGTACGGGTAACGCTGGAGCGGGATACGGCGCCCCGCCAGGTGGAGGCGCCCGGGGAGTTGGCCGAAGCGCTGCGAGCCAGCGCCGGGGCGCAACGGGCCTTCGACAAACTGGGCTACTCCCACCGCAAGGCCTATTGCAATCACGTGGCCGAGGCCAAGCGGGCGGAAACGCGGCAGAGGCGCGCCGCCAAGTGCGTGGAGCTATTGCTGGAAGCGGAAGCCCGCGGCCTTAGCCCCCGGTTCCGGCGTTCCAACAGTTGACTGGTCAAACTGCCCTGATTCCGGCGTGGCCGGAAAACGCGAAAGCAGCGGCCCCCGCCAATTGCCGGCGGGGGCCTTGTCGTTTACGCCCCTGGTTATTCCCTGGCATCCAGCCTGTCCAGGCTTCCGGTCCAATTCAGGATCAACTCGTCGGCGGTCAGCAAGCGGTGGCCCTCCAGGGCGGTGGCCACTATGATGCGGTCCGCGGGGTCGGGGTGGAAGTTGGGCAGGTTGTTGGCGCGTATTCCGATCTGGCCATCTAAAGGTATTTCTGTCAGATAGTTCGCCAAGAGATTGGTCCGCCAGGGGACGATGTTATCCGGCAGAGTAATGCGTCCCTTGTCAAGCAGCATTGCGATTTCCCAAAAGGAGAATGCCGATACAGCCAGATTGCCTTCCTGTAAGGCCTCTGCCACTTGTTGACGACAGTAGGGACCAATTCTTTCCTCCGCAATTCTGAACCAGAGTAGTACATGGGTATCGAGCAGGATCACGAGAAAAGGACCCCGTCAGGATCTATACCGGATTCCCAATCCACATCCAACGGGGAAATAATGTCGCCAAGGATTTTCAGCTTCCCCTCATCCGCTCCGAAAAATTTCTCAAACTTTGTCCTGTATGCCACCAAGCGCGCGACTGGACGTCCGTTCTTGGTTATTACTATTTCTTCCCCGCCTTCCGCTACCTCGTCCATCAGCTTCAGGCACTTGGCCTTGAACTCGGACGCCTTGATAGTCCGGGGCTCGCTGGGGTTACTTTCTGTTGCTGCCATGACCCTTATCCTGGAGCTTGTTGATTGATTCAGTTTACCATAGTCATGACTATGGTCATTAGCGGTGAATTTGTTCCTCCGGAGAGTCGCTGAAGTTGGAATAGTGATATAGTGGGGCAGTGACCACCCCTATCCTGACCTTCCCCCATCAAGGGGGAAGGGACTATTGGGATGGTCTCGTAATACCATAGATATGCGCCGCATGAATCTTCCACTCCCCACGGGGACATCTGAATGGCCGTACGTTTAGGCCGGTTAAGGGTCAGGCCGCCGGGCCTTTCCAGGCTGCAGGCCCTGCGCTACCCCAACTTCCGCTGGTTCTGGATCAGCACCTCGGGCCAGGCCATGGCCCAGGGGATGCAGTTTCTCATCCTGGGTTGGCTGGTGCTGGAACTGACCGGTTCCACCTCCCAGCTGGGTTTGACCATCTTCTTTTACGGCATTCCCAACCTCACCCTGGTGCTCTTTGGCGGCATATTCGCCGACCGCGTCAATCGAAAGAAGCTGCTACTTTCCTCCCAGTTTGGCGTTACCGTCGTCATGTTCGCCATGGCCGCCCTCACGGTCACGGACCTGGTGGCGGTGTGGCAGATATTTGCCGCCTCCTTCATCCTTGGAGCCCTGCACGCCATAAACATGCCAACCCGCCTGGCCATGGTGGTTAACCTGGTGGAGCGGGAAGACATTATGAACGCGGTGGTGCTGAACGCCGCAGTAATGAATGCCGGACGCATAGTCGGTCCGGCCGTGGCCGGCTTCATAATCGACCTGACGGACCTGGGGCCGGCCCTGTTCGTCAATGCCGGCTGCTTCCTGGCCGCCGCTGCCTGCATTCTGATGATCCGCAGCTTCGAGCAGGATACGCCGGACAGCCGCCGCAACATCCTGGGCGACCTGCGGGACGGGCTGGTCTACTTTGCCAGGACGCCCGTGGTCTATACCATCGTCGGAATCGGTTTTACCTTTGGGTTCTTTGGCATGCCCCACATGCAGGTTATGCCGGCCTTTGCCCGCGAGGTGCTGAGCGCCAGCGCCGGCGAGGCGGGACTGCTCATGACGGCCGCGGGCATTGGTTCGCTGGCGGCCAACGTAATCCTGACCCTGCTGGGCAACTACCGGAGGAAGAACCTGCTGCTTATCGTAGCGCTCCTGCTGTTCGAAGGAGCCCTGTTCGCCTTTGCCTGGTCCCACTGGTTCTGGGTGTCCTGGGCCATACTGCTTTTCGTGGGCATGGGCAGCATCGGCTACATTTCCCTGGGGACAACGGTGCTGCAGCTTTCCGTGCCCCAGGAACTGCAGGGACGGGTGATGAGCCTTTGGTACCTTTCGGCCGGGTTCATGTTTATCGGCTCCCTGCCCATGGCCCTGGTGGCCGACCTGGTAAGCTGGCCGGTGGCCCTGGCGGGCGGGGCTATTGTCTGCTTCGTCTTCACCCTGTGGCTGGCCATTCTGCGACCCACCCTGCGCCGGCTGGAGGTTTAAGGGGGCTTCACCCCCACTTGGGCAGACACGCAGGTCTGCCCCTACGATTGCCCTCACCCCCGCCCCTCTTCCTCTGGGAGAGGGCGGATGGTCAACTTCCCAGCAGTTCCTTCAATTGAGCGTCAATAAAGGCCGTGTCCACGGGGTTCCGGCCGGGGCCGCCGCCGGTGTGGCCCCAGATGGTCTCGATAACCCGGAGTTCGGCGTTGGGCATCAGGCCCACTTCTATTTCGTTATCCTCCGGCGGGAAATACTGGTCGGTGCGGGAGGGCATGACAAAGGCCCTGGCCTTGATGGAGTCGAGGGCCCTCTCAAAGTTGCCGCAGTAGAGGGGGTTGTCGCTGATGTCCCCGGCCTGCCAGGTGGCCACCATTGCCAGGATGTCGTTGGCGTCCAGTTGCAGGTACCGGCCTTCCCACGCGGTTACCAGGTAGTCCTCCAGGGACGAAAAACCAATGTCCAGGTACACCTTCTCACGGTAGAAGGCCTGGGAGGGGGCCCAGCCGGCGTAGACCCGGGCCATAGCCCGCAGGCCCTTCCTGGGCGGCGAATCGTACCAGCCTTCATTCCAGGCAGCGTCGGCGCGCAGTGCGGCTTTGACCCCTTCCAGGAAAACGAAATTGTGCCGAGAGGTCCGCGCTGAACCGCACCAGGGGGCGATGCGCTCCACCATGTCCGGGTACAACGCGCCCCAGTGGAAGGTCTGCTGGGCGCCCATGGAAAAGCCGCACACCAGCTTTATCTTCTCGATGCCGAACTGCTCTGTAACCAGGCGGTGCTGGAAGCTGATGTTGTCGTAGTAGCTGACGGTAGGGAACCTGGCCCGGTCGTAGGGCTCCGGGGTGTTGCTGGGCGACGATGAGATGCCGTTGCCGAAGAGATTGGGCACGATGATGAAGTATCGGGACGGGTCCAGGGCCATGCCCTCCCCGATCATGGGTTCGTTGGCCTCGTGGCGGGAGGAAAAGAAGGTCGGGAAGACCACGACGTTGTCCCGGCTGGCGTTCAACTCCCCGTAGGTCTGGTAAGCCAGGCGGGCGCCCCGCAGCCGCAGGCCGCACTGCAGGTCCACGTCGCCCAGTTGGAAAATTTTGTAGTCGGTCATTTAGCTCCCTCCCCTGGGTTGAATAGCGGCGGCAAATGGAATAGGCTTGCTGCAATTCTAACAGCGGGGAGGTCCATCATGTTGAACAAGGTCCACCACGTTACCTATGCTGTGAACAGCATCGCGGAAATAGCCGATTACATGGAAAGCAAATTTGACCTTAAACCCATCCGCACCGACGAGTTTACCGAGCGGGGATTCAAGGCCGTCCTGTTCCAGATCGGGGAGACCCTAGTCGACTTCTTTGAGCCCACACGCGACGACACCGCCCTGGCCCGCCAACTTCGGGAGACGGGACCCGGTGTGATGCACGTAGCCTGGGGCGTGGACGACATAGACGGCGTGTTCAGCGACCTACAGGGCAGGGGCGCCGAGCTGCGGGGCGACGGTCCGGCGGTCAGCCCCTACGGTTACAAGACGGCCAACATCGTGCCCGGCAGCTCCCACAACATCCATTTCCAGTTGGCGGAAGGGGAACATAGTTAGGGCGCTGACTCCCGCGCGTTACGAGCAGACAGACCCTTTCGCGATAAAACCCGTCATTCCGGCGCAGGCCGGAATCCAGGTTCACTGTGGTATGAATCGCTGACTCCGTGTTAGAGCGACTGGATTCCGGTTTTCACCGGAATGACGTTTCTGGACCCTGGGCGAATGACGACTCTGAGCAAAGGACAGAGCTACGTGCAGCCAGTATTGGCTCATCCTTCCCCCCTACTAAAAATTCTCGAGGAACTACCATGAAGCAAAGCACCGACCGCATCCTGACCACTCATACGGGCAGCCTGCCCCGTCCGCCGGACATGCTGGGCCTGCTGGTGGAGGAGCAGCAGCGCCGCCTGTCGGAACGTTCCGAGCTGGAAGAGTCGGTCCGCGCCGCCGTGCGGGAAGTGTTCAACCGGCAGGTGGAGACGGGCCTGGACGTGGTGAACGACGGCGAGCAGGGGCGGGTGGACTACACCGTGTACGTCAAGGACAGGCTCACCGGCTACGAGGGTGAGAGCGTACCCCTGGGCGGCATGACCGACGACGTGGAGTTCCCCGAACTGGCCGAACTGCTGAAGCCCTTCGCTTCTCCCTTCCAGGTGCGGCCCACCTGCACGGGCCCCATCGACTGGATGGACTGGCCGGCGGTGGAGACGGACATAGAGAACCTGCGGGCCGCTACCGCCGGCGCCAACGCCGGGGAAGTGTTCATGACCTCGCCGTCGCCCGGCCAGATTGCCCGCTTCCTGCACAACGAGTACTACCCCACCGACGAGGCGTACATCTACGCCCTGGCAGGGGTGATGAAGCGCCAGTACGACGCCATCGTGGACGCCGGTTTCCTGCTGCAACTGGACTGCCCCGACCTGGCCCTGGGCCGCCACCAGATTTTCTCTCACCTGACCCTGGAGGAGTTCCGCGACGTGGCCCGGATGCACGTGGAGGCGCTGAACTTCGCGGTGGCCGACATTCCCGCCGACCGGATGCGGATGCACATCTGCTGGGGCAGCACCCTGGGCCCCCACCACACCGACGTGCCCATCGCAGACGTTATCGACATTGTACTGACGGCCAAGCCCTGCGCCGTAGCCTTCCCGGGGGCCAACCCCCGCCACGAGCACGAGTGGAAGGTGTGGCGCGACAATATCCAGCTTCCCGAAGGCAAGATTATCGTCCCCGGCGTTATCGATTCCACGTCCAACTTCGTGGAACACCCCGAGGTGGTGTGCGACCGCCTGGTGCGCTACGCCGGGGTTGTGGGCAGGGAGAACATGATTGCCGGTGTGGACTGCGGGTTTGGAACCTTCGCCGGACGCCTGCAGGTGGACTCGAAGATAGTGTGGATGAAGCTGGCGTCGCTGGTCGAAGGGGCGCGGATGGCGTCGGAGCAGTTGTGGGGCTAGTCCCGGTGGCATTCCCTACCCGCCGGTAGTATCATACCGCCAGCAACCGCATTTACCCCCTAACCTTCCAACCCGTATCTGAACGATAAGGAGGCAAGGCAATGGCAGACAAGATGACCATGCTGGTGGGCACCGTGGGCCAGGGCATCATCCGCAGCGGCGATGGCGGCGAAAGCTGGCAGCGGGTGGGCATTAACCAGGGACTACATTCCGACGCGCTGGTCCGCTGCGTCGTTAACCACCCGGGGCAGCCCGAGGTGCTGTTCTCCGGCACCGAAAAGGGCCTCTACCGCAGCGAGGACGCCGGCATGTCGTGGAAGCTGGTGGAATCGCCGCTGAGCGACTACTGCGTCTGGGCCGTGGCCATTGACGAGTCGGACCCGCAGACCATGTACGCCGGCACCGGCACGCCCGACCCGGCCACCATTTTCCGCTCCAGCGACGGCGGCAAGACCTGGGAGAAGCGGCCGGTAGAGGTGGCGGAAACCTGCCCGGCCGTGGGCATACCACGGGTTACCGGCATGGCCATTGACCCGGAGAACCGCCAGGATATCTGGGTGGGCTTCGAGGTGGACGGCGTGCGGCGGAGCACCGACGGCGGCGACTCGTGGGAGAAGGTCAACCACGGCTCCATCCCCAACCTGGACATCCACAACGTGGCCGTGGCCGGCGGGCCGCCCAAGACGGTGGTGGTGCTGGTCAACGACGACGTCTATACCAGCCCGGACGGCGACAACTGGACGTCTCTGAACGTGAAGCAGAACTTCCCCCACGGATACCCCCGGGGCGTCAAGGTGCAGCCCGACGACCCGCAGACCATTTTCGTAACCGTGGGCGACACCACGCCCGGGCGTGTCGGCGCCGTCATGCGTTCGAAGGACACGGGCAAAACCTGGGAACAGCTTCCCCTGCCGGTGGACCCCAACACCGCCATGTGGGTGGTAAACATCCAGCCCTTCGACCCCAAGGTGGTGCTGGCCGGCAGTCGCTACGGCTACATGTACCGCAGCGACGACGGAGGTGACTCCTGGGAGAAGCTGTGGCGCGAGTTCAGCGAGATTTCGTCCATTACCTGGATTCCCGCCTAGTTTCATAATTTTTATCCACGAATAGGCACGAA
>DAOUJN010000002.1:0-20606 GCA_034422655.1 Dehalococcoidia bacterium
CGGCCGATCTCTACGAGCTCATCATCGGCAGGCACCGAGCCTCCAGCTTCGTCATCACCAGCAATCGGGCTGTGGAGGAGTGGCTCAGCATCTTCGACGACCCCATACTCGGCCATAGCGCGCTGGACCGGCTGGCCAACGCCCGGTTCCAAATCGTCATCGAAGGGGCCAGCTATCGGGAAAAACTGTCGCCACACCGGAAGCTGCTGGGCGACTGAGGAGGTGATTGACCCCCGGCCTGAAACCTGATAAAAGTCTTGATCATGGCCCCCAAGGGGGTGGGTCAATGACCGCGAAAACCGATGGTCTATACCCCCCGAAAAACGACACCAGGACCTGTGCTATTTCTGCGAGGTGGATGCCCAGACCGTGGGCCGAGCGGTGGACCAGATGCCCATGCCGCCGGAGGTTGTGGTCCTTAATCCCAGGACCCTGCGGGGTATTTTCGACTCCATCCTGCAAGTAGGGGAGGCTTGCGGCGCACCTGACAAAGCCTGGGCGCTGGTCGCACAGCTGGAGGAAAGGGTAAGGGCGGTGGAAAGCGCCTTAGGAGCGGTGGGAGCCAGGCCGCGGGTATTTTCGCTGGAGGGAATCAACCCGCTGGTCGTGGGCGGGCACTGGATTCCGGACCTGCTGCTGCGGGCCGGCGGTACTATGGACGCATTCTCGCCAGGCTGCCCCGCTACGCGGCTGGAGTGGGACGAGATAGTGAACTACGCCCCGGACAAGCTATTTGTAGACCTTTGCTCGTCAGGCCTCAATCGTCAAAAGGCCGAGATTCCCTGGCTGGCGGCCCAGAATGGTTGGCAGACACTTCCCGCCGTTCAAGCGGGCGAGGTTTACCTCATTGACCATGCTTACTTCAGCGTGCCCGGCCCTCGAATTGTGCAGGGATTGGAAATCCTGGCCCAGTTGACGCATCCTGACAAGTTTGAAGGAATGGTACCGGAGGGAACCGTATTGAAGCTGGACCCAGCACGGGCAGCAGGAAAGGATGCGGCGGATTTTGGGGACTGTTTTGTTCCCTGGCCGCCCCAATAGCCCCAGGTCTGGGAACTGCTACGCCCCGGTCTCCCTGATAGCGGCGGACCAAGTATGACCAAATGGGCACATTTTTCAGGTAGCCAGTTATAGTGCCTTTAGGTATAATTGGGCAAAACCGCTAAGGGAAGGTTGGCATCTTGACTAGCAGAGACGATTTCAGGTCGGCAATGTCCCTTTTTGCTACCGGCGTAACCGTGGTCACTTCCATGGATGAGCATGGAATGCCCCACTCCATGACCGCTAATTCCTTCACGTCGGTGTGCCTGGAACCACCGACAGTGTTGATCTGCGTGGCCCACGGCACTCACACCTATGGGTACGTGGAAAGTAATGGCCGTTTTGGGGTCAATATACTGGGCGAGGAACAGGAAGAACTTGGCGTCTATTTCGCCAAGCGGCCGGAGGACCGCCAGGAGGGCACGGAATACCACTACACCATCGCGGAAAACCAGATTCCCATGCTGGATGATTCGATGGTATTTTTTGGCTGCGAAGTGGTGGGTTCCCACGTGTATGGTGACCACACCGTTTACATGGGCGAGGTTAAAGAAGTCATCCGCAACGATGAGGGAAACCCCCTGATGTTTTACCGGAGCCGCTGGTATCATCCCAACGACCGGCTGGAATGAAACGGCCGGCTCGAGTAATCGGCTGAACGGCAAGGGGCCGGTAGCGCGAATATTTCGCTACCGGCCCTTCTGATTTGTCGCTTCGTCTTCCGGGGACAGATTCTATCCGTGCCACCCTCACTTCAAAGACGCTACAAACTCCTCGATGCTCGCGTTCACCTGCTTGTACTTCTGGAGCTGCACGAAATGTGAAGCGCCCGGCACCACCACTTTTCGAGCCCCGGCTATGTTGTTGGCCAGATAGTCAGAGTACTTCACCGGGGTCATGGTGTCCTGGTCGCCGCAAATGACCAGGGTTGGCAGGTCGATGTTCTGGATTTCGTCCATTACGTCGAACTGGTCGCAGGCCAGCAGGTCGTTCACCTCTACCGAAGGACCGATTTCTATGGAGCGGCGCTTGAGGGACTGCACCATGTCCGTGGCGACTCCGGGGTAATTGGCCATTTGGTTCTCCAGCCATTGGGAGTTGTCCTTCCCGGAGTTCTTCCCCAGCTGAAGATAGTCGGGGTGGACCCGCAGGCGGGCGCCGGTGCCCATCAGGATTATCCCGCGGACCTCTTCCGGATAGCGAAGGGCGTAAAGCATGCTAATGGCGCCGCCCATGGAGTGGCCGCAGATGATCATGTTCTTGTAGCGGCGCGCCGTGGTGAACCCCCGGACCCATTCCAGGTACTGTTCGATGGAAGGACAGGGACGACCAGTGGGATGCCCTGGCAAGTCCAGGGCCTTGGAGTTTCGAAAGTGCTGCAGTTGGTAATAAAAGGCCAGGCTCGAACTTCCCGCTCCATGAATGAATACCAACTTCACTTCTTTTCCTCCAATAATTCCCTGTGGATTAGCGTAATGGAAACGCATTCACATTTAATTGAATCGAAAATGACAACGGCAGAGATTATATGTGATATATGAAAACAAATCAAGAGAGCTACCAGGACTTATCCCGGTAGCTCCCTGAAGGTTTTCACGAATCCGTTACAATTTACTGCCGGGCGGGCAGCAGGAGTTACAAATTCATGCTATTCGCCGCCTGCCCCATCATCGTCCGCCTGGTTCTCGTTACTCTGGTCATCAGAGATAACCGCACTCTCTTCCGCCTCCTCGCCAGATGAGGCTTGAGCGGGCGATTCGGCGACGGAGTCGGCTGGATGGGCGGCTTCACCATTGGAAGAGCCCGTACCGCCGGTGGAGTAATCGTTTTCCGTGAAGCAGGCAACCGAGGCCACGTAATCGTCGGGTTCCCGGTCGCGCCAGACGATAACTCCCTGAGTGTACCGGCTGTTGGTAACCCGAACGTCGTCCAGGTTGATGCGTACCACCTGGGCCTTGGCTGAGATTATAAAGACCTCCTGGCCCTCGTCGTCGGTGACGACTCGTGAGGCCGCAACCGGTCCGGTCTTGTCGTTGACCCGGAAGGTGCGGACACCCTGGCCGCCGCGGCCGTGGCGGGGGTAGTTCTTCAGGGGCGTGGACTTGCCGTATCCGCCCTGGCTTACCACCAGCAGGTGACCGTCGGAGGTTACCGGAGCCATGCCGACGACCCGGTCGTCCGTCAGCAGCCGGATGCCCTTAACGCCGCCAGCGGCGCGGGAGCGGGGCGTCAGGTTCTTGCGGGGGTCTTCGCAGTTGCGGAACCGGAAAATAATGGCCTGGCCGTTCTCGGTTACCAATACGACCTCGTCTGAGTCACCCGCCTGGGCCACGCCCACCAGTTCGTCGCCGTCCTCCAGGTCCATCACGATCAGGCCCGAGGGACGGATGTTGGTAAGTTCGCCTTCTTTCAGGGCCTTGATTTCACCCAGCCGGGTGGCCAGGAGAAGCATGGCGCTGTCCCTGGCGTTCTTCACCGGAAGCATGGCTTGTACCTGCTCGTTGCGGGCGATGGGAATAAGGTTGACCAGGAGGGTGCCCCGACTGGTGCGGGAAGTGTCGCCCTGAATCTGGTACGCCTTCAGGGGATAAACCCGGCCCCGGTTGGTGAAGAACAGCAGCGTGTCGTGGGTGTCCACAACCACCAGGTCCATCAGGGCGTCGTCATCCCGGGTGGTCATTCCCCGCACCCCCTTGCCGCCCCGGTTCTGGGTGCGGTAGGTGTCGCAGGGGACCCGCTTGATGTAGCCCCGCTGGCTCAGGGTGATCATTACGTCCTGGTGGGGAATGAACTGCTCGGCCGACTGCTCACCCACTTCCTGGTGATCTATGCGGGTGCGGCGGGCGTCGCCGAAGTCCTTCTTGAGCTTGCGGGTCTCTTTCTTGATTTCGTTGAGTATTTTGCCCGGGTCGGCCAGCAGCGCCTCCAGCGTGCCGATGGTCTTTTGCAGTTCCTCGTGTTCGTTCAGCAGCCGCTGCCGTTCCAGCGCGGCCAGCCGGCGCAGCTGCATGTCCAGGATGGCCTGGGCCTGTACCTGGCTCAGGTCAAACTCATCCATCAAGTTGGTGCGGGCCGATTCGGCGTCGTCTGAGGTGCGGATAATCAGGATGACCTGGTCCATCACGTCCAAGGCCAGCAGGAGGCCCTGGAGGATGTGGTCCCGGTCCCGCGCCCGCTGGAGGAGAAATTCTGACCGCCTTCGGATGACCTCCTGGCGATGCTCGACGAACAGGGTCAGGGCCCGTTTCAGGGGAAGCACCTGGGGCTGGCCGGCAACCAGGGCCAGCATGATGGCGTTGAAGGAACTGCGCAGCGCGGTGTGGCGATAGAGG
The DNA here is from genome assembly GCA_034422655.1 of Dehalococcoidia bacterium. Taxonomy (GTDB): domain Bacteria; phylum Chloroflexota; class Dehalococcoidia; order Lucifugimonadales; family UBA3495; genus Bin22. Next base: position 4,374 of record DAOUJN010000002.1, read on the forward strand.
TTGTTCAGGACAATGTTGGCCTGGGCGTCGCGGCGGAGTTCAATTACCACCCGCATGCCCTGCCGGTCCGACTCGTCCCGGATGTCTGAGATTCCCTCGATGCGCTTGTCCCGCACCAGTTGGGCGATTTTCTCGACCAGGCTGGCCTTGTTGACCTGGTAGGGCAGCTCCGTCACCACGATGCGCTGGCGCCCGCCCCGGTATTCCTCAATCTCGGTCTTGGCCTCCATGACGATGCGGCCTCGCCCGGTGGTGTAGGTGTCAATAATGCCCTGGGTGCCGCGGATGGAGCCGTAAGTGGGGAAGTCCGGCCCCGGGACCAGCTTCATCAGGTCCTCGGTTACGCAGTTGGGGTGGTCAATAACGTAACAAACGGCGTCGCAGATTTCGCCCAGATTGTGGGGGGGCAGGTTGGTGGCCATGCCCACCGCGATGCCGGTGGCGCCGTTGACCAGCAGGTTCGGCATCCGGCTGGGCAGGACTTCCGGTTCGTTCAGGGAGTCGTCGAAATTCAGGGAGAAGTCAACGGTGTTCAGGTCGATATCGGCCAGGAGTTCTTCGGCGATGTTGGCCAGGCGGGCCTCGGTATAGCGCATGGCCGCCGGTGGGTCGCCGTCGACGCTGCCGAAATTGCCCTGGCCGTCAATCAGGGGATAGCGCATGGAAAAAGTCTGGGCCATTCGGACCAGGGCGTCATACACGGGTGTATCGCTGTGGGGATGGAACTTGCCCAGCACCTCGCCCACGATACGGGCGCTCTTTCGGTGGCCCTGGTTGGGACGCATACCCATTTCGTGCATGGCGTAGAGAATGCGCCTCTGCACCGGCTTCAGCCCATCCCGCACGTCGGGCAAGGCCCTGGATACTATTACGCTCATAGCGTAGCTCAGGTATGAGTTCCGCATCTCCTCTTCGATGCGGATGGGCCTTATTCCGCCTGAAGGCGGTACGGGGGCTGAAGTTACCATAAGTTATACTCCTTGGAGTTTATTGGGACATCATTCGGGCGATGGGGGACCATACTAGCCTAAAGGGGTAGTCGCCACCTCCTCCGCCCGTTCGGCTTCCACCATAGGTTTGAGTAAGGTACCTCCGCAGAATGCCAAAGTCGTACTCGAAGCTGACATTCACTTCGTTCGCGCTACGAATATATTCCAACCAGTCTTCGTATGCCGATTGCTCACGCAGATTGAAGGCCTCATCCAAGGGGAAACGAGAAACCGGCGATAGGTAAGCCGGATGTTCTTGAAGGAATCTTTGCACAGCGTAATAGCCCTGCTTAAGATGTCCAGTTCTATTGTTCCCGTCAAGGTTAAAATAAATCGTCCTGATAGCATCCACTGCATCCCCGGATTGACCATTTAAGAATTCTATGAATTCACTGATAGAATGAATCGAGCTCGGTTGTATCTCTTGCGGTGGAACCGTTCCCCTAATTAGATCAAGCAAAGCTTCCTTTTCGTGTGCTTGGCTTTGGCAACTGGAGACAAAATCTCGTAATTCTTGAACGCTAGCTGGCGACAACTCATAGCGAACAGACTGGATGTACCCTAGCAGGTCCCCTATTTCATCCGGACCAACCAACCTAACGGCCTCTAAGTTTCCACCGAACCCTCCACGGGTTAAGTTTGATGATCCAGCTATGCCGATTTCGTTGTTAGCAACAATAAACTTGGCATGGAGTCTCTCCGAAATTCGCAGATGAACTTGGGAAGACGAAGGTAGGCCTTCGATGAAGTCAAGCAGACCGTCGGGTTCGCTGCCTCCAGTCATCCAGTCGCGAGCGTCAAATTTTGTCCATATCTCGATTCTTGAGACTTGGCTAGGCAGTGCTTCAGCTAACATGTCAATTCCGGGTCTGGTAATGAATGGGCTACAAATATGTAAAGAATCTGTGGCATTCTGAGTAACGTCAACCAAGTCGCTGGCGTCAGGAGTTTTCCATGGCAAGGCGCGGCTCCTTCTTTCTCATTGCTTGGAATGTCAGAGTAATAGCTTCGGTTGAAGTTCGTCCTCCAAGGCTTCTTCCTCAGGCTTATCGGCGTCGCCTGCACTAGGCTCTATAGTCTGTTCTACCCGCTTCAGCCTCTTCTCAGTGGTCAACAAGGTTACAGTGTCACCAATGATCCTATAGGAAGAAGGTTCTTCCGCTACAATACTAATCACTAAGTCCTTGATGTCCTGACCACTTAGAGAGACCCAGTCGTTCAGGAACTCCAACGTTGCGAGCCCTGTTTGATAGCGTGAAGGACCGTTCAAGTTACGTCGGTTCTTATAGTCCCGACTGAGATAACGATCACTGACTACTGCAGGGTCTGAAGAACGCCATTTGTTAATTCGTTTGTCGAGTTCGACCCAAGCCTCTCTCTTCATAGACTTAGCCCGACTGTTGTCTGACAAGGCCATGCTAACCAATTCGTCGAAGTTCTGGCGCAGTGACTTGGTATCTAGACGCTTAATTCGCCTCTCAAGATTTTCGGCTATATAGTCTATGGTTAACGATTGTCCGGGGCCCCTAAACACCTCGAACTTTATGAGACAGGAAGCCAAAGTGCGAACCTCTGAAGATTGCTGGTAGCCTAGACGCTTCGCAGACTCCAAGGCATATTCTCTAGAGATTTCAATGCCCAACCAGCGTCGTCCTAAACTTCGTGCCACTTTTGGTAATGTTCCGCTCCCAGAAAAGGGGTCCAGAATCAAGCTGTCTGGCCTTGAACAAGCCCGTACCAGTTTTTCGCTTATTTCTTCAGGAAAAACGGCGATATGGGAGCTTTGCTCCCTTGCTCCAAAAGCCACCCTGTCGACTTCCCATACGTTACCGGGGTTCCTTCCCCAAAAGTTATTACGTTTATCCAGTTCCTTTGATTTTTCCCTTATCTGGTCAACATCGAAGTGTGGTTCAGCTAGCCGTCCATCAGGCTTGACATACCACAAGATAGTCTCATGCTTGTTGGTCAGCTTCTTCTTGAATGCCATCCCACCGAAATAACGCCAAATTATTCTGTCCCAAAGAATGTTAGGATTGGGCTCGGAGTGAAAGAACTGATAGGTGAGAATATCAATCGGCAATATGTCCCCAGGCAGTCCTCCTTGGTTCTGAGTGTAGCCCGTTTGCCAAAAAATTGAACCGTTCGGCCTCAGCGTCCGTTTCACTTCTCCAATTACTTTCTTAAGGAAGTCGGAGTATGTATCCTGAGGTGAGTGGTCAGTCAATTCACTACGATACTGTTTGTCAATGTTATAGGGAGGACTTGTGTGAACTAAGTCAATACATCCTGTCGGCAAATACTGCAATAATTCGGCACTGTCCCCCACGACGATGTGGTTTACAACCGTTTTCAAGCCACCGCTCTTTATCCGAGCAATGAACTCATCCCGGTCCAGTATGTAGTCTTCAATAACCATTTCAGAGTCTGCTCAATTCAGTTGACTACTTCTTGCCAGATACATTTCCGCCCGCTCGCAGAAGCCGGCGAACAAATTGGAAAAGCTGCGAGGCACCTCATCCTGCCGTTCCGGATGGCACTGCAGGCCGATTACCCAGCTGTGGCTGGGACTTTCCAGTCCCTCGATGATGCCGTCCTCCACCGAGTAGGCGCTGGTCATAAGCCTGGGGGACCGTTGGGCTTCCCTTAGGCCCTGGTGGTGGAGGCTGTTTACCCGGAAAAAGCCGGCGCTGCCGACGATGGCGGCAGCCTTTGCCCCTGGCGCCATGTAAATGAGGTGCCTTTCCGGTTGCCAGCAACCGTCCTCCCGTTCAGCCTTGTGCCCGGGCAGGTCCTGGATTAACCGGCCGCCGAAGGCTACGTTCAAAAGCTGCATGCCACGGCAGATGGCCAGCACCGGCATGTCCCGGTCCAGGGCGAAATCCAGCAGTCGCAGTTCCAGGTCGTCCAGGGGGCGGCAAAGCTCCAGGCTGGCGTCTGAGTCGGGCGTGGCGCCATAAAGGGCAGGGTCAACGTCCGGCCCGCCCGTGAGCATCAATCCTCCACTGCCCTGGAGAATCCGGTCGGCGGCTCTGTCATCTGGAGGCGTCACAACACACACATCCGCACCCAGAGATTCAAGGACTTGGGTATAACTGCGGGAATTCGGGAGGTCAACTGAGGTGATGACAACCTTAACCATACATTAACCCCATTATATCTGAAATTGTTGATATTGCCCACTAATTCAGGTACGAATTGACGCTATTGTCATGCCTCGTGATTTGTTAGCGAGGCCAAAATTTGTTAAGCTTGTGGCGATATACAGGTGGACTTCAGCTATAATTCAACTGCTACATTCGTCATGGCCTTGAGGCGTAAACATGAGAGAGGTTATCGAGGAAACTGTCAGGCAGCTTACGGACCAGCAACCCTGCGTTCTGGCTACCGTGGTGCGTACCAAGGGCTCCACACCCCAGAAAGCGGGCTCCATGCTGCTGGTAAGGCAGGACGGTTCCGGCGTCGGCACCCTGGGCGGGGGCTGCGTCGAGGGAGATATCTGGTACGCCGCCAGGGAAATGCTCCGCCACCGCAGCGGACCCGAGTTCAAGGACTACTTCCTTAACGAGGACATTGCCGCCCGGGATGGCCTGGTGTGCGGCGGTACCATGTACTTCTACCTGGAACCCATCTACGAACCCGAATCCTTCCTGGATATCGGCCACCGGCTGATTGAAGCCTACGAAGGCGGCGACCCGGTGGGCCTGGCAACGGCAGTGAATGTGCCCGAAGGAAGCCCAAACCTGGGCGCCAAGCTGATGTTGCTTCTTGACGGCGGAGTTGCCGGCACCCTGGGAAGCAGGGAACTGGACGACCGCGCCGTGGCTGCCTGCCGCCAGGTGGCGGACGTGGGTTCCACGGAGAGCTTTACCACCGACGAGGGCGTCGAGGTATTTGTCGAAGGCTTCACCACGCCTCCCACCCTGACGGTGATTGGCGGCGGACACGTGGGGAAGGCCACCGCCGACCTGGCCAACATGCTGGGCTACCGGGTGTTCATTGTGGATGACCGGCCAGAGTTCTCCAATCCTGAGCGGTTCCCCTACGCCGAGCAGACGGTGGTGACCCAGTATGACCGGTGGTGGGAAGATCTGTCTGTAAATGTGAATACATTTGTGGTGGTAGCCACCAGGGGCCATCGTTTCGACGACATGGCCCTGGAGTCGGCCCTGAAGACCAGGGCCCGCTACATCGGCCTGATGGGGAGCCGGCGCAAGAACCTGATGATTTACCGGCGGCTGCTGGAGCAGGGAGTATCCCTGGAACGGCTGAAGGAAGTGCATGCACCCATTGGGCTGGATATTGGCGGCTTGCAGCCCGAAGAACTGGCCGTCAGCATCATGTCCGAGATAATCATGGTGCGGCGCGGCGGCAAGGGCGGCCCCATGCAGATGGACGAGTGGTACATTGACCGGGTGGCCGAGCGCTTCCACGACACCATCGAGGTGTAATTAGGGCATGGCTGCCGTGCCAATGCATTGGACTTGTTATGCCTGAGACAGTGGCGATTCTCCTGGCTGCAGGAGAGTCTCGAAGAATGGGTGACCTTAAGGCCCTGCTGCCCTGGCAGGGCCAAACCCTTATCCGCCATCAGGTCAGTGCCCTGGCCGATGGGGGAGTAGACCGGACCATCGTGGTTCTCGGCCACCGCCACGAGGAACTGCGTGCGGAACTGGAGGAAATTCCCCGCGTTGAATGGGTTTTGAACCCGGACTACATGGCGGGAAAGACCACGTCCATCAAGGCGGGGTTGAGGGCCCTGGGCGGCGGAATGCCGGAAGCCCTGCTCCTGTTGAACGTTGATCAGCCCCGCAGCGCCGAGACAGTCAGCTACCTTCTGAGGCAGCACCGCAGCGCCGGCCCACTCATAACCATTCCCACCTATGGCGGCAAAGGGGGACACCCGGTTGTGTTTGACGGCGCGCTGCTGAATGAACTGACCAACATTACGGAGGAGACCCAGGGCATCCGGGAAGTGGTGCGCCGCCACCAGGAAGGCACGCTGCGAGTGGAAATGGAAACTGGGGAAGTGCTTTGGGACCTGAATACCCCGGAACAATACCGGGCGGCGCTGGAGGAATCCGGTTAGGGATGAGCCGCAATCTCCTGCGGTGATAAAGACAATCAGGGCCCGGTACGCCTACCGGGCCCTGACCTGCTTTCGCTTAGTAGTCTCGCCTTGCCGGTACACTTACCGAACGTACCCTTCCTGAGGTCGCTCACCAAGGAATTGGTTCACTTGGTATCTGCGCGAGACTTACTTTTCTTGTGTTCTCCCTGCCGGTGGTGGAGCATCCCTTTCCGGGTCACCCTTCCCGTTCCAATCCGGCAGGGATGTTACAAGGGAAAATCCATTTATGGCATAGTTCGAAAACCTTTACCACTTTCCACCTCCTTACCGTTTTTCGGAACAGTCGGGGCAGTCATGCCCTTCTTGCTCTATGAACAGACTATCATGCTACGATATAGTTGTCAATACCTTTTTCAAGAATTGGTACAAAATTCATACAGATAACAAGGGGCGGACTCTTGCCCGCCCCTTTGGTCCAAATTGCGTTCGTCTGAAGTAGGGCCGGTTAAGCTGCTTCCGCCAGCGCCCTGGGCCTGTTGGGAATCAGGAACGCGACCAGCAGGCCGAAGAAGTAGATGGCGGCGGAAATATAGAAACCCAGTTCCCAGCCAAACCACCGTACCGCGAAGAAAATGAACACCGCTGATATGGCGCCGAACAAGGTGTTGTTGCCCCACATCAGGCCCAGGAAGGACGATTCCAGCCTCCGGCCAACCGCTATGTCCGCAGCCGCGGCCTGGGTCAGATTGTTGACGGAGAAGTTGAAAGTGCCATAGATGGCAATGAGAATGGTGAACAGGAGAGTGTACCCGCCAGCGATCTGGGCGCTGAGGACCGTTGCTATAGTGAGGACGGTCGTCAGGGCCATGACGAAGACGATTATCAACTTCCTACCGATACGGTCCGACACGGCACCGATTATGGGACCGGAAAAGATGCCGGGAATCACCATCAGGGCTACGTGGAAGGCCAACTGAGTTACGACATAAGGGTGCAATACATCATCATAAGGGCCCTTCTCCACCAGCAGGTAAGCCAGGTAGAGGGGGACCAGGAAAACGTAAGACCGGTCTGCCATGCCCCTGACCGCGGAAACGGTAAAGATTGCCCACATTCCCGTGCCCCGGAAGGCGTCCTTCATACCCTGCCAGTTGGTGTCGAATCTCTGCCGGATATCTATGCCTTCCGGCTTGTCCCCTCCCGCCCTGCGCAGCAGGACAAAGATGATTACGCTGGAGGTAAACATGATAACCGTGCTGAAGCCAACAATCAGACGCCAGCTTATCGGTCCCCAAGGCAAATCCCAAGTGAACAGTCCTTCCCAGGCGATCACACCTCCCAGGAATGCCCCCAATGCCAGGGGGCTCACGGCATCGCCGATGCTGCCCATGGACCTGTGCAACGAGATGAACACGCCGCGCCGTTCCGGGAAACGCCTCGCGAGCAGACCCAGCGCCGGCGGATGCCACATGGCGCTGCCAATGGAGCCCAGCGAGAGGGCCGCCAGTATCAGGATGTAGCTGGGCGCAATCGACATCAGCAGATAGCCCAAGCCAACGCTGAACGCGCTGACGGACAAAACCCAGGCCACCCGGTGGTGGTACAGGTCCACAAAGAAGCCCCCGACCGTGCTGCTGACGCCTCCGAATATTGAACGAATGGCAGGAATCAACAGGCCCAGGGTTGCGTTCACGCCCAGATCGGCAAGAATGATGGGCGCCAGCAAGGGGATGCTATGGGCATAAAGGTGTTCAAAGGCATGGGCGCCGATCAGGGTGGTCGCCATCACCGAATTCTTGGTTCGCCCCTCCTGGCTTTGCTGAGGGGCCACTGCGGTAGTTGTTGCCAAAGTCGTTACCTGCCTTTACAAGATTGACTCGACAAAGAGTGATCGGATGGCCGGACTCGCTAAATCAGTCAGTGGATTGGAGCCGATTATACACCTTTGAGAAGAAAGGCAGCACGCTTGTCGACACCATTGCCAACAGGAAGGGACTGGAAAGAATCTATTTTCCATCCCTTTTTCGGTCCTAATATTCGGTAAACATCCGCTGTATATCTCCTCTGTCCCCGGTCCTGGTCAAGGCCAGCATCAAGAGGATTCGGGCTTTCTGGGGCTGGAGGTTGTCAGAGACGATGAAGCCTTGTTCATCCTTGCGGGGGGTCCTTACCACCCGCCCGTTGGGGGAGCGGGAAGCCAGCACGACGGGTATCCCGTCCTCGACGGCCCTGGCTGCCGCCTCGATTGCCCTGGGCGGGAAGCTGCCTCCGCCAAAGCCAGCCAGCACCAGGCCAGCGGAGCCGTTTGCGCGCACCGCATTGACCAGGAGGTCATCGGAACCGGCGTAGCAGTAGACAATGTCGATTCGGGGCAGGGAGTCCATTTCCCGAACGTCAAATTCGGTGGCGGCAGTGTGCTTGCGGAGGGGAGACCGGTACATGACCACCTGTCCGTCCGAGTCGGCGTAGCCCAGGAAACCCAGTTCATTGGGCTTGAAGGTCTCGACCCGGAAAGTATTGGTTTTGACCACGTCCCGGGCGCACTGGATTTCATTGTTGAGCACGGTCAACACGCCCATCCCGGCGCTTGCGGGACTGGCGGCCACGCGAATGGCGTCCAGCAGGTTCAGGTCGGCGTCGGTTCCCAGGGCGGTGGGCGGACGCATGGCCCCGGTCACCACCACCGGCTTGCGGGACTTGACCGTCAGATGGAGGAAGTAAGCCGTCTCCTCGAGGGTGGCTGTGCCATGGGTAACCACCACTCCGTCGGTTTCAGCGCTTTCGAGGAGCGTGTTAATGCGCTGCGCCAGGCTCAGCCACTCTTCGGGCCCGATGGCGGTGCTGCCAACGCTCACCAGGTCTTCTGCCGAAATGCTGGCGATGTCTCCGGCTTCAGGAATGCGGTCGAGGGACTGCTGTATGGTAATGTGTTCGCCCAGTTCCGGGTAAAGAATAAAGTCAAGGCGGTCGGGTCCCACAGCGGCGATGCTGCCGCCGGTAGCTACAATGGATATTCGCGGATTGGACTGGCGCATAGTTACCCCCTGTTCAGTCCGAGTGTTGCTGTCGCTTTTTCGACGGAATACGCAGAGAGGGAATGATTATTCGGGCCGGTTGATATAATGGTGGACACCGGCTGGGTTGGAGGCTAGAACGCGGTGGCTGTCCTGTCAATTCCCGGTAGGGCATGCTCAATGGTAGAGGTTAATTGTTCTTGCGCGCGTTGATTGTTTCGGACATACATTCGAACCTGGAAGCCCTGCAAGCCGTGGTAGCAGACGCGGAGCAGCGGGGCGGCTTTGACACCGTCTGGTGCCTGGGAGATACCGTGGGTTACGGCCCCGACCCGGAAGCCTGCCTGGACGTGCTGCAGGGCTATCCCCTGCTGGCGGTGTTGGGCAACCATGACCGGGCGGCTCTCAACGTAAGGGAGAGCGCCGATTTCAACAGCGCCGCCGCCTACTCAGCCACGTGGACGGCAAGCAGACTCGGCGACGAATACCGGGCTTTTCTTTCCGGACTGCCCGAAGTAGCAACCAGCGGACAGTTTACGCTGGTCCACGGCAGCCTCCGGTCCCCGCTGCGGGAATATCTGCTGAACGAAGAGGCGGCCGCAAGCACCTTTGGCCGGCTGACCACCGCCTATTGCCTGGTCGGCCATTCCCACATGCCATTCCTTTGTATGGAAAACCGGGATGGCCCCCGTTTCGTACAGTTTTCCGAAGATGAGGTATTTCCCCTGGAGCCGCGGCGGTTGATTGCCAATCCCGGCAGTGTGGGTCAACCCAGGGACTATGACCCCAGACCCAGCTATGCCCTGTATGTGCAGGCGAACGGCGACATGACTGGGTCCCTGGAGCGGCACCGGGTAGAATATGACCGGGCCGCCACCCAGGAGAAAATGCGCCAGGCCGGGTTGCCCCGCAGCCTGATCGACAGGCTGGACTACGGGGTATGAAATTGGCGGTTTTCGGGTAGGATCAGCAGGTTCGGGCGGCACGTTCCGGTAAGAGGCGCTCTATTGACAAGTTCGGGTACTGTTGATAGGCTTTTGCAACCTGAAACGTAGCGGTTTCGGGTAGGGTATTTGTGGCCCGCTAGCTCAACTGGCAGAGCAACGGACTCTTAATCCGTAGGTTCTCGGTTCGACCCCGAGGCGGGTCACCAAAATAGATTCCGGAGACAATAGGGGATTGCAGACTGGGGGAGTGTCGGAATTGGTAGACGAGCATGACTTAGGATCATGTGCTGCAAAGCGTGGGAGTTCGAGTCTCCCCTTCCCCACCACTTCAATCGCTCGGAAACGGCCCCAAGGCCGGGCCACTAATCATTAAACCGGCGATGCACTTAAATAATTCCAGCTATGCCGCCGGGGGGAGGGCTGTTGGCTACGCTTCTGGAAGTTAAAGACCTTAGGACACATTTCTTCACCTTTGAGGGTGTCGTTAAAGCCGTGGACGGCGTCTCTTACGAGGTCGAAGAGGGCGAAACCCTGGGTCTTGTAGGAGAGAGCGGCTGCGGTAAGAGCGTGAGCGCCCTTTCGCTCATGCGCTTGATACCTGACCCGCCGGGCAAAATAGTATCCGGCGAACTGCTGTTCGAGGGCGAGGATATCCTGAAGATTGACATGGACGACATGCGGCGCATTCGGGGCGCCAAGATGTCCATGGTCTTCCAGGAGCCCATGACCTCGCTCAATCCGGTGTTGACCCTGGAGCGGCAACTCAGCGAGACCCTGCAACTTCACCGGGGAATGAGCAAGGAAGAGGCTCGGGTAGAGTCCGTTGACCTGCTGGCCCGGGTGGGCATTCCCGACGCGGAACGCCGGGTGAAACAGTATCCTCACCAGTTCAGCGGCGGCATGCGCCAGAGGGTTATGATTGCCATGGCCCTTAGCTGCAACCCGAAGCTGATCATCGCAGACGAGCCCACTACGGCGCTTGACGTTACGATTCAGGCCCAGATCCTGGAGCTGATGAAAGCGTTGACCAACGAGTTCGGCGTCTCCCTGATCATCATCACCCATAACCTGGGAGTGGTGGCCCGCTACGCCGACCGCATGAATATCATGTACGCCGGCAAGATCATTGAGCGGGGCACTGCCCGCGAGGTTTACAGCAACCCCAGGCATCCCTACACCGTGGGGCTGCTGAAGTCGGTTCCGCGCCTGGACCTGCCCCGGCGCGCAAAGCTGGACCCCATTGAGGGACAGCCACCCGACCTGATCAACCTTCCCCAAGGCTGCTCGTTCCGTGACCGTTGCCGCTGGGCAGTGGACAAGTGCGCGACGGATTCGCCTCCGCTGATGCTGGTGAACGAAGGCCACTGGTCTGCCTGCTGGCGGTCCGACGACCTGGGGGCGTCTGCGCTGGACTTCCAGGTTGATCCGGAATTGATGGACGGAGCCACCAATGGCAGCGCGGCTGCCGACTCCGATACTGACGAAGAAAACTAGCCCGCGGAGTGTATGACGATATGACCACGATGACTGAAGCGGACCAGCGGGGCAACGGGGCAACCGCCCAGGGCGACATACTGGTAGAGGTCAGAAACCTTCAAATGTACTTCCCGGTTACCGCCGGGATTATCTTCCAGCGGGCAGTGGCCCAGATCAAGGCCGTTGATGACGTTAGCTTCTACGTCCGCAAGGGTGAAACCCTTGGCCTGGTGGGCGAGAGCGGATGCGGCAAGACGACTACGGGGCGTTGCATCCTGCAGCTTTACAAGCCCACCGGCGGCCAGGTGCTCTTCGACGGCCAGGAGCTTACCGGCATGTCCACGCGGCAGATGCGGGTGATGCGGCGCCAGATGCAGGTCATCTTCCAGGACCCTTACAGCTCACTAAACCCGCGGATGACCGCCGGCAACATCATTGGCGAACCCCTGATTGTTCACGGCCTGGTCAACAGCAAGGAAGAGTACCGGGACCGGGTGGCCGACCTGCTGCAGAACGTGGGCCTGAATCCCTACATGGCCGACCGCTTCCCCCATGAGTTCAGCGGCGGCCAGCGCCAGCGCATCGGCGTGGCCCGGGCCCTGTCGGTCGATCCTTCCTTCATAGTTTGCGACGAGCCTGTATCCGCCCTGGACGTGTCCATCCAGGCCCAGATCGTGAACCTGCTGGAAGACCTGCAGGAGCAGTTCGACCTCACCTACCTGTTCATCGCGCACGACCTTTCGGTGGTGCGGCACATCAGCAACCGCGTGGCGGTGATGTACCTGGGTCACATAGTAGAGATCGCTGACAGGAACGAAATCTATGCCAACCCGATGCATCCCTACACCCGTGCGCTGCTGTCGGCGGTGCCCATTCCCGACCCGGTAATCGACGCCCAGCGGGAGCGTATCCTGCTGAGCGGCGAAGTGCCGAGCCCCCTGAACCCGCCCAGCGGCTGCGTGTTCCACCCGCGCTGTCCCATAGCCATAGACAGTTGCCAGTCGGTGATCCCGGAACTCAGGGAAGTGGAAACCGGCCACTGGGCCTCCTGCATCCAGGCGCCGGGGTATGGTTCTTACTAGACCCGGGACGGCAAGAGTTCTCTGAACGGAAGGGCCGGCACTGCGCCGGCCCTTGTTGTTGTTGCGGGAGTTGGCAGCGTGTTACTATGGGTGAGCTATGAATCCTGAACTTATACGCAATTTCTGTATCATCGCCCATATTGATCACGGCAAGTCCACCCTTGCCGACCGCTTCCTGGAGATTACCGGCACCGTCCGGCCCCAGGAGATGAAGGCCCAGTTCATGGACCAGATGGAACTGGAGCGGGAACGGGGTATCACCATCAAGGGCAAGGCCGTTGCCATGCGGCACAAGGCCAGGGACGGGCAGGTTTACCAGTTGAACCTGATCGACACGCCGGGCCACGTTGACTTCAGCTACGAGGTTTCCCGGGCGCTGGCCGCCTGCGAGGGCGCGCTGCTGGTGGTTGACGCCAGCCAGGGAATTGAAGCCCAGACTATCGCCAACACCCTGCTGGCCATGGAGTATGATCTGGAACTTATTCCCGTAGTTAACAAGGTGGACCTGCCGCAAGCGGAGCCCGAGCGGGTGGCCGGCGAGTTGGAGCAGGTCTTTGGTTTCCGAGAGGACGAAATTCTCTACGTGTCTGCCAAGGAGGGCACCGGGGCCAACGACATACTGGACGCCGTTGTGGAACGCCTGAAGCCGCCGTCCGGGGACACGGAAGGCGCGATGCGGGCGCTGGTGTTTGACTCGGTTTACAACACCTACAAGGGCATAATCGGTCATGTTCGTGTGGAAGACGGTATGGTCTCCAGGAACGACAAGATAATGGTGATGTCGTCGGGAAGGGTGGCCGAGATTATGGAGGTGGGGGTCTTCGCGCCCCATCCGACGCCCGTGGACGCATTGCATACCGGACAGGTGGGCTATATCGCCACCGGCTTCAAGGACGTTCAGGAATGCAGCGTGGGCGACACCCTGACCATCGCCAACCGTCCGGCGGGTGAACCGCTGCCCGGCTACGTGGAGCTGAAGTCCATGGTGTTCGCCGGTCTGTATCCATCCGACGGGGAAGAATACAACAGCCTGCGGGCGGCCCTGGAAAAGCTGCGCCTGAACGACGCGTCCCTGACGATGGAACCGGAAAGCAGCGGGGCCCTGGGTTTTGGCTTCCGCTGCGGTTTCCTGGGCCTGATGCACCTGGAAATCATCCAGGAGAGGCTGGAGCGGGAATACGACCTGGACTTGATCGTTACCGCCCCCAGCGTGGCCTACCAGGTTATTCTGCAGGACGGCGGCGAAATCCGGGTTGACAATCCGTCCAAGCTACCCCAACCGCACGAGATCCGGGAGATTCAGGAACCGGTCCTCGGCGTTACCATCGTTGCCCCCAACCGGCACGTGGGCGCCATAATGGAACTGATGCACGGGCGGCGGTCGGAGTTCAAGCGAATGGAGTATATCCAGGGCATTTCGGCCAAGGACGGCGGGGGCGCCGGGGAAGAGCAGACCAGGGTGGTCATGGAATACACGATGCCCTTGTCGGAAATGCTGGCCGACTTCTACAACCAGCTGAAGTCCCGCACCCAGGGTTACGCTTCGCTGGACTACACCTTTGACGGCTACCGGGCCGAGCCCCTGAGCAGAGTGGACATACTGATCAACCACCAGCCGGTGGAAGCGCTGTCAATGATCGTTCACCGGGACCTGGCGGTACCCCACGGACGGGCGCTGGTGGAAAAGCTAAGGACGACCATTCCCAGGCAGCTTTTTGAGGTGCCCATCCAGGCGGCCATCGGCAGCCGGATAATTGCCCGGGAGACGGTTCGGGCGCTGCGCAAGGACGTGCTGGCCAAATGCTATGGCGGTGACATTACCCGCAAGCGCAAGCTACTGGAGAAGCAGAAGGAAGGCAAGAAGCGGATGAAGAGCGTGGGAAGGGTGGAAGTACCCCAGGAGGCCTTCCTGAGTTTGCTGGGAATCGGCAGCGAAAGTTAGCCGGAAGCTGATATCAACTCCGGTAAACAGATTCTCCCACAAACTAGCCCATCGCCGCCTGTTTCAACTCCTTTAACTGTACCAGGTGCTCACGCCAGTGGCCGGCGAATAGCCGTTCCACCAGCCATTGGGCGGGGCGCGGTTCGTCCCAGTGACGGTTCCGCTGGTGGACCAGAGCCGTGGTTTCAGCCAACGCCTCGTCGTCTACGTCCAGCAATTGTTGCTCCAGGCTTTCAAAGTAGGCGGCAAACTGTTCCGTGACCTGTTCCGCCGTCCAGCCCTGGGCTTCTTCCGTCATGTACTTCTGGTCGGCCCACAGGTCATACTCCTGGACCTCTCTCGACAACAGGCCAAGCAGGATTTGAGGCACTCCGCCGGGTGGTGTGTAGAGCATGTGGGTTACGACCTCGCGTGCCGACCACGTGTCGGCGTCAGGCCGCCAGTCCAGCCATTCGTCCATGCCAACGAGAATATTGAAGAGTTCCGAGCGAATTTCGGCGACGTTGGCCAGGTGCTGGTCTTTTGCAGAGGTCATGCCATCCTCCGGCGAATAATCTGAGTCCCCGCGAATCAGGGCTTGAACACCATCAGAAACAGGACTATCACCGGGATCAGCGTCATAATGCCGCCCGCGATGGTCCAGAGCCGGCTGGCCCGCCGGTAGTTTTCGCCGTGGTCGATTCCCTTTAGAGCCTCAGCAGTAAATCGGGCCATGCGCCGCTGCTGGGGAACCAGGACTGCCAGCCAGATGACTGCCATGACAATCACCAGGACAAAGGAAGCGCCCAGCCAAGGTTCCTGAAACCTGTCCCAGCTGGTCAAGCCAGCCATCCAGATGCCCGTGCCAAGCAGCACGACTATGCCCGGTCCGGTGAACATGAAGTCGGAACGCGCCAATGCCTGGGCGGTGGTGGCGACAGTTTCCGGGTTGCCGGACTGGTCGGCCCGCTTTTTCCAGTAAGCCGAGCTTATCAGGTGGCCCATCAGCCAAACGGCGGAAAGGATGTGGAGGGTCAAAAGTAATTCAAACATCAATGGTCTCCAATCAGGGGTTCTCATCCTTTGGAAATGAATTCTGGGTACCCTTCCAGGCCAACAAGCCGGCCAGGGCCAGGAGCCAGACCAGCAGGGCACCACCGCCCACTCGGTGCATCGCAGTCGCCTCCGGGTCCCAGATGAAGAACATGGCAATGGCGACGGCCCAGGCGGTCCAGCCCAGCCAGCGAGGCAGGGGGCCCGCCAGCGCAATCAGGGCGCCCAGGGCAGCCAGACCCAGGGCGACGGCGGTGAACCCGACCCTTCCCGCCATGGCGCGCACAGGCTCTATCGCGTGGAATGCGAACTGTTCCGTATTGCTCGTCAAGACCGCAGTTTCGGGGACCGGTTTTCCGTAAACCTCAGCCAGGGCCAGGCCGGCCAGGCTGGAATACATCCAGAAGATTGCAGCGGTTACTAGCAGGCTTGCGGCCACCAGGGACAGGGCGCGGTCATGGGCGCTGAAGACCAGGTAGAGCAGGACACCCGCACCCAGCAGGAGAAATGCGGCGGCCATGTTGGCAACCTTGCTGGCCAGGTACGCGGTGTGGTTGGCCGAGATCATAGCTATAGAAAACATGGCGTCCGGTTGGTCCGCGCTGCTGGCAATCCTTGTGACGATGGTAATGACCTGGGCAATGCAGTAGAGGACCAGGAGCGCAGCTGTGAGGCGTTCTACG
>DAOUJN010000003.1:0-79519 GCA_034422655.1 Dehalococcoidia bacterium
GTCCAGCAGTGCATTGACGAGGACAGCTGTCTGGAAGCCCCGCAAATCGTCCGCGCCCTGCTGCCCTGGGCCTGGAACCACCGCTACGACGACATCCTCTGCGGCGAAATCTCGGCCTGAGCAGGGAAAGGTTTCCGTAGGGGCGGCCCTTGCGGAATGTCCGCCTTTGGCGGACGGATCGTTACACGTGGACCCATAGCGGGCTCAGGGCAACATGTCCCGCCGAGCGAACAGCGAGGATGAAAGCGCCGTCGCCCTGCCGTAAGACTGCGCTCCGCTGTCAACCCGCTGTGGGGTTTGGTATCATGGTATTTCACACGGGCATAGAGCGTTGCCCGGCCCTTCAACCCGTAATGCCCGGCAAGGGCGCAACTCACCCAGGAGCACAGGATGTTCGAAAGCCTGACCGATAAACTCACCGGAATATTCAACCGCCTTTCCAGCAAGGGCCGCCTCACGGAAAAGGACATTGACGATGCCCTCGGGCAGGTGCGCCGTTCATTGCTGGAAGCCGACGTCAATTTCCGCGTAGCCCGCGACTTCGTGGCCCGGGTCAAGGAACGCTCCATGGGCGCCGACGTCCTAGAAAGCCTCACTCCCGGCCAGCAGGTCGTCAAGATT
Source organism: Dehalococcoidia bacterium (assembly GCA_034422655.1). Lineage (GTDB taxonomy): Bacteria > Chloroflexota > Dehalococcoidia > Lucifugimonadales > UBA3495 > Bin22. The sequence continues at coordinate 622 of DAOUJN010000003.1, forward strand.
GTCCACGAGGAACTGACGGAGATTCTCACCGGTGGCGACCACCGACTTACCCCTGCCAGTCAGCTGCCGTCGGTCCTGATGCTGGTGGGATTGCAGGGTTCAGGCAAGACAACCACCGCCGCCAAGCTGGCGCTGCAGTTGCGCCGGCAGGGCCACAGTTCAATGCTCGTCGCCGCCGACCTCCGCCGGCCGGCAGCCATTTCCCAGTTGCAAACCCTGGGCAAGCAATTGGACGTCCCCGTCTATTCCGAGGACCCCCGGGAATCCTCCGTCCCCCAGGTTGTGAGGAACGGTGTGGAGCGCGCCCGGCAGCAGGGCATGACCTGGGCCATCATTGATACCGGCGGTCGCCTGCACATCGACGACGATATGATGGAAGAACTGGAAGAGGCCCGGGCCGTGGCCCAGCCCCACGAGACCCTGCTGGTCGTAGATGCCATGACCGGCCAGGACGCCGTGAACGCCGCCCAGGAATTTCACCAGCGCATCAACCTGACTGGGCTGGTGATGACCAAGATGGACGGCGACGCCCGCGGCGGCGCTGCCCTCTCCGTAACCCGCGTAACCGGCGTTCCCATCAAGTTCATGGGCGTAGGCGAAAGGCCCGACGGCCTGGAACAGTACCACCCCGACCGGCTGGCATCACGTATCCTGGCCATGGGCGACGTGCTCACCCTTATCGAAAAGGCCCAGGAAGCGGTGGACGAAAATCAGGCGAAGGAACTGGAGCGCAAGTTCCGGCAGGCCACCTTCGACCTGGACGACTTCCTCCAGCAGATTCAGAGCGTAAAGAAAATGGGGTCCCTGAGTCAGATAATGGAAATGATTCCCGGCATGAACAACATGACCAGGAAGATGCCCACGGACTTCGACGACGACCAGATTAAACGCGTGGAGGCAATCATCCAGTCCATGACTGTAGAGGAACGGCGCCGTCCCGAAATCCTGAACGGCAGCCGGCGCCGGCGAATCGCCCGGGGCAGCGGCACTACCCCCGCCGACATCAACCGGCTCATGAACCAGTTCAAGCAGACACAGAAGCTGATGCGCCAGTTCTCCCGCACCCGCGACCCCAAGAGCCTGATGCGCATGTTCCGGTGATTCTGCCCTTGATTTGGCCGCTCTGCTCCCACCGGGCCACGTTTGGCCCCGCGCCGGCGAAACCGGAACACTAGCCGGGCGTGTGGACGTTCCGGGTTGTTGCAGCGATCTCTTGGCCGCGGCCCGTCCTCAGCGCCGCGAACAGGTAGGAAGTGGCCAGGGACCGGTAGGGCGACCATCGCTGGGAAAAGTCGGCGAGTTCTCCGTCGGTAAGGGACTCGCCGCCAAAGTAAAGCTGGGACACTATCCGCTTCAGGGCCAGGTCGCCCACCGGGAAGGCATCCGGCCTGCCCAAAGCCCGGGACAGTACCCACTGCGCCGACCACATTCCCACGCCTCGCAGCGCGGTCACTTCCTTGATGACCTCGTCGTCGGACAGGTCGCTCACCCGGTCAAGGCCGCCGGGCGTAGTCAATTCCGCCAAGGCCAGCCCATGAAGGTACTCGGCCTTGCGCTGGCTCAGCTTCATACCCCGCAGTTCCTCAACCGAAGCCGCGGCAATGGCTTCAGCCCGGGGAAAGGCGTAGTGAGTCTCGCCGTCCACTTCCAGCCGGGCCCCATAGGTCTCCACCAGCAGGGCCCGGATAACGCGGGCGACGCTGGCCGACAGTTGCTGGCCCAGAATAGCCTGCCCAATGGTCTCAAAGACGGACAGGGCCAGCGTCTGGTGCATGCCATAGAAGGCCTTAACGAGGTTGGACATCACCGGTTCGCCGCCGGCAAACTCGTAGAACGGACGTAGGTCCTGGTCGGCGCCAAGCAGACGTTCAACCTGGGTCTTGGCAACCTCCATTTCGGATTCAGAGAGGTCACCACCTTGGAGGACTACCCGCAGTTCGGGGTCATCCACGTCACCGTTGAACCGAACGGTTGCCAGCGTCAGTTGGCTCCCCAGGTCCAGCAGGCGGCGGTATGCGCCGTCCGCAGGTTCCTGCCCCTTGCGAAAGTAGGGCTGGTTCTCCGCCGTGGCCACAAAGTCACAGGGAGGAGTGGGCTTGATCTGGAAGGAGTAACTGGTCATGGGATGCACCTACCCGACCCGCTTCAGCGGCTTCACTCCGATGGAGTCGTAGATAGCACCGCTTGGAGTCAGGGTGCTGCGAATCAAGTGTACCTCGCGGGCTTCCCAGGCATGGCTGCCCGCCAGCGAAGCCTGCTCAATGGTCCGCCCAACCTCTCTTCGCTCCTTCGGGCTGACCTGGTCGCGCACCCGGCCCAGCGTCAGGTGCGGACGGAACGGGCGGCGTTCCCGGGGAAAGCCTAGGTTGCCCAGCGCCTCGTCCACCAGGACCTGCAGTTGCGCCAGGGGTTCCAGGTCCCCTTCCACGCCGGCCCACAACACACGGGGCTCCCTCGCATTGGGGAAGACCCCCAGTCCCGCAAGTCTCAACGTCAAGGAGGAATGCAATGACCCTTCGGCCGCCTTTGCCATTGTATCCAGCAGGCTGTCAAGGCTCCCTGCATCCACATCCCCCAGGAACTTCAAAGTCAGGTGGATACCGTCAGGGTCAACCCAACGAACTCCGGCGGGCAAGTCGCCACCTACCTGCTGAATTGTCCTGCGCAAGATGTCCTTGGCCGCAACAGGCAGGTCCAGGGCGACAAAGACACGAACGGTCGGGGTCTGGGCGCTCAAGCGGTCAACTCCGACCTGAAGTCGGCCAGCTTCCGATACCAGCCAACCAGGTCGTCCAGCGAATACTGGGCATTGGCCGGGCTGGGATTGGGCACCACGAAGATGCGGGAATCGCCGATGCACCGTTCCTGCAGTCCAAGTGCCGGTCTCTCGTCTACTCCTTCGCCGTATTTCAGGTAGGCCTTGTAGCCGGTCATTCCGTGAAAGCAGGCGATACGGGGCTGGAATTGCTCCAGCTTCGCCCGCAACACCGGCGCCCACTGTCGATAGTCGGCGGCCCTTAGCCCCGATGCCTGTGGAGTCGGTCGCTTAACCACGTCAGTGAACCCTATGCCATATCTGACCAGTTCAAAGTCCCTTTCCGGTCCGAGTTCCTCGCCCACCAACCCGGAGCGGTTCAGGGCCGCCCAAAAGCGGTTTCGGGGGTTGGCAAAGTAGTGACCCTCCTTCACGGAGTAGGTTGACGGGTTCAGGCCAACAAAGACTATATCCAGACCCGGTTGGAGGAAGTCGGTAAGGGTCTCTATCTGTGCATCTTGCTCGTGAGCCATGGATCCTCGGCGTTCAGATACCATTGGCAGGCGTTGATTCGCCGGCATCGTCCAGCCCCAGCAGCTTTGCCGCATTCCCACCCAGGATAGCAGCCTTCGACTGCATGTCCAGGCAGGATTGCTCTACTTGGCGAAGCAACCTCCTGTGCCGGATCAGGGGAAAGTCCGTGGCAAACAGGATCCTCTCCGCCCCAATTGTCCGCGATGCGACCTCAAATATGGCCGGACTGTACAGGTAGGGAGAGGCCGCAGTGTCAAAATAGACGTTAGCCAACTCCGCAGGTACCTCCGGCATCAGTCCGTAGAAGAGTAGTCCGCCACCCCAGTGGGCACATATGATGGTGTTACCAGGGAAATTGCGTATTAGTGCGTAGGCCCGGTCGGGAGTTGTGTGCCCCTTGCCCGGATATTTGTGCCCCACCGGCTCCGAAGTGTGAATCAATACCGGCAGGTCCAGGCTTCGCGCCAAATCCATCATGGGAGCCATTGCAGCGTAATCAGTGATATCAAACCCCTGGCTGTCCGGGTGAAGCTCACCAATTCCCTTCAGGCCGGCGGCGTGGCAGCGTTGTATTTCTTTCAGGGCCCTGCCTTCCCCCCAAGCGGGATTGACCGAGCAGAACCCGGTCAGTCGACCCGAGTGCAGGGCAACCGCCTGGATCAGGTAGTCGTTGGCTTCGCGGGCGACAGCCTCATTCTCCCATCCGAAACCCATCACTACCGATCGCTCGATTCCCGCCTTATCCATGGCTTCCAACAGCGTGTCAGCACTAGCCATTGTGGCCCCTGGCTGCGGAAAAAGGTCCGCAAAAGTGGCGTCCATCCTGGCAAGTTCGGAATGTCGAACAGGGAACGAAGGGGGCAGAATGTGGGTATGGAAGTCGATTATCATTTCTCTGGAAGCTACCGCAAGAGGCGGTCTGGTCTGCTGAAGTCCTGGTTTCCTGACTCACTATATAACAATTCGTTCCGGTAGACACCCTCAGACGGGACACTTATAATCTTGGGCGGTCGTCTCACGTTCGGGTTGTACCCGTAATTGGGGATGCCCGCTCCGACAATCCTTTGGGGGAACGGTAACAACATCATGAATGGCGGCAATGGCCCCGCAGCGGGGCGTAACTACACTGTTTCCGAATTGCAGGGCCTGGCCAGGGAACTGCGGCGGGACATCATCCAGACCATTTACACCGCCGGCAGTGGGCACCCCGGCGGTTCTCTATCTGAATTGGAAATCCTTATTTCCCTTTACTTCGGCGTGATGCGCTACGACCCCAACAACCCGGGATGGCCCGACCGGGACCGGTTCATCCTCAGCAAGGGCCACGCATCCCCTGGCTTTTACGCAGTGCTGTCCCGGGCCGGTTACTTTCCGAAGGAGGAACTGGCTACTTTCCGGCAATTGAACAGCCGCATCCAGGGGCACGCCCACCCCATGACGCCAGGGGTGGAGATGAACTCAGGTTCCCTGGGAATGGGACTGTCCTTCGCCCTGGGCTGCGCCCTGGCCGCACGCCTGGACAAGAAGGACTACATGGTTTACGCACTGCTGGGCGACGGTGAATGCGACGAAGGTGAAGTCTGGGAGGCCGCCATGTCCGCCGCCCACCACAAGGCCACCAACCTGGTGGCCATAGTGGACCGGAACCGCATCCAGAACGACCGGTTCACCGACGATGTAATGACCCTGGACCCACTGGACCGGAAGTGGCGGGACTTTGGCTGGCGCGTTCTGGAGACCGACGGCCATGACCTGGAGGCTCTGCTGAACACCCTGGGCAAAGCCCGTACCCGGCGGACAAGACCGACTGTCATAATAGCCCACACCGTAAAGGGCAAGGGCGTCAGCTTCATGGAGAACAACCCGGGCTTCCACGGACGGGCGCCAAACGCCGATGAGTTTCAGAAAGCTATGGAGGAACTGGCCTAATGGTGGCGCAACGCATAATGGCCTCGACCAGGCAGACCTATGGCGAAACCCTGTTGGAGATGGCCGATTCCTTCCCCGACATAGTGGTGTTGGGCGGCGACCTGAACGTATCCGTCTTTACTCACCTGTGGCGCGACAAGTACCCGGAACGGTTCTTTGACTTTGGGCCAGCCGAACAGAACCTGGTAGGCGTGGGCGCGGGGCTGGCCGCGAGTGGCAAGATTCCCTTCGTCAGCACTTTCAGTGTCTTCGGTGTGGGGAGGCCCTTCGACCAATTGCGGGTGCTGGTGTCCCAGCCGGGGCTGAACCTCAAGCTGGTATGCACCCATGCCGGCATTCTCACCGGCGAGGATGGCATGTCCGCCCACGGCATTGAGGACCTGTCCCTGATATGTTCACTCCCCAGCTTCACGGTTGTTTCCCCGGCGGACTCGGTGGAAACGGTGCAGGCGGTAAAGACGGCGGCGGGCGCGAACGGCCCCTTCTACGTCCGCCTCTCCAGGGCCGCCACGCCGGTGGTGCATGACGACGACTACAAGTTTGAACTGGGCAAGGCCGAGTTGATGCGGGATGGGACCGACGTTACCATCGCAGCTACGGGTGTGATGGTCTCAGTCAGCCTTGACGCGGCTGAAATGCTGGCTGCCCAGGGAGTCCAGGCCCAGGTGCTGAACGTTCATACACTGAAGCCGGTGGACGAAGAAGCCATCGTCGCCGCCGCCCGCGAGACCGGAGCTATAGTATCCGCGGAGGAGCACTACTTCCACGGGGGCCTGGGCAGCATAGTCGCCCAGGTGGTGGGGGGCAACCATCCGGTTCCGTTGGAGATGGTGGCCCTGCAGGGCTACAGCGAGTCGGCCAAAGCAGAAGAGCTGATGGTGAAGTGCGGCCTCACTCCGGAGAATGTCAAGGAAGCCGCGCTGAAGGCCATAGCCCGAAAGCAATAGGCGCTGGCGGGCAGATTCGGGGATTTACTCCCGAACCTGGCCGTCGCCAATCATCACCCACTTGTAGGATGTCAGTTCCCGCAGACCCAGCGGGCCCCGGGCGTGGAATTTCTGGGTGCTTATACCGACCTCGGCGCCCAACCCCAGTTGTGAGCCATCAGTGAACCTGGTACTGGCGTTGACGATTACCGCCGCGGCGTCCACCTCCAACTGGAAGCGCCGGGAGGCGTCGGCGTCGCCGGTAATAATGGCCTCGGTGTGGCCGGAGCCATAGGTCTCGATATGCTCCAGGGCCTCGTCCAGGGAATCGACAATCTTAATGGCGGCAGTGAGGGACAGAAACTCCTTGCCCCAGTCTTCTTCGTTGGCCGGTTGGGCATTCAAGCCGGCTTCCGGGCCGAGAATACTCAGTGACCGGTGGTCGCAGTGGAGTTCCACCCCGGCGCCGGCCAATTCGCGGGCAATGCCTGGCAGACAATTGGGCGCTACTTCCGCGTGGAGCAGTACGGTATCCAGGGCGTTGCAGACTGTGGGCCGCTGCACCTTGGCGTTAAAAATGATGCCGGCGGCCTTTTCCAGGTCAGCCGTCCGGTCAACGTAGGCATGGCACACGCCCACGCCGCCGGCCACCACCGGCATGGCAGCATTCTCCGCAACGAAATTAATGAGACCCTGTCCGCCCCGAGGCACCAGAAGATTGATGTAGTCCTTCATTTGCAGCATGGTATCTACCAGGGCCCGGTCGGGGTTGTCCACATACTGGACGGTGTCAGGACTGATTCCCGCCTCGCCGATGGAGCGACGCAGGAGGTTGACCAGAGCCTGGTTGGAATGAAGGCTTTCCCGCCCGCCGCGAAGCAGGCAAGCGTTGCCCGACTTCAGGGTAAGGCAGGCAATGTCGACCGTTATGTTGGGGCGGCTTTCATAAATGCTGCCGATCACTCCCAGGGGAACACGCCTCCGTTCCACATCCAGCCCATTGGGCAAAATCCTGGCCTCAATGACTTCGCCCACCGGGTCAGGGAGCGACATTATCGTGCGGACATCCGCGGCCATAGCGTTCAGCCTTTCAGGGGTCAGCAACAAGCGGTCCAGCATTGCTTCGTCCATCCCGGACTGCTTTGCGGCATCGTAGTCCATCCGGTTTGCTTCGAGGATAGGCTCTTGCTCCTGCTCCAGGGCTTCGGCGATACTCGACAGGGCCCGGTTCTTGGTCTCCGTAGAGTGGCGGGAAAGCTCCCGGGCTGCCCGCTGCGCCGTGCGGCCCAGCGCCAGCAATGCTTCTTCGTTGGCAACGGTTACCATCACTTTGCTCCTACTATTGCGGTTCTGCAGTCCCCGGCAACGCCGGAAGTGAACCTCAGATAAGGACAAGATTGTTGCGGTGGACCACTTCCTGGCCGTAGTGGTAGCCAAGAATCGCAACTATGCCGTCGGACTGGAAGCCGCGAATACGAGCTATGTCGTGGGAATCATAGTTCGATATGCCGCAGGCAATGTGCCGGCCGGGTTCGTCTACGATATAGACTATGTCGCCCCGGTGGAAATCGCCCCTGACACCTCGAACGCCAGCCGGCAGGAGGCTCACATGGCGATTGAGCAGAGCGTCCGCGGCCCCGCCGTCCACCTCTATTTCTCCCCACTTGGAATCCTTTACACGGTTCAGCATCCACCGTTTGCGGGCCTCCAGCTTTTCCCCGGCAGGCCGGAAAAGGGTGCCGATGGATTCGCCGCCGGCAGCGCGGAGGATGGCATCGTTTTCCCGTCCACTGCACAGGACCATCGCGATGCCGGAGGAAGTAACCAACCGGGCGGCATCTATTTTTGTAGGCATCCCTCCCCTGGCCCAGGGGTTGCGGTGCGCTCCGACCATGGCCTGGATCCGGTCGTCAACCCGGTCCACTTCGGTCACCAAAGAAGCCTCAGGGTCGCGGCGAGGGTCGGCGGTATAGAGGCCGTCGGTATCGGTAAGGATCAAGAGCAGGTCTGCATCTATCAAGTTGGCCACCAGGGCGGACAATCGATCGTTGTCTCCAAAGACTTCCCCTATCTCGTCCACGGCCACCACGTCGTTTTCGTTCAGGATGGGGACCACGCCAATGTCCAGCAGGGCGGTGAGAGTGTTTCTCACGTTCAGGTAAGGCTGGCGCTCCGCCAGATCGTCAATGGTAAGGAGTGCCTGGGCTACGTGAACACCACGGGCCTCGAACATCTGCTGGTAGGCGTGAATCAAGCGACCCTGGCCAATGGCGGCCAGCGCCTGGCGTGACGGAATATCCCGTTCGGTAAGCCGCAGGCCGGACCGCCACAACTCCTCGCGGCCGGCGGCAATGGCGCCGGAGGTGACGAAGATTACGTCAGTCTCGAAGCGAGTACGAAGCTGGCTGATCTGTCTTGCCAGGTCTTCCATCACCGGAACGTCAAGTCCGCCACCGTTCTCGGTGTCCGTGAGGACTGCGGTACCCACTTTCACCACGATGCGCCGGTAAGGCAGGCGGGGATGGTTACCGGTGGATGATCCGTTTGTGCGGCAAGGTTGGCGGGAACTGTTCATGGCAGTGGCAATTGTATCCTGTCTACGGCCCCAAGATTACGGAAAATCAATATGTATGGAATGAACGACCAATTATAGCATGGTACATAGTATCCCCAGTCTAACTTGATCATCCTAAATGCGCCGGGCAAGCCGTAACCGGCAAGTAGTTTCAAATTCAAGCCAAGCCACCCTGGTCTTTCCAAGAAAAACTCTATCCCCTGCAAAACCGTGCAAAACCGGTCATCCCAAGGTACTTCAGCTATTGTCTCCTATCACACAATTCAATCACATTCTCTTGGCAGAAACCGAATTTCTTTCGGTCTACTCGGAAGCTTGTACTGATATGATGGACGGTCGCAACCCAGGGTGGCAATGGGAAGACGTCATTGGGATTCAAGAACCTCGAATTTGCAGGACCTTCGACTTACTCCCCGCTGTGCGGGATTTGCCCTTGCCTGTCAGGGGTTTACGGCATAAAATTGGTTTTTGTTCGGGGCTAACGCTGGCCGTTAGCCCTTTTGCCTGTTGCAACTTGTTGCTTGCAGTTTGAGCAGGCGTACCACTGCTTCTACCGGAGACCAGATAGATGTCTTTGCCCGGCCTCATATCCCTGGTTGCGGAGGATTTTCCCGGCTGCCCTGGTGGCGGGGCTGGCGGAGACCCGCCACGGTATGCGGCCCGAAGAGGTGTACGACCTCTCTACGTGGCTTCTCTGTGGAGCAGGGCGCAGACGCCAACCCTGGTTCTGACGCCCCGAGCCGAAGATTCCCGCAGGCTCTACGACCAGTTGGTCACCTATGCGGGCGAGTCGGCCCCGGTTTACCTGCTTCCGGAACCCGAGGTGCTTCCCTTTGAGCGCCTGGCTGTGGACGCCCGGACCGTCAACCAGCGTCTGGTTGCCTTGTGGTCCCTGGCGGCCGAGGAAAGGGATACGCCCCAACCTCCCCTGGTTATAGCTTCCATCGCCGCCGCCATGCGTTTCACGCTGTCCCCTGCGGTATTCGAGGGCCCTGATCCGGCCACTGAATCCTTCACACGGGTTCGGTTGGGGCAGCGGGTCAGGAGCACGGAAGCGCTGCTGAGCGCATGGGTCAACCTGGGTTACCGGCACGAACCGGTGGTGGAGGGGCCGGGGACCTTCAGCCTGCGGGGAGGAATAATCGACATCTTCCCGCCCCAAGCCGAGAATCCCTTCCGCCTGGAACTTTGGGACGACGAAGTAGAGACGATCCGTGCCTTCGACCCCTACACCCAACGTTCGCTGCCGGCAGGCGCCGGGGATGAGCGCCCGACCCAGGTTGAAATAATCCCTGCCCGGGAACAGTTGCCGGAGGTGGCAGACCGGTCCGTCGTCGAAAAGCGCGTCTCCGAAATGGATTTTTCCCGATGTACCCAGCTTTCCAGGGAACGGTTTGATGAAGAACTGGTGGAACTGTTCGCCACGCCAAACGTGGAAACCCTCTCCTTTTACAACGGGCTGCTTAACCGCCACAATCTGCTGGACTATTTGCCTTCCGACGGGTTGCTGATACTGGACAGGGAAAGCCAGATGGAAACGGAAGCCCATGACCTGGAGGAGAAGTTCTTCCGAATGCGCGAAAGCAGGGAAAGCCGGGGCGAACTTCCCCGAAATTTTCCTTCGCCGTACCTTTCCTGGCAGCAGTTGGCCACCCGAATTCAAGAACACCCCCGGCACGCCCACCTGGAAAGCTGGCTGGCAGAGGACACGGACGTAACGTTCCGCTCACCGAAAGCCTACTTCGGTCAATTGGGCCAGCTAACCGATGACGTGGCGGAGGCGCTGCCCACCGGCAGGGCGTTTGTTGCGGTCAGCCAGCACACTCTAAGGTTGTCTGAAGTGTTGGGTGAAGCGGGGATTTCGGCAAGATTGGCCGACAGCCTCGAAGAGCCACCGGAACGAGGGCAGGTCTGCCTGGTCCCCGGTTACCTGAACGAGGGCTGGGAGGTAGAAGGAAACAACAACCATCCTCCCATGACGCTGCTTACCGACGCCGAGTTGTTCGGTACGGTCAAGGAGCGGCGGTACCGCCCGGTGCGCAGCCGGGAACAGTTGGGAGAGGACATTGTCCTTTCTGACCTGATCCCTGGCAGCTACGTCGTCCACGTGGACCACGGGGTGGCCCGGTTTGCCGGCACAACCCAGATGGAGGACAACGGCGAAGACAAGGAATTCCTGGTGCTGGAGTACGCCGAGAACGACAAGTTGTACGTGCCGACGGACCACCTGGACCGGGTGGGCGCCTACGTGGGGGCCCAGGACCAGCCGCCAACCCTGACCCGGCTGGGCACGGCGGACTGGGCCCGAATCAAGGAGCGGGTGAAGGGGTCGGCGCGGGAAATGGCGGAGGAACTCATACGGCTCTATGCGTCCCGCCAGGCGGCCCAGGGCCACGAATTCGGACAGGACACCATCTGGCAGAGAGAGCTGGAAGACTCATTCCCCTTCCAGGAAACGCCGGACCAGGTACGGGCCATAGAAGAAGTAAAGTCGGACATGGAAGAGGGAAAGCCCATGGACCGCCTCATCTGCGGCGACGTGGGCTACGGCAAGACGGAGGTGGCCCTGCGCGCGGCGTTCAAGACCGTTTCGGACGGGATGCAGGTGGGCCTGCTGGTGCCCACAACCGTGCTGGCACAGCAGCATTACGCAACATTCAGCGACCGGCTTAGCCCCTACCCACTGCACGTGGAAGTGTTGAGCCGGTTCCGCACCCCCAGGGAGCAGCAGGAAGTCCTGGAGGGCCTGGAGACCGGGTCGGTGGACATAGTAATCGGCACTCACCGCCTGCTCCAGAAGGACGTGAGGTTCAAGAACCTGGGGCTGGTGGTCGTGGACGAAGAACAGCGATTCGGGGTAGGCCACAAGGAAACCCTGAAAAGGTTGCGCAACCAGGTGGATGTACTGACGCTCAGCGCGACACCAATCCCCCGCACCCTGCACATGGCGTTGACGGGAATACGCGACATGAGCGTGATGAACACGCCGCCCGAAGCGCGCCTGCCGGTCAAGACCTTCGTCTCGGAATACAACGAGGAGACGGTCCGGGAAGCCATACTCCGGGAAATTGAACGGGGAGGGCAGGTGTTTTTCCTCCATAACCGGGTGCGGACTATCCAACAGACGGCAGCGGAACTGGCGGAACTGGTTCCCGAGGCGACCTTTATGATCGGGCACGGGCAGATGGCGGAGACAGAACTGGAAGAGGTCATGGAGGCCTTTGCCGACGGCGAGGCGGACGTACTGGTCTGCACAACAATTATCGAGTCCGGGCTGGATATGCCCAACGTCAATACGCTGATACTGGACCGGGCGGACAGGTTTGGTCTCTCCCAGCTTTACCAGTTGCGGGGCCGAGTGGGCCGGGGTGAGCACCGGGCCTACGCCTACCTGCTGCTGCCAAGAGGGCAGCGAATAACGGAAGCCGCCGAACAGAGGGTGCAGGCCATCCTGGAGGCGTCGGAACTGGGGTCCGGATTCCGTATCGCCATGCGTGACCTGGAAATTCGCGGGGCAGGCAACCTGCTGGGCGCGGCCCAAAGCGGTCAGATTCACGCCGTGGGGTTGGAATTGTACGGGCAGTTGCTGGACGAGGCCGTCTCGGAGTTGATGTCGGGAGAAGACAACGACGGAAACGCGGAACTTCTGTCGGGGCCGGTGGAGTTGCCACGGATTGAGCTGCCCGTGGCGGCCAGCATTCCTGAAGGTTACATTCCCCACACTCCTACCCGGCTGGCCCTGTACCAGCGCCTGGCCCGGGCCCGGGAGCGAGCGGAAGTGCCGGGATTCCGGGATGAGATGCGGGACAGGTTCGGGCCGCCGCCGCCGGCGGTGGAGAACCTGCTGACCCTGGTGGAACTGCGAATCCTGGCTATGGCTGCCGGAGTGGAGTCGGTCCTCCAGTCCAGCGGGGGCATAACCCTGGGCCTGTGCCAGGACGTGGGCAGCGCGAAAGTGCCGCTGCAGCGGGCCCTGGGTTCCGCCGCGACCGTAGGCAATCGCCAGATCCGCTTGTCGACCAGGGCCCTGGGAGACCAGTGGATGCGTCGCTTGACTCAAACCCTGGAGCGGTTGGTCATATTCCAGGACCGGCTGCGAAACCTGGTGGGGTAGACCTGGAAAGCATTTGTCAATGATGTTCCGGGTCGGGCGAACTGTTTCCAAACCACTCGTCCTTGTGGTTCGTAGATAGAAGTGGACATTGGGAGTTCAGTTGCCAATGGAAAATCTCTTGGTTGTTCTTTGCACCGATGTATAGTCCTCTATCAGAATAGTTGGGGTATGAGTTTCTTGATTCGGAAACACTGGCTCGTTATTTCAATGCTGGCCTTGCTGATGCCCTTTGTCTTCCTGGCGGGTTGTACCAGCGGCGGCAGCACCGACCTGGAACCTGGCGGCACAGGGGAGGCGGAGGCGATTGTTACCGACTTTACCATTGGCCTGTACCAGGGGGCGGATGAAGTGGGAGCTGACGAAGTCCTCCTGTCGGACCTGCGAGGCAAGCCCGTGGTGCTCAACTACTGGGCAGGGCTTTGTCCCCCATGCCGGGCCGAGATGCCCGAGTTCCAGGAGTTCGCGGACGAGTACGAGGGTCGGGTTACCCTGGTGGGCGTCGACATGGGCCAGTTCCTGGGCCTGGGTTCCAAGGAAGATGCCCGGAAACTACTGGAAGAACTGGGAGTTTCCTATGTGGCGGGGTTCACTGATGATGGTTCCGTCGTGGAGTCGCACCGCGTCCTGGGTCTGCCCACGACCATTTTTGTAAAGGCGGACGGCACCCTGCACCGTAAGTGGGATGGGGTGCTTAACAAGGCAAAGTTGAGTGAAATCGCGGACGAAATGCTGGGCAATCAGGAGGGCTAGCTTTCCGCGGTTCAGGTAGAAGGTTACTGACCAGGCAGGCCATTAGTAAGGCGGGGGCGGCCACAAAGGCAACGGCCCAGGCAATTGGCCTACCTGATACCACATTCGTTGTTGTATAATGGAATTCGCCAATTACCTGGCCCAGTTCACGGCAAACGTTGTGCCAATTTGGTTGTCCGGGACCTGTCAGGATATGCGGAGGGCAAAAATTCGGGGTGTAGCGCAGTGGCTAGCGCGCTTCGTTCGGGACGAAGAGGTCGGAGGTTCGAATCCTCTCACCCCGACCATTTGTAACGAAACCGGCTCAGGGAACCGCCGAAATGCGGTTCCTTTCTGTTGTCGGGCCTTGGCCCGCGGACGCCCGGCTAAACGTGAGTAGTTCAACCAGTTTTTTGCGATTGCATGATTCCTTGACCCGTCGCACCGCAACGCTGCGACTGGCGGAAACCGATATTGGCCTCTCTCTTGGGCAGTTGCTCCACAAGTACCTGTTGCGCCTGGACGACCAGGACCTGCCTGAACGAGGCGCCATCACTCCGGAAGCCCTCCTCTCTCTACAGGCTATCCAGGACCTGGTATACGCCTGTGATGATTTCGGAAACCTCACCAACGTCTTTTCCGGCGTCGCTTTTCGGCAAGACGACCGGACACTGGAGCTCCATGAAGTCCCCTCGACTGCTGAAATAATTGTTGGGGATACTGATGCATCGCTGACGGAGATTGCGGTGGACCGCCTGGATGTGGGGTACGAGCGCAATTGGACCGGCTTCCATCGCCGCCGTTGGCGAAATGACCCCTCATTCTTCGAGGCATTTGTTGCCCACTCCCTGGAAGGAAGTCTGGGAGCATCCACGGCTGCCAGCGTGATGGCGCTGGACAGCCATGCCGACAGGCTTAAATTCCTCGATTCTCTTGCCAAAGCCATCTGGGAAAGCGAGTTCGAGAACTATTCCAGGTTCACCGGTCAAAAGCTCATGTTCAAGGCCGGGGATGAAACCGTCCGCAACATATCGGGCGGCGCAGGGGGAATCTGCACCGAAAAGGTACAGGCCCTGAAATTCCTGACAGACCACTACGGGTTTGAATCTGAGTACCTGATCGGCGGCGACGAAGCCAAAGACCCGGCGCCGGTAGCAAGGCTCAGGGAAATGCTCCGGACATTCGATTTCAGGTTTGCCCGGAGGTACATGCGCTACTGGCAGCACGCTGCCCTCCTGTACAACGTGGACGGCGTTCCGGTTCTGGTTGACGCCACCAATGGCAACATTCCTTACCTGTTCCTGGTGGGAGACGACGCTGAACAGCTACTGGGTTATGAGGAGAAACCCTTTGTGGCGGTGAAGATGGTGGAAGCCGAGGAGCGTTACTACTACCACCGGGCCCCGCAGGACATTCCCCGGGACCTCTTCTTCGCAATGGAGGGGTGGCTGGGCGACACCGACATGGTGCAGGTATTTGAGAATGAACTGGGTCTCTTCCTGTCCGGGGACTATTACGTGACTCCCATACCCTACCGCAGCGACCAGGAATTTCGGCGGCTGGCAGCGGAATACCAGGAAATAGCCAGGAGGGCGGCGTACCGTTGCCAGGTGGACCGGAACTGGACCCTCGATACGGAACTGGGTCAGCAATTCTGCGAAACTTACCCAGGCGCCGCGGAGGGTATACTGGCGGCGAAAGAACACTTGCTCCTCCGTTATAATGGTTGGGACGTCCCCGGTCACGAGGCAGGCCTGGTGGTTATGCGAATGACCTGACCACCGGCCATCCCGGTTTCCCTGTCGAGAGAGATGACCGTCCATATCACCCAGGTACATCGCCGGCCATTTGCGCATTGCCCTGAACTGCCGAAACGCTTGTTCCGTCGGGCGCTGAATCTTGGCCGAGAATTATTGGACTATCAGCCTGCGATACGGCGGGGCCAAGAGAAGGAACTGGTGGGCCGTATCAGGTCCCTTCATTCCGACCTGGGACTAGAGAACTGGTCGGACCAGGAGTTGAAGGCGGCAATTCAGAAGGCGAAAGAAGTTAATCGTGACGGCCAGCGCGGGCTCAGCTCTGAAGTCCACCTTGCCAGGGTCTTTGCCATCGTCAACGAAGGAATCCGGCGACGACTGGGCGCATGGCGGATTTTCGAATACGACCAGGAGAAGAGGGATTTCGCCCGCCTTAACCAGGTCCTGGGAGACATCCCGGTATGTGCCGAACTGGAGGCAGAGGAGAAGGCTATTCTCGCTGCCACGGCACAAGTCCAAGCCGCGGGAAGCGGATATTACGGCTCCGACCTGCTTCTCAATGCCAGCTTTTATCGGGCCCTGCGCCGCGCGGATACTGACGGCCACTGCCGCTTTGACCCAACGGACCAGCAATTGCTGGCCGGTATTCACTTGCTCTCCAACAAAGTCGTGGAAATGCATGCCGGCGAAGGCAAAACAATTGCCATAGCTTTTGCCGCCGTGATGCATTCCGTCCTGGGCCAGCGGGTCCACATTCACACTGCCAATGACTATCTGGCCGACCGGGACTGCCGGTTGCTGGCTCCGCTGTATCGATCCCTGGGATTAACCGTCAGCGTCATCCTGGAACCAATGGATGAGGCGGAACGACGGGCCGCATACAAGTGCGACATCGTTTACGGCACAGTAAGAGAGTTCGGCTTCGATTACCTGAGGGATAACCTGGTCTCTAAGGCTGGGGAAGGGGTCCAGTCACCCTTGCAGGTCGCCATCGTGGATGAGGCAGACCAGGCCCTCATCGATGAGGGAGACACGCCGTTAATCATTGCCGGGGCGCCGTCAAAGCTGCCGCAACCCTGGCAGAGGGTCGACCAGGCTGTTAGGGAACTGGTGAATCTACAACGGGCGCTGGGCCGGGAATACACCGCCAATGCCGAGCGACTGCATCCGGACAGCCCCGCTTACGGCGCCCAACTCTGCCTCGCCTTGCTGGCCGACCCCTTTGACGAGGGGGCGCGCCGCAATGCCCGTCTGAATCAACGTTCCTACCGCCGGGGCATGAATGCCGCATTTCCCGACGGCGGCGATGTGCCGGATGTTGCCTTGACTTCCGAACTCTACTACCTCGTGGACGAACAAAGGAGATTCGTAACCCTTACCGAGAAGGGTCTGAATTTGTTGACGGAGCGGCTGGGCGACTTCTGCCCCCATTCGAACGACGCAGAGCAGAGCGGGGAAACAGAGGCTCGCCTCTCCCGGAAGACGGCCAGAAGGCTGCAGATCGCCAACCAGGTTTACCAGTCCCTGCGGGCCCACCTGCTCCTCGAAAGGAACCGGGACTACGTAGTCAATGAGGACTCCGTGGTCATCCTGGACAAGCACACGGGGAGGACCAAGCCTGACAATCTTTACCGCCACGGGCTCCAACCGGCGCTGGAAGCCAAGGAAGGAGTGACCATAAACCCGGATTGCGAAAGCCTGGCCCAGATATCGGTGCAGGGATTCGCCAACCGGTACCGGTCCCTATCCGGAATCACGGGCACGGCGCTGGCTGCCAGCCAGGAATTTCAACGACGCTATCATCTTGAAGTGGTTTCAGTTCCCCTTACTAACGGCTCCCGCCGAGTAGACCTTCCTTCCCACGTTTACGGTTCGGAGGCGGAGAAAATCGCCGCCGTGGTCGAGGAGGTCCAATTGTGCCGGCGGTTTGGCCGGCCGGCGCTGGTAGGCGTGCAAAGCATCAACGCTTCCCACCGGATAAGCGAGGCGCTGACCCGGGCCGGCATCGAGCACCGCATGCTTAATGCCGTCAACAGCGATGAAGAGGCGTCGATTGTGCGAACCTCGGGCCGGATTGGGGCGGTAACGGTGGCTACCAGCATGGCGGGCAGGGGCACGGATATTGTCCTGGACCCGGAACTGGACGATGCTCTTGTCCGGAACTGGGTACGCCGGATTGAGGAAGAAATCCAAGCCGCGACGTCCACACTCAGAATACTTTGCTACTCCAGCGAAGAAGCCGATGTTCTGTCATCCGCGCTGGAACAGCGTCCAGATTTGGCGATTGCCCGGTCACAAGCCAGGCATCAATTTTTCATTACCGTGAGGCGGTCTGGTAAATCCTTTGGCTCGAATTGCCCGCCGTCGGAAGGGCCGGAATGGGAGTTTGGGCTGGGCCTGCACGTAATCAACGCCGAATTCAGCAGTTTCCCAAGAGTGGCCGTGCAACTGAAGGGAAGGAGTGGGCGCCAGGGTCTTTTTGGTTCGTCCAGGCAGTTGCTTTCCTGGGATGACGGATCGCTGCTTCCATTGGAGCATCGAAAACCGAAATCGCAGCAATGCCTGGATGCGAGTGATAGGGCATTCCACGACGGCCGGGCCATCGAGTCTTACATTGCCCGCCGGCAGGACGATGCCGAGCAGGAAGCGGCTATTGCCCGCAGTTCAGCCGGTGATTACGCGGCGGTATGCGATGCCCACACTGCTTCCTACTACCAGAGCCGCCGGGAAGTTTTGAACGGCTATGAACTCCGGGAACGCTTTCCCGACATTGCTCGCGCCGTGGCCGCTCAACTGGTCAACAGCCATTTCCCAGGGATGGATTCCAGTGGTTACTCGGCGCGTTTCCAGGGGCTGTCCGAGGAAGCCCGTGGCCGCTATGAGATCGATCTATCACCCTTTGTCGGTGAACCGCTGGACATTCTGCCGGACCTCATTCGTGACAAACTGCAAGACAAGCTGGATGGAATCCGCACGATGGTGGGCAACAGGCGGCTGGAATCAATGGCCCGCGAGTTGCTGCTGGAGTGCGGGGACCACCAGTGGCGCGAACACCTGGCCGACCTGCAACAGGCTGTCTTCAGTTCTGTGGCTGGCGGCCATTACCATAAGAGTGCGGTAGCAGACTACATAATCCATGCCAGAGATATGTGGGAGCAGTTTAATGAATCGGTAGAGGATGCCTTCTGTTCCAGGCTGCTGACCTTCCCACCAGAATTGCTTAACCGGAATCTGTACGAATCGGGGAAAGAGGCCGAAGTGGAGCAGGACCTTCTGGCCCTGCTGACATAACCGGCATGGGTTGGCATCGCCACTTTCAAGCAGAGAATCGAGTATTGCGTTTTTCATTACCGAAACGAAGGGACCCGAAATACAAGGAGTCATTATGGCGCCAAGACTGAAGAGACTGAGCACTGCCCTGTTTGCCGGGAGCATGGTGGCCGGATCGCCGCTGATAGCCGCCTGCGGCGGGCCTTCCTACGAGTCCTGGGCCGCCACGGACGGCGCCGCGGGCCGCATTAACCTGGATGACGTACAGCAAGCCTTCAAGGATTCCAAGAGCGCCACGGAGTTTGAGAACCGGGTCAACGAGATTTATGAAGGCGACGGCATTATCCTAATCCGGGCCGACCAGGACGGCGACCGCCTTGTCCTGGAGGGTTGGGAAGACCTCAATGGCAACAACAAGATTGAAGATGGCCGGGATGACCTGCTGTTCAGCATAGTGAAGAACAACGACCAGCACGAAATGCGGGGGCATCATGCCAACAGCTACTACCACAGCAGCTTTGGCGCCGGGAACTTTCTGTTTGGATATATGCTGGCCACTGCATTCATGCCCGGCCCTTATTTCTACCACACGCCGGTCAGCCGGGGGCCGGCAATCAGGCAGGGCCGGGCCAACTACCGCCAGTCCAGCAGGTACGGAACGCAGGCGGCCCGAAACAGCCGATACACGTCCCGACAGCAGGGTTTTGCCGGTTCCAGGTACCAGGACTCCAGCCGCAACCTGAGTTCCAACCGCCAGTCCTACCAGCAGACCCAGAGAAGCTCGGGGGCTTTCCGCTCGAGCAGCGCCATTTCCAGGAGCAGTTCGGGTTCCGGGTTCGGTTCATCCGCTTCCAGGGCCAGGAGCGGCAGCTTCAGCGGAGGCGGGGGCCACCTGAGCTTGAGGAAACGGCATCGCTGAGTTCAGCAACGTGGACAATCGCCTTGAGCTACGGATGCAACTTGCCGGATTGCCGGCGGACGCGCTGCTGGAATTGCGCCTGCCAGCAGAAGCGGCGAACCTCGATTACGGCGCCCTGGTTGACATGGCCTTTCCCGCTGACGAGGAGGGCCGGGCCCTGATCCAGGAATCGTTGGACCTGCTGGATAACCCCGACCTGCCCGAGATTTACGAGAGCTTCCTGCTGGTGGCGGACCAGAGTCGGGCCGGCTTGTGCCGTCTTGATGTGCGGGAGCTTTCCAGGGCTTTGCTCCCGGCTGACGATGCCACTGAGTCTTACCCTCCATTGGTGCCGGGACTGGAAGCCGGCGGCTTGTGCTTGCTGCTGACCCCCGTGTACAACGCCCTGGAATACGCGTCGGGGCAGGGTTACGATGCCGGGGAGGCGGACCTCCTGGGCTGGCTTCAGCTTTGCGCGGTGGTCTATTTCCTGGACAAGCATGAAGTAACTTTGCCGGACCCGGATTCGCTGGCGGATGGCAGCGGCCTGAGACCGGCGGTGGAACGGGTCCTGGACCTGGGCCTGGCGGTACCTTCGGCGACCGGAGAGGGCGCCGACATTACCGCGGAAGGCCGGCGGTTTATCGGAAGGTTGCTGGCCGAAACCGAGAGCTACATAGACCGCTACGACATCTTCCAGGACGTGGTGTGGGACGACGATTCCGGCCAGGCCCTGTTTGGCACCGGCCTTGGGGACGACCTGAGGGTGGAGGCCTATGTTGCCGACAATGTTGACCCTGTTCGGGCGGTGTTCCTCCTGAGACTTTACGACGGAACCCTGGATGAATTTGCCGGCGACTGGGCAGACCGGGTTTGTGATCCCGATTTTTATAACAGGGTCCTGGAACCCGTGGTGGACCGTACGGTGACGCCGGCAGACTTGCTGGACGAGATACTGGAGCAGGGACTATCGTGGCTGGAAGAGTCCCGGCGCCGGCAGGAAGAAAGGGCCGCCAACGTACGGATTGCCGGCAGGCTGAGCGAGTTGCCGGAAGACTCGCGGGAGTAAGTAACTGTCTCAGAGCCGTCTGCAAAGCAGGGAACCTTGGCCAGGGAGCAGGACCCGGTCTGTCGTCACCCCCATACTGACCCTTCGACAAGCTCAGGGCAGGCTCTTCCCCCTTGATGGGGGAAGAGCCTCTTGAATTAGTAATCAGATTGCGAAGAACAGTATTAGTGAGCTGCTGATTACTACGGCGCTTTCAACCAGGGCCACTCCGGTATTTCGTTCGCCGCTCATTTGCTGGGCGACGTTGACGCGGGGCAGGACGAGCAGGTCCACCAGGAGGCGGAGCACATACAGGAGTACGAAACCGATTACGGCGAAGACGGCAAACTCGATGATGCTCTGCTGCCAGCTGAGGAAGTCGCCGGACAGGGCCTTGAGCATTACCAGTCCGATGGCAATGAGGTTGCCGCCGAAGGCCACTCCCACGGCCACGTTGTCTTTCTCAATCTCGTCGTGAAGGTCGAATGAGGTGGTCAGCTGGTAGAAAAGGGCAAACAGGATCAGCACCACCTGGCCGAGGACGAGGAAGACCAGGGTGGTGACGGCTTCGGAAAGTTCGCTCCCGCCGCCGGCGCCGGAGAGGGAGCCGGCGATCATGAGGCCGGTGGCAACATTGATGCCAAATTCCGCGGCCCCGGTACCGACGTTGCGGTCCTCCAATATTTCCTTCTCCACGTCAAACTTGTACAGGACCAGCTTGTCCATGGAGAGTCGCAGCAGGTTCAGGGCTATTATGCCGGCCAGGGAGTAGAGGAACACCCGCAGCACATCCAGGCCGAACTGGGCGTCGAATCCGAGCCCGGCGTCCAGGATGGCGAGGTGGGCCGGCTGATAGACGGCCCCCACGAACACAAGGACTACACCGATCAGGTAGCCGGAAAGGCGCAGGGCTTCAGCCAGGTTCTTGCCTTGAACGACGACCTCGTCCTCCTTGTGGGTGGTAATTGCGCTCCTGACCAGCTTGGCCAGCAGCAATACAACTACGCCAAGGGCGACATAAACGAGGCCACGGGGGAAAAATACCAGCGCGTCAATCAGGGTTTCCATAGTTTGTCACCGGCTCCTTTGCTCGGGCCTCTCACCAGGGTAAAGCACGACGTTTTCCGCGGGGATTATATGGGCGAAGTGAGCCTCGAAGGGCACACCTTCGAACTTGGTAATGGAAAGAACTTTGCTCTCGTCTTCCGAAAGGAATTCCCACAAATAGAAGCCCTCGCCGTCGGTGGGGCGGTTGTCCCTGAAATAGAAGGCTTCGAAACTGTTGCGGTAGAAGAACCTCAATCCGTCAATCTCAATGGAGCGGTCGATGGACCTGCGTTCCTCCATCTCCAGGAGGTGGGACTCGGCCAGCCCAATTGATTCCAGGCCAACGGGCCGGCGGTTGTCGGTGGCGGTAACGAAGAGGTCTGCCCCATCCTCGGACCACTCCAGCCAGAGGCGGTTGTCGGCGTCGGCGAGCACCAGTTCGTACCAGACTATGCCGCTGCCGCCGTAGCGATGCACCTTCTCGACAACAAAAAAGCAGTCTTCGTATTCCAGGGCAAACCCGTTCACTACCACGACGTCCCCAACTCTGGCGTCCCGGACGCTGCTGTCGATGCGGGCTGCCGGCTCATTCCGTTTTCTTCCGCCTCTGCCGAATAGTGAGCGCAGCATGTTTAGTAGTCCTCGCTAATGGTTCCTGGGGCCGGAGACCGCATGGTTGATTCCCGGCGCCAGAGTCACTACATAATAGCACGGGCGGGGAGTGGCAAGTGGCGCCAGGGTGGTGGTTGGCCCGTGTCTTGTACACGAATGGACGCGTCCTTCGAACCGCCAAGGGTCCGCCTGAGGCGGATTCTGCGAGGGCCGCCCCTACAACGGCATTCACCCCGGGGCAGGGCGGGTTATAAACCCGCCCCTACGAAGGGGTGGGGTATCTGTGGGTCATGGTTTTATGGTGGCCGGGGGTTATCATGGGTGGCAGGGGGTGGTTGTCAGTGGAGGGTTGGTGCGGGAAAGGATTGGGCAGTCATGCCTTCTTATCAGCCGGTGGTGGAAGGAAACGGGGCCTGGTTGGAGGTTCCTGCACGCCAAGGGCGCATCTACGACCTGCGGGGGAGGGACGTTTTGTTTCCAAACGTGAAATGCGATATCCCTGGGGTGGGTTGCCCTTGACCCCTAATGGCGGGGCGGGTATTGTTGAAATAAGTTGATGGAGCCGGCAGCGGAGACCGGTCATTCTGAAGGGAGCAAGGTAGTGACGATTATGGGATCTTTTGGCGGCATCGGAGTGGCGATTTTCCTGCTGGTGGTGGGGGTACTGCTGGTCAGCGGCATCCTCAACTTTTTGCTGTGGATTTTGGGGGCGGTCTGTATCGTCCTGGGCGTTATTGTTGGAGCGATGGCAATTTTCGGCAAGAAAGACAGATACTGATGAGAGGCCGTTGGGCACGTCTTCAGTCGTTCCAACGGAGCGGGGATGAAAACTTGCCGGGGCCTGGCCTGTAGCCCTTCGAGCGGGCAATAATCGGAGGTGGAGGTAGCACCCATGGGAATGTTCTCAAGGATGTCAACCATAGTAAAGTCGAAAATGAACCGAATCCTGGACTCGGCGGAAGACCCGCGGGAAACGCTGGACTACTCCTACGAGAAGCAACTGGAAATGCTCCAGAATGTGAAGCGGGGCGTGGTGGAAATGGTGACCGCCAAGCGCCGAATCCAGCAGCAGGCGGGCAAGGTGCGAGAGAACATCGAGCGGCTGGAGCGGCAGGCCAAGCAGGCGCTGGAGGCCGACCGGGAGGACCTGGCCAGGCTGGCCCTGCAACGGAAGCAGAACGCGATGATAGAGCTCCAGGGCCTGGACGAACAGATTGAAGGCATGGAGCAGGAGCAGCAGAAGCTGACCATCGCCGAGCAGAGACTACAGGCCAAGGTTGACGCCTTCCGCAACAAGAAGGAAATCATCAAGGCCCAGTACACGGCCGCCCAGGCCCAGGTCAGGATAGGTTCCGCCCTGGGCGGGATATCGGAGGAAATGGGCGACGTTTCCATGGCCGTACAGCGGGCGGAGAACAAGACCGAGCAGATGCGGGCCAAGGCCGGCGCCATTGATGAACTGGTGGAGACCGGCGTGCTGGATGACTTCGGGGGGCCCAGGGATGAAATCGAGCGGGAGTTGGCCCAGATTTCCATATCGCAGGGCGTGGAAGAGGAACTGGCCGCGCTGAAGGGTGGCGGTCGCAGCACCGCGGCCCTGCCGGCGGCCCAGACGGATATTGATGCGGAACTGGATGCGATGAGAAACCGGGGCTCCGGCCAGTCTCAAGGGTAGGTGGCAAATCCATGATTGTGCGAATTCTCGGCGAAGGTCAGTTCAACCTGCCCGGCGCCGCCATAGACGAGCTTAACAGTTTGGACAACCGCATGGTGGAAGCGGTTGAGGCCGAGGACCGGGATGCCCTCCATACCCTGCTGCTGGAAATGGAGAGCCTGGTGAGGGAGAAGGGGGAGCCGGTCCCGCTGGACGAGTTGATTGAGTCGGACTTGATACTCCCGGAGACGGACCTGTCCCTCGAGGAGGCGGAAAGCATCTTTACGGGGGAAGGCCTGTTGCCTGGGTAGAAACCGGCGACAATCCGAGCATTTGAATAGGGGCGCCGAGGCGTCCCTTTTTTCTTTTCTGTGTGCCAGGCGAATGCCGAAGTCAGCCACCCCGACGGTGAATTTGCGCGTGGCGGATGGGGCGGCGGACTGCCGCGGGGTCGATACCGGCCTTTATGGCCGCCATAAGGCCGGCCGCTTCCCAGTAGTTTTCGGCCAGGTAGAACTGGCCGGCCTGCCAGGGCAGGAGGGAAAGGTCATTCTGCATCAGGTTGCGGTTCTCCCTGACAGCGATGACCTTGATTCCCTGTTCCAGGGCTGCCAGGACGGGTATTCCCAGGCAACCGTCGGGAATTACCAGGCATCCAACATCGGCGGCGGTTATGGTGGCCAGGTGGGCCATGGCCGCCGGACCGTTTACTATCGCGGGGCTGCGCTGCAAGCCCTTCAGGATGCACTGAATGAGGGCCAGGGAGACGGCTTCCGCAGCCATGCGGGGGTCAACCAGGCCGGGGTCGGCGTTAGCAATCTCCTGGGTTTCCAGCATGGGGGCGTGGGCAGAGGGAACGCCGTACGCCGCGGAAATGGCGTGGGTCAGCATGGCCTCAACGCCTCCCCAGGGGTTCACCATTTCGCCGTTGCTCTCGAAATACTCGGCGTGAAAACCGGGTGGGACGCCTATCTGGGACGAAATCGCGACTGCGTCGAAATTGCCCCTCTGGTCATTCAGGGCATCGAAGATTGAGTCCAGTCCGCGGACACGGCCGGCTGCCCGGCCGGACTGGGTATATTCGGACTCCATTTCAAAGTCGGGGCCGAGGCGGACGATGGCGGGCACGGTGAGGCCGTAGGTTGCCCTGGCGGCGTTTACCGAGTTTATCGCGGCGTTTACGAACAGTTCGTCTTCGTGGTGACCCAACAGCACTATCATGCGGTTGTTGCGGGCGCGCTGCAGGCCGACGTCGCCCATGAGAAGACGGGCGATTACGCTGCCTTCCACGTAAAGGGAATTAGCGGGTATGTCGATGATGTCCGAGGCATTGACCACGTTTGGGTGGGTAATGAGGGTGTCACAGGCGGCGGCAAGCAGGGCGGCGACCGGGGTGGCGTCGCCGGCGTGGCCACCGATTTCGGCGCCGACGCCGGTGGGCACCAGCAGTACGCAGTTGAAGGCGGCGGTATTCTCGATGGGACGGGGCACGAACCGAAAGATTGAGGGAATGGAGGGGCCCTCCAGCCCGGATGCGAGGGCTACCTCGCAGCGATATTCGCGGGCCGTGGATGAGGTGACGGCCATCCGGACAGGCGACTCACCGTCGGCCAGGGCGCCGAGGACGCCCCGTTCCAGGTCAGCCAGGGCGGACGAATCGTGGCGGCCGGCGGGAACGATCATTTCCCTTTCACACAGGATAGCGGACATTGGCCTCCCACCGGACGGCATAGTCTTCGTAGGTGAACTTTCGCAGCAAATGCGGCCGGCCCTGCTGGTCAGCGGCGTAAATGCTGGGCAGGTTTACGCCGTTAAATGTGTGGGCCTTGACCATGGAGTAGGACCCGGAGTTCAGGATTACCACCCGGTCGCCGGGTTCCAGCGGTTGATTGAATCGATATTCGCCAAAGACATCCCCCGCCAGGCAGGTGCAACCGGCGAGAATGCAGGGCCAGCGGCCGTTGTCGTCGTGGCCGGCCACGTCGGGTTCAAAATCGAACTCCAGCAACTCGGGCATGTGATTGACAGTGGTGTCCAGGACTGCGACGTTTTTGCCGCCGCTGGGGAAGACGTCCAGCACCGAGGATACTATGCTGCCCGCCGAGCGGACGAAGGCGGCGCCGGGTTCCAGGAACACTTCAAGGCCATATTCCGACCGGAGGAAACGGATTACCTGGCGCAGTGGTTCCAGGTCAACCGCGTCGTTCAGGAGGTAGCCGCCGCCCAGGTTTATCCAGCTGATACTGTCCAATATGCGGGGGACTTTGGATGCGACGAGGTCAACGGTCCGGTGGAGTTCGTTGAAGTTGGTGGACTCGCAGTTGGAGTGGACGAGGATGCCGTCGACGCCGGCCATGTCGGATTCAGCGAAGCAGGACGTGGAAGCCAGTTGGGACAGGGGTATGCCCAGCTTTGAGTGTGGACGGCAGGGGTCGTAGCGTTCGTCGTCGAGGAAAGACAGGCCGGGATTTACCCGGAGGCCGACGTGGGCGCTGCCGAGAAACTGGGACCTGTACCTGCGCCACTGGCTCAGGCTGTTGAAGGAGACATAATCACAGAGGCTCGCCAGTTCGGCAGCCTCATGAGGGCGGATGCCGGGGCTAGTGAAATGTATCGACCCGTCTGGCGGCAGCACGGACCGGGTCAGGCGCGCTTCAAAGGGAGAGCTGACGGCGAATCCGGCCAGTTGGGGCGCCATCATTTCCAGCAGGGGCTGCAGGCACAGGGGCTTGACGGAATAGAGCATGTGGCAGCCGGTGTCGCGCTGGAGAGCGTGGGCTATGTCGAGAACCCGCTGGACTTCGGCCTCGTCGTAGATGAAGGCCGGCGTTTCCAGGGAGTCAATCAGGCTGTCATTATGCATGGGGCGCACTTGGCGGTAAAAATCGCGCCCCCGCCCGGGGATTAGCGCGGGCAGGGGCGCGGCACAGGCCAGGGGCAGGCTAGCGCATGGGGGAGAAGGATGCCGGAATCAGGATTTTGTTTTCCTGCCTGATGCGGCCGGGCGCGCCGGAGGGCCAGTTGGGCGTGCCGCTGGCAGCCTTGCGAATCTCGTCGCGGTGGTTCAGGTCCTTGTAGGGCCAAACGTGCATCCAGCGGTTAAGGCCGCCCAGTTCGGAGTGCATGGCGGCGACGCAGGGGGAGAACTGTTCCCGCCAGGGCAGGGCCTTCTCCCAACGGTTGAGCAGTTCGGGAATGGAGCCGGGCTTGTAGGTATAGATGCGCATTTCGTACACGCTGCCCAGTTCCTGCCCGCCACCCAGGGGACGCATGAAGGAGGCGGGATTCCAGATTTCAGACTCCATGGTCATAATCATGCTGGTGTCCCGGGGCGGCCAGTTGGGGTCCTTGGCGGCCTCGGCGCGGATTTGTTCGCGCTGCAGCAGGTCGTCATAGCCCCAGACGTGCACCACCTGGTTCAGGGTGCCGATGTCGGTGTGCCAAAAGGCGGCGAGGGGGGAGTATTTTTCGCGGTGGGGAAGAGCTTCGGCGAAGCTTTCCTCGAATTGGGGCACCGTGCCGGGTTCCAGGGTGTAGGTACGTACCTCGTAAATCATGCTTTCTCCTTTGTAGCGTCGAGAATCGGGCGCCACCCGGTGTGGTGAGCCCGAGCCGGCTTATGGGCTACGTCTTCAAGAATATAACCCCGTTTGCCTTGGTATGCAATCAGGATGGAGACGCGGCCAGGGCAATTACGTCTTAAGTCAAGTGGCACTCCTTAGCCAGAAATCGTTGCTCCCTGAACTTGCGGAAGGGCCTGGAATTCTTCCCCAAAGCCCGGCTGCGGGTCCGAAGGACGGTTTGTGGGAGGGAGTTTAGATTCTTCATCCGCCTGAGGCGGATTCAGAATTACAGTTTTGGCGGTGGCGAATGGCTATTTGCTAAAACGCGACTGGCCCGATTCAATTCCTAGTCCTGGTGCGTATATATTCTTAAGGCTGATATAATGTATTGGAAGAAACAGGGAGGCTGATGTCATGGGGATTCGCAGCGGGGAAGAATACCTGCAGGGATTGAGGGAGCGGCCGCCGGAGGTGTGGGTTGGCGGGCAGCGGGTGAAGGACGTCACCTCGCACCCCGGGTTTGCCAACGGTGCCCGGTCGGTGGCGGCCTTGTATGACATGCAGAACGAGCCTGACCTGGCGGATGAGATGACATACAGGTCTCCAACCTCGGGCGAGCGGGTTGGCATGTCCTTCATTATGCCCCAGGGGCTGGAAGACCTGGAACGCCGCCGCCGGATGTTCTACCGCTGGGCCACGTACCACGGCGGGATGATGGGGCGCACTCCCGACTACATGAATGCCGCCTTCGTGGCCATGGCCTCGGCCGCGCCCTATTTCGACCAGGACAGGGAGGGGTTTGGGGAGAACGTGCGGCGCTACTACGAGCATATCCGGGAGCAGGACCTGTGCCTGACGCACACCCTGGTCAATCCCCAGCGCGGCCGTTCGCCGCAGCGTTACATAACCGACACCTTGGCGGAGGACGTTGCGCTCAAGGTTGTCAAGGAGACGGACGCCGGCATCGTGGTGCGCGGTGCGAGGGTGCTGGCCACCCTGGGGCCGCTGTCCGACGAAATTGCGGTCTATCCGTCCCGCTCGCACCACACGGCGGACAACGCGGACCTGTACGCCGTTTCCTTTTCGATTCCCAGCAACGCCCCCGGCCTGCGGTACATTTGCCGGGAGAGTTTCGACTACGGCCGCACTCCTTTCGACCATCCGCTGGGCGCCCGATTCGAGGAAATGGACGCGGTGGCCATATTTGACAACGTGCTGGTGCCCTGGGAGCGGGTATTTCTGCTGGGCAACGTGGACAGCTGCAACAACATGACCAACCGCACCGGGTGGATTTACCACAGTTTCCACCAGGTGGTGACCCGGCTGGTGGCCAAGACGGAATTCTTGCTGGGCACCGCGTCGCTGATGGTGGAAACGCTGGGTTCGGGGGACCAGGCCCACGTGCAGGAACGCATCGCCGAGATGATAATGAACCTGGAAATCATCAAAGCACTGCTGAGGACGGCCGAAGTGGACGCCGCCCCGGACGAGTGGGGGCTGGTGACGCCGTCCCGCTTCCCGCTGACCGTGGCGGAGAATATGTACGCCCGCAGTTTCTACCCGCGCATGGTGGAAATCATGCAATTGCTGGGGTCCAGCAGCCTGATGGCCCTGCCGGGGCAGGCAGACTTTGACTCGGAAATTGCCCCAGACATTGAACACTACCTGGCCACCGACACCGCGTCGGCACTGGACCGGACCAAGCTGTTCCACCTGGCGTGGGACATTTCGTGCAGCGCGTTTGGTTCCCGCAGCCTGCATTACGAGCGGTTCTTTGCGGGAGACCTGGTACGCAACGCGCAGATAATGTATGCGACCTACGACCGGTCGCCGATGATGGAGTCGGTGCGGCGGTTTTTGGAGCGGGAGGAGTAGGGGTCTGAAGTCGTTGAAGGGGCACCGGTCACCCCCATCCTAGCCTTCCCCCGTCAAGGGGGAAGGGATTAATTCAGAGGATTCCTGGCTTTGGTTTGGCCGACCACCTCGCCATCCAGCAGCTTTCGCGCTTTTTGGAAGATGCCATCAAACATCTCCACGGTGAGCTTGCCTGTCTGGGTGTTCTGGCGGCTGGGGTGGTAGGAGGATATCAGGGTTATGCCGTCGCTCAATTCGCAGGTGGCGGCGTGGCCGAATTTGGGCAGGGGCCTGGGATTGACGGCGCCGGAGGCGGCGCGGGCCTGCAGGTAGGCGTCGAAGGCAAACTTGCCGAGGGCGACTACAACCTGGACTTGCCGCAGTAACCGCATTTCGTTGATCAGAAAGGGCTGGCAAGCGGCCTTTTCCGCCGGCGCAGGCTTGTTGGCCGGCGGGGCGCACCTGACGGCGTTGGTAATGTAGGCGCCGGTAAGGACCAGACCGTCATCCTGGGAAGTGGAGCTTGGCTGGCTGGCAAACCCCGCGCGATAGAGAGCGCCGTAAAGCCAGTCGCCGCTGGGGTCGCCGGTGAAGGAGCGGCCCGTGCGGTTGCCGCCGTGGGCCGCCGGCGCCAGGCCCATTACCAGGAGCCTGGCCTCCGGGTCTCCGAAGGGAGGAACGGGCTTCCCCCAGTAGTCCTGGCCCCGAAACCTGGCAACCTTCTCCCGCGCCACCCTTTCCCGGTAGTCAACCAGCCGGGGGCAAAGGACGCAGGCCACTATGCCGGCATAAAGTTCAGGCAGTGAATGGAATTCGCGCAAAATTCAGTCCTGGCTCGGCTTCAGGCTTGGCATCGCAGCGGGCCGATCAAGCGGAGCCGCCATCCACGAAGTGGGGCATTACCTGCTCGGCGAAGAGGCGTAGAGAATTCAGCGTCTGCTCCTCGGTCAACGTGCCGAAGAAGAAGGAACCCACGAAGTAATTGGAGCCGGTGATGTCCAGATGCTCCTTCAGCGTGCGGGTTACGGTCTCCGGCGAGCCTACAATGTGGAGACCGTCGGCCAGGCGTCCGTCAAAGTCGGCAAGGTAATCGGTGCGGCCGGTATCGTCGCCGTTGAGAATGCGCAGGTGGTTGAAGTTGGATATGAAGTCGGCGAAGGCGTCCCGGGCAACTCCAAGCGCCTCGGCGTCCGTTTCCGCCACGTAAATGTGGCGGGTTATGCCGAACTTGGGTTCCGGTTCGTGGGCGTTCATGCGGTCGGGCCGGCCCCGGTTCTCGTCCCAGACCGACTTGTACAAATCGATGTGTTCCCGCATGACCTCCATGGGCGGGTAGTGGGTGACGGTGCTTATCCCCTCGGCGGCAATCCACCGGATGGAGTCGGGGTTGGCGGTGGGATACCAGAGGGGCGGATATGGCTTCTGCCAGGGCTGTACCGGCAGGGTTACGTCGTTGAAGGTGTAATGCTCTCCTTTGTAGGTAACCCTGCCCGTCTTGAGGCCCATGAGGAGGATATCCAACGCCTCCCGGAACATTTCCCTTGACCGGTCCACGTCGATGTCGAAGAAGTCCAGTTCATAGGCGGAAATGCCCCGACCGACGCCGACCTCCATGCGGCCCCGGGTGAGGTGGTCCAGCATGCAAATCTCTTCCACCAGGCGCAGGGGATTGTAGAAGGGCAGAGGATAGACCAGGGGGCCCAACCGGATGTTCCTGGTGCGCTGGGCAGCGGCAGACAGGAAAAGGCTGGGCGACGGGGCCATGCCCAGGGGCGTGCCCTGGTGCTCGGCCATGTGATAGCAGTAGAAGCCGGCGGCGTCGGCATATTCCAGGTACTTGAGGCGCTGCTCGTAAAGGTCGGCTGCCTGTCCGCCGTTGGAGTCTATCCAGTCGAAGATACCGAAACGGACGGGCCCTCTCTTGATGGGGTTCTTTACGGAATCCTGCAAGAAACAGCCTCCCTATCGCTGCCGGAGACCCGCTCTGCCCCCTTTACTCGAAGGGGGTGGGCATGGCCTGCACCGGCACCTCGATCAGGGTAGGAGCATCGACGGACAGGGCTTCCTGCAGCGCCGGGCCCAGTTTTTCCGGCTCCACCCGCACGCCCCTGGCGCCGTAGGCTTCGGCCAGCTTGACAAAGTCGGGATTGTGCAGGGCGGCGCCGTACACCCGACCCTCAAAGCGGTTTACCTGGTCGCGCAGCACGTTGCCGTAGGCGTTGTCGTTGAAGACGATAACCACGGCGTTGATGCCGTACTGAACGGCGGTGGCCAGTTCCTGGGAGTTGAACAAGAAGCCACCGTCGCCGGACACGGCCACCACGGCCTTGTCGGGCTGGGCGACCTTGGCCCCCAGGGCCACCGGGTAGGCATAGCCCAGGTTGCCGGCATAGGACGAGGTAAGGAAGGTGCGGGGTTCGTAAACGGGATAGAAGGCGCGGCAGTAGTAGCCAATCTGGGTCATACCGGAAATGAGGATGCCGTCGTCGGGCATTACTTCCCGGATGGTGGCGGTAATGGATTCCTGGGGTTCAACCCTCAAGGCGGACTCGGCACGGTGCCGGCGCAGGCTTTCAAACTCGCCGGCCCGGCTTTCGCGGGCAGGGCCGAGCTGGACCAGGTTCTGATGGAGGGTTTCCAGGGTCTCGCGGGCGTCGCCCTGGATGCCGAAGGTGTTGTCGTAGTTGCGGCCCAGTTCCGCCGGGTCAATGTCTATCTGGACAATGCGCTGCCCGCCTAGCCAGGCGGGGAAGGCCATGCGGGTTCCCACGGCCAGGATGGCGTCGAAGTGGGGTTCATCCCTAGCGATGGGGTCGTTGCGGAGACGCTGGGCGCCCAGGGCCAGGGGGTGCCGGTCGGAAATGGCGCCCTTGCCTTCGGCTGACGTGATTACCGGCGCCTGAAGATGCTCGGCCACCCGCAGCAGGGCCTCCTGGGCGCCGGAGGAAATAACGCCGCCGCCGGCCCAGATGAGGGGATTGGCCGCATCCGACATTATGCGGGCGCCGGTTTTCACGGCCTCCGGGTCTGCCGCGGGATGGGGGTATTCCTCGGGTTCCCGCAGGTCTATGTCGGCCATATCGGCCAGGGTTTCGGGCGGGATTTCAATCTCCACGGGCCTGGGCCGGCCGGTCTTCAGGTGGTAGAAGGCCTCGTGGACGGCATCGGGGATTTCCGCCGGGTCCAGGATACGCTTGGCCCACTTGGTTACCGGGCGGATGGTGTCAAGCTGGTCGTTGACTTCATGCAGGATGCCCCGGTCGCTGCCGATGAGGTCGCGTTCTATCTGGCCGGAAACCACCAGCATGGGAGAGGAGGCGGCGTAGGCGGTGCCGATGGCGGCGGAGGCGTTCTGCAGACCGGGGCCGGGAACCATCATGGCCGTACCGGTGCCGCCGCCGGCGCGGGTGAAGCCATCGGCCATGTAAGCCGTGGCCTGTTCGTGGCGGGTGGTAATGAACCGGATTCCCGGCTCGCCCTGCAGGCCGTCGAGAGCGTGGTAAAGTTGGACGCCGGGCAGGCCAAAGATGACCCTGACACCCTCCAGATAAAGTGATCGGGCCAGGGCCTGGCCTCCCGTCATTCTTGGCATATCCTCTCTCCAATACCGGGTTACGTTCAGCCTTCGCGCGGGAAATGGACCTGCCATTTGGCGGTTGGGCGGAGCGTATTGAAGCGGATTGTAGTTGGGGGTACAGGTAGCGTCAAGTTGACGTAGTTGTGTGGATTCGGGGGAACGGGCCGGCTCTAATAGCCGCCAAGCCTGGAATTGTTGGACGCCCTGCCAACCTTTTGCTAAACTTGCGGCCAATAGAAGGATCAATCGGCTGTTCCCCAACTTGTTCTCCCTACGGATGGAGGATGACTCTGATGAAGAAGGTAGTCAGCGAAATCAACGGGGCCATATTCAGCCTGCCCTGGCTGGTGGCGAAGGATGAAGGACTGTTCGAGGCCGAGGGCATCGACATGGAGTTCGTAACCGCCATCAGCAGCGGCCAGGTGGAACACACGGAAAATCCCGAAGAGGTTAACCCGGTGCTGGGGCACGTGGCTTTCGAGGACGCCAAGGTGTCCATCTACCGCGCTTGAGAAGAGGGCCAGGTCCGTCGGGCCTATGAAAGCAGGCAGGGCGCGAAGATAATCGCGCTTCGTTCCGCGGTAGCCAGCCAGGCCATCCTCGTGCGCGGGGATTCGCCCCATTATTACCCGGGCACCCTGGGCAACAGGCCGGTGGCCGTCCAGTTCCATGCCGGCTCCCACTACGTGGCCCTTAGGCTGCTGTCCGGCTACCTGCCGGATGAGAAGCTGAAGCTGGTGCATTACGGTTCTCCCCAGTACCGCTTTGAGGCGCTGATGAACGGGGAAGTGGATGCCGCCGCCCTGATGGAGCCGTGGATAACGCTGGCGGAGAAACTGGGTTGCCGGCCGGTGTGCGAAGGGCATTACCTGGGCGCGGAGAACGCCAGCGACAACATGGACGAGGACACTTTCGCGGCTATCAACCGGGCGGTGGTCAAGGCCGTTGACATGATTAACGCCGACAAGCGGAAGTACCTGCACTACCTGATTGACGAGCCCCGGTTCGCCTCGGTGGCGGTCAAGTATGGCAGCATCACGCCGGAAGACTTCCACCTGTCCCGCATACGGTATTCCTACAACACGCCATACAACGACGAGATTGTGGAGGATACCTACCACTGGATGGTGAAGTGGGGGCTGCTGACCGACGCGGCCTGCACCGCCGACCTGGTGGACAACCGGGTTGGGGAGCCTGTAGCTGCGGACGATTAGGCTGCCGCTCACTCTTTGACAGGACTCAGGCCGGCCGGGATCTCTCATCGGCCGGCTTTGTTTAATTTTGAGCATTCCCAATACCCCATGGACAAGGGCCCCTGGCAGATGGTTATGAAGTACGACGTGGTGATTGTGGGGGCAGGTTCAGCCGGGTGTGTGCTGGCGGCCAGGCTGTCGGAAGACCCGGCAAGGTCGGTGCTGCTGCTGGAAGCCGGGCCGGACTATCCGGACTTTGGGCGATTGCCCGACCAGTTGAAGTACGGGTTTGCCGCCTCGCCGGCGCCGCCGGCTGCCCGCACTCCCAGCGGCCACCCAACGTGGCTGACCACGGACCCGCACAACTGGCAGTTCACGGCCACCTCCACCGACCTGGCCCCGCCGATGCTTGTGCCCCGGGGAAAGGTGACGGGCGGGTCCAGCGCGATTAACTCCTCGGCCTTCTACCGGGGCACCCCGGATGATTTCGATGCCTGGGCCGAACGGGGCAACGATGCCTGGAGCTACGAGCAGGTCTTGCCCTTCTTCCGGCGGCTGGAGACGGACGCGGACCACAGGGATGACTTTCATGGCGCCGACGGACCGATATTCGTCCACCACTCCAATGCTGACAACTGGCATCCGACCCAGCGGGCCTTCTACGAGGCTTGCATTGCCGCCGGGTTTCCCAGCACTGACGACCACAACCACCCGGACGCCGCCGGCGTGGGGCCGGGCATTTCCAACAACCACCAGGGGGTGAGGTTCAGCGCGGCCCTGGGGTACCTGGACCTGGCACGCCACCGGCTGAACCTGACCATCCGGGCCGACTGCCACGTGAAGCGCGTGATTTTCGAGGGAAAGAGGGCTGTGGGGCTGGAGGTGGAGTCCGGGGGCGATTCCTTTGACGTGGCCGGCGAGGAGATTGTGCTGTCGGCCGGGGCGGTGGGTTCGCCGCACTTGCTGTTGTTGTCGGGTGTCGGACCCGAATCGCAGCTGGCAAATTTGGGCATATCTGTGGTTCACGACCTGCCGGGGGTTGGCAGGAACCTGAAAGACCACCCGAAGGTTTACCTTACCTGGAACATTGCGGACGGTTATCCTGCGCAGACCCGGGCGGCGCCGGGCGGGGCGGCCCTGCGTCTCACCGCCGCCGGCTCGGGACTGAGGAATGACCTGAGCATCAGCCTGGGCTGTTTTGTTCCGCCCAGGGCGGGCGAGATTCAACCTGCCTTGCAGGACCCGAAACTGGCGCCGCGCTTTGTGGAAATGATGGTCGTCCTGCTGCTGCCGGTAAGCCAGGGAGAGTTGACGCTGGCATCGGCCGATTACCGGGTGCAGCCGTCGATGCGCTACAACTACCTGGCGGAAGCCTTTGACCGGGAGCGGCTGCGGTCGGGAGTGAGAACTGCCTTGGAACTGGCCGACCGCCCGGAACTGAGGGCGTTCGTGGGGGACCTGCTTGACCCTTCCGATGAGGACCTGGCCACGGACGATGCGCTGGACAAGTGGCTGATGCGGGAGGCAACCACCTATTCCCACATCTCATGCACGTGCCGAATGGGGCCGGAGAACGACGACCTGGCGGTGGTGGACCAGTTTGGCCGAGTCTATGGCGTCGAGGGGCTGCGGATAGTGGACGCGGCCATCATGCCCGACCTGGTCCGAGCGCCCATAAACCCGGCGGTGTTAATGCTGGCGGAACGCATAGCCGATGCAATGCGGGCAGGCCAATAGGGCCGCCGGGCTAGGCAGTCCTTTACCCTTTTTCATGGCGTAATCACATCCTGCTATAATTGGTGAGTCCAGCGGGAAGCGCCGGACATTACCGCAACAAACAAGCAGGGAGGAACGCTGAATGGCCGACGAGTTGTTTGTCCTCCATGAAAAGCCCGAAGCAAAATACCTGATTGCCGGGTGGCGCCGGCAGTGGTCCAACGGCGGACGGATATCCAGTGGGCTGCCGCGATACCTGATCGAGAAACTGGGGGCACGGCACATAGGCCGCCTGGGCGACCGGGTTTCCACCATGTGCTTCCCCTTCCAGGTGGCGGGAACCCACGACACCTTCCGGCCGGCCGCCGCCTTCCAGGAAGGGCTGCCTTCCAGCCCCATGCTCAGGGAGAACGACTTTTACGACGCCGGCAACGGCCTGATTGTCTTCCTGGGCGAAGAACCCTGGAGCCGGATAGATATTTACGGCGAGGGATTTTTTGAGGCCGCCCGCGAACTGGGCATTGAGCAGGCGGTGGCAGTGGAGGGCGTCAACGGGCCGGCGCCCCCGGAGATGGAACGGCGGATAAACTGCGTGTACAGCCGCCCGGAAATGAAGGAAAACCTGGAACGGCACAGCGTCATAATGTCCAGCCGCGGGACGGAGGGAAGGCGCGGGCCCACCATCGGCATGGCGATGGTTTCCATGGCCCACTTCGACTATCCCGACGTGCAGATGTTCCGGCTGGGGGCCATGGCGCCCATGTATCCCTTTGTGGTCTCCAACAACGAGCAGTTGGGCATTTTCCGGGACCACCGTTCTTTCTACGACATAATGCGGCGGCTGAAGTCCATGTTCAAGCTGGACATTGACCTGAGCGAACTGCTGGCCCTGGGAGAGACGGAATCAAGGGAGTTGCAGGCCAATCTGGACCGGATAGCCGAGAACAATGCGGAAGCCAAGCGAATCATCGAGCAGGTGCGGGCCGACTACAACGTCACGCCCTACGTGGAGCCTGTGGACCTGGACCCGGCCCTGGACCGCACCCTGGAGGATATCCTGCTGGGCATGTCCGACTCCCCGGACGACCAACCGTAAGGCCAGCGAAGAGATTGCGGAACTCAACAGGAAACGGGGCGGGAGTCTATCCCGCCCAGCATCATTTTCCCCATCCCCGGCAGGGGCAACAAAGGTCGCTAGGCGTGGGCGGCGGGCATGGCGGGCCGGTTGCGGTGGGACTGGGCGTCCCTGGTGGTATTCAGGGGCCCGTTGGCGGAGTAATATTTCACCCCGGCCACCATGAGGTCCTCCGCCGGGAACCTGGTGATAACCTGGGGACCGTCGGCGGTTACCACCACCTCTTCCTCAATACGGGCAGCGGACCATCCATCTGAGGCGGGCCAGAAGGCCTCCAGGGCAAAGACCATGCCCTCTTCGATGGGCTGCGGGTGCTCCAGGGAGAACAGGCGGCTGAAGATGGGCGCCTCCCAGATGTTTAACCCCACACCGTGGCCGTACTGCAGGGCGAAGGCAGCCTCCTCGTTGGCGAACCCGAACTCCTCGGCTTTAGGCCAGTGCTGGACAATATCCGCGGTGGTGATACCGGGCTTCACCGCGTCAATGGAAATGTCCAGAATCTCCCGGCACTTCTTGTAGGCGTCAATCTGGGCCTGGGACGCGCTGCCGATGGCCAGGGTGCGGTAGTAGCAGGTGCGGTAGCCCATGTAGCTGTGCAGGATGTCGAAGTAGACCTGGTCGCCGGGGCGCAGGATGCGGTCGGCAAAGATGTGCGGATGGGGACTGGTGCGCTCGCCGCCGATGGCATTCACGCCCTCCACGAACTCGGAACCCAACTCGTAGAGCACCTTGTTGACCAGGGCCACGCCGTCGTTCTCGCGCACGCCGGCCCGCAGTTCCTGGTAGAGAACGTCGTAGGCGGCGTCCACCATGGCGCAGGCGGTGTTGAGCAGGGTTATCTCGTCCTGGGTCTTGATGCGGCGGGCCTCCAGCATCAACTGCTGCCCGTCCACGACGTTGATGCCCTCCTTCTGGAGGGCGAAGAGCACAACCGGTTCAACTACGTCCACGCCGACGGGTTCGTTCTGCAGGCCCCGCAGTTCCAGTTCGGCCTTGATTTTTTTGGCCACATCCTCTGCCAGGTTGGCAGAGGGTGGAGTAGCGCCGCGCAGGGTGGAAATTCCGGCCCGGGACCGTTCGCCCAGCCAGGGGCAGTAAAGCTGGTGGTGACGGGCGGCGGAGCCAAAGTCCCAGAGAATGGGTTCGTCGTCCCGGGGAAGCAGGCAATAGCGCACCAGCTTGTCCAGGGCCCAGGTACCTATGATGGTAGCCGTGAGGTACCGGATGTTGTTCATGTCGAAGGACAGGATGGCCCCCAGTTCCGAGTCTTCGAGAAGGCCCTTGATGCGGTTGAGCCGCTGGGTGCGCAGGCGTTCAAAATCTACCCGCTCCTCCCAGTCGACGTTCATAGTGCCGAAGCTCTTGATCTGCGTCACGGAATCCACCTCTGGTGTAAATTGCAGGAAGCCGCCAGTCTCAATTAAAGGCGTGGGCCGAAGCTTGCGGAAGTTTAGTTGGGCAGGGCAAGGCTGTCAACCAACGGTTACCGGCAATCGCAGGTCTCCACTATAATGGGTGCCGCACGGCCAGCCTGCCGACAAACATCCAGCCGAACACGGAGGAAACCAGCTTGTCTGACAGAATTGAGATTATCCACACCGCCGAACGCTACCCTTCGGTTAACCTGCCCTATGCCCCGGCCGTCAAGGTTACGGGCGGTTCCCTGCTGTTCCTGGCCGGCGTCAACGCAGCCAAGGTGTACCACAGCCACCCCCACATCGAGTCGGAGTTTGACGACATACCCGAGGACATGGAAGGACAGACGCGCATGGCCCTGGAGAACGTTCGGAAGGGCCTGGAAGCCTGCGGCGCCACCTTCAGCGACGTGGTGCAGGTGACGCGGTATTTGACCAACGTGGATGAGCAGGACCAGATGAACGAGGTGTGGTGGGAATACTTCGGCGACCACCGCCCCGGCACCGCAACCATTGAGGTTACCCGCCTGGCCACCCACGAAAAGCTGAAGGTGGAGCTAGCGGCCGTCGCGGTGGTTGACTAATAGCTCGACAGAATTGCGGCGATAGGTTGGGGTTTAACCGTCATTCCGGCCTTGAGCCGGAATGACGGTTAGGCCCCAACTCATCATTGCATGGCTGTTGAATCACTAGCATCAAAAGTCTTCTGACTGGTGGACGACTCTGCCGCCGAGCATGGTCAGGCGGGAGTGAAGGTTGGGAATCTCCGCCTCGGGCATTTCGAGCAGGTCGTCGGACAGTACGGCCAAATCGGCCAGCTTTCCCGGCTCCAGGCTGCCCCGTGAGTCCTCGTCGAAGGAAAACCTGGCACCGCCAACCGTAAAGGCCCGCAACGCTTCCAGGCGGCTCAGGCATTGACCAGGGCCAAGCACCTGGCCGGTGACCCTTTCGCTCCGCGCCACGGCGGCCCAGAGGGTGGCGAAGGGATTGTAGGGTTTATTGTCGGTGCCGAAGCTGAAGTCCACGCCCTGCTCCAAGTAGCGGCGGTGGGCGACGGCAGTATCGGCCAGTTCCGGGTTGTCCAGGTAGGGACTGCCCCGCAGCCACAGTTCCGTCAGCGGTATGGTCTCCACCAACAGGCCCAGCTTCCGGATGCATTCCAGTTGGCGGTCGGTGGTCTGAAGGACGTGGGCCAGTGTCCACCTCCGCCCGTTTAGCGGGATGTCGCGGTCAACGGCCTCGAAAACGTCCAGCACCTCTTCAAGGGGTTCCCGGACCAGCGTGTTGACCCGAATGTTGTTTTCCGCTGCCAGCCTCACCGTCTCCTCAAAAAAGTCGGGGGAATGGTAGCTCTGGATGAAGCCGGCCCAGCCCGTATATGGGAGCAGGGACGAGCGAGCGCGGGCAGTGTACGGGTTGCCGCCGTACTGGATGAAGTAGCCGCTTATTCGGAGAAGCTCATCCCCGAAACCGCGCCCGGAAAATGAGTGTCCCCAGGATTCCATTTCCCGGGCCGCCTGGTCCACGGACTGCCAATGGGGGCTGACAGTGAGGTTGGCCCGGACGGTCATGTCGCCGGCGTCCCACGCAGCCCTGTAAGCCTGCATAACTTCGGGGGCAACACCGTGTCCCTCGTAGGTGCCCGTGGTGCCCACCGAGTTGTAGAGGCGCATGGACTCCCTCAGGGCCGCTACTCTTTGCTCCATGCTGAACCTGGGAACCGCCCGCATCAGGGTAAATTCCACCGATGGATAGCGCCCGGTATCAACGAATACGCCGGTGGGTTCGCCGTCCAGATCCTTCTCGATGGTTACGGATGAGTCGGGGGACTCGGTGTGGCGGTCAATGCCGGCCAAGCGGAGGGCGGCGGTGTTGGCGATGGAGACCGACGGCGGCACGTTCCATGGCGTCCAGATGCCCTTGATGTAGACGGGGCTGTGCGGCGCGGCCTGGTCCAGGTCGTGGCGGTTGGGGAACCGGCCCTCGGCCAGGGACTGGGGCATGTCGGCGTAGTTGGGCGGGTCGCCGATGGGCATGGTTACTACCCACTGGCCCGGCTGTCTATCAGCCAGAAGGGCGCGGACTCGCTCCTGTATCTGGGGGACTGTTCGCAGGCCTTCCAGCGATGGGTAGATGGACTTCAGGCCCTCCCGGTCCAGGTGGGCGTGAATGTCCACGATGCCTGGAATAACGGTGTGACCCCGAAGGTCCAGGATTGCAGTTCCCTGGCCGGCCAGGGGCAGAATATCCGTGTCGGCCCCCACCGCGAGAATCCGGCTGCCCCGGATGGCGATGGCCTGCCGGATTGAGTCGTGGCGGTCAACGGTCAGGATTTTGCCGTTGTGGAGGATGGTGTGCGGCGCACCTGGCCCGTCGTGATCTGCATTCATAAGCCTTGCCAAGGATGCTACTGCGCGAATCCAGTCCCGGTGGCTCCGGAAAACAGTGGTGGATGAAAGTTACGCAGTCTTCACTGGAATGGACGCAAGCAGCTTAGTTATCATCAAGTTCCAGTTCAACGGCTTCCACATAAGCCAGGGCCTCTTCCGCCGAATCGAAATATAACTGGGTTGGGACACCGAAAAAGAAAAGCTCAAACTGCCCGTTTCGGAAATCCGCACTGATTCGATTTCCAGCAAGTTCCCTGAAAACGTCGGTTTTGTAGGCTTCCCATCCAGCTTCTCGAAACGGGGTTAGTTCCTTCCAGCGTTTACGTTGAACTTCCTGGGCATGGTGAATTTCTCTCGCCAGTTGTTTGGGGTCTATTTTTTCTTGCCTGACCAATTTCATCACCTCGCCATAAGGCCGGCTGCGCTTGGGAAAGTGATTTCACTCCAGTAGTCGCTGAACGAAAACACCTATCGAAATACCGAAGGCGAACATTCCCAGCGAGAGCGCAACAATCCATTTGACCAAGCGCGTCTCCATGCCGGATACGTCTGCCCGGGTGGCATAGTGCCGCAGTGCAGCCTCAATTTCTTCGCGGACTTCTGTCCTGGTCACGGTCAATTAGAACCTCCAGACTCTAGTAGGGCAAAGGCAAACGGCATCAATTGGGCAAAAGAAACTCGGAGATTCATGAATACGAGGACCTCTATTTTCAATTGAATGCTACCCGCTTCTGTCAAGGAAAGCTATAAGTCATAGTGACTAGACTATACACTATCAGCCAAATTGACACTCACGTACTGACCAAATTAGAATCTAGCCAATCTAAAGTCAGACGAAATGAGGAGGGAAATATGACTCAACTGCTGGGAAGAGTCAGCCCCGAAGAGGAAGAACAGTTTTATGGAAACACGGAGGCCGCC
Source organism: Dehalococcoidia bacterium (assembly GCA_034422655.1). Lineage (GTDB taxonomy): Bacteria > Chloroflexota > Dehalococcoidia > Lucifugimonadales > UBA3495 > Bin22. Next base: position 42,234 of record DAOUJN010000003.1, read on the forward strand.
GGCCTGCGGGCCGCCTGGATGGGTCGCCGTCTGGAGCGCAAGCCCCAGGTTGAGCCCTTTGCCTGGCGGTGGGCCGATGCCCAGCCCCTGGTGCTGCGCAGCGGGGACATTGTTACCCCGGACCGGGACGTGGAGCGGCGGGTGCTGCGGTTGGCCAACCCCGGGCTGGACCACGGGACGACCCATACCATTTCGGCGGCACTGCAGTTGCTGCTGCCGGGGGAGAACGCGCCGGCCCACCGGCATACCCCCACGGCCATCCGCTGGGTGCTGCAGGGCACCGGCGCCTACACGACGGTGGAAGGCGACAAGTGCTACATGGAGCCCGGAGATCTGGTGCTTACGCCGTCGTGGACCTGGCACGACCATAACAACGAGGGCGACGGGCCCATGATCTGGCTGGACGGGCTGGACACGCCCCTGGTCAACAACCTGGAGGCCACCTTCTACGAGCAATTCCCCGAAGACCAGCAGCCCATCGTGGGTACGGGCGAGTCGGAGCGGAAGTATGCCTCGGGCGCGCTGCGGCCGGCCTGGGAGGACCCGAACACCCCCTACTCGCCCCTGTGGCATTACAAGTGGGAGCGAACTCATGCCGCCCTGCGCAGCCTGGCCGAGGTTGATTGCAGTCCCTTCGACGACGTGGCCATGGAGTTCTCGGACCCGGCCACCGGTGGACCGGTGTTGCGGACCATGGCCTGCTGGATACAGATGCTCCGCCCCGGGGTGAACACCAAGGCCCATCGGCACACCAGCAGCGCGGTGTACCAGGTGTTCCGGGGCCAGGGCCACAGCGTCATCAACGGCCAGCGGTTCGAGTGGGGCGAGGGCGACTTCCTTGTAGTCCCGTCCTGGGCGTGGCATGAACACGCCAACGACAGCGACGACGAGGCCATCCTCTTCTCCATCCAGGACATTCCGGTGATGAAGGCGTTGTCGCTGTACCGGGAAGAGCCTTATGCGGAGAATGCGGGGAATCAGCCGGTGGAGTCGGTGTTTGAACGGTAGGCCGGTTGGTCGGAGCGAACGAAATTGCGGGGCGGGAGACTTTCCCGCCCCTTCCTTATCAGGGGGCCGTAGGGGCGGGTTTTAAACCCGCCCCTACCTTCTTGACCTGACCTGGGGCCAAAGTTAAGGTTTGAACATGGCTACGCATTTGTTGGAGTTGAAGATGTAGGACTCCACGTAGTCTATGACCTGGGTCTTGTAGTCCAGTTCCTGCATGGCGCCGGCGATGCACATCCAGTTGAGCAGTTCCTGCTGGCCGGCGTCCTCGATCTGGTCGGTGGAGAGACGGCTCCAGGCGGCGTAGTCACTGTCCTTAAGTTCCTCTAACCGGGCCCGGTCGGACTCGACGTCGGGGTAGAAGCGGTGGTGCTTGTCGGTAAGGAAGGCGTGGGACCAGCTGGAGGAGGCGATGAGGGCCACCCGGTAGGGGCTTTCCTTCAATACCCGGGCCACGGCGGCCCCGACTTCCATGCAGCGCCTGGGGGACGGACCGGGCGGGTCAAATTCCTCTTCGTACTGGACGGCGCCGCCACGGTTGCGCACCACCCGGCTGCCGTAGCAGTTGACCAGGAAGGGTACCACCGGGTAGTCAAACCCCTTGCGGTCATAGTCCAGGTACAGCAAGGTGTTGAGGATGGCGTGGCCCAGGCCGCCCTTCTCGTGCAGGGGCTTGTAGGCATAGGACATGTCGATGCCCTGTTCGATAAGGCCGCGAACCAGGGAACGGGCGGCGGTGCGGTGGCCCTGGTATTTGAACGTTTTCTCTCCGGGTTCGTCCCAGACATTCAGGCGGGTGCCGCCGTCCCCGGTGTGGAAGGGCTGGCATTCCATTTCGTCGTAGGCCATCACGCAGAAAGGCGGGATGATATCTTCCTTGAAGTTCTCGTACTGGTCGTCGCCCCAGATGACCACGAAGTCGGGGTTAAAGGCATCCAGTTCCTCGCGGAGCTTGCGGAAGCCGTTGACGAGGCGTTCCCTCGCCTTGATGGCCGATGACAGGCCCTCGTCCTCGCCGAATTCGATGCGCATGGGTTCGGGCCAGTTGGTGGGATTCCTCAGCTCTTCAGGCAGATTGGGGTTCCGCAGACTGCGGAAAACGGAGTAGTCCTTCTCCTCGTCGGGTTTAATCAGGGAAGGAGAGTGGGTCAGGCCAAGGCCCAGAATTTCCGCCATATTATCGCCTCCCATATAGAGATTGGGCTTGTGATTTCGACCAACTATACGCCTTTGGGAAGGGATTTGATAGTCCGGTCAACGAATTGTCCCACGGGCCATACCTGCGGCGGGGCGGCCCTTGCCAGCGCCCCTACCTGCCGCTATCATCCGACGAAAGTAGGCAGCAACTCTCTTACGGAGGTAGAGCTATGCCCAGAATGACCGGCGCGCGATTCCTGGTGGAGACTATGCAGGCTTATGGCGTTACCCATGCCTTTTATATGCCGATGGTTGTGACGCGGGCCCTGGTGGAGATGGAACAGGTGGGCATTGCCCGAATCATGGCCCACAGCGAGAAGGCGGCCGCTTACATGGCGGACGGGTACGCACGGGCCGCCAGACGGCCGGCGGTGTGCATGGCCCAGAACGTGGGGGCGGCCAACCTGGCGGCGGGACTACAGGACCCCTTCCTGGGCGGCGCGCCGGTGGTGGCCCTGACGGGGCGGGGCTCGCCGTCACAGCAGAACCGCAACTATTACCAGGAGGTGGACCACGTTCAGCCCTTCAACGCCGTAACCAAGTTCAACGCCCTGGTGGACAACCCGGATGAGTTTCCCAGGCTGCTGCGGCAGGCTTTCCGGGAGGCGACCGCCGGCGCTCCCGGGCCGACCCACCTCGATCTGCAGGGTTCGTCGGGAGCGCTGATTGTTGACGCGGAGACGGACCTGGAAGTGGTGGTGGAGGCGCCCTTCACCCACGTGCCGCCCTTCAGGGGGGAACCCGAAACGGAGATGGTCATGGACGCGGCCCGAGCGCTGACCGAAGCGCGGCGGCCCGTCATCGTTGCCGGCGGCGGCGTGCGGTCATCCGGGGCGCAGCAGGAAGTGGTGGAACTGGCGGAGATGCTGAACATACCCGTGGCTACGTCGCTGAACGCCAAGGGCACCATCCCGGACGACCACCCGCTGTCGGTAGGTGTGTGCGGCACCTACTCCCGGTGGTGCGCCAACCGGGTGGTGTCGGAGGCGGACCTGGTGTTCTTTGTCGGCAGCCACACGGGCAGTCAGGTTACCACGGAGTGGCAGATTCCCAAGCCGGGGACGCCTGTGGTGCAGTTGGACATTGACCCGGCGGAGCTGGGCCGCAGCTATCCCATACAGGTGGGGCTGCAGGGGGACGCCAGGGCCTCGCTGCGCAAGCTGATCGAACACCTGGAACCCATCGGCAGCCGCGGGGAATGGGTGGGCCGAGCGCAAGAACTGGTGCGGGAATGGCGGGACGAAGTGGCGCCCCTGGCCAACTCGGACGCCTCGCCCATCCGCCCGGAGCGGTTGTGCAAGGAGATTTCCGAATTTCTTCCGGAAGACGGAGTGCTGCTGTCCGACACCGGGCATTCGGGCATCTGGACGGGAACGATGATTGACCTGTACAGCCCGACCCAGACCTTCTTGCGGTGCGCCGGTTCCCTGGGCTGGGCCTTCCCGGCCGCGCTGGGCGCCAAGTGCGCCGTCCCCGACCGGCCGGTGGTTTGTTTCACCGGGGACGGGGGCTTCTGGTACCACCTGAGCGAGATGGAAACGGCCGTGCGCTACGGCATCAACACGGTAACAATCATCAACAACAACCACTCCCTCAACCAGGAAAAGCGGGGCAACGAGCGGGCCTACGAGAGCGTTGGCGCCATCGGCAACGTTGACGAACTGTGGGTGTTCCCGGACACCAACTTCGCCAAATTGGCGGAGGACATGGGCGGCTTCGGCATTCGGGTGGAACACCCCGAAGACCTGCAGGCCGCCATGACCGAGGCCGCCAATTCGGGCAAGCCGTCGGTAGTTGACGTGGTGACCGATATTGAGGGTATCGCGCCCCGGGCGTGGGTGGGCTAGGCACACTTGCGGATTTCATTAATCAGCAGGACGACGGAGTGAAGATGGTGGAGACCCTAATTACCGATGAAGTGCGGGCGCAGATCGGGACGGAGACTGAGCCGGAGCGAAACCGGTTTCCCCTCAGCGAAGAAATGGCCTTTGACGTGGCGGACGCCATCGAGGACGGCAATCCCCTGTACCGGGACGCGGAGTATGCTGGCAAGTCTCGGTTTGCCGGCGTCCTGTGCCCGCCGCTGGCAACCTGGAAGGACATTGGGCCGCCTATCGGCTATTTCGGGGCCGGCCAGGAGTCTCACTTCCAGGTGCCGCTGCCCTTCAACAGCTACGGGCTGAACGGAGGCAGCGACTGGCAGTTCCTGCGGCCGGCTTACGTGGGTTCGTGGGTAACGCGGCAGTTCAAGGTGCTGGACATTTTCGAGAAGCAGGGAAGGTCGGGTCTGCTGGTCTTCGTGGTCAGGCAGGAAACGCAGACCAACCAGTTGGGGCAGGTAATCAGCCTGGCCAAGCGGGTCAGCATCCACCGCAGCCTGCCGGAGCAAGGCACCACCGAATCCGGGGAGTCAGCAAGAGAGGTCGAAATGGAGGCGGTGCCGCTGTCGCCGCCCACAGCCGACATCATCCTGCCCAAGCCGGAACCGGGCGAGTCCAGGCAGCGTTACTTTGAGGAAGTGGCAGTGGGGGACCGCCTGCCGCCGGTAGTGAAGGGGCCCATGACCACGACCCACCTGGTGCGCTGGGCGGCGGCCAACGGCAACTACGCCCGCATCCACTGGGACCTGCCCTTTGCCCAGTCGGAACAGGGTCTGCCCAACGTGGTGGTTAACGGCTCGCTGAAAAACCAGTACCTGGGGCAACTGCTTCTGGACTTCGCCGGCGAAGAGGGCTGGTTCAAGCGCTTCTATGTACAGCACCGGGGCATGGACTTCCCCGGCGACGTGCTGACGGCGTCCGGCGTCGTTTCCGGCAAGCGCGAGGCGGACGGCTTCGGGTTGGTGGACTGCACGGTGGAGTTGACCAACAGCCGGCGCCACCAGACTGCCGCCGGCCAGGGCACGGTAATCCTGCCCAGGCGCGGTCAGAACCTTCCCCTCATCTGGCCGGAGGAACCCTGGTAGGCATGGACCTGCTGGAAGGTATCCGGGTCCTGGAGCTGGGCGGCCACACTTCGGCGCCCTTCTGCGCCAGGCTGCTGGCCGATTACGGGGCTGAGGTCGTCAAGATAGAACCACCCGGAAAGGGCGACCCGGCCAGAAGCAAGGGCCCCTTTGCGGGAGACGACCCGCATCACGAGAAAAGCCTGCCCTTTCTCTACCTCAATACCAACAAGCTGGGAATCACCCTGGACGTTTCCTGCGGCACGGGACGGGCTATCCTAGATCGCCTGGCGGCGGAGTGCGACATCCTACTCCAGAACTTCAGTCCCGCCGAATCGGAAAGCCTGGGCCTGGATTACATCGCGCTTTCCGGAATCAACCCTGCCATCGTTGCCGTCTCCATCACCCCTTTGGGGTTGAGCGGCCCGTTGCGGGACTGCCCGGCGACCGATATTGAGGTATTTGCCTACAGTGGGCACCTCTACCATTCGGGGGACTCGGACCGGGAGCCGCTGGGGAATGCCCTGGACCAGTCCTGGTACGTTGCCGGGGTCAACGCCGCCACCGCCGCCACCGCCGCCCTGTTCCAGCGGCTCTTTACGGGCCAGGGGCAGCAGGTGGATGTTTCGGCCGCCGAATGCCTGGCGACTCACCTGGTGCAGGCCGTGCCCTACTACGACTACATGGGGGCCATAAAGGGCCGCCGGCCGGTGCGGGGCTCCGGCTTCGAGGAACTGATGCCGGCCAGGGACGGGTACGTGGTGCCGTCAGTGCAGGGTTCCCAGCCCTGGTCCGTGGTTGCCGACCTGATCGGCCTGGACGAACTGAAGGACGCAAAGTTCGCCAGCGGTTCGGGCCGCATCGAACATGGCGAAGAGTTGAAAGAGTTGCTGATTGCCGGCCTGGCGGAGTGGGACCGGAAGCCCCTGTTTGAGGCATCAGGAGAACGGCGCCTGGTGTTCGGCATGGCGCAGGACGCCGGCGACCTGTACGACTGCCCGCACCTGGCGGCACGGGACTTCTTCGTGAAAGTGGAGCACCCGGCGGCGGGCGCGGCGCAATACGCGGGTTTTGGCCCTTCGCTATTGAGGGAACCCTACGATGTTCGACGGTCCGCCCCCCTGTTGGGCGAACACAATCACGAGGTTTACTGCGGCAGGCTGGGCTTCTCCAGGCAGGACATAGTCCGCCTCCGGGCCAGCGGGGTAATCTAGTTGAACCGGGCGCCGTTGGCCGGCATTCGAGTAGTGGACCTGAGCCGGGTGTTTGCCATGCCCTACGTGGGGGCGTACCTGGCAGATATGGGCGCGGAGGTCATCAAGATTGACACCCACCACGCCGCCTTCGTGGACACCACGCGCACGCTGAACGGCCCCTACTTGGATAATGAACCTGGCGAGCAGTTCTGGAATGAAGGGGGAACCTACCAGACCCTGAACCGGGGCAAGCGCAGCCTGACCCTGGACCTGCGGTCTGAGGACGGCATGAAGTCCCTGCTGGACCTGGTCGCCATCAGCGACGTGGTGCTGGAGAACTTCACGCCGCGGGTGTCGCGCCGGTTCGGACTGGACTACGCCAGCCTGAAGCAGGTCAAGCCCGACGTGATGCTGGTTTCAAATACGGGATACGGGCACAGCGGGCCGTGGAGCGATTTCGGCGCCATGGCTTCCGCCCTTGAACCCACCCACGGCTCCGGCGCCTTCATGGGGTACCTGGAACCCGGCGAGGACGGGAGGCTGAGCGGCAGCGACACGCCTAACAAGATGGGCAACTCCTACACCGACTTCCTGGCCTGCTGGTCGGCCCAGCTTGCCATCATGTCGGCGCTGTACCGGCGGGCGCTGACGGGCCGGGGAACGTGGATTGACCTGGCAATGTACCAGACCGGGGTTTCCTTTCTTGGGGAGGGCCTGCTGGACTTTGCCTTCAATGGCCGGCGCACCCGGCGGCTGGGAAACAGGCACGAGACCAGGTCGCCGCATGGCTGCTATCCCTGCAAGGGCGAGGACCGGTGGGTGGCGCTGTCGGCGCAGGATGACGACGATTGGGCGGCGCTCTGTAAGGCCATGGAACAGGCGGGACTGGTTACCGACCCGCGCTTTTCGGACCCGATTGCGCGGTATGGGAACCAGGACGAACTGGACGCCATCATTGCCGAGTGGAGCAGGGAGCGGACCCAGGCCGAAGCTGTGGCTGAACTGCACTCGCGGGAGTTCCAGCCGCCCCGGTACAGGACGCGGCTCTCCTCTTGAAGGACGCACATCTCAGGGAGAGAGGGCTCCTTGAAGGGGTTGAATTCCCGCCAGCCAGCGGGCAGGGCGTCCGCAAATTCCTGGGCCGGGGTTGGCGCCTGGGGGCCGCAGAGGTCAGGGTGCGGGGTCCGGCGCCGGACATGGGAGAAGCCAACGAATACGTGCTGGGACAGATGCTGGGGCTTTCGGTGGAAGATATTGGACGTCTGCGCAGCGAACAGGTAATAGGCGAAGAACTGAGTGGCGGAAGCACGCCCGGCGTTGTTTCGTTGGAGCGGCAAGCGGAACTGGGGTGGATTGCCGGGTACGAGTCCGATTACAGGCAGCGGGATGAACGGGGCGATTGAACCCGGCAGGGGCGGGGGGTTCACTGGGCGGGGCCCGCGAGTGATATACTCCCACCAACGGAAGGCAGCGGTAAAAGCGGCGTCCGTTGGAGAATTAATACCTGGCGGACTTCCAGATGGTCCAGGAGGGCAGGTTATGGCGAATGACGAACTGGCATTGATGGCCCACCTTATGCGTCGGGTTGGGTTTGGCGCGACGCGGGACGAGCTGGACACATACGTTGCCCAGGGTTACGAGGCTACCGTGGAGCAACTGCTGCATCCGGAAGCGGCGCCGGTGATGGACGAAGACCTGATACGCAGGTACCACATCGACCAGAACAGCCTGATGCTGATTGAGAGTTCCCAGGCTTACTGGCTGTACCGGATTATCAACACGCAGCGGCCCCTGGAAGAAAAGATGGCGCTGTTCTGGCATGGCCTGTTCGCCACGGCCTACGGCAAGCTGAACCACGCCAAGGCGGTGGTCAACCAGACCAACACCTTTCGTCGCTGCGGGCTGGGTGATTTTCGGACGCTGCTGCTGGAGTTGTCGCGGGACCCGGCCATGATTTTCTGGCTGGACAACAAGGACAATCACAAGGACGCCCCCAACGAGAATTACGGCCGGGAACTGCTGGAACTCTTCTCCATGGGCATCGGCAACTACACGGAGGATGACGTGAAGGCCTGCGCGCGGGCGTTTACCGGCTGGACCATTGCCAACGCCGATTACATGAGCATACGGGCTTCCAGGGACTCCATCTGGCCCCACGGTCGCCTGGACTGGCAGTTTGTTTACCTGCCGGAAGACCACGACGACAGCGAGAAGACCTTCCTGGGGCATACCGGACGCTTCAACGGGGAGGATGTAATAGACATAATCTGCCGGCAGCCCGCCACGGCGTGGTTCGTGGCCTCCCGGCTGTACGATTTCTTTGTTTCCGACACGCCCGCCGAAGAATCCATTCAATACCTGGCGGACAGGTTTGTAGAGACTGGTGGCGACATTCGGGAAGTTATGCGCGCTCTTCTCCTCTCCGACTTTTTCAGGGGGGAAGAGGCGAGGCTGGCCAGGGTCAAAAGTCCGACCGAACTGGTGGCGGGCACGGCGCGGCTGGCCGGAAGCTACCAGTTTCCCGAGTGGGGAATCGTTAACCTGGCCATGGACGTCAGCTTCATGGGGCAGGAGATTCTCAATCCGCCCACGGTTGAAGGTTGGCACACGGGCCGGGAGTGGATTGATACGGGCAACCTGGTCGAGAGGATTAATTCGGCGGCGCTGGAAATGGGCGACCTGGGCCGGCCGGGGGTGCAGGCGGTGTTGAGGCGGGTGCGGGAGGCCGGAAATCGCCTGAGTCCGGAACGGTTCGTTGACATATGCCTGGACGCGCTGGCCCAGTTCGACGTGACCGAGGCCACCCGCCGGAACCTGGTCAACCATGCCGAGCAGGGTGGAGACCTGGCGCTTGACGACCGGGGTTCCGCCGCCTGTTCCGAAGCGCGGGTGGCGGAAATTCTGCAGTTGATTGTGGCGACCCGGGAGTACCAGTTGGCGTAAGGGTGGCAGGCAGATGACTACAACTACGGGCCTTCAATACAGCCATACCCTGGGCTTTATGGCCAACCAGGGCAGGGGATTCAACAATCCCGTGGACCTGGCGATAGACTCCCAGGGTACCGTCTTTGTGCTGAACCGGGCGGGGCCGGAGGTGGGCGTGCGAATCGCTTACAAGCGGATTACGCGCTGCACGGCCGATGAGCAGTACCTGGGCGAGTTCTGCACCGGCGGCACGGGCGATGGTCAGCTGTGGTGGCCCAGTTCGCTGGCATTCGATAAGGAAGACCGGCTTTACGTGGCCGACGAAGCCTTGAACCGCATCTCCATATACGACCACGAAGGCAATTTCCTGGCGAAGTGGGGAGTAGCCGGCAGCGGCAATGGCCAGTTCAACCGTCCCTCTTTCATCGCATTTGACCGGGAAGATAACCTGCTGGTGGCCGACAGCCTGAACCACCGCATTCAGCGGTACAGCAAAGAGGGCCGGTTCCTGTCCCAGTGGGGTGAGCACGGCGCCGGCGAGGGGCAATTCAACGTGCCCTGGGGGCTGGCCGTGGACGGCGAGGGCTGCGTGTACGTTTCCGACTGGCGCAACGACCGCATCCAGAAGTTCGGCCCGGGCGGGGAATTCCTGGGGGTTTTTGGCGAACCCGGAAACGGAGAAGGTGAGTTCAACCATCCGTCAGGACTGGCGGTGGACGCTCAGGGCCACATAATCGTCGCGGATTGGGGCAACGAGAGGGTGCAGGTACTGGACCGGGACGGAAGGTTCGTAGCTACCTATCGCGGGGAGTCGCGGGACTCACTGTGGGCGCAGGACTACTTTGCCGCCAATCCGGACGAAGCCAATGCCCGCTTTGCCGCACATTTGGAACCTGAAATTGGGCAGCGGCCGGAGTACGAGAACCACCGGGGCTACGAATGGGAGCGGTCGGCCAACGTGGAAAAACTTTTCTGGGGTCCCACCTCGGTTAAAGTGGGGCCCGACGGGCTGGTCTACGTGGTGGACAGCCTGCGGCACCGCATCCAGATTTACCGGCAACCGGACTGAACACCAGCCGCGAGGTCAGGAGTACGAGAACGGGGCAGTCAAGTTGACTGCCCCGAAGTTTCGCCTAAGGCTGCGGAGACCGTACTGTCGGTGGGGGCTAGACGGGGAGCAGCTTTTCGTCTCGGTCAGGCGGCAGTTCGGTGTCGAAGGAGTTGATGCAGAAGGCCAGCAGGGCGTAGTTGCCCATCACTATGGTCAGTTCGATGATGCCCTGCGTGCCGAACTGTTCGTAGGCGGCCTGCCAGGCGCCCCGGCTGACGTTATGGGTCCGGTAGAACTCCTGGCCGTAGTTGACCACGGCCTCTTCGTCCGGGTCCAGGTCGATCAGCTCTTCCCCTTCCCGCAGGGCGTCCACCAGTTCGTCGGGCACGCCGGCGGCCCGGGCGGAAGCGGCGTGGGCGTTCCAGATGTGCTGGCAGTCAAATTCGCGGGCGGTCACCAGCATGGCAAGCTCAAGAATCTTGTCGGGCAGGCTGGATTCGCGGCGCAGGTAGTTGTTCAGGGAGGTGAGCCGCTGGGCCGCCTCGGGCACGTGGATGTAGACTGAGCCGGGGCCCCGGTTGGGGACGGGGCCGTTTCCCACCAGGGTGTCGAAAAGGTCGCGCTGGTTTTCGGGCACATTGTCGCGGGAAGCCAGGGGCAATCTGGGCATAATTTTTCCTCCAATCTGTTAGTTTGCAGGGCCTCACCCCCATCCTTACCTTCCCCCATCAAGGGGGAAGGGATTCGTTCGGATGCTGCTTAACGGGCCTGCTGCTGGCGGGTCCTGCCGGTTTTCTCCTCGAACAGTTTCCAGGTGAGGTCGTTGAAGGGGTAGTATTTGCCGGGTGAGCAGCGTTCCACCTCAAGCTGGGCCTTGATGACTTCTTCCACTTCCTCCCGCTCGTGGGCGATGGCAATTACCTGGTCTACGACGGCGTGGGGAACGACCACCGCGCCGTCGTCATCGCCGACAATGGCGTCGCCGGGGCGCACCAGGACGCCGCCGCACTGGATGGCATCGTTGACCTGCCAGGGCCAGAACTCGGCGGGACCCTGCTTGGCGGTGGTGGAGGCGGAATAGACTGGGAAACCGTACTCGATGAGGGAGTTGCTGTCCCGCACGGAACCGTCGGTGACCAGCCCGCCCACGCCGCGCTGGTGCAGGCGCATGAACTTGATATCGCCGCCGATGGAACTGTAGGTCCAGCCCATGGCGTCGATAACGATGACCTCGCCGGGGCCGCAAAGCTCGTAGGCTACGTACTCAGCGGATTGGTCGCCCTTGGGTTTGTCCTGGGCCAGGTCGGGACGGTGGGGGACGAACCGGAGGGTAACGGCGCGGCCGGCCATGCTCTGGCCCCGCTGCAGCGGGCGCGCGCCTTCGATGTAGCTCATGGGCCAGCCCATAACCCAGAGGCCGTCAATGAGCGTCTGGGTGGGAATGTTCCGCAATACCTCCAGGGTTTCGTCGGAGATGGGATCGCGAGTCGTCATGGAACACCTCTGGTTCAGATGCGGGGGCGCGCCGCAAGGCTGGCCCTGCGCCATTATAACAGGCAAAAGGAAGGGGACGACCCGGCAGGTCGTCCCCCAATTGTCACGTCTGAAATTGACCCTTACTCTTCGGGCCAACCTTCGGCGGTTTCACCGGCGGACAGGGCTGCCTCAACGGCGCTCTTGGCGTCGCCGCTCACCCACTCGCCCCAAATGTTGGGGAAGCTGTTGAGCCACCAGAGGGCAGTGGCCTGGGCGTCGGCATCGGGGTTGTCACCCTGCCAGCGGACGACCTCTTTGTAGATTTCGATATTGAAGTCCCAGTTGCGCAGCATTTCCACCACATCCGGAGCATTGCCGGGCAGGTCGGGATTAACCGCGATAAGGATGGTTGCATCTTCGTAGGCGCAAGCCTTGGTGGTAAACCAGCACTGGTCGCTGTAGGACGGCTCATCCAGGCGAACCAGGTCCAGGACCAGGGCCGGGTCATTGGTGCCCCACTGGTAACCCAGCCAGGGCTCCTGCCGTTCATAGGCCCCGTACAAGTCGGCGTTCAGGGCAGCGCCATCACCGGGGTTGATGATCTGCACGTGGTCATCCAGACCATAACCGGTAACCTGCTTGGCATTTACTTCCTCGCAAGCCCAGCCAATGATGCAGGAAACCAGCCTTGCCTTGTCCCCGGTCTCGGCGGTCTTGAACAGGTCCTTGTACTGTTGGTCCTTGAGGTCCTCAACGCTGTCCAGGTCCGGGTATTGTTCCTGCAGATAGGCAGGGATGACAAACGCGGACTGCCAGTCGCTGCCCAGGCTCTTGCCAACTGAAAGAACAGCGCCCTCGGAACGGGCTTCTTCCCAGGCCTCGTCCTGATTAGGCAGCCAGATTTCCATGGTTACGTGGGTGTCGCCCCGCTTCAAGCCCTGGAACAGGGGCAGGGTGGCGCCGAACTTTACATCCGTAGGATAGCCGTAGCCATGCTCGACAATGTACTGGGCGATGCGGTTCTGCAACAGGGCGCTGGACCAGTTCAGGTCGCCGAAGATGATCGTTTCCTTGGGGCCCTCAGGCGCCATCACCTCTACGATCTTTTCGACTTCGACTACCTTTTCGACTTCGACCTCGACGGGAACTTCCCTCTCGACTACCCGTTCGACTTCAACCTGTACCTCGACGGGAACTTCCTTCTCGACTACCCGTTCGACCTCCACGGGAACTTCCTTTTCGACCTCGACAATCCTTTCAACCTCTACCTCTACCGGGACCTCCCGGTCGACCTCGACGATCCGTTCGACCTCGACGATTTCGGGTTCCGCAGCGGTGGCACAGGCCACGATGGCGAAGAGGGCGAACATGGCCGCCATAAGAATGATAAACCGGTACTTGGTAAACAAAGTAAACACCTCCATCAATTATGGTCTTAAAATTGCGCGCATTTTCCCTTTCCGGAAATGCCCGCCAATGGTATCAACGACTCTCCTCACTGTCAAACTTTGGTGAAAGAAATGTGAACGACGTTGCAGCACTTTCCTATCATATTCCCATGGATTCCTGCCGACTCCGGGCTGCGGACTGTGTCAACCGGTCAATGACAATGGCCAGGAAAACAATGGCCAGGCCCGCGATGGCGCCGAACCCTGCGTCGTTCTTTTGCAGGGCCCTGAGGACCGGTTCACCCAGACCTCCCGCGGCCACCAGGCTGGCTATCGTAACCATGGCCAGGGCCATCATTGTTGTCTGGTTGATCCCGGCCATAATGGTGGGCAAGGCCATCGGAATCTGTACCTTGGTCAGGACCTGGGTTGGAGAAGCGCCAAAAGACCGGGCAGCTTCAACTGTTTCGCCGGAAACCTGCCGAATACCAAGATTGGTGAGGCGGATTACCGGCGGGGCCGCATAAATCAGGGTGGCAAATATGCCGGCCGGCTTGCCCAGGCCAAAAAACAGAATGCCCGGAAGCAGATAAACGAAGCTGGGCATGGTCTGCATACCGTCCAGGATAGGCCGCATCAGATTATCCGCCATACGGCTGCGCGCGCCCAAGACTCCAAGGGGAAGTCCAATCGCCATGCAGACCGCTACCGCGACAACAATCAATGCGATGGTTTCAATAGCCGGCGACCACAGGTCCATAAACCCGATATAGAGCAAAGCTGCCGCAGTAAATATGGCCAGGCTCCATCGGCCCATGGCAAAGGCCAGCAGGGTCAGGCCGACGACCATGGCCGGCCAGGGCACCCAGAACAAGCCCTTTTCGATGTAGATGAGGGCATAGTCCACAATGGTGGTGATTCCGCCAAAGAGCCAGGCAGCCTCCCTGGTCAGCCACTTGACTCCGGCGTTGATATTGTCTGTGGTGGCCTGCCGCAGTGTGCGTTCGTTGACTATGGAACCGCCACCCACCGTATCCAACGTAGTGCGAGAAACGGTGGTGGGGTAGTCCATGCCGGGGCCCCCCACGGCCAGGCTTACAATCAGGACCAACGCCACAAGGGCGAGTCCAGCTACCCATTTTGACCACGCGGGCAACGACGCCAGCCCGGAAAGGGGAGAGGAAGTGCCAACGGCTTGCTGGTCCTGGGCTCCGGCAGCGGGCTGGTTGGCCGTGTCGCCAGCGCCGGAATCGTCTCTGGTAATTGACGCCATATTTGCCTCCGGAGCGGTGTGGTTCAACAGAAGTTCGGTCGCCTGTAGTTGAACCGGATTTTACAGAGCTATATTGGACCAGGGATAAGTCGATTACGACGGCTGGGCCGAACCAGTTTCCGGTGCCTGATTTTCAGCGTTCTCCGCCGCGATGGCAGCATTCATGGCGGCGTTGGCGGCGTAGTCCGTATCTACCGAGGACGTCTCGGCCAGGGCCTCCGCCAGGGCGCTGCGGTGCACCTCGCCTACCAGGGTATTGGCGGAATCCACCACGGGAATGGGGAAGTCGCTGGACATGGCGATGGGAATCAGCGAGTCGAAGGTGGTGGCCGGCGCCACGGGCAGGTAGTCCCGGTCCACAAATTCCCATGCTTCGTCCAGGCGCTTCACGCCCGAGCGCAGGGCCCGTTCCGCGCTGGAGATGGAGAGCAGGCCCATGTACTTCTCGCGGCTGTCCACCACCCAGGCCACGTCGCCGTCGCTTTCGCCGATGGTGTGGAGCGCGGCCCGGGGCCCCTGGCGGCCCATGACGGTGGCCTTGGGCGCAACCATGACCCGGGAGGCCGTCAGGACGCTCTCCAGGCGGACATCCTGGGTAAAATCGCCCACGTACTCGTCCTCGGGCCGCAGGACGATGTCCTCCGGAGAACCAATCTGGGCCACCTCGCCGTCGTGCATGATGGCGATATGGTCGCCCAGCTTCAGGGCCTCGTTAAGGTCGTGGGTGATGAACACGATGGTCTTCTGGAGTTCGGTCTGCAGGTTCAGGAGTTCGTCCTGCATCTGGCGCCGGATGAGCGGGTCCAGGCCGCTGAAGGGCTCGTCCATCAGGAGAATGTCGGTGTCCACCACCAGGGCGCGGGCCAGGCCGACCCGCTGCTGCATGCCGCCGGAAAGCTGGCGGGGGTAGGAATCCTCCCAGCCGGCCAGGCCGACCAGGGCCAGGGTCTTGCGGGTGCGCTCGTAACGCTCATCTTTTCCTACGCCCTGCACTTCCAGGCCCCAGGACGCGTTATCCAACACGTTGCGGTGGGGCATCAAACCGTAGTGCTGGAACACCATGGCAATCTTGGCCCGCCGGAAGGCTTCCAGGTCCTTGTCGCTCATCTGGGTGATGTCCTGGCCGTCGATGACGACTTCCCCGGCGGTGGGGTCGATGAGGCGCAGGAGGCAGCGGACTAGCGTGGACTTGCCGCTGCCGGACAGGCCCATGACCACAAAGGTCTCGCCCTTTCGTACGTCAAAGTTGACGTCGCGGAGGCCCACAACGTTGCCAAACTCGCTCTGAAAGAAGGACTTGTCCCGCTCGGCGAATTGGGGCTCCAGCACCCGCTCCGGATTCCTGCCGAAGACCTTCCAGAGAGACCGAACACTTATGTAGGGAGACGAACCGGCGGCCCCATTGTCGGCCAACGGCGCATCCGCGGGCGGCGAAAGTGTATTTTCCTGGCTCTGCATGGAACGATCCTCCTGTCTGGGCTAATGGCAGCGATAAATGGGGGCTACCGAATCGGCGCGCGCTCGAGTTGAGGGGCACCGCCGCAAGAGAGGGCAAACAGGGGACGCTGAGGTGAGGGTACCGGGTTCAGGAACGGAACAGGGGAAATGGGGGATTTACATAATCTAGCCGGGGACTGTCCAGAGGGTCTTATTGTGTCCCAAGGCAGCCCGGAACAATGCAGGTAGTCCTTTTGCGAATAGCAGCTTTGGGCTGGCATTCTTCGATTACCCCTTGGCTGTCGCTATGGATACCCTACGTTTCCGCACCTGATTTGTCAACCCTCCGGCAAGGGTGAAGCACAGTCCCCGGCATGACAGCTTCAGAGGGGGGAGTCCCCCTTAAAGGTGAACGGTTGCGCGCTATGATACTCCTTACTGGTGGGGGAAAATTGTGCTATTCTAATTCCCGATTCGAACCGGCCTCTTCCCCGAAGGCGTGCGCAAGGGCAGGGACGGCCCAGCAAGGTTACGAGAGTCAATTGACCGAACGGATATTCATAGGAGTCGCCTGGCCCTACGCCAACGGGCCGCTGCACCTGGGGCACGTGGCAGGCTGTTACCTGGCGGCCGACGTTTTCGCCCGCTACCACAGGATGCGCGGGAACGATGTCCTCATGGTTTCCGGCAGCGACACCCACGGCACTCCGATCACCATACGCGCCGACCAGGAAGGCATAACGCCGGCCGAGGTGGTGGAACGGTACCATGCCGAATTCCTGGAAACGTGGCAGCGGCTGGGCATCACCTTTGACCTTTTCACCCACACCAACACCGAGAATCACCAGCGGGTGGTCCACGACATTTTCCTTTCGCTGCTGGAGCAAGGGTACATTTACACCGATGACATGCTGCTGGCGTACTGCCCGGGGTGCACGCGGTTCCTGCCCGACCGGTACGTGGAAGGAGTATGCCCCTACTGTGCCTACGAACGGGCCCGCGGCGACCAGTGCGACCGTTGCGGCCGCACGCTGGACCCTCAGGAATTGAACGAGCCTTACTGCGTACTGTGCGGCGGCGGCCCGGAATTTCGCGAGTCGGAGCACTTCTTCCTCAAGCTGTCCGCCTTTGAACAGACGCTGCTGGAGTGGATAAGGGAGCAGCCGCACTGGCGTCCCAACGTTTCAAACCAGACCCGCAGCTTCCTGGAAGGGGGCCTGAAGGACCGGGCCATAACCCGGGACCTGTCCTGGGGCGTACCCATACCCCTGGAGGGTTACGAAGGCAAGCGGATTTACGTCTGGTTCGAGGCGGTTATCGGCTACCTTTCGGCGGCAGTGGAGTGGGCGGCCAACAACGGGCAGGAGGGCCGGTGGGAGGAGTTCTGGAAAGACCCCGCCACCAGGAGCTATTACTTCATCGGCAAGGACAACATTCCCTTCCACAGCATAATCTGGCCGGCCATGATTATGGGCTACGGCAACGACCTGAACCTGCCCTTCGACGTGCCGGCCAACGAATTTCTGAGCCTGGAAAACCGCAAGTTTTCCACCAGCCAGAACTGGGCGGTGTGGGTGCCGGATTACCTGGACCGCTATGATCCGGACCCGCTGCGCTACCTGCTCACCATCAACATGCCCGAGACGGGGGACGCCGACTTCTCCTGGTCGGAATTCGTCCGGCGCAACAACGAAGAACTGGTGGCCACCTACGGCAACCTGGTGAACCGGGTGCTTTCCTTCACCTACCGCAATTTTGAGGGGCAGGTGCCCGAGGCCGGCGAACTGGATGAAGTGGACCGTCAGGTGCTGGAATCGGCCCGTACCGCTCTGGATGACGTGGGACGCAGCCTGGAGAATACCAGGTTCAAGGCGGCGATCGGGCAGGCGTTCGGGCTGGCCCAGGACGCCAACCGCTACCTGGATGCCAAGGCGCCCTGGCGGGCTATCAGGGTGGACCGCGCCGACGCCGCGAATACGCTGAATGTATCAATCAAGGTCATCAATTGCCTGAAGGTGGCGCTGGCGCCCTTCCTGCCCTTCAGCTCGCAGAAAGTCCACGAGTACCTGGGGTTCGATGGAGTCGTGGAAAACGAAGAATGGGACTTTGAAGCCCTGGCCGCCGCCGTCCGGAGCGGAGCCCCTTTGCGTCAGCCTTCCCCCCTGTACACCAAACTTGACCCCGACGTTGTGGAGCAGGAGACCCAGCGGCTCGGCTACACTGGAACTTAGAGGCTGTTTTGGTTCAGGGACTGGACGCGCGCGCCCTCACAATTTACTCCCCAATTATGGAACAACTCTCCCTGGTGGAAGACCGGCTCCATGACCTGGCAGACTGCTCTATTCCCGAACTGAAGCCCCTGCTGGAGCACGCCCTTTCCCACGGCGGCAAGCGGGTGCGGCCCGCGTTAACCCTCCTGGCCGCCAGCATCAATCCCCTGGACCGGGACAATCCGGTCAAGATGGCTACCGGCGTCGAGTTGCTGCACCTGGCCACCCTGATTCACGACGATACGGTGGACGACGCCGACACCCGGCGCGGGCAGGCGTCGGTCAGCGGCAGGTGGGGCAAGGAGGTGGCGGTGCTGCTGGGCGACTACCTGTTCGCCACGTCCGCCACCCTGGTGTGCGACACCGGAAACCTGCGGGTGGTGCGCCGGTTCGCGGAGACCATCATGGAGCTGGCCAGCGGCGAGCTCATCGAATACTTCAACACATTCAACCCGCAGCAGGAACTGGACCGCTACTACGACCGCATTTACCGGAAGACAGCCTCCCTCTTCCGCACCGCATCGGAGACGGGGGCCGTGCTAAGCGCCGCCTCCGAGGAGCAGGTGCAGGCCCTGAGCAGCTACGGCTACAACATCGGCATGGCCTTCCAGGTGGTGGACGACCTGCTGGACATCCTCGGCGATGAATCCGAACTGGGCAAGCCCGTGGGCAACGACCTGCGGCAGGGAGTTCTAACCCTCCCCAGCATCATGCTGATGCAGCGGTACCCGGAGGAGAACCCCATTCCCGCCCTGTTCCTGGGGCCCGGCCTGGACGGTGAATTGGAACGGACGCTGGATATGGTCAGGAACTCGTCCATTGTGCCCGAGTGCTTCGCGATCATCAGGGACTATTGCGACCAGGCCATCTGCGCCCTGGACAGCCTTCCCCTTGGCGAATCCCGCGATTCGCTGGAATCCATGGCCGCCTACGTTCGGGAGCGCAGCCGCTAACCTGGACACCCTTCCGAACTTCCGGTTAACTTCCCGGAACGCCCCCGTCACGCCACGCGACCTGGCCGCCAATTAAGGTTAGCAGGGACTTCGCTCGAAGAATGTCAGCGTGGGGCGTTTCGTCCAGGTTCCGGTCCAGCAGGGCCAGGTCGGCTATCATGCCGGGGCGTATCATTCCCTTGTGGGTTTCAGTACCCTCGGAAAAGGCCCCGGCCGCGGTGTGGGCGTATAAAGCCTGTCCGAGGGTCATGCCTGGCTCGTCGCCTCCGACTCCGCCGGGCAGGGGAAACTCGCAACCGTCTTTGGTTAATACGGTAACCGCCGAAAAGATGCCGGGCCAGGGGCTTGGGTCAACTACGGGCGAATCCGACCCGAAGGCCAGCGGAATGCCATGGTCTGCCATTCTACGAATCGCATAAAGGTGCGGAAGCAGCGCCGGTTCCACACGTTCCAGGTAGCCGTCCCCGCGCCAGTAAATGAAGCCCGGCTGGGTGACGACCATTGCGCCACTCTTTGCCACCTCTTCCATCAAGGGCGGCGGACACTCGGAACAGTGTTCAAGTCGGTCTCTCCAGAGGGACCTGGGGGGCTGTGAGGCGCCGATTGTTTCGGTCTTGCCGTTGCTCGCTTGCACTGGGCCAATTGCCCTTAGCGCTGCCTCCACCGCCTGCTGCTCAATGGCATGAATGGCTACGGGAAAACCCAGTTGGTGGGCGCGGAAGACCATGTCCGCCAGGTCTTCCGGGGCAGGCTGCAACTGGCCTGTGGTGCAGGTGAGAATGATTTTGGCGTGACCCAGCCGCACCCGACCCTCTGAGTGGCCCCAGGCCAAGCCGGCGCACGCCATTTCGTCCAGCTTGCAGGCGCCGGCCATCATGGTAACCCGGGGGCTGAACAGGCCCCGGTCGGACAGCGACCGGAAGGTCTCCCAGCGGGCAAGGTCGTTCTCCGGCCCGGCGTCCTGCACTGACGTGACGCCATAACTGAGCAGCGATTCACTGAGTTGGATGACGTCGGCTTCCATTTCCTCGGTAGAGCGCGTGTTGCCCAGCCTTTCGCGCAAGTAGCCGCCCATTTCCAGGAGCAACCCCGTTGGTTCACCGTTTCCGTCTCTTTCGATAACGCCGTCGGCGGGGTCGGGGGTGGACGCGTCAATGCCGGCCGCCGCCAGACCCACACCGTTCAGCAGGGCTGCGTGGCCGCTGGAATGCTCCAGCCGCACCGGGTGGCCGTCGGCCACGGCATCCAGTTCCTGGCGGGTCGGATATCGCCCTTCGCGCAGGGTGGCGGGGTCCAGGCCGTAGCCGCGAATCCACCGGCCGGGGGGAAGTTCCAGGGCGCGGGCGTGGATGGCTGACAGCAGCTTGCCAATGCAGTCTATTCTGGGGGGACGGCAATTCAGGCCGGATTGGGAGGCTGCAGTAGCCAGGACGTGGGTGTGGGCGTCGTGGATGCCGGGGATGAGCGGCAGGGCCCGACAATCGACCACTTCAGTTCCGGGCCCGTGGAGCCTCATCATATCGGCGGCGGTGCCCACTGCCGCAATTCGTTCGCCGGCGATGGCGACCGCCTGGGCCAGGGGGTTCTGCGGGTCCATGGTGAGCACGCTGGCGTTTACCAGGATGAGGCTGACGGTATTTTCCATGCAGACCTGAAAGCGAGGGATAGTGTGGTCGGTGTGGGAATGGGCTTTTGGGGAATCTCCAAACAAATCAGCTTCACTCCGGCGGAAGCTGGAGTCTATGAGCAAGGAGCAACAATGTTAGCTAGAAAAGGAGCACCGCCACCCCCATCCTATCCTTCCCCCGTCAAGGGGGAAGGGACTTATTTGGAGCTCCTTAGTCTGCCTAAACATTCAGGACGGCGGCTTCGTGCTGGACGTCGGCGTGGTAGGAGCTTCGCACCAGGGGGCCGGATGCGACGTGCCTGAAGCCCATCTCCTCGCCGGTCCGCGCCAGGTCGGCGAACTCGCTGGGATGATAGAAACGGTCAATGGCGATGTGCTTCGCGGAGGGGCGGAGATATTGCCCGATGGTAAGCAGGTCGCAGTCCACTTCCCGCAGGTCCCGCATAGTTTCGACCACTTCCGCCACGGTTTCGCCCATGCCCACGATTATGCCGGACTTGGTCACCGCCTTCGAGTCCAGTTCCTTGGCGGTTGCCAGAAGCTCCAGGGAGCGCCGGTAGTCGCCCTTGGGCCGCACCCGGGGGAACACCCGCTTGGTGGACTCGATGTTATGGTTCAGCACGTCGGGGCCGGCGTCCATAACCCGGGCCAGGGCATCCCGTGAACCGTCGAAATCGGGTATGAGGACCTCGACCTTGCAGTCGGGCGTTTCCTGCCTGATGCGGTTGATGCAGGCGGCGAAAATGAAGGCGCCGCCGTCGGCCAGGTCGTCGCGGTTTACGGAGGTGATTACGCAGTAGCGCAGGCCCATCTTCTTTACGGTTTCCGCCAGGCGCCCCGGCTCCATCAGGTCAAGGCCCTGGGGGCGTCCGGTGGTAACGGCACAGTAGTGGCAGCGGCGGGTGCAGATGTCGCCCAGGATCATGAAGGTGGCCGTGCCGCGGCCCCAGCATTCGCCGATGTTGGGACAGTGGGCTTCCTCGCAGACGGTGTTAAGCTGGTGGCCCCGCATCAACTGCTTCAATTCCAGGTACCGGGGGCTGCCGGGCATGGCAACCTTCAGCCAGGGAGGAAGCTTGGGGCGTACCGCGGTCGCGGCGGTTTGCTGGGAATCCACGGTTGTTTCGTCCTTCCGGTGCAGATTGGGCCGGCGCGCAACCGGCGGCCCTGTCTTTAGTCCAGTTTAACCCTTCTGGGCACTACCCGGCACTTTTCGGCGGCAATTATGGACTCTATGTCTGCCACCGCTTGCTCAAGGCAGCCGTCCCGATTGATAACGCAGTAGTCGTAACGGTCCACCTGGGCCAGTTCCTGGCGGGCGATGCGGAGACGCCGCTCCGACTCTTCCGGGCCCTCCGTCTGCCGCTGCCCCAGGCGCGCCGCCAGTTCCTCGAAGGATGCCGGGGCCAGGAAGATTAACACCGCTTCCGGCGCGATGGCCCGGATACTTTCGGCGCCCTGCACTTCAATTTTCAAGAAGACATCCTTGCCTTCTTCCAGTGCCTGGCTGACCTGGCTGCGGGGCACACCGTACCACCGGCCCGAATACTCCGCAGATTCCAGCAACTGGCCGGCTTCCCTCATCCGCAGGAAAGTATCGGTGTCCAGGAAAATGTAGTCTTCGCCGTCCTTTTCGCCTGGCCGGGGGGTGCGCGTGGTGGCGGAGACGGCGAAGCGCCAGGGCCTGTCCTTCTTCTTCAGTTCATCTATGACGGAGTCCTTGCCAACGCCGGAAGGACCGCTGATGACCACCAGCAGGGGGGGCGCAGCGCCGGCCAGGCCACTACCTGCAACATTGGCGTCCTGCCGGGACTCCCGCATCAGCGCCTGCGGCCCTCGTCGCGCCCGCCGCGGAAAAGACGGCGCTGGGCGTCGAGAATGCGGCGCCCCACGAACATATCCCCCATGCTCTGGGCGAAGGTAGGCAACTCGGCGTGGGGGTTGTACTCGCGGGAACGGGGACCAAACTCGCCGGCCAGCCACCTGGCCCGGTCTTCCCTGGCCTTCACGAAGACGTCCATGATGGCTTCCCTGTCCAGGTTTTCCGAGTCCACCAGCAACTGGCGAATCTGGTACAGTTCTCGGATAAAGCTGTCGATCCAGGAAACGATGGGTTCGGGGTTGGTTACGCAGATGTCCCGGTGCATGACCGTATCGCCGGAGGCCAGGCGCGTCAGATCGTGATAGCCGCTGGAAGCGACCCGGGCTATGTCGTCCCAGTTGGGGCTGTCCGAGGTGCAGCCCACCAGGGCTACGGACAGCAGGAAGGGCAGGTGGCTGACCGCCGCCACGAAGCTGTCGTGCTCGCCGGCGCTGATGTAGTAGGGCGTGGCCTCCAGGGCTTCGACCATGGTGGTGATTTCGGCGGCGGCCCTTTCCGAGGCCTTGGCGCTGGGAATTACGCAATAGGTGCTGCCCTTGAACATGTTGGGGTCGGCATTTTCGGGGCCTGGCGTTTCCCTGCCGGCCATGGGGTGGCCGCCGACAAAGTGCACGTTGTCCGGGAGGTATTCGTCGGCCCAGGCCAGCACCGCCTGCTTTGAACTGCCCACGTCGGTAACCACGCAATCGTCGGGCAGGTGTGAGCCGATGACCTCCAGCAACTCCTTCATGGCCACAATGGGAGTTGCCAGGACCACTATGTCAGCGCCTTCTACCGCGTTGAGCAGGCGCCCTTCAACCCGGTCGAATGCCCCGGTTTTCTGGGCTACCGAGCGGACGCCGCCGCTGGAATCTGTTCCGACCAGTTCCAGGTTAAGGAGGGGGGAGCTTCGCAGGGCCATCCCCAGCGAGGTGCCCATGAGTCCGGTGCCTACGATCGTTATTCTGGGCATCGTATACCTCCACCTTCCCGCTATCCTGACCTGGAGAAAATAGACTGATTTGCATGAGCATTAATCTTACACCATTTTTCAGTTGCAATGGGTGTTGACAGGAATTGGTCTGACTGCTAGGATTTCATTCGGCTAAAAGTCCCGCTTTGATAGGGAGTAATAAGAGCGCTCTGTCTCCAGAGAGCCGGCGGATGGTGAAAGTCCGGCGACAGCAAGGCTCCCAACTCGCCCTGGAGCGGCCCGCCTGAACCCGATTGAGGTCGGAAATTAGGGCGCGGCGGTTAACCCCGTTAAAGGTTGAAAAGAGCTGTTCCGGCATTTTTTGGCAGGGTGAAGTCGCCATAGGCCGGAAAAGAAGGGTGGTACCGCGGGTTAATGTGTCATTAAGCCCGTCCCTTCGGGGACGGGCCTTTTTATTTGCGGCGTTTGAGGAAGAAATGGAATACACGGGCGCAGAAATTGTTTGCGAAAGCCTCCTGAAAGAGGGGGTGGATGTTATCTTCGGGCTGCCCGGGGGGGCGGTCCTTCCCTTTTACGGCGCCCTCAGCGGCTACCCCGGGCTGCGCCACGTCCTAGTGCGGCACGAACAGGCCGCCGCCATGGCCGCCGACGGCTACGCCAGGGCCACGGGCAAGGTAGGGGTCTGCACCGCAACCTCCGGCCCGGGCGCCACCAACCTGGTTACCGGAATTGCCGGGGCGATGATGGACTCCATCCCCATGGTGGCCATCACCGGCCAGGTGCCGCGCCCGGCCATCGGCAGGGACGCCTTCCAGGAGACGGACATTACCGGAATAACTCTTCCCATAACCAAGCACAATATGCTGGTTATGAACGTGGACGACATTGCCCCGGCGGTTAAGGAGGCCTTTTACATCGCCCGGACGGGGCGACCGGGCCCGGTGCTGCTGGACATTCCCAAGGACGTGCTGGCCGGCGACCGGCGGCCCTTTGTGTGGCCCGAGTCGCTAAACCTCCAGGGTTATGAACCGCCCGGCGAGGCGGACGAAATCCAGTTGAGCCAGGCGGTTGAACTGATAAACCAGGCCGAGAGGCCGATCATCCTGGCCGGGCACGGCGTCCTGATTTCCCATGCCTATAACGAACTGAAAGAACTGGCCGAGAAGGCCCAGATTCCGGTGATTACCACGCTGCTGGGAATCAGTTCCTTCCCCACGGACCACTTCCTGCACACCGGGATGCCGGGAATGCACGGCATGGCCTACGCCAGCCTGGCCATCGACCGGGCTGACCTGCTGATTTCGCTGGGCATGCGGTTCGACGACCGGGTCACCGGCCGGCTGTCCGACTTTGCCCCCAACGCCCGGGTGGTGCACGTGGACGTTGACCCTTCGGAGTTCCATAAGAACGTGACGGCGACAGTGCCGGTGCTGGGCAACCTGAAGCAGGTAATAAACCAGATGCTGCCGCTGGTGGACCGGAAAACCCACGTGGAATGGCTGCAGTACATCGACACACTGCGGGCGGAACACCCGTCGCTCTACATCCGGCAGACCGACGAACTGCTCCCCCAGTTTGTCATGAAGCAGCTTTCGGACATCACCGAAGGCAACGCCATCATCGTGACCGGCGTGGGCCAGCACCAGATGTGGGCCGCCCAGCATTACGCCTACAAGGAACCCAACTCCCTGCTCACCTCGGGCGGCCTGGGAGCGATGGGCTTCGAGGTCCCCGCTGCCCTGGGCGCCAAGGTAGGCCGGCCGGACAAGACGGTCTGGTCCATAGCTGGCGACGGCGGGTTCCAGATGACCCTCTGCGACCTGGCCACGGCGGTGGAAAACAACATCGACGTAAAGTTCGCCATCCTGAACAACGGAACGCTGGGGATGGTGCACCAGTGGCAGGAGTTCTTCTACGACAAGGACTTCTTCGCTACGGTCTATTCGGGCAACCCGGATTTTGTGAAACTGGCCGAGGCCTACGGCATAACCGGAATAAGGGTTACCGACAAGACCCAGGTGGACGCCGCCATTCGCCAGGCCATGGAAACCCCGGGGCCGGTGGTGGTTGACTTCATAGTCAAGCCGGATGAGCAGGTATATCCGATGATTCCGGCCGGCGAGTCGGTGAACGAAATGATGGAAGAGCCCATTCCCGAGAGGATTTTCTAAATGAACGGTAACGGCCGGCACCACACTATAATTGCCCTGGTCCAGGATAAGCCGGGTGTCCTCACTCGGGTGGCCGGACTGTTCCGGCGGCGGGGATTCAACATCTCCAGCCTGGCGGTGGGCAACAGCGAGCAGAAGGGCCTGTCGCGGATGACTTTTGTTGTCGAGGGGGACCAGTACACCCTGGACCAGGCCACCAGGCAGCTGGACAAGCTGATCGAAGTGGTCAAGGTGGCCAATATCTCGGAGGAGGAAATAGTGTCCCGGGAGTTGGCCCTGATCAAGGTAAGGGTTACCCCGGAGACCCGCGGAGAGATACTGGAAATGGTACACCCCTTCCGGGCGGAAATCGTTGACGTGGGCGCCAAGTCCATGGTCATCGAGGTTACCGGCAGCGGGGACAAGATACAGGCTTTGTATGGCCTGCTGGAGCCCTTTGGCGTGCTGGAGCTTATGCGGACGGGCCGGGTGGCCATGGTCCGCGGCCTGTCCGAGGCCAAGGTCAGTGATGACCTGGTGCTGGACTATCACGGCGATCACCTGAAGGCGAACGAAGCCTACGAAGTTGGGTCTTACTAGAAGTTTATCCACAAAGAGCGCGAAGACACACGAAGGAAGGAAAAGTACGGCAATGGTAAACGTTTATTACGATCAGGACGCAGACCTGGGAGCCCTGGAGAACAAGACCATCGGCATCATTGGCTACGGCAGCCAGGGCCACGCCCACGCCCTTAACCTGCGGGACAATGGGCAGAAAGTGATGGTTGGCCTCTATGCCGGCAGCCGCAGCCGGGAAACGGCGGCGGGAGAGGGGCTGGCAGTGGCCGACGTTGCCGAGGTTACGGCGGCTTCCGACGTGGTCATGGTCCTGATTCCCGACCACGTCCAGGGCGAGACCTACCGGAACGAGATTGCCCCCAACCTGCAGCCGGGCAACGCGCTGATGGTGGCCCACGGCTTCAGCATCCACTACCGGGAGATTGTGCCGCCGGATAACGTGGACGTGATGATGGTGGCCCCCAAGGCCCCCGGGCACCGGATGCGCGAACTGTTCACCGAGGGCGTCGGCGTGCCCGGCCTGCTGGCGGTACACCAGGACGCTACCGGCAACGCCAAGCAGCTTGGCTTGGCCTATGCCAAGG
Organism: Dehalococcoidia bacterium; assembly: GCA_034422655.1. Classification (GTDB taxonomy): domain Bacteria; phylum Chloroflexota; class Dehalococcoidia; order Lucifugimonadales; family UBA3495; genus Bin22. The sequence goes on from DAOUJN010000003.1 coordinate 69,084, forward strand.
GCGTGGGCTGCACCGGCGCCGGCGTGCTGGAAACCACCATCAAGGATGAAACGGAAAGCGACCTGTTCGGCGAGCAGAGCATTCTCTGCGGGGGCGTTACGGCCCTGGTTAACGCGGCCTTCGAGACCCTGGTGGAAGCGGGTTATCCCCAGGAAATCGCCTACTTCGAATGCCTGCACGAACTGAAGATGATCGTGGACCTGATGTACCAGGGCGGCCACAACTACATGCACTTCTCCGTCAGCGACACGGCCGAATACGGCTCCCTGAGTCGCCGGGACCGCATCATCGACGAGCACGTCCGCGCGAACATGCGGACGGTGCTGCAGGAAATCCAGGACGGCACTTTCGCCCGCGAATGGATTACCGAGAACCACGAGGGCCGGCCCCGGTTCGGCCCCATGCGGGAGGCTGCCCAGAACGCGCCCATCGAAAACATAGGCAAGGAACTGCGGGCCATGATGCCCTGGATGGACCCGAAATAACCGTCCGGAGCGATGGCTCAAATAGCGAGGTTCCCAATAGGCGCCGGAAGTCCAGCAACGGCAGTATCGCCGATCAACAACGGACTCCCCGGCAGGAGGTACAAATATGAATGCGGAGGTAACTTGCACAGCAGTTCACCATCGCACGCTGGTCTTGGCTGGGCTGGCTGCGGTGGACTGCGGGGCCCTGTCCTCCCTTTCGACGTTACGCAAGTGACCCAGACTTTGGAAGATTCTGATAACAAGGAAGGGTAAGGCTATGGCTAACGAAGTTGTAAGGTTCCTGGACACTACCCTCCGGGATGGAGAACAGTCCGCCGGCATTGGCATGACGGTGGACGAGAAGATTGAGATTGCCCGGCAGCTGGGCAGGCTCAATGTTGACATAATTGAGGCCGGATTTGCCGCCAGTTCGCCCGGAGATTTCCAGGCGGTCAGCACCATCGCCAAAGAGGTGAAGGGACCGGTAATCTGCTCCCTGGCCCGCGCTCATCCCAATGACGTGGACCAGGCCTGGGGAGCCATCCAGGGCGCGGAATCGCCCCGCATTCACGTCTTCCTGTCCTCGTCGGACATTCACGTGCTGCACCAGCTTCGCAAGAACCGGGAAGAGGTCATCGAAATGGCCGTCTCGATGGTCGAGCGGGCCAAGGGTTACTGTAGCGACGTGGAGTTTTCGCCCATGGACGCCACCCGCACCAACCCTGAGTACCTGTTCCAGATGCTGGAAGCGGTGATCCGGGCCGGCGCTACCACCATCAATATCGCCGACACCGTGGGCTACGCTATCCCCTCGGACTTCGCCCGGCTGCTGAAGGACGTGCAGGAAAAGGTTGAGGGCATGGACAAGGTTACGCTCAGCGTCCATTGCCACAACGACCTGGGCCTGGCCGTTTCCAACAGCCTGGCCGCCGTGGAAGCCGGCGCCCGCCAGGTGGAGGGCTGCATCAACGGCATCGGCGAGCGGGCCGGCAACGCCTCCCTGGAAGAGATCATCATGGGCCTGGACACCCGCAAGGACCTGTTCGGCGTGGACATCAACGTGGACACGACGCAGCTGTACCCGACCAGCCGCATGGTCAGCCGCATCACCGGCATGTCGGTCCAGGCCAACAAGGCCGTGGTGGGCGAAAACGCCTTCCGCCACGCCTCCGGCATCCACCAGGACGGCGTCCTGAAGGACCGCTCCACCTACGAAGTGATGCAGCCCGAGCGCGTCGGGGTACCCGGCAACAGCCTGGTGCTGGGCAAGCTCAGCGGCCGCGCCGGCCTGCAGGCCCGCCTGGAAGCCCTGGGTTACAGCCTGTCCCGGGAAGAAGTTTCCAATGTCTTCGAGTCCTTCAAGGAACTGGCCGACAAGAAGCGTGAGGTTACCGACCGGGACCTGGAAATCCTGATGGACGAAGAGAAGCGCAGCAGCTTCGAGGCCATCAGCTACAACCTGGAGCACATCCAGTTTTCCAGCGGCGACCACGACATCCCCACGGCCACCGTGCGGCTGTCCGACCCCCAGGGCAACATGAGTTCCGACGCCTCCACCGGCAACGGCCCGGTGGACGCCGCCTGCAAGGCTATCGACCGGGTTATCGGCTGCTCCACCAAGCTCGTGGACTTCAACGTACAGTCGGTCAGCGAAGGGCTGGACGCCATCGGGACGGTAACCGTCCGCATCGAAAACGGCGGCCGGACCTTCTTTGGCCGCGGCGCTTCCACGGACATCATCGTAGCCAGCGCCAAGGCCTACCTGAGCGCGGTCAACCGCATGCTGGCTGCCGACGAAGAAGCGGCCCTGCCTGCCGTGGGCACCACGCCGGACTAAGGTTCAAGCCAGACACCAGCGAATAAGACAGGGGCGGGTGTAAAACACCCGCCCCTTCTCTTTGTTTTCCCGACTTCAATCATCGGAGGCCCGGTCAGGCACGGATCACACCAGCTTCATCTGGAAACCGCCGTTGTCCCCTTGACCGTTCTTGCGGTCCAGGTGGACGGCGGGGTAGCCCTGGGCCCGCAGGTGGGCAGCCAGGTCGGGGAAGCCGTTGACGGTGTAGACCCGCTGGGGCCTCACCTGTTGCACGTAACTGACCAGGTCATTGAAGTCGGCGTGGTCGCTGTAGGCCAGGCTGGCGTCGCCCCGGCGGCCCCAGCGCCGTCCGCCCTTGCCCGAGGCCCAGCCGGTCAACTCCATGTACCGCTTGCCCAGGGCCAGGTTCATTTCACTGGCCTTGCGGAAGCCCGGCGGACAGACCAGCACCTGGCCTTCCGCCCAGTGCCCGTTAAGGCATGAAAACCGGCCGGGGAACTCCACGCCGGCCTCCTGGTAGGCCTCTGCCACCTGGAAAATGCCCTCCTCCACCACCAGTTCAAACCCGTTGGCAAGCAGGTGGTGCATGATTTCCTGGGCTTTCCCCAGCCGCCAGCCCTGCACAACGGGACGTTCCCCTTTTGACAGCCACATCCGCAGCGTCTGGCAGGCCGTTTCCACGACCGTCTCTTCGGCAGGGAAGGCGTACTCAGGTTTGCCGTAGGTGGACTCGATGACGAGGGTGTCGCACTCGACCGGCTCCAGCGGTTCATTGATGGGGCTGGACCGGGCCTTGAAATCGCCAGTGTAAAGCAGTCTCTCGCCCGTGGCCTTGCTGGTTACCAGGGCCTGGGCCGAACCCAGGCAGTGCCCGGCCGGGTACAGGGTCAAGGTATAGCCGCCCCGGTCCAGTGGCTCTCCATACTCCAGGGTGATGGGGTTGGAACGCTTCAGGTAGTCGGAAAGGAGAAGGCGGGTGTTGGGGGTCAGGACCGGTTGCGCATGGCGGGCAGTGTGGTCGGAGTGGGCGTGGGAGATGAGGCCGAAGTCCCTCTTGCGCAGCGAGTCCAGCCAAAGGTCCAGTTCGGGCAGGTAAACGCCCCGGTCGAAAACAACTTCCATTGCCATAATTTACCACACGTTGAATGGCCGTTGTGCGATGGACCCATTCGAAGTTTGGCCCATATTTTTCCGTCGTTCCCGTTTGACACCCCATTGACCAGTGCCTAGACTAGGGCCAACAAACCTGTATACAACATTGCCAAGTATTGTTTCAGCTAATCCAGGCAGAGGAGGTTTCTCATGACGACCACCGCCGGAAACAGGTACAACGTAGTGGGCACCCGCCCCGCGCGTCACGACGGCTTCGACAAGGTAACCGGCGCCGCCCGGTTTGGCGCAGACCTTAATCTGCCCAATATGCTCCACGGCAAGGTGCTGCGCAGCCCCCACGCCCACGCGCGCATTCTCAGCATCGACACCAGCAAGGCCGAGGCGCTGCCCGGGGTTATGGCCGTGGCCACCGCCAAAGACTTTGCCATTGTACGGCAGCGGCCCAACATCGACTTTGAAAACGCCAACCAGAATCCCCGCATCATAGCGGAGAACATCCTGGCCGAGCGCAAGGTCCTGTATCGCGGCCATGCCGTGGCGGCGGTGGCCGCCACCAATCCCCACGTGGCGGAACAGGCGCTGGAACTGATCGAAGTGGACTACGAGGTGCTGCCGGTGGTGCTGGACCTTCACGATGCGTTGAAGGACGATGCGCCCCTGCTGCATGACGACATGACCACCAGGTTCCGGGTGGAACGCTTCGGTCCTGGCGACGATACCGGGGAGCGCAGCAACATCGCCGGCCACTTGCAGCACAAGCTGGGCGACGTTGAAAAGGGCTTTGCCGAAGCCGACGTTATCGTTGAGCGAGAGTACGAGACCCAGACGGTACACCAGGGCTATATCGAGCCCCACGTCGCCACCTCCCAGTGGTCCACCGACGGCCGGCTGACCGTCTGGACCAGCACCCAGGGGGCCTTCGCCGTTCGCGCCACTACCGCAGCCATCCTCGGTATGCCCGAGTCCATGGTAAAGGTCATCCCCATGGAGATCGGGGGCGGTTTCGGCGCCAAGGGGGTTACCTACCTGGCCCCGGTCACGGCAGTCCTCGCCCAGAAGGCGGGCCGTCCGGTGAAGATAGCCATGAGCCGCACCGAGGTCTTTGTGGGCAGCGGCCCGGCCTCGGCAACATTCATGCGGGTCAAGATCGGCGCCAAGCGGGACGGCAAGATTACCGCCGGCCAGGTTCACATGGTGTACGAAGCTGGCGCCTTCCCCGGCTCTCCCGTGGGCGGCGGCGCCATCACCAGTTTCGGGTCCTACAACATCGAGCACGTCCTGGTGGACGGGTACGACGTTGTCTGCAACAAGCAGAAAGCCCAGTCCTACCGGGCTCCCGGCCAGCCCCAGGCCAACTTCACCGTGGAGTGCGCCATGGACGAACTGGCCGAAGAACTGGGCATGGACCCCATGGAATTGCGGCTGCGCAATGCCGTCAACGAGGGAGACCGGATGCCCAACGGCGTGCCCCACTCCGTCTTCGGCTGCGTGGAACTGGAAGAGGCCATGAAGAACCATCCTCACTATAACGCGCCCCTGGGCGGACCCAACCGTGGCCGGGGCGTGGCGGTGGCCTTCCGCGCTCAGGGCGGCCAGACTTCTTCGGCGACCATCAACGTAAACAACAACGGCACAATCAACGTCATTACCGGATCAGTGGACATCGGGGGGACCCGCACGGCCATCGCCATGCAGGCCGCCGAAGTGCTGGGCATTGCGTCGGAGGACGTCTTCCCATCGGTGGGAGACACCGACAGCGTTGGTTACACCGCCAATACCGGCGGCAGCCGCACCGCATTCGACACGGGATTGGCCGTCATCGCCGCCGCCGAGGATATCAAGGAGAAGATGAAGCACCGGGCCGCCCTGCTGTGGGAGGTGGAGGACGAGGACGTCGAATTCCAGGACGGAGCCTTTGTCTGCGCCAAAACGGAAGACCGCCTGTCATTCAAGGAACTGGCCGGGCGCCTGATGCGCACCGGCGGCCCGGTAACGGCCTCGACGTCCGCCGCGTCCACCGGCGTAGGGCCCATTTTCGCGGGCAACATCGTGGACGTGGAGGTGGACCCGGATACGGGCAAGGTTGACATAATCCGGTTTACGGCCTTCCTGGACGCGGGGCAGGCGGTGCATCCCAGCTTTGTGGAAGGCCAGATACAGGGGGCAACGGTGCAGGGCATCGGCTGGGCGTTGAACGAGGAGTACTTCTATACGCCTGACGGGAACATGGCCAACTCCAGCTTCCTGGACTACCGCATGCCCACCACCCTGGACATGCCCATGATAGATGCGGTGATAATCGAGGTGCCCAATCCGCGGCATCCCTTCGGCCTGCGGGGCGTGGGCGAAGGCCCCATCATCCCGCCATTGGCGGCAGTGGCCAACGCCGTGTACCACGCCACGGGAGCAAGGGTCCGCAAGCTTCCCATAACGCCAGGCGCGGTGCTGGAGGCCATGGCGGAGAGGGAATCCAACTAGCCGCGATTGATGTGATACGGACCAATGGAAGTGGGGCGGGTTTGGAACCCGCCCCTGATTGTTGCCTTGCTTGCCCGCTAATCTCCTGAGCTGCCCCTACGCGACCCCCGCCGGTTCCATGGCTTCTACCCTGGCGATGAACTCCAGGATTTGGGCGGCATAGAAGGTGGCTTTCATGTGGTAGCGGTTGGTGGCGGCTATGCCCGGGAAGGTGTGGTCGTGCTGGCCTACTATGTCCCATTCCTCGTGAGTCCAGGCCGAGGGACGCAGTTCCGAGTTGGGGATGAGGCGGTGGGCAGCTTGCGCTGCGGAAACGTGATGCACTTCGTCCGGGGTGTTGCCTTCGAACATTACCACCGGACACCGGATGGACCGTAACTGCTCCTCGGTCAGGTCGCTGACCGGGTTGGGTCGCGAGTACATCTCCTGCCAGCGGCTCATCACGGTGATGAACTCCGCCGGATCCATGGACATGAGCACATCCCCGTTGGCCGGGTTGTCCACGATTCGCTGGGCGAAGTACTCGGTTTCCGCCACCGCCTGCATACCGCCCTGGCGTGCGGCGTCGATGAACTGTCCATAGTAGTTGGGGGACGTAGCCGCGGCGCTGTTGGGACCGCCACTGACCTCCCAGATGAAGACTCCCTTCACCACTTCGGGACGGCGGGCCGCCAGGGTCAGGCTGGTGCGGGAGCCGGCCGAACCGCCGACGGCGTAGGCAGGAGTGGCGTCCAGTTGCAGCAGAAGTTCCGCCATCTCCTCGCCCCAGTGGTGCTGCTCAGAAAGCTCGCCGGCGATAAGCATGTCCGACTTCCCACAGTTGCGACGGTCGTGCAGTATTACCCGGCATTTCGCGGACAGCAGGGCGGCAATGGGGCGCAGACCGTTGGTGTCATTGCGGCCTCCCGGCGTGAGTATCACCGCGGGGCCCGTCCTGGGGCCGTGGTCTTCGTAGTACAGGTTCAGTCCGTTGACGTTGGCGTAGGCCATTCTCTTCCTCCGGTTTCCGATTTGGCGCCGACGGTTAGCCGGCGACGTAGGGCGTGCCAAAGTGCTCGCGGTGGGCGATCTCCGACATGGGCTTCCGGGGCACGCTGGGACGGCCCGAGGGCTGGCCTGTCCGATAACCGTAGGGCATCAGGGTAATCAGGTGATAGTCCTCGGGGATTCCCAGGATTTCCTTGACCCCCACCTGCTGCTCCTCGGCCCTTACGCCGACGAAGCAGGTGCCGAGGCCCTCGTCCCAGGCCACCAGTTCCATCTGTTGCAGGGCCCGGCCGGCGTCAAGCTGGGGCCGCGGAGCGTCAGGCAACATGACAATGGCAATGACCAGCGGGGCCTGGGCGAGGAACGGCCCCTGGGTGGCTACTTCCGCCAGGCTGGCGATGGTCGCCGGTTCGGTCACCACCACGAAGTTCCAGGGCTGGGAATTGCTGGAACTGGGCGACCAGCGTCCCGCGCGAAGAATTTTCGCTATCACCGATTCGGGCACCGGGTCAGACTTGTACTGGCGCACCGTCCGGCGGGAACGGATGCATTCATAGACTTCCATGCCTACCTCCTGTGGGTAATGCGCATCTGCTGGGCTGCATTATGGCACGGGCTAGTTCCTTTGGGTAGCTATCGGAATTCGGGCCCGGATCGGCAGATTCGGCAGTTAGAATGTGGGGCTTTGATGGAGTATAATCGGGGAGTCCTCACCCTGGGGAGGACGCCAAACAACGAGACAGAGGTGAGGTATGCCAGCAGATATTGGCGAAGTTGCGCCGGATTTCAAACTGCCTTCCGTAAGCGAAGGCGATTTTACCCTGAGCCAGTTCAAGGGCGAGAAGAGCGTAATCCTGTCCTTTCACGTCTTTGACTTTACATCCGGTTGAACCACGCAGGCGACCTCCTTCCGGTCCTTTTACGACCGGTTCCAGGAGGCGAATGCCCAGGTGTTGGGCATCAGCTGCGATCACATAGCCGCCCACCGGGCCTGGAGCACGGCCATGGGTGGACTGCCCTACCCGGAACTTTCCGACTGGCATCCCAAGGGCGAAGTTACAACCGCCTACGGGTTGTGGAACGAGGAACGGGGCGCCGGAACCCGGGCCGTCATCATCGTAGACAAGAATGGCATTGTCCGCTACCGACAGACCTATGCGCCGGGCACGCTTCCCGAGCCGGAAAAAATTCTCGAGGAACTGAACAGCTTGGGCTGACATCGGCCCACGTTACGTCAGGAGTCCCGAAACAGGGGTCCAGGACAAAAATGGGGGTGAGCTTTCGCTCACCCCCACAACTCTTTCTGCCCGCCGGCGCCGAAACTTACTCGGACACTGGCGGCTTCTGTAGATTGCTGCCCCTAGGTGCCGATCTTCTCGATCAGGAAGCTGACGGTGCCCTTGGGTACGGTAATTTCCACCGTGTCGCCGACCGACTTGTCCAGCAGGGCCTGCCCCACGGGGGAGACGGTGGAAATTTTGCCGGACTTGACGTCGGCTTCCCGCTTGTCCACCAGGGTGTAGTTAATAACCTTGCCGGAATCCACGTCCTTGATAGTTAAGCTGCTGCCCACTACCACGCGTTTACCGGAATTAGCCTCAGCCTCGCCGGAAAGAATCTGGGCGTTGGCCACCTCGGATTCCAGCTCGCGAATCTTGGCGGCAACAAAGCCTTGGCGCTCTTTGGCGGCATCTAGGGGCGCATTTTCGCGAAAGTCCTTGCCCGCCATCGCTTCCTTTACTTCATCGTCCGCCTTTACCTTCTCAACCTTGTACTTTTCCAGTTCCTCCACCAGGCGCTGGTAGCCTTCCTCGCTCAAGCGGGGCCCATTGGCGTGGCCGTTGGTGGTCGTGGTCTGGCGCCCGGTAGTGCCCCGGCGGGTCCGGCTGGCACGGAGGTGAACCGAGAGGTTCATTTCAATCCAGTCCATCTTCCGCAGGAAAACGAAAAACTCCTTGACGGGAGTAAGCCGCTTCTGGGCATCCGCCCCGCGCTGGGAAAACTCCCGCGCATAGTCTTCCACCAGGCTGGGAGACAGGTCCTGAATCTTCCGGTCCCGCCCATACCAGTCTATGAATCGGAGAATCTCCTGGTGCCCATCCATCGACGACTTCTTGGAGTTCTTCAGGTTCTTCTTTTCGATGACAAACAGACCAAGAGCATCGTGCAGGTTGTCGGGCATCGCCCGTTCCGGAGGTGGCGCCGACACAACGGCGGAATCGGTGGAAGTGTTATTGGGCGTAACCAAGGCGAATACCTCCCATGAAGCCAGTATCCTGAAAGTCAGTGGAGAGAATCGGGGGAGTAGCTGGGGACGGCAAAGGCAAATTAGGGTGGCCCGGTCGGCGAGTCCGCTGCCCCGCCTGAAGTGTGGAAACCGATGGCCACCAGGGCAGGTAGTGCGGCGGAATTTCTTTCACAGTCCCAATGTCCTTTTCCCGGCAACACGTTGACGCTGAAGCGGGAAAGTGAGCAGGTAATCACTATGGTAACAGCAATCCCCACCACTGGCAAACCTATAATTTGCCCCGTAACTGCTCAGACTCGGGGAATATTGGCTGGCCCCCTGGAGCCGTATTTCCCGCGATAGTCGGCAGCCCCCCTGGAGCAGACTGTTACAGGGTGATACCCGGCGTCGGCTCCAGGTATCCCTGGTGTTATACTACGGCTGCGCCGCCCGGATGGCGGTGAGGACATGGCAATTGCGCGAGGAGAGATTATGAAAGCGGTTCAGATTGACGAATTTGGCGGCCCGGAGGTAATGCAGTACCGGGATGTGGCGGACCTGACCCCCGGGGACTCGGACGCCCTGGTGCAAATTCAGGCGGTGGGTGTCAACTTTACGGACATTTACAGCCGCGCCGGCATCAACCCGGGTCCACCCCTGCCGCGGACCATTGGCGTGGAAGGTGCGGGAGTCGTGCGCTCGGTGGGTTCAGCAGTCTCCGACCTCCGGGAGGGGGACGTGGTGGCCTACAGCAGCAGCCAGGGTTCATACGCCGAGCAGGCCGTGGTGCCCGCTTCCCGGTTGGTGAGGATGCCGGACGGGCTGGGTGCCCGCGACGGCGCCGCCGCCATGCTGCAGGGCATGACCGCCCACTACCTTTGCCATTCCACCTATGCCGTTCAGCCCGGCGACAAGGTCCTGGTCCACGCCGGGGCCGGTGGCGTGGGCCTGCTGCTCATCCAGATGGTCAAGCGGCTGGGAGGGTACGTGTTTTCCACGGTCTCCACGGAGGAAAAGGCCGAACTGGCCAGGGGCGCCGGGGCGGACCACGTCATACTGTATACCCAGGAAGATTTCGCCGACGTAATCAAGGACGCCACCAATGGCGAGGGTCTGCGCGCCGTTTATGATGCGGTCGGCCTGACCACCTTCGACAAGAGTGTCAGCTGCCTGGGTCGCCGCGGGTACATGGTCCTGTACGGGCAGGCCAGCGGGGTGGTGCCGCCCATGGACCCGCGAGTCCTGGGCAATGGCTCCCTTTACCTCACCCGGCCGGGCCTGGGCGACTACACGGCAACTGCGGAAGAGCTTCGACAACGGGCCGGGGACGTGCTGGGCTGGGTGC
>DAOUJN010000004.1:0-99250 GCA_034422655.1 Dehalococcoidia bacterium
TTCGCTGGCCAGCGCCATGGCAACGTGTTTGCCCATTTCCAACCCCGCACCGCCAACAATGGCCACCCGATCCTCTAACCCAAGGTCCATATATCAGACAACTCCCGCCGCCAACTCAAGATTTGTTAACATAACGTCCGCGCCGGCTTGTTAAGTCCTATTCTATTTCGGTTGAATTACAGCAGTATTACTGCCAGGGGGTCGGCGGCAAGAGTTCCGAATCACCTGGAGTGGCTGCCAGTTGCAAGGAGCGGTACCGGAACTACGGCCTTTCCGGTGCGGGCAGGGTGGAATCCGATGCTGCATTCAGCCCAAATCCTTGATTTGCCGGTAGCGGAAGCAGGAAACCGCGTGGTCGTTAACCAGGCCGGCGGCCTGCATGAAGGCGTAGCAGATGGTGGGCCCCACAAATCGGAAGCCGCGCCGGCGCAGTTCGCGGCTCATGGCCTCGGACTCAGGGGAAGTTGACGGGGTGTCCTCCAGGCCGGAGCGGTTGTTATTGATGGGCCGCCCGCCGACGAAGGACCAGATGTAGCCGGAGAAGCTGCCTTCGTGGCACTGCACTTGCAGCAGGGCACGGGCGTTACCTATAGTGGCGGCGATCTTCTGGCGGTGCCTGACGATTTCAGGATTTTCCATCAACCGTGCTATGTCGGCGTCCCCGTACTCACTGACCTTGACGGGGTCGAAGTCATGGAAGGCCCGGCGGTACCCTTCCCGCTTGCGGAGGATGGTCTGCCAGCTAAGGCCGGCCTGCGCGCCCTCGAGAATCAGGAACTCAAACAGCCGCCGGTCATCCCGCAGGGGAGTCCCCCACTCCAGGTCGTGGTACTCGATCATCAGCGGGTCGGTCCCGGGCCAGTGGCATCGGGATGTGTCGGCCATGTTGCCACCTACGTTTAACATGGTTGCCAGGCCGGGAAGGCCCCAAGACCAGAAAGGGCGCATCGCCATGCGCTTCTAGGCAAAATCGAGGCCGCCGCTGCCATTCCGGCCTTCCCGCCAAAGGTGGATGTACCACCTCCGTCGTGGAGGAAAAGATTATTGAGATAGTTACTTGTGGCGGTGTTTAGCGGGGCTGGCAGCCGCCTTCTTCCACTTCCAACAGGAAGTCGAGCACGGTGCGGTTGAAGAGGTCCGGTTCCTCGAGGTTGATGGCGTGGCCGCTGCGGGGAAAGACGACCAGGCCACAGCGGGGAATGTTCCGCTTCATGAAGACGGCGGGGTTGACGCAGGGGTCGTCTTCGTCGCCGATCATTACCAGGGTGGGCACCTGGAGCTGGCGCATGCCTTCAGCAAGGTCGTAGACGGGCGGGCGGGTCATCTGAATGCCCCGGTAGGTGAGGGCAGAGCCGATGGAGGAGTGGGAGGCAAGGCCGTCGTAGAAGACCTGGAAGCCCTTGGGGTCCTTGCGGAGAAGCTGGGTGCGGGTGGGGCCGTGGCCGTAGTCCCGGGCCATCGGCTCCATTCCCTGAGTCATGAGCACCTCGGTCATGCGGGAACCGTCGGAGCGGAACTGGTCCGGGTCGTCGCTGCCGGACCCGCAGGCGGCAACGATGAGGGACCGTGCCATTGCGGGGTGGCGCAGGCCGAAGTTCAGGGCCACGTTGCCGCCCATGGACAGTCCGCCGACGTGGGCCTGCGGGATGTTCAGGTGGACCATGAGCAGGCGTAGGTCCTCGATGGCCTGGTCCTGGGAATAGGCGGCAGGGTCTTCGGGGACGTCGGAGGGCGGGTAGCCCCGGGCGGCGTAGGTGATGACCCGGTAGCGGCGGGAGAAGAAGTTTACCTGCGGGTCCCAACTGTCGTAGTTGCCGCCGAACTCGTGACTCCAGATGAGGGGGAACCCCTTCCCGTGCTCCTCGTAGTAAAGCTGGACGCCGTCTGCATCAAAACTGGGCATGAGCTTCTCCCTTCCTTTGGAATCTCCCATATCGTCGCCAGGGTTTCGTTCTTTCCCGTCATCCACCAACACCACCCAGTTTATACCTACCCTAACCGAATTGGATTTGCGCCCTCCGTAACAGCAAATTCCGTTCTGAGATAGTTTCCAAGTCAGACCTTTATTAGATTACGGACCTGGTCACCAGTTCCTCGATGTCCGATTCGGAGTAGCCCAGGTCTTTGAGGATGGACCGGTTGTGCTCGCCCAACAGGGGTGGGTGCCGGTCCAGGCCGCCGGGGGTGCGGGAGAACTTGAGGGGCAGGCCAGTCTGCTTGATGGAACCCAGGGTGGGATGGGGAATTTCCAGGAACATGTCCCGGTGCAGGACCTGGGCGTCGGAGAAGACGTCGGCCAGGTCGTTGATGGGGCCGGCCGGGACGCTGTTGGCTTGCAGGTCGGCTACCCAGTCGTCGGCGTCACGGGTCAGGAAGTATTCCTGGAGCAGGGGGGCCAGGGCAGCGCGGTTCTCCACGCGGACGCCGTTGGTGGCGTAGTCGGGATGGTCCTTCAGATCTCCCCGGTTCACCGCCTGGCAGAAGCGCTCCCAGAGCCTCTCCGAACCCACGGCCACGTTGAAATACTTGCCGTCTTTGGCCATGAAGGCTTGGTAAGGGACCAGGGTAGGGTGGGCTTTGCCCAGGCGCTGGGGAGGCCGGCCGTAGGCGAAGTAGTAGCCGGCCTGGTAGGTCAGCCAGGCGACCTGGGCATCCAGCATGGAAATGTCGATGTACTGACCTTCACCGTCCTGCTCCCGCCGGTAGAGGGCGGACATAACGGCGAAGGCGGCCCACATGCCGGCGCCGATGTCGGTAACCGCCACGCCGATCTTTTCGGGTTCGCCCTCCGGCTCGCCGGTAATGCTCATCAAGCCGCTGATGCCCTGCATTATCTGGTCATAGGCCGGCCTGCTTTGGTAGGGGCCGTCCTGCCCGAACCCGGAGATGGAGCAGTAGATGATGCCGGGGTTGGCCTGCTTGACGGCGGCGTATTCCAGGCCGAAGCGGGACATAACGCCGGGGGTGAAGTTTTCCACCACCACGTCGAAGCCTTCCACCAACTTCAGAAAGATTTCGCGGGCCTGGGCTTCCTTGAAGTTGAGGGTCATGCTGCGCTTGTTGCGGTTGATGGACAGGAAGTAGGCGCTCTCCTCGCCGATGAAGGGAGGGCCCCAATGTCGGGTATCGTCACCCGTGCCCGGCATTTCAATCTTGATGACGTCGGCGCCGTAGTCTCCCAGCATAAGGGTGCAGAACGGCCCGGCCAAAGCCCTGGTCAAGTCCAGCACACGGATACCTTCAAGGGCCTTCATTCCGGTGGTACCTCCCGAATATGGACAGAATTGGTTCACGCCCATATTAACATACGGCCCGGAACGGGGAAATTGGGGACGGCATGAGTAACTGCGTGGAGGCCCTTTCCGCGACAGGGGCCGCCTTGCCTACGGTGGCCGGTACTGCTAGACTGGCCCAAATTTGAGCGATCCTGAGTTGTAGAGCAGGGAGGAACGGTATGACCACCAGCCAGACGCAGACCCAGAGTCCTTATCCCATTACCGACGAAAACCGGTTCACCGCCGTGTTCGGGGCGCCCGACCCCAATGGCCGGGCCAAGACCAAGGTGGTCAACTACATGACCGAGTTCGTCCAGGAGTTCATCCGCCAGTCGCCCTTCGTGGTGATGGCCACTTCCGACGCGCAGGGCAACTGCGACGCCTCGCCCAAGGGCGGGCAGCCGGGGTTCGTGAAGGTACTGGACGACCGCCACCTGGTGCTGCCCGACGTGGCCGGAAACCGGCTGTTCCAGTCCTACCTGAACATGGACGAGAATCCCCACGTGGGCCTGATTTTCCTGATTCCGGGCGTGAACGACACGGTGCGGGTGAACGGGACGGTTACCATCGTCAACCAGGCTGAGCTTAACCGGAAGGACGTGGAGGTGGCCCTGTACGAGCCTGACGAGCGAGGCTATCACCTGCAGGGCATCATTATCGAGGTGGACGAGGCCTACGGCCACTGTCCCCGCGCCCTGAACTTCTCCCGTTTCTGGGACCCGGAGACCATCGAGAAGCACAAGGCCAACCGGCCGGTACCCATCCGGTAAGTCCACCAAGAAAGCATCAATCTACGAATAGGCACGAATGTTCACCAATGATGGCTTCTCAACTGAGAAGCCATCATTGGGTTTTCGTGCCTATTGGTGGATTACAGTATGGGCGGTTTAGTCCATTACGTCCTTGTACCCGGTATTGGTGGGGTCGAAGCCGGTGGGAAAGAGGGTAGTTTCGTCGTACTTGGCCATGTTCAGGTCGGAGCGGTGGAGGCTGGCCTTGTCGAAGTTGGCGCCCCGCATGTCGGCCATAATCCACAGAGAGTCGCGGATTTTGGCAAGGGTGAAGTCGGCGCCGTCCATGGTGGTGCGGCTCAGGTCGGCCCCGTTCAAGTTGGCCCCCTGGAAGCCGGCGCCGGTGAGGTTGGCGCTGCGCAGGTCGGCCTCGATCATGGTGGTCTGGCTGAGGTCGGCGGCGGTAAAGTCGGAGTTCATGAAGCAGGTCCGCATCAGGTGGGAGGCCCGCAGGACGGTACCGCTTAGGTTGGACTGCTTGGCGTCGGCCCAGAACATGTTGACGTTGCTGAGGTTGGCGCCCGAAAGGTCGGACCCGGTGAGGCCCGCCCGGCCCAGGTCCGCACCCTCCAGGTTGGCCCTGGCCAGGTTGGCGCCGGGCATGCTGGTACGGGTCAGGCGGCAATGGCTCAGGTCGGCGCCGGCCAGGTTGGCGTTGCGCATTCGGACGCCCGACAAGTCCACGCCGGAAAGGTCGGCGCCGGAAAGGTCAAGAACAGTGTCGGGATGGTCGGCCAGCCATTGGGTCAATGCCTTGCGACCCTGGCGGGCCGCCTCCACGTGTTTGGAATTAGCCAAGATGCACTCTCCAAAATTCATACAATGGAAATTTTCGATTATTGCAGCGTAGGGCAGGTTCACCCAGACAATTCCCTGCCTCACGGTGCGGGCAAAGAGAAACAGCCCCGACTTTCAGGCCTGGGCTGTTTCTTCCGGCACGAACGGGGCCGGGCCCAATAGGCCCGCGGCGGCAATGGTCAGGCGTTGGCTACCGCTTCGTCCACCTGGAAAATCTTTTCGTCGATATCCATCTTCAGTTCGTTGGCGCGGGACAGGTTGGGATAGACGCCGTCCTCGTCCATGCGGTCAAAGATTTTTTCGCCGTCCAGGTAAACCTCCAGCCGCCCCTTGTCGGAGGGAGTCAGCTTGATGGCGATGTCGCCGGGGTTCTGGTACTTGAGGAACTCTGTCGCCAGCCACATGGCAACTGCGTGGTAGCCTCAAGGCACGCAGTAAACGATATCAACCTCGACCTTGCCAAACTCTGCACCGGGCATTGATTTCACCTTCAGTTCACTGGTTTGTGGGGCATCAAAAGCGCCCGCTTATGGTGGCAAGTAGTTTAGCGTAAGCAGGGATTGAGTTCAACCTGACCCTGTTTTCGTATCCCTTCAACCCCGAATCAAACTAGGATGGAGCGCCGGGGGGAGTTCCAGGGTTACCATTGGAATACATCGGGACACAAGATTCTTTCCCTGTGACCCGCCAGGGCTTATGATAGCCGTGCCCGCAACCGGAGCGTACTCAACCAAATCAGGACTCAGGCTTTTGGCGATTCACCAATCTTCTCCGCGCCAGGTATTGAAAACCCAATTCGGCTACGACACTTTCCTGCCGCTGCAGGAGGATATTATCGGCCACGTAATGGCCGGTCGGGACAGCCTGGTATTGATGCCCACCGGGGGCGGCAAGTCCCTGTGCTACCAGTTGCCGGCCATGTGCCTGCCGGGTATGACCCTGGTCGTCTCTCCGCTGATTGCCCTGATGAAAGACCAGGTGGATGCCCTGAACGCCAACGGCATTTCCGCCCGCTTTATCAACAGTTCCCTGACCGCATCGGAGATTGAGCTGGCCCAGGCCCAGGCCAGTCGGGGCCGGGTAAAGATACTCTACGTGGCCCCGGAACGGCTGGCTGTCTCCGGATTCCGCCGCTTCCTGCAGGGCGTAGACCTGAGCCTGATTGCGGTGGACGAGGCCCATTGCATTTCCGAGTGGGGGCACGAGTTCCGGCCGGACTACCGCAATTTGCGGCAGTTGCGGGCCGATTTTCCCCGGGTGCCGGTAATCGCCCTGACCGCTACTGCCACCACGCGGGTGCGGGACGACATAGTTGAACAGCTGGATTTGCAGGGAGGCAGAGTATTCCTGTCCAGCTTCAACCGGGCCAACCTTACCTATTCCGTCCAAACCAAGGAAGGCTACTGGAGCAAGCTGCTGTCTCGTCTTCACGCCCACCACGGCGAGTCAACAATCATCTATTGCTTCTCGCGCCGGGAGACGGAGGAACTGGCGGAGGATTTGAACGAGCGGGGCCTGCTGGCCCGGCCCTACCACGCCGGTTTGGAACCGGAGATCCGCCGCCGCACCCAGGAAGACTTCATCCGGGACCGGGTGCCCATCATCGTTGCAACCATCGCCTTCGGCATGGGCATCGACAAGCCGGACATCAGGCTGGTGGTCCACCACTCCTTGCCCAAGTCCCTGGAGGGTTACTACCAGGAAACGGGCCGGGCAGGACGGGACGGCCTGGGCAGCGATTGCGTCCTCTTTTATTCCTACGCCGACCGGGCCAAGCAGGACTACTTCATAAACCAGTTGGAAGACCCGCTGGAGCAGAGGCAGGCCCGACAGAAGTTGTCGCAGATGGTGGAGTTTGCCGAGATACCCGTCTGCCGGCGCAGGTCCCTGCTGGCCTATTTCGGAGAGGTACTGGAAGCGGACAACTGCGGGGCCTGCGACGTTTGCCTGGCAGCGGGCGACGAGTTTGACGCCACCGAGATCGCCCAGAAAACTCTGTCGGCGGTGGTGCGGACCGGCGAGCGGTTTGGCGCCCTGCATATCGCCAAAGTGCTGCGAGGCAGCCGGGAGAAGCGGGTGCTGGAATTGGGCCACGATCGGCTGACGGTGCATGGCATTGCCAGGGACTTTACGGAAGAACAATTAAGGGAAGTGATGGGCCAGCTTCAGGCCCGAGGACTGCTGGTACGGAACGGGGGGGAGTATGCCACGCTGGGGGTGTCCGAGCGGGGGAGGGATTTCCTGAATAGGCGGGAGAAATTGTTCCTGCCGAGCCTGAAGGCCGGCGACAGCGAAGGGGAGGGGAGCCGACCGCCCAGGGGCATCGGCGAAGGAACGGCTGCGGCTAGCCTACAAGAATATGACCAGGAACTGTTTGAAGAGCTGCGGGCGGTGCGGCGGGACCTGGCCGACCAGCAGCAGGTGCCTCCCTTTGTGGTGTTTGGTGACGTTTCGCTCCGGCATATGGCCGCCGTTTTTCCCCAGTCCCTGGAGAACTTCGCTCGGATGCCGGGAGTGGGCAAAGCGAAATTGGAGCAATATGGGGAGCGATTTGTTGCCGCAATCCACGCCTACGCGGCGCCGAAGGGCATTGCCGACCGTACCGCGGAGATGGGGGCGCCGGCCACCGGCGGGTCCGGCGGCAGGGAAAGCCGCCGAGAGGGAAGGGAAGGAAGGAGGGGCGACACCTACGAGCAAACCCTGGCCTTGTTGTCCGAGGGCCTGACCGCCCCGGAGATTGCCCAACGGCGAGGGTTGGCGACGACCACCATCATCGGCCAGATTGAGCGGATGGCGTCGCAGGGGCGCGAGTTGCCGCTGGAACACCTGCTGCCCGACGCCGAAAAGATGCTGAGGATCGGAGAAGCCCTTGATATCTGTGGGCAAGAGTTTCTGAAGCCGGTCAGGGAATACCTGGGCCCAGGGTTCAGCTACGATGAAATTCGGCTGACCCGCTTGTTCCTGAGGCGGGAGGAGATTGCGGAAGGGGAAGGCTGATTTCACTTCCAACCAAACCGTCGCGGTTCCTGCTTCGTATCCAGTTGGAGAATGGTCTTTCAGCATTGTTAGCAGATTTGGCAAATGCTATGATAAAGAAACCTAAGTAATATTCGGATTATTGATTTGAGCTACCCATCCCCCGGCAGAAAACTGGCCCCCTGGTTCTTGTTGGTGTTGTCCGCAGTTTTCCTCTGCGTTGTCGCTTTGGATGCCGCCCCGGCGTTGGCGAATGGCAGGGCCACCCTGATTTCCAGCCAGGAACAGGGGCCTTACCGCTTCGAGGTCTCCATTCTGCCCAGCCGGGCGATCGTGAATAACACCCATCTGAGCCTGAGGGTTATTGCGCTGGAATCGGAAGAGACGCTTACCGAGGCCGCGGTCAACGTTTCGGCGGAGGGCCCCGAAGCGGCCAACAAGTTTGGTCCCCTGCTGGCGGATAACGATGTGCTTCCCCAGTTCTTCGAGACTACGTTGCCTTTCGGCGTTCCGGGTCCGTGGCGGGTAAGCATAAACGTAAGCACCGAACTGGGCGACGAGACTATCCTGGTGCCTATGGAAGTAAGGGCGGGCCAGCCCATCAACCTGATCCTGGTGGCGGCCATTGTCGTGGCCGTAATCGCCGTGTGTATCTGGACCTACGACCGGATAAAGGCCGGAATGCGGCGGCGGCGGGCCAGCGCCTGAACCCGGCCCGCTGTGGGCTGGGCTACGGCGCGGTGGCGCGGTAATCGCGTTGGCACTTGAGAAATATGTCGCAGTTGCTTAAGCCCGCAGTAGTATTTGCCCTGTATGCGCTGCTGCTGCCCGTAGTGGGCCCGGCCCTGGACCACCACTACGTGGAGTGGCAGCACAACCACGGCCACGTCTATTTCGGCGGCGAGCCTGGCGAGCGGGGCCTTCATCTGCACATTTACGACCACGGCGGCGACCACGGACACGTACCGGTAACGGACTTGTCGAACGGCTGGAGCGTTCCCGAAGACGTGGCCTATTTCTCAGGCTTCGACGGCCTCGGCAACGGGCCCATATCCGCTTCCACCGGTCCTTTCGCGGAGTCCCTGATTTTTCCCGACCCCGGCGACCGGCCCCTCCTGGCAAGCTACGTCGCGAAGGCAATGCCCCCCGAAGGCGCCCTGGTGGCGCCACCTCGAAAACCGCCAACCGCTTAACTCCTGGCAGCCTGAAATTGGTTGCGCAATTGTCTCACCTGCCGTCTGCCTTTGAGCAGCGGCACAGGGCATTAGCTGTCTGCGGTCGCGCGGCTTTGCCAGCTTAATCGCGACTGCCAGCCAAGGAGTTATCATGTGTTCTCTATTTGGAATTAGACCGTTAGTCGTTGCCGTCTTGCTGATGACCGCGGTCCTGCTTATGGCAGCCTGCGGTACCAGCGCGCCGGCTGATGCTGTCCACGAATCTGATTCATCCGTAGCTGCGGAAGCGGAATCAGATGGCATGGTTCAGCAAGCGGTCGTCGCGGTGAATTTCACCAATGACCAGTTGTCACCCGAAACGATACGGGTCAAGCAGGGCGACAACGTCACCCTGAATTTGAACACCGACCGCCCCGGCAGTTTCCATATTCATGGCTACGACCTGGAAAAAAAGGCGGCGGTTGGCGAGGTGACGGCATTCCAGTTCAAGGCCAACGCCACCGGACGGTTCGGAATAAATTTCCATGGCGTGGCCTATCCCCGGGCCGATTCTTCAGATATGGAGGGAATGGACA
Source organism: Dehalococcoidia bacterium (assembly GCA_034422655.1). GTDB lineage: Bacteria > Chloroflexota > Dehalococcoidia > Lucifugimonadales > UBA3495 > Bin22. The sequence goes on from DAOUJN010000004.1 coordinate 9,591, forward strand.
CCGATTCGCCGGACCACCACGCGCCGGGCGAGACCATGGACCACGGCCCCGCGGAGTCTGCCGTGCCGGTCAGCATTGACATCGCCGCAGAAGTGGCCGAAAACGGAGGCATTCACGTTAACGTCGGCACGGATGGCTGGCGCTGGGCTCCCGAAGAGGTGAACGGGACTAACAGCGACGGCGCCGGCCATGCTCACATCTACGCCGACGGGGTCAAGCTGACCCGGGTTTACGGCGGTTACCACTACCTGGCCGCCTTGGAGCCGGGAGCCCGCAATATAAAGGTCTCGCTGAATACCAATGACCACAGCGAGCTGACGTGGCAGGGGAGCAAGCTGGAGTCCGCGGTGACCTTGACCGTACCTGAACTTCCGGCCTCCGGTCATTCGGGCATGGACGCTAGGCCGGGTCCGGTAGATGCGGGGGCGCCCATGTCGGTGGAAGTGATTGTCCACGAGGATGCGCTGGGTGGATATAACGTGCAGGCAGTCGCGCGGGGGTTCGAGTTTTCCCAATCGGCGGACGGAGGCCACGAACCCGGCCAGGGATACGCCCAGCTGAGTGTCAACGGCGAGGTGTTCAACCGCCTGTATGTTCCCTGGCTTCAGGTTCCGGCCCAGGGCGAGGGGATGCACACCTTCACCGTTGCCCTGTTCAACAACGAGGGCCAGCCCTATCACTACGGCGGGAAACCGGTAGAAACCGCGATAACAGTTCTCGAGGAAGCGAAGGTTGAGGATGCGGCTGCCTCCCAAGCAGGGGATTCTCACCAGCACGGCAGCGGGCCGGGAGCGTCCACGGACCATCACGGTGGGGGCGCCACCAACGGAGCGGCGGATATTGTGGAGCTGGAGATCGGGTACCTGGAAGTCCTGCCCTGAGGGGCCGGTGGCCCCTCTTCTGACCCAGGGCAATGAATTGAGGGCGACCATTGAGTCGCCCTCTTCGTTCGGGTTTGCGGCGGTACGGCCGCGGACTATGGTAAACAGTCGCTAACTTTCCAAGGCACGGTCCAGGCCCCCTTCCCAGGCGTCGGCAATTTCGGCAATTGCCAGATCGGCGTATCTTCCCAGCCGGAACCGGTCGCCGCCCGTTCGACCAAGCTGGAATACGGGGACTGTCGATTGGGCTGCGAGGGCCAACAGGTCTTTTTCGTGTTCGGGGCGGAGGCTGACCACGATGCGGGACTGGCGCTCGCCGAAGAGGGAGCAGTCCCACCGCAACGGCAGCCGGCCCAGGGAAGGTCCGCCGCGGAAGCCCACCTTCAGTGGAATCGAGCACTCGGCCAGGGCAACTCCCAGCCCGCCATCGGAGCAGTCGTGGGCGGAACGTATTAGTCCCTGTCCGATGGCGCTGCGGCACAGGGCCTGGAGTCGCTGTTCCAAAGAGAGAGATATTGCCGGGCGGCCAGCGACCCGGTCCTGTTCTAACCGTAGCATTTCACTGCCCGCCAGGTCGGAAACCCTGGGTCGAAGAGATGACTGTCCCAGCAAGTAAACCACCAGCCCTTCCTCGGGGAATGCGGACGTGGTGTGGAGCGTTACATCTTCCAGGAGGCCCAGGCCGCCCACAATTGGTGTGGGGTAGATTGCCTGGCCCTGCGACTCGTTGTACAGGCTGACGTTGCCGCTAACCACCGGCACCCCCAGCACGCGACAGGCGCGGGCCATTCCCCGTATGCACCACTCCAATTGGTGGTAGATTTCGGGCCTCTCGGGGTTGCCGAAGTTGAGGCAATCGGTCAGGGCCAGCGGTTCGGCCCCGGAGCAGGATATATTGCGGCATACCTCCGACACCACAATCTGTCCGCCCCGGTAAGGGTCCAGGTAGCAATAGCGGCTGTTGCAATCTATGCTAAGGGCGATGGCCTTCTGCGTTCCCTTGATGCGCAGGACCGCCGAGTCGCTGCCGGGGCCCACCACCGTGTTCGTCTGGACCTGGTAGTCGTAGCGTCGGTAGACGGAGCGTTTGCTGGCGATATTGGGAGAGGCCAGAAGGCGGAGCAAGGTGTTGGGGACATCCCCGACAGGCAAAGGTACGTCATCCAGGGAGAGCCTTTGGCGCTCCAGTTGCTCACGGGATGGTGCGCCCTTCAGGCGGTACCTGGGCGCCTCGGTCAACTGCTTTATGGACAGTTGGGCAACGCCCCGGTCGCCGTCAAGAATGTGGGCCTGGGGCTCCCGGATAACCTGGCCGATTTCCCGGCAGGGCACATCCCACTTGCGGAACACCTGGCTGACCCGTTCAACGTGCTCCGGGGGTGTGACCAGCAGCATCCGCTCCTGGGACTCCGAAAGCATCACCTCGTAACCGGTCATTCCCGGTTCCCGGCGGTGGACCTGGGCCACGTCGAGGATTATGCCCCGTCCACCGCGGTAGGCCGATTCTATGGCGGCGCTGGTCAGTCCCGCCGCGCCCAGGTCCTGTATCCCGGTGACGCACCCGGTTTCAAGAGCCTCCAGGCAGGACTCAATCAGGACCTTTTCCAGGAAGGGGTTCCCAACCTGAACGGTGGGGCGCAGTTCCTGCTCCTCCTCAAAGGTGCGAGAGGCCAGCCCCGATGCGCCGTGGATACCGTCCCGGCCCGTGTCCGCGCCCACCAGCAGCAGGACGCTTCCGGACTGCCCCGCCGCCGCGGAGGCCAGCTTATCGGTGGAGACCAGGCCTACGCACATGGCGTTGACCAGCGGGTTCTGGGAGTAGGATTCGTCGAAGTAGATTTCGCCGGCCACATCGGGAACGCCGATGCAGTTCCCGTACCAGGAAATGCCTTCCACCACACCCCGGAACAGATGGCGATTGTGGGCTGAGTCCAGGGGCCCGAACCGCAGTGAGTTCAGCAGGGCGATGGGCCTGGCCCCCATGGCCAGAATGTCGCGCACTATGCCGCCAACGCCGGTGGCGGCCCCCTGCAACGGTTCCACGGCGGAGGGATGGTTGTGGGATTCGACCTTGAAAACCACCGCCAGACCGTCCCCTATGTCCACCGCGCCGGCGTTTTCCGCCCCGGACCGGGACAGGACGCGAGGTGAGCGGCTGGGGAAGAACCGGAGGAGAGGTCGTGAATGCTTGTAGCCGCAGTGTTCGCTCCACAGGGCGCCGAACATTCCCAGTTCAACGGGATTGGGTTCCCGGTCCAGGCGACTGACAATCATGTCGTATTCCGCCTGGCTCAGGGCTATTTCGTCAAGGATCTCTTTTGTTACGGGCATGGGGTAAAGGTCAGTCTCCGTTCCGGTTCCCCGCTGGCGGTTCAAACCCCGGTGGGCAGGACCGGCACGTCGAACCGGCGAATGTTGGCATCCCCGGTAATCAGGACGAGGTCTTCGGTAATTGCCTGGGCGACCAGAATGCGGTCGAAGGGGTCACGGTGGTGCATGGGAAGGCGACCGGCCAGTTCGGCGTGGGCAGGAGTGAAATCAATCAAGTCGAACCCCAATCCTGCCACCGTTTCCAAGAGTTCGATAGGTGCCTCAAGTCTGCCAGCATTACGTTTGTAGCCGATTTCGTAAATGCTGACGGCGCTCACGAAAACCTGGTTTTCCTGGTCCCCAATGGCTGCCCTGGCAGCTTGGCCGAGGTCTGCGGAATTCAGAATCCACCAAAGAAGAGCGTGGGTGTCCAGAAGGAAACGCAAAATTACTTGCTCTTGTCGGACTCAGATTCCAAGATTGATGCCAGTGGTTCATCCCAACCCGGCAAAAGTTTGAAGGTATCAGGCGGCAAACTGTCCCTGAGTTCGGCCCGATTGGGAGCTTTCTTGCCTTCTTCAGCCTCGCTGACGCCCCACGCCACCAGCTTCATAAAGGGTTGACCGTCTTTGGTAATTACAACGTCTACACCCGCCTGGGCAAGCTGGCAAAGTTCTGGGAATATGGCCTTTGCCTCTTCTACCGTTACCTGCATTTGAGGCACCTCGCAAGTTCTTCCACTGCAACGCTAACCCGGTAGCCCAGCTTCTTCCTTGAAACCCAGCATCAGGTTCAGGTTCTGGATTGCCGCCCCGCAGGCGCCTTTGCCCAGGTTGTCCAGCAGGGCGACCAGCAGGACGTGTCCCGAAGGGTGTGGAGCGACGTGCAACCGGATGAGGTTGCTGTCGTTGCAAATTTCGGGATCATAGCTGCGCTCATTGTGGGCGCCTGGCTCGGGCAAGTGGGCTACCTCGACGAACTGCTCACCCTGGTACCGGTCGTAGAGGGCTTCCCAGACTTTCTCCCCGGTGGCTTCCTCGCTCAGCATGGCGGCGTGCAGCGGCACCTGGACCCTCATGCCGCACCGGAAGGGCCCCACGGCAGGGACGAACTGGGGCTCGGCAGTTACCTGGGCGTACTTCATCATCTCCGGAATGTGCTTGTGGCGTTGGTGCAGGGAGTAGGGCGCCTCGTAAGGGAGGTTGTCCAGGCCGTTGTCCGTGTCCTCCCACTTGCTTATCAGAGAGTTACCGCCGCCGGAGTAGCCCGACAGCGCATTTATGGAGATGGGAGCGTCCGCCGGCAGGAGTCCCGCGTCCACCAGAGGCCGCACCAGCAGCGTAAACCCGGTGGGGTAGCACCCAGGGTTGGATACGAGCTTGGCTTCCTGGATGGCTTGCCTCTGGCCCGGCTGGAGTTCAGGCAAGCCGTAGGTCCAGCCTTCCGCCACCCGGTGGGCAGTGCTGGCGTCAATGAGGCGGGTGCCGGCGTCCTCAACCCAACCGGCCACCTCTTCTGCGGCATCGTCGGGCAGGCAGAGGACAGCCACGTCTGCTTCCAGTATCTGTCCCCGGCGTTCCTCTGGATTGCGGCGCAACTCTTCAGGCAGGGTCAGCAGTTCAATGTCGTCGCGGCCCGCCATCCACTGGTGGATGCGAAGGCCGGTGGTACCGGTGTGCCCGTCAATGAAAACTTTGGGGAGCATGGCAGGCCTCTGAACTGGTTGGGAATGTTGCAATAAAGGGCAAGTTTAATGCCAAAACCGCCAGGGGCGCAACGTGAGCACCCATCATTTTGCCAGATTCCGGGTGAACCGGAGTGAGGGCGGCTGCCCCCCAAGGCCGGGGTTACCTGTTACGGCAGGCTGGCGATAATTGACTGGAAAATCAGGTTGCCGTCCTCGCTGCCCAGCACCGCTTCACAGCTGCGTTCCGGGTGGGGCATCATACCCAGGACATTCCCGGCTTCGTTGATTATTCCGGCGATGTTGCGGGCCGAGCCGTTGGGGTTGGCGGCTTCGGTTGCAGCCCCCTCATAGTCGCAGTAGCGGAACAGGACTTGACCCTGGCTCTCCAGCCGGTCCAAAGTCCCTGGATCGGCGTAGTAATTCCCCTCGCCGTGAGAGACCGGGATGCGCAGCCGCTGCTCCGGGAGACAATTCTGAGTGAATGGAGTGTCCGTTCGCTCAGTGCGCAGGTTGGTCCACTGGCACCGGTATTCCAGATGCGCGTTTCGCATCAGTACGCCAGGCAGCAGGTCGGCTTCGCAAAGTACCTGGAAACCGTTGCAAATCCCGACAACCAGGCCACCCGCCGCGGCGAAGTCGTTAAGCGCCGTCATCACCGGGGCAAACCGGGCGATGGCGCCTGCCCTCAGGTAGTCTCCGTAGGAAAAGCCGCCGGGAAGGATGACGCAATCATAGGCGGACAGGGACTCTTCCCGGTGCCAAACGTAGTCGGCTTCCTGACCGAGGACATCCTTGACCTGGTAATGGCAGTCGGTATCGCTCCAGGTGCCGGGGAAAACCAGTATGCCAAAGCGCATGACTCTAGCCCCTGCTCCCTTCCTGAAAAGCGATGGCATTGCTTGGCTTACGGATGGAGGGCAACTGGAGGGATGGCATTGGCCTAGCCTTCAAGTATGCGGGTAACGATGGCGTTGACCTGCTGGCCGTCCGCCTTGCCCTGCACCTGGGGCATGAGCCGTCCCATGACTTTGCCTTTGTCGCGGATGGTTTCGGCGCCGACCTGCCTGATGGTTTCCTCGATGAGGGCGAGGAGTTCCTCTTCGCCCAGTTGGGCAGGCATATATTCTTCCAGCACTGCCAGGTCTGCCGATTCCTTCTCTACCAGGTCAGGGCGGTTGCCGTCACGGAACATGCGGATGCTGTCCCGGCGGTCCTTGACCTGGCGGACGATTACCTCGGTGACGCCTTCGTCGTCCAGGGTTACGCGCCGGTCTATTTCCACGCGATTGATGGCGCTCTTGAGGAAGCGCAGGGCTTCCAGCCGCTGCTGGCTGCGGCTTCGCATGGCGTCACGGATGTCTGCTTCCAGTCTCTCTCTAATTGACATATTACTTGGTGGCCAGCGCTGGCAGAATTGGAAACTCGGATGTCCCTGGCAGGGTCCGGCTGGCCTGAAAAACCCTGCGAACTGGAAAAATTATATGGGTGTAAGCAAAAAGGTGTCAATTTGACGCCGGTACGGGTAACCGTTCAGATTAAGGGAGTCCCATTCGGGGTATTTTCTGGGCGCTTTAGCAGATAGGCATAGCTGCCGGGGACGGCCAAACTCGACGTAATTTGTTGAGCGAGACAAAGGGAAAATTGAGCGTCTAGGTGTTAGCATTTTCTTTCCTACATTACCTGGAGAGTGCTTGGGATGGACATACTCAGAATGCTCCTGGCCATTATCCTGGTCTTCTGCTCGATAGCCGTATCGCTCCAGTTCGTGCTGGGGCCGCTTTACAGCGACATTGGGCAGGCGGAATTGGCCGTCTGGTATTACCTTGACATGCTGATGGCCTTCTCCATAACGGTTACGGTCCTGGTGCAGCTGCAGCGCAAACGGGCGGCGGACCGCATTCGGGGTGACGGTCTCAGCCGGGAAAGACTGGAAGCCAATGTGATGTTCTACCTGTCGCTGCTGGTGACGCTCTGGTTCTTCCGCAACTGGTTTGACTTCCTCTCGTCCAATCCCATCGGCGACCAGTCCACGGCCACGGTGGTTGTGTGGCTAATCCTGGACCCGTTGCTGGTAATCCTGGTTGGACTTACCGGTATTCGCCTGTGGCGTGGGTCGAATCCTGCGGCAGTGAGCTCCGGCACCACCCGCGGGTAAAGGGGGAGATATGGGCGTGTTGAAAAAGGCCCTGGCCGTTGTCCTGGCCCTCATTTCCGTGTCCCTCGCGGTACACTTCGTGGCGGGGGAAATATATGGGCTTTACCTGGCCCAATCTGACATGGTCTGGGACTACCTGAACTGGCCTATAGCCTTCGGCGTCATCGTTGTCCTGGCTTACCACTACCGCATGAAGAGGGCGCAGGACCGGCAGCAGCATGACGACAACGTAAGTTTCAGCTACCTGATGACCAATCTAAAGCTGTTCGCGGCAATCTTCCTTGCCCTCTGGTTTTTCGCCAACTGGTTTGAAGAGTTGAGCATGAATAATGAGACCGACAGCGCGGTGACAGGTTTCATCTGGATTGCTTTCAATGCTTCTTTTGTGGTTCTTGGCGGCACTACGGCCACTCAAATGTGGAATGATGGACCCGGCCGCAACGAATCGTCCGCGGTTCCGGCGCAGCAACTGGCGTCTCCGCTGGCAGCAGACGATGGTGTCGCCAGCGAGGGCAATACATCCACCCAAACTAACCCGGAGGCAGGGCAAACGACTGCTGCCGACGGCGAAAAAAATGACATCCCGGCAACGAATTAACGCAGGCGAAAGTCCGGCCGTAGGCGCCGGAATCAGACTAAAGTCTAATAGTTTCCTGGCTGGTCCCCCTGAGGCAAGCGTATTGCCTGAGGGGGCCAGTTCTTGATACCCGGAACCGAAAACAGTTTATTGTTAGCGTCTATGGGTATATGGTGTATTTTAATGCTAGAATAGTTATTAATTTCACACATCCACCCGTCCTTCTGTATCCTTCTTCATCCAATGGAAGTGGCGGAAAATACCTGCGCCCGGAAGAACACCTCGTTATACGTGGTAGAATTGTATAGTCTCCCGGGTCGCCGATGTTTGTAGTTGATGGCCTGACCCGTGCATCGTTTCAGGCCCGTCCAGAGAACCGAACCCGGAGGTTTCCTAATGACCAGAAAGCTCTTTGAAGACAGTACAAACAGGGCCCTGCTGAACTTTACGTCGATGTTTGAGGCCCTGAGCCCCGAGTACAAATTTTCGCTGGTTATGCGCGCTCTCCGGGCACGGGACCACGTTTCCGCCGACGCCGGGCGTTCCCTGGATTCAGCCATACGCGGCAGCATACGGCTGGTAGGCTATTCCAATCCCGCCCTGGCTATTTCGTCGGCCCTTCTGGAACCTGTAAACGAAGCGATCAGCAAGTCCGAGAAGCTGGCCACGGCGACCTTGAGAGTCTGGGCAGAATCCATGGATGAACTGGAAAAGCTTGTATCCGGTCACCTGGCATCCCAGGGTTTGCCCACCGAGTACCCCGACTTTGAAAACAGCCGGTTTCGGGGCTTCTGGGACGAAGAGGTCTGGCAAAGGGAGCTGGACTGGATTGTGGATCTGGCCGAGCTTTGGAGCGAGGAAGATGTTGCCCTGATGCTATGTTATGTATCGGGCAGGACCATTGTGCTGGATGAGCAGGTGGAGGATGGGAGCATGGGCGACGGCATGATAGATATCTCCAGCATTCGGGAAAAGCCGGGCGTTTCCACGGAAAAGGAAGAAGAAGCGGACCACTCCCCGGCCCACGAAGCGCCCCGGTTTGTGGAATCGCCCCGGAGCGCGCCCCCCATGCCGCCAACCCAGGGCCCTTCCGTCCCAGCCGCAACTCCCAGGATTCCGGCCATAGTCACTCAAATAGAGGGGCCCGCCATTCTCAACCAGTGCATTGAATACCTGGCCTCGTTAAGTCCGGAAGATCGCAACTGGAGCGAAGCGGTGCCTTCTTTCGTGGAGGCGGTCAGCGGCATAAGGACGCTTAAGTCGGCGCAACGGGAACGCCGGGCCAGCCTGGTCGAGGCTCATACGGAGATCATTGAGGAGTTCTCTTCGGACCTGGAGTTCCTGGAACAGGACACGACTTTCTGGACGGCCCAGGCCCTGACGGAGTTGTCGGAACTGGACCGGACCCTGGAACTGGCATCCGGGCTTAAGGGCCTGCTGACCGAATACCGGGATGTGCGCCGGCCCGGCAGCACTTTGACCGAAGAACTGGGCAGGCGGGAGCGCCGGTTCGCCCTGGAGCCTCGGATCATCGACACCATGGGCCTGATGCGGCAAGCAATGACCGGGGTGCGAAGCTCCCGGAGGGCGGAAGAGGCCGCAGACGAAAGCAGCGGTGACAATCAGGAACCGCCGGGGTTAGGCAATAGTCCCCTGGGGAACCCTCTGCGAACTGGGGGCCGGTCTAACGGCGCCCAGGCTGAACTGCCTTATGTGCCGATGGACCAGGACCGGGCTGCGGAGCAGGGCGACGACTGAACGGATGCAGTGGGCCAAGACTCCCACCGGATTAAGCGAAGGGCCGAGCGATTCAGCCGCTCGGCCCTTCAGTATTGTCCGACGCCGCCGGTGCCCGAGCGGTCCATTAAGTCCGGGTCAGCAGTTCCAGGACGTGCCCGTCGGGGTCGCAGAAATAAACGCCGCGGCCTCCCTTGCGGTGGTTGATGTCCATGTCTTCCAGGCTGCGGGGTCCACTGCCCCAGGGAATACCCTCCGCCTTGATGCGGCCGAAGATGGCATCAAAGTCATCCTCTGAAACGTGAAAGGCGTAATGGTGGCTCTCAAACTCTTCCCGGTCGTCAAAGTCCAGGGTCAGGGATTCGTTTACCTGGACGGGAGCGAAATGGCCGTGCATACCTTCATAGGTAAGCCCGAAAACCCGGGCAAAGAACCTGGCGCCGGCCTCCTTGTCACGTGAGGGTACGATGGTATGGTTCAGTTCAATAGCCATGGTGCACCTCTCTTATTTGATTCTTGGATTGACCCGCTGTGGCTTAGCCGCAAAGTTTTCATCCATCAGGCCAAGCCTTGTTCAATTTCGGCGACCCTAACGAATCCGAATGCGGTCTGGCTCAACTATCCAGAGCCTGCCGATAACTTCGTCCACCAGGAGGTGCGGTACCACATCCGAGAATGTGCCGATTACGGACGTCTTATCTTGAGATTCCAGACGCATTACGATAATACCAGGCAAGGATCCTGGCGGATATTCCCTGATGTCGGCAAAATCCAGGTCCAGCGTTACAAGGCTTCTCCGCTCAGTCCTGCATGCCTCAGCAATTGCCGGATCAGCCACTCCTCCCAGACCCTCCTGCAAAGCGGTTGTGGCGTCGTGTCCCGCCTGAATCAGCATGTCGGCAATTTCGGGAGGGAGATTCTCGTCAACCTTAAACCGCATTACGCGAGAAGAACTACCCGCTCACGGACCAACTCGGCTGCGTAGGAGACCGCAGCTTGTATTGATTCCTTCGTCAGTGACGGGTAGGTTGCGACTATTTCCTCTGCCGTCAGACCGGCCGCAAGATTGTCCAGCACGACGGAAACCATTACGCGAGTTCCGGTGATGCAGGGCCTGCCGTGGCACACCTGCGGTTGAGAGGATATGTGGGCTCTCCAGTCCATTAGTTGCCTCGTAATCTGCAAGGATACACCTGATTATACTCACCGATTCTGTCACATCAAATGGGTATTGGCATCAATGGATCACGACTAGCCACCTTCGGGAGACCTTGAAATCACCTTACGCTGCTCCTCTCTCTTCCTCCAACACCTGCCTCAGCACATCCTCATCTACCCGCACCTCGACTCCGGCCCTTTCCTCCTGGAGCAGCATGGCGACCCGGGAATCTCGGTGGCCCCAGCCGCGGTTGATGGCTTCGGTCATCTCCGCCAGCGTCAGGTTGGCCAGGCGCATGGGGACGTTGAATTCCCGGCCCACTCCTACGGCCAGGTCCACGTCCTTGCGGGCCAGTTGCAGGGCAAAGTCCGGGGGATCGAATTTGCCGGGGAGCAGGTGTTCCGTTAGTCCCTCAAAGGGCCCGTGGCGTCCCTGCGCGCCCCGTCGCACCGCCTGCCACAGGGCTAGAGGTTCCACGCCCGCTTTAACGCCCATGGTGAAGGTTTCGGCCAGGGCCGCCTGAATGATGTAGCCGGAGCAGTTGTGGACCAGCTTGGCCACGGACCCGCAGCCAATGGGGCCCACGTAATATGCCTTGTCGCCGATAGAGTCCAGGACCGGCTTGTACTGGTCGAACAGGTCCTTGTCGCCGCCTACCCAGATGGCCAGGTTGCGGCTGCGAGCGCCGCGGGGGCCGCCGCTTACCGGGGCGTCCAGCATGTGAATGCCCTGCTCCGCATAGACCTGGTGAATCTTCCGGATGACGGTGGGAGAATTGGTGCTGAGGTCGAAATACACCTTCCCAGCCTCCAGGCCTTCAACCAGGCCGTCTTCACCCAGGGCCACGGCTTCCACCTCGACGGGACCGGGCAGGGAGGTGAAAACTACGTCGGCGCTCTCGGCCACTTCCCGCGGCGAGTCCGCCCATTCCGCGCCCGCTTCCAGGTGGGGCGTGGCCGCCTCGCGGCGGATATCGTGCACGATCATATCGTTGCCGCCCTGCAGGCAGTTGTAGGCCATGCTGCTGCCCATAGTACCCAGGCCAATAAATCCAACCTTCATTGGTTCCTCCATGTTTTCGCTGTCGACTGCAACCGCGCAGGGCTGCCCTTGAAGTGTCCCAATTATGGGGGAGGGTAAGCACTGCCGCAAGGTCGAAGTGGCGGAGTAACCTAAAGAGGAATTGTCAGTAGCGACAGCATCGCGGAAGGAAGCTCGGCGCTATGCATACTGTTTTCGGGGGCGGCTGGATAATATACAATAATAGTATGTATTTCAATTAATGAAAATGTGACTCTCTACAGGAGACCAGCATGACTTCTGCCGTGCCGGAATTGAGCCGTACCGAGCGGAACCTTTGGAGCGCGATCGCCGGGGAGGCGCTGGCGCACCTTAAATACAACGCCTTCGCCCACAAGGCCCTCGAAGAGGGCTACCCCGAGGTGGCCCAGGTCTTCCAGGAAGTGGCCGGGGCCGAAACCATCCACGGGCTGAACCACCTCAACGTGGCGGGGGAGGTTGGCAGCACCATTGACAACCTCCGTGCCGTCGTTGAGGGTGAGTCGCGGGAGTTCAGCGTAATGTACCCCCGCATGATCCGGGACGCCCAGACCGACGGCCGCCAGGACGCCGCAGACTCCTTTGCCCTGGCCCTGGAGCGGGAGCAGCACCACCAGGTCATGTTTGCCCGGGCTTTGGAGCAACTGGAAGTCCGGCAGAGCCGCCAGCCCCACCCGCCCGCGGCATACCATGCCGCCATAATCGAGACAGAGAAAGACGACGAGGTCCCGGAAACTTCACCGGTCCCGGCTCCGTCGCCTCAACCCGTCGCGGTGAGCCCGGACCTGATGGTGGGGACCGGTGAGTCCCAGATTGACCTGAGTACCTACGTGGCAGCAACCATCGAGGTGGACAGGGAGCGGTTCCGGGTGGCGAACCTGGGCCGCTTGAGGGAGGTCGTATTCGGCGCCCAGGACGGCATTCTCAGCACCGTGGCCCTGGTTACCTCGGTGGCGGTGGCCATCGGGGACGGCGCAACCATCCTGGTGGCCGGGCTGGCCGCGGCCCTGGCCGGAATGATCTCCATGGCCACCGGGGCCTACCTGGGTTCCCGTGCCGAGCAGGACGTGCAACGGGCGGAAATTGCCCGGGAGGCCCAGGAACTTGAGGAAAACCCCGCGGAGGAATTTGCCGAACTGGTTGTGGTGCTCCAACGGGAAGGGAGGAGTTTCCAGGAAGCCAGTGACCTGGCTGCCGAACTTACCCAGGACAAAGAGGCCTGGCTCCGCACCCTGGTAGAAAAGGAACTGGGCATCAGCGCCGAGGAGACCACCAGTCCGGTGAAGGACGCCCTGGTGATGGGGGTGTCATTCGTGGTGGCCGCGGCGATACCCATTGCCCCCTACCTGCTCCTGACCGGGTGGACGGCCATTGCCGTGTCCGTAGCTGGCGCCCTGGCGGGACTGTTCGTGCTGGGAGTGGGCAAGGGACGGCTGGTCAGCAAGTCTCCGCTGCTGCAGGGCCTGGAGATCCTGGGCATAGGCGCCGTTTCCGCAGCCATCGGCTTTGCACTGGGCGACCTGGTGCCCCGCATGTTCAATTAAGTGAAACATGGATGGACAGGATTAGCAGGATAAGGGGGCACCTGAGTCAAGCCCTATCCTGTAAATCCTGTCCATCCATGTCTGAATCAGGTCATATAGCGGTGTAGAACCTGCGGAGGGCGGCGAGGAAGTCCACCGGGTTATCGCCAGCCACCAAATGGCCCGCATCCGGGACGGTGACCGTGTCGCAGTTGGGGATGACCCGCTGCATTTTCTGCATGGTCTCATCGGCGAAGATGTCGCTGTTGCCGCCGCGCACCACCAGGGTTGGGCAGGTAATTTTGGCAACCGATTCCCAGAGCTGCTCCGGTGACCAGACGGGCCCCTGCCGGCCCGGTGTACGCAGTAGCTTGTCGTACTTCCAGGACCACTTGCCGTCGGGACGCTGCCGGATGCTGTACTTCAGGGCGCCCAGGGTCTGCTCCCTGGACCTGCCGGTGTACTCCTGGACCCGGTCCGCAAATTCCTCGAATGTGTCCAATTCGTCGGGCAATTCCCGGAAGTTCTGGATGCGGTTGCGGCCCCGGGACTGGGCCACCGGCCCGGTGTCCACGATAACCAGCGAACGCAGCTTGTCGGGGTTGCGCGAGGCCCAGACATAGCTGTTACGCCCGCCCATGGAGTGGCCGATGAGGTGGAAGCCGCTGATGCCCAGGGCTTCGACGAAGCCGTCAATGTCCCGCTGGTGGGCCTCGATGGTGTAGTCGCCGTCGCGGGCCCAGTCGCTGTCGCCGTGCCCCCGCTGGTCCATGGCGATGATGTGGTAGTCCTCGGACAAGGGCAGGCTTACAAAGTCCCAGCTATGGGCCTGCTGGGAGCCGCCGTGCAGCATGACCACCAGTGGGTTCCCTGCCTGGCCCCACTCCAGGTAGTGGAAGTTCATCCCGTTGACCTGGACGTTGCGATCAGTCGGTTCATTCTCCTGGGTAAAGGTTACGCCCTTCTGTCGAGCGGCCTGGTGCAGGGTAAGGCCCAGGGAATGAGAAGCCATGGCGTATACCTCCGGAAAGCAGGGTAAGCAGTGCCAATGATAACCCGCGTGGGCAGGGTGTCAAGGCGGGGGCTTCCCGTCGCCAAGAAACCGTTTCATGGGAAGTGGTAAGATTTATCCACGGACTGATCAGTCATTCGTGCCGCTTCGTGTTAATTCGTGGATAAGCAACCGGAGAATTCCAATGACCACCACCAAAACCCAGTGCGACCCCCGAGCCCTGCGTATTGCCCGGGATCTGCACAGGGACCTGCGGCCATACATAACCATCCTCTTTGGTTCCAGGGCACGGGGCGACTATGAGGATGGCCGATCCGACCTTGACATCATGTTAGTGCTGGAATCTTTGCCCTCGCAGGAAAAGCGAAATGCAGCTCATAAGAAGGCTCGGAACTGGGCTGAGGGAATTTACGGGGACCACGTGCCGGTTCAAATCTGGTGGCAGTCCATCGAAGAATTCGATAAGATGCGCCGCACCGTCAACCACGTCACCGTCCACGCCCTGCGGGAGGGGGTCCTTATGTCCAACGACCCGGCCTACGATGGCCGCAAGCTTGAGAATGAAGGGGAAGACTTCAGCTACGAGTGGACGCTCACCGAGGAGAGACTGCGACATGCAGAGCGACACGTGAGCACGTTTAACGTATTGATTGAGGCAGGGATGCACGATTCTATGGTTGGACAGCACGCCCAGGGAGCCATGGAACACGCGCTTAAGGCCCTTATTTCAGCTCACGTTCAGCGCTATCCCCATGTTCACGACATTGAGCAACTCGTTGTCCGTGCTTTGCGCGTTGACCGGCGTTTCCGCTTTACGCCTGCAATATCAGGGGAAATATACAACCAGTATGTGGGAGCCGATGAATACGGTCCCACCAAGAGCCCGATATCAGAGATTGAAGACTATCGCAACTTGGTAAATGCAGATGTGCAGACCATCCTGGACCGGGTCAGGGAGATCCGGGAATTTGACACCCCACAACCCCAAACCTAAACTAGACCCACACGTATCCCTACCGTATTCAAGGAGCAACTAACAACATGACGGCAACAGCGGAACACAACCATGGCATTCGGCACGCCCACTTTCACGAACACAAGCAGGCCGCAGGGGAAATAGCGGAGGCCTGCCGTAACTGGCTGGACAGCCTCGATGCGGAGCAGAAGGCCAAGGCCACTTTCCATTACCTGGACGGGGAGCGGCAGTTCTGGTATTACCCGCCCATGAACCGGCACGGCCTGCCCCTGCGGGACATGACCGGCGAGCAACGGGACCTGGCCTTCAGAATCATGGAAAGTTCCCTGGAACCCCAGGCCTACCAGCAGGCCCGTTCCATCATCGACCACGAGCTTATCCTCGGTCCCCTGGAAGAAGAACGCAACATCGTTACCTTCATCCGCGACCCCGAACTGTACTATTGGACCGTGTTCGGCGAGCCTGGCGGTGAAGAACCCTGGGGCTGGCGCGCCGAGGGCCACCACGTTTCCCTGCACTTTAGCATCTGGGGCGAAGAGGTTACCGCGGTGACGCCCTTCTTCTTCGGCGCCAACCCCGCCGAGGTGCCCCACGGCGAAAAGCAGGGTCTGCGCATACTGGGTCACCGGGAGGACCTGGCCATCGAGTTGATGGCTTCACTGACCGATGCCCAGCGCGACCAAGCCGTCATCCACGAGAACGCCCCTTGGGACATCCTGACCTACAACACGACCAAGGCCCCGGTGCACGAGGGGGAGGGCCTGGCCGCCGCCGACATGACCGGCGAGCAGAAGGAAATGCTGCTGGCCCTGATTACGGAATACGTCAGCCAGGTGCGCACCGACGTGGCCCGGGAAAGGCTGGACGAAATCAAGGAAAAGGGCCTGGACCACTTCCGCATCGTCTGGGCCGGCGCCACCGACCGCAGCCGCGACCACTACTACCGCATTCACGGCGGCACCTTCCTGATTGAGTTCGATAATATCCAGGACGGCGCCAACCACATCCACTCGGTGTGGCGCGACGTGGAGAACGACTTTGCCGCCGACGTGCTGCGCGACCACCGGCTGATGTACCACGTTTTGTAGCCGGGAACGGGCCTACCCCGGTCCGGTCATATTGGCACACCTGTATGGGCGGGTTTCAAACCCGCCCTTTGCCCATAACGAGGCTGTTGACCAAAGGAATAGTTAACAATGGTTACCACACCGGGATTTGCAGAACTGCTGGAAGTAAGTCCGTCGGAAGTCTGGAAGAACGAAGAGCAGCAATTTACCCCCTGGATGATCCAGCAAACCAACCTGGACAAGCTGGCCCATGCCATTGGCCTGCCCACCATTGTGCTGGTTGACCGAGAGGCCCAGCAGGGCAACCTGCGCGCCGACATTATCGCCCATGCTCCCCAGAAGGACTTAACGGTCCTGATAGAGAACCAATTGTTTCCCGCCGACTTTGAGCATTTCGGCCGCCTTATGGCGTACCTGGAAGCATTCAAGGCCCAGGTAGTGGTGTGGTTGGCCGCCAGCTTCAGCCCGGAACACCTGGCTGCCTTCCGCTGGCTGAACGAGAACACCAACGAGCCCTTTTCTTTCTTTGCCGTTCAGCTCAAGGTGTTTCGAATCGGGGAATCGATGGCCACCCAGTTTGAGGTGCTGGAACGACCGAACGAATGGACCCATCAGGTGCGGGCTATGCAGGAAACCGGCGGGGCCATGACCGGTCTCCGCAAAGTCCGAAACGGCTTTTGGAGCATCTACGCCCACCGCTATCCTGATGACCTGCAATTGCCGCCCCTGCCCACCAGCGCCAGCTATAGTGTGTCCATTGGAAACCTTAACGCTTCCCTGAGCCTGTCCGTTGACGGCGTCGGAATCTTCCTTACCAACCGGGAAGGCTATGAAGGCCTGGAGGGTCAGCGGTTCCTGGAGGCGTGCCAGGCCGCGCTGCACGAACGGGACATAAAGTCCTGGGATAATGTTACCGACGCATATCGAGAAGAAAACTGGCCAGGAATGGCCGACCGGCTGCACCAGAAACTGTTGCAGCACCAAGAGGTTGTAGACGCGCTGGCCGCCGAGTCCGAGCCGTCTTTGCCGGACATAGAAACGTGATGCCCCCATCAAGGGGCAAGAAATCTTGAAATGGCTTCCAGGCTGAATCGGCGCTCCCAATTGCACAAACATTGGTGAAACCATGATCTCCTTAAGCCCGGAAATGCAGGACAGTATCAACAATGCCAGGGCCAGCGGAAACCCGTGCATTGTTGCCACCGCCGACCGGGACGGTACGCCGGACCTGGGCTTTATTGGCACCGTGCTTTGTCTCAATGATTCCGCCCTGGCGTACAGGAACCGCAGCAGCGGTTCGGGCCTGGTCGCCCCCGGAGAGAACCCCAAGGTAATCGTCATATACCGCAACGCAACCACCGGGGAGGGCTGGAAGTTCCGCTGCACCGCCACCGAACACCTGGAGGGGCCTCATTTCGACGCAGTAAACCGCCGGTTGTCCCCAACCGGAGGCGACAATGTCCATACCGGGGCAGTCGTCGTCCTGGAGATCGACCAGGTGCTGACCCTGTTCGGTGAGGTTCTCCAGGAAAGAGAGCTGGGCCGCCGCTGGTAGCCGCCGGTCGCTGACCGCCGTTCCCAATCCCGACCCCCTAAGGAGCTATCCATGACCACCCTTTCGGTAGTAGGCCAGAACGTTCCTCGCCGGGACTTTCCCGAAAAACTGGTGGGGCAGGCCAGGTATTCCGCCGATTTGAAACTGCCGGGGATGCTTTACGGGCACGTTCTGCGCAGCCCCCATCCTCACGCCAACATAATCAGCATTGATACCGGCGAAGCGGAACAGGTACCCGGCGTACTGGCGATAATCACTCCCTTCAATGTACCGCGACGAGCCGTGGCCCCCATCTCGCAGGACACGAGCATTCTGGATTCGCGGGTGCGCTTCGTTGGAGACGAGGTAGCCGCTGTCGCCGCCGTGGATGATGACGCCGCCCTGCGGGCCCTGTCGCTGATAAAGGTTGAGTACGAGCCTTTGCCCTTCTACACCGACCCCGACTCCGCCCTGGCTCCCGGCGCCATGGACATTCACCCGGGTGGGAACCTGGCGATCAACCCGCCGCTGTCCATCGGGCGAGGCGACGTGGAACGGGGATTCGGCGAAGCTGACCTGGTAATGGAAGAGACTTACAACATCGCCTGCCATTCGGCCACGCCAATGGAGCCGCGGGCTGCGGTGGCCCGTTGGGAGGGAGAATCGGTTACGGTCTGGAAGTCCACCCGTGGCGTTCACCTGGACCAGGTGGCGCTGGCCCAGGCGTTGGAGATCCCCGAGGAAAATGTGCAGATGATCGGCCCGTTCCTGGGCGGCGGCTTCGGCAACAAGGACGAATCGCGCCTGGCCGCCCTGGCTGCGCTGTTGTCGAGGCATGCGGGCAAGCCGGTGCGTATCGAGTTTTCACGGGAGGACGAGTTCGTCGCCGGCCGGACCCGCCACGCCGGTCGCATTCACCTGAAAGTGGGCGTCAAGCGGGACGGGACCATCACCGCCATCCAGGGGGTCTCCACCCTGAACACCGGCGCCTATGCCGCTTCCGGCCCGGGGGTGGCCCGACGCGCCGGCCAGGGAATCATTTACCTGTATCATTGTCCCAACGTGCGCTACGAGTCCTACCTGGCGTACACCAACTGTCCTTCGGCCGGTTCCTACCGGGCCCTGGGGGCGCCCCAGGGACACTTTGCCCTGGAAACCCTGATGGACCGTATTGCCGAGGAACTGGGAATGGACCCTCTGATGTTCCGATTGAAGAACCGGGTGCCACCGGAAGGCCAGCCGGGACCCCGCCTGTCGCCGCCGGACCAGATTGTGGACAGCCAGCCCATCGAGGGCGGCATTCCCTTTTCCAGCAACGGCCTGGAGGAGTGCCTGACCCGGGGCGCAGAGGCCTTTGGCTGGGACAAGCCTCTGGACCAGCCGGCCGACCCGTCAAGGAAACGGGGCAAGGGCATGAGCATGATGATCTACCGAGGCGGTCCCGGCTCCACCTCCGCCGCCACCGTCAGCGTCGCGAAGACGGGGGAAATCTCCCTGCTCAGCGGCCTGATGGACGTGGGAGAGGGGGCCACGACGGTACTCCCCCAGATGGCCGCCGAAATCCTGGGCGTTGATGCCGGGGACATAATCACCGTCTTTGGCGATTCCGCCACAACGCCGGAGGCGCCCATTACGGCCGGTTCAACCGCCACCTTCTCCACGGGCAGCGCGCTGGTGCGGGCTGCCGCAGAGGTGCGCCGCCAACTGCTGGACCTGGCCTCCGACGGGCTGGAGGCTCCGGTGATGGAACTGGACATCAGGGACGGGCGGGTGTTCGTTTCCGACGACCCATCCCGCAGCATGGCCCTTTCCGACGTGGCAGCCCGCATGGATGAGGAGGCAATTTCAGAGGAGGTCACCATTCCCGTTCCCGGCAGCGCCGACTACATCGTCAATGCCTTTGGCGCCCATTTCTGCGAGGTAGAGGTGGATACCGACACCGGCCGGGTGCGGGTGGTGCGCTACGTGGCCGCCCAGGACTCGGGCCGCATAATGAACCCCAGGATGGCCCTGAACCAGGTGGAGGGGGCCATTTCGCAGATGCTGGGCTTTGCCCTGTCCGAGGAACTGGTTACCGACGGCCCCACCGGCGTGACCCTGAACGCCAGCTACCTGGAACACAAGAGTCCCACCATCATGGATTTCCCCGACCTGCAGGTAATTTTTGCCGACATTGTCGACCCGGTGGGCCCCATGGGCGCCAAGGGCCTAGGCGAGGTGCCCTGCCCCGGGGTCGCCCCCGCCATAGCCAACGCAGTCTACGACGCCCTGGGCCTTCGCCTGACCGAGCTTCCTATGACGCCGGACCGGGTTATTCGGGAAATGGGGGGAAGTTAGGGCCATGGAGTCGCGGCGTGCTACCATTGACCAATATATCGCCGACAACAAAGGGGAACTACAATGGCGTCCTCTGATTCCACAACGAAGTTGACCGCTTTGGAATATTTGAACTTGGCTGATCAGGAAATGGCTGCGGGCAATCATCAGTCGGCCTCGGGCCTGCTTTGGAAGGCCGTCAGTGCGACATTCATCAAGTTAGCGGACACGCATGGCCTGGACTACGACCAAGATCTCATCGACCTGGCCAAGTCCTTGGAGGCCGCGGGTTCCGTCACCGAAGGCTATTATCGCTCCAACCTCAGCGCAGGCAAGCTTCTACGCGACCACGCAGAATTAGACGCCTTATGTGCTTGCGAAGCAGAAGGGGCCTACGAAACCATGCGGCAGTTTGTTTTGGAGCAACAAGTTGGTCATACCTGACAGCCAAGGCACGGAGAAGGCAGTACGGCATGAAACGCTTGCCAGGGAATACCGAAGATTGGCCGAGATGATCAGGGAACGAGAAAGTTCAGATGGGGCTGCCGGTGAATTGTTGTATGGGGCGGCCAAGCAGTGCATAAACGCAGTTGCCAACCTTCAGGGTCTCAATCCCGTATCCACTATGTCCAAAGGGAGATTCGTGGACAACCTTGCAGGCGGGGAAACGCCGCCTAACCTGAGACCCAACTGGCTCTCCGCAATCAGGCTGCATGTCCACTCTGACCAGGTTAATCTCACTCCGGAAGACTTTGAGGAAGCCTGGCAAGTCACCCAAACCTTTATTGACCGGATGCTGCATATTTACGCTGTTAGTTCATAGGCCATGAATTTCCTTGAGAAAACTCACGATCATCTTTTGTAGACGCAGAGGAGCCTCGCATGAACCCCTTCCAATACCACGAACCCCAGTCCCTGGCCGAGGCGACAGCTCTATTGGGCCATTCCGACACTCACGTCATCGCTGGCGGCTCTGATCTGCTGGACGAGGTGAAGGAGGGTATCATCAGCCCCGGCCAGGTTGTCAGCCTGGCTTCCATTCCGGGCCTGGCCGGCATAGCCGAAACAGAAAGGGGGCTGAACATCGGCGCCATGACCACCATCGCCGACTTGGCCGCCCATCCCGTCATTCGTACCGCTTACGCCGCGCTGGCGGAGGCGGCCGGAGGGCTGGCTACGCCCCAGATCCGCAACGTGGGCACCCTGGGCGGCAACCTGAACCAGCGCCCCCGCTGCTGGTATTACCGCCATCCCCTGATCCCTTGCCTCAAGAAGGGCGGCGACCGCTGCTACGCCCTGGCCGGCAACACCAAGTACCTGTGTGTTACCGGCGGCGACCGTTGCTACATCGTTCACCCCTCGGACACGGCGGTGGCCCTGTCGGTGTTTGACGCCTCCATCGAAATTTCCGGCGGCGGTGACACCCGCACCCTCCCCATTGGCGAATTTTTCGCAGGGCCCGACGTGGACGTAACCCGGGAAACGGTCCTGGCTCCCAGCGAGGTGGTTACCGCTGTAACTCTGCCCCGTCCCGCCGACCTGGGCGCCGACGGTCAACCACCCCGCAGTCTTTACCTGAAAGCCCGTGAGCGGGAAGCGGGAGACTTCGCCTTGGTCAGCGTGGCCGTACGCTTGGCCGTGTCCGACGGCGTTGTCCGGCAGGCGGCGGTAGCCCTGGGCGGCGTTGCCCCGGTACCCTACCGCGCCACCCAAGTGGAAGAATACTTGGCTGGCCGTTCCGCCGCCGATGTGGACGCAGCCCATGCCGGAACCCTGTCCATCCCCGACGCCCGCCCCATGACCAACAACGGCTACAAGTTGGCAATGGCCAATAACCTTGTA
The DNA here is from genome assembly GCA_034422655.1 of Dehalococcoidia bacterium. Taxonomy (GTDB): domain Bacteria; phylum Chloroflexota; class Dehalococcoidia; order Lucifugimonadales; family UBA3495; genus Bin22. Next base: position 31,426 of record DAOUJN010000004.1, read on the forward strand.
AAGCAAGGTATTGCGAGGTTGTTGGCGGGCTAGCTAAACTGCCTCTCTATGCAAGCAAATTGCTGTTTGAGGCGGTTGAACATGGGTAGAATGCTGGCCTTACTGTTGCTCGGATGCGCCCCTCTTTTTGTGGGTTGCCAAGGACAGTCACAGCCCGTAGTTGTGACGGCAACTCCGGATATTGCGGCAACTGTAACCGCGCTAGCGGAGCGCCCCACGGACACTCCGGCGCCAACACCTACGCCCACACCCACACCGGATATCTCTGCTACGGTAGAGGCCAGTCTCGCCGCCACAGTTGTCGCCATGCCTACCGATACTCCGGAGCCCACGGCAACTCCCACACCAACTCCGGTACCTACGGCAACAGCGGCGCCCACATCGACGCCAAGCCCCACACTAACACCCACTCCGACGGCAACTCCTACCGCAACGCCGACGACGGTTCCCACGGCAACCCCCACAGTCACACCCACTCCTCGGCCCACAAACACGCCGAGACCAACGGCTACGCCGAGGCCCACGAACACACCGTTGCCGCCGCTGAAGTATGACAGAAGTTTGTTGCTGTTTGGGCCGGAGGATGGGACATTGGCGCACCAGCCTGATGATGGGTTCTTGGAAGTGTTGGAAGGGCCAGAAGTACGCGTAGATGTGTTGGTTGAAGCCACTTTCGTTAATCCTTATTCTTCGACCGTAAATTATTGGGAACATGGTTTCCTGCTTAAAGACGGGCCACGAAACCGCCACTATTGGGTCAGCATAGATAGAGATGGCGAGTGGGAATATTTTCATAGAGTTGGTGAATCTGAAGCCTTAGGCCGGCACACAGAGGAATCCAACGACATAAACCGGGAGCCAGGAGACAGTAACCAGCTTCAGGTCGTCATCACTGGGGATCGGGGTTGGGTATATATTAATGGTGAGTTCCAAGGAGGTATGGACCTGAGTGTCGACACGGGTGGACACGGGGTATCCACATTTACTGATGATGAATATGTGGGAGAAACCCGTTTTGAGGACTTCACCATATGGAGATGGAGCCCTACAGTCGCTTCAAAGTTTTCTGATGTCGACCCTAATGCCACACCGACGCCAACACCCACGCCTGACCCCAAGACACCGATATTTGGGCCAGTGAGCGGTAGGATCCAGCACGAGGAGGAAGACGGTAGGTTTGAGATCTTCGATGGCCCCGACATCGACGGCAATGTAATGGTGGAGGTTATCTTCGAAGTTCCTTTTGAGCCCAATGAGTCACATTGGAACTTTGGTTTATGGTTTGATTCCGAGAAACGAGGGGCATTCCATATCGTGGACATTAGCGGGATCTTCGGAGGTGCCTACAACCACTGGCGGAAGTCGGGTCCCGAAGCGGAGTGGCAAGGACGGAGGTCGGAGGATGTTATCGGCATCAAGCTCCAGAAGGGAGAAAAGAACCACATCCGAGTTATATTGATCGACCAGAGCGCATGGCTGTACGTCAACGACAGAAGAATGGGAATCCTAAATTTTGCCTTGGGCGACATCCCAGCACCGGATTGGGTAGGTCTGGTCGTCAACGACAGGGACTTTCAGGGATCTCGCTACAGTCTGGGCGGCCACACCAAGTTCACCGACTTCACCGTCTGGCGCTGGCACCCCTCCTTGTTCGAACTACCTGATGATGGCTAGCCTTTGATTTGCGTAGATGCACAGGACTTACGGGATTTGCTATCAAATCATCCTGTCTATCCTGTGCATCCATGTTTTACTCCCCCAACCCCGCCATCCGCCGCATTACCGTGTACAGAATTGCAAAGTCCTGGTCGGAGAAGCCCTGGGCTCGGCAGACGTTGAGGTATTCGTTGGTGATGGCGCTGGTGGGCATGGGGACTTCCAGGTCGCGGCCCATGTCCAGGGCCAGCATCAGGTCCTTCTGGATCATGGTTACGTCGAACAGGGGTTCGTCGGGCGGGTCCACGGCCAGGGGGAAGCGGTACTTCAGGGCCGGAGAAGCAACGACGCTGTTAAGCAGGGCCGTCAGGGCCGCATCCCGGGGAATGCCGCTCTTCTCGGCCAGCAGCAGGCTCTCGCAGAAGGACAGTATCTGGATGGGCAGGCTCAGATTGACCGCCACCTTCATGGTGGCCGCCAGCCCGTTCTCGCCTACGTAGTCAACTGTGGGGCCGATGTCCTGGAGGATGGGCTTCATCGCCTCGTACACCTCGTACTCGCCGCCCACCATCACCGAAAGCTGGCCGGCATCCAGGGTTACGGCGCTGCCGGACACTGGCGCGTCCAGCATCTGCGCGCCCCTTTCCCGCACCTGAATCGAGAGGGCACGGCTGGCGGCGGGGCTTACGGTGCTCATGTCGATATACACCTTCCCTGGCGCCAGCGCCGCCAATATGCCGTCCGGGCCGCCGGTGACCGCTTCCAGCGCCTGGGTGTTGGCTACCATGGTAAAGGTTACGTCGGCGGCCTCGGCCACCTGCCGGGGGGTGCCGCCCCAGAGCATTCCCATATCCACCAGCCAGTCGCCGCGGGACCGAGTGCGGTTGTAGCCGGTAACGGTGTGCCCCGCGTTCAGCAGTCTCCGCACCATCTTGCCGCCCATAGTTCCCAAACCGATAAAGCCCAGGTTGGCCATGTATCACCTTCCCAAAATCTGTGGTCGATATTTGCGGGGCAAATGTTACCACAAGGCAAGGACCTAGTGGCATTCGGGAGTATCTCCGCCTTCGCAAGTGGACTTGGCAATGCTGGTGGACTATGATTGGCCCTGTTACCTGATGCGCTGCCAGCGATATGCGGAGGTGTTGACTCATGGCCGAGAAGGGAGTGCTTGACGGCGTCAGAGTGCTGACCCTGGAGCAGGTCCACGCCCTGCCCTGGGGCACCGGGTTCCTCGCCGACCTGGGCGCCGACGTGATTCGGGTTGAGAGTCCCGACCACCTGCAGGACCGCAAGGCAGGCCCCTTCCCCGGCGGCAAGGCCGGCGAGGAGTGGTGGAATGAGGCGGGCAACCTGGTCTATTACGGCACCCGCAACAAGCGCAGTCTGTGCATGGACGTTACCCAGCCCCGGGGAAAGGAAGTTTTTCTGAAGCTGGTGGAAAAGACGGACATCGTCACCGACAACTTCCGCCCCGGCACCATGCAGCGGTTCGGCTTTGACCACGACAGCCTGTCGGCCATCAATCCCCGCATCATCACCCTCAGCAGCACGGCCTACGGCTACACCGGCCCCTGGCGTCGTGCCGGCTCCCGCGCCCGCACCGTGGACGCAGCCTGCGGTCTGTCCTACCTCACGGGCTACGAGGGCGGCCCCTCCATGCGGGCCAGCAACAATTACATGGACCACTCGGTGGGCAACAACGTGGCCTACGCCCTGCTGCTGGCCCTGTACCAGCGACGCCAGACGGGCAAGGGTATGCGCATCGACTTAACCATGCTGGAGACGGGTGTGTCTGCTGTCGGGCCGGCCATTTTGGAGGCGCAGCGCGGCATTACCCGGGACAGGCTGGGCTGCGCCCACTGGTGGAAGGCCCCCCACAACGTCTATCCAGCCAGGGACGAGGACCGCTGGATTGCCATTGTGGTGTCTTCCGACGAGGAGTGGGAAAGGTTGAAGGGTGCGATGGGCTCCCCTGACTGGGCCTGCGATTCCCGGTTCGATACCGCCTTGTCCCGCTGGCAAAACCGCCACGAACTGGACCGGCTGTTGGGGGAGTGGACTTACCAGTATGACGACCTGGAACTGGCCCGGGAATTACAGGAACACGGGATAGCCGCCGGCGCCTGCATGACAGCAAAGGATCTGGTGAACGATCCGCATCTGCGTGAACGGGACTACCTCTGGGAGTTCGCCAACCCCCAGGCTCCGGAGGTAGGACCTCGCATATTTGCCGGTCGTCCTTACCGAGATGCCGGCAACCCCATGACTCTAAGCAAGGTGGCCCGACTGGGAGAGCACAACGATACAATGCTCTCGGAACTGGCCGGGTTGTCCCGGTCGGAAATACTTGGACTGGAAGCCGACGGGGTAATCTTCGGGGCGCCCCGCCCCGATGAACCGCGTCCCTAGGCTTTGCACAAAGGCACACGAAGAACCAAGAAGCGAAGCATGAAAAAGACTTTCGTGTCCCTTCGTGGACAAGAAAATTGGAGATACCATGCCCGGAATACTGTCCGAATTACGCGTTTTGGAACTGGCACACCGGCCATCAGGAGCATTCTGCGCCAAGCTGCTGGCCGACCAGGGCGCGGACACCATCAAGGTGGAACCGCCGGGGTGGGGCGATCAGGCCCGCCACGAGCCACCATTCATCGGCGACGAACCCCACCCGGACCGTTCATCCACCTTTCTGGCCTTCAACACCAACAAGCGGGGGATAACCCTGGACGTGGAGCTGACGGAGGGGCGGGACCTCTTCCTGCGCCTTTCCCAGTCGGCGGACATCATCATTGAAAGCTGCCCGCCTGGCCGGATGGCCGAATTGGGGCTCGGCTACGAGACACTGGCGGAGGCCAACCCCGGCCTGATACTGATTTCAATCACCTATTTCGGCCAGGACGGACCCTACGCCGATTACCAGGGCGACGACCTGGTGGCCCAGGCTATGGGCGGCTACCTGTATGCCGTAACCGGTTCCGCTGCCCAGCCGCCCATGGGCACGGCGCTTCAGCAGATGGAAATTACCGCCGCCCGCAACGGCGCGGTGGCTGCAGTGGCGGCCCTGCTGCGGCGGGAGCAGACGGAGCGGGGTGCCCACATTGACGTTTCCACCATGGAGGCTGCGGTCAGCACTCCCTCGGGCCTGATTCACCCCTACACCTACACCGGACGCAACCCCCACCGGGGCGGCAGCGACGGCAACGTGATGGACGGCATGCACCTGCCCACCCTGGACGGCGAAGTGACCCTGACCACTGCCGGCACCGGTGGCCGTCCCATGCAGGCCTGGGCCGAATTTCTGGATGAGCCGGGGTTGCTGGACCCCAGGTTTGCCACCCGGGGTGGACGCATGGAGCACTGGGAAGACCTATATGCCCTGGTGGCCCCCAAGCTGGCCCAGTGGACCAACCTGGACCTGATGCGGGAGACCATGGCGCGGGGTTTAGTTATAGGGTTGGTTCAGACGCCCACTCAGGTGGTGGAGTCGCCCCACCTGGAAGAGCGGGGTTTCTTCGTGGAACTGGAACACCAGGAAACGGGTTCCCTGCTATACCCCGGATCAGGCTTCTTCATGGACGGCGAAAATTCCATGGCGGCCAGCCGACCGGCGCCACGCCTGGGCGAGCACAACGTGGAAATTCTCAACGGTGAACTGGGGCTTACCCTGAGGGAACTGGGATTGCTGCGGGCAGCGCGGGTTATCTGAGCAGGACCTGGGAGGTTTGATTTGGAAAAGGTAAGAAATAATCATCCGGATATCGCGCCGTCGGGCGCCACCTTCAGCCGGAGTGTGCGAGCGGGAAACACCCTCTACATTGCCGGCTGCACCGCTCGCGGCACTGACGCCCAGGGCCAGCCAATTATGGAACAGCTTCAGGTAACCCTGGACCGCATCGTCCGAATCGTGGCGGCGGAAGGCGGCAGCCCCTCCGACATAGTTAAGATTACCACCTTCGTCACCAGCATCCCCCGGTGGCGGGAGGAACGGGAAAGGCAGGAGGCCCTCTTCGCCGAGTATTTCCAGGGAGAGTATCCCGCCAACACCCTGGTGGAGATTACTGCCCTGGCCGAGGAGGGGCTGGACGTGGAGATTGAGGCGATTGTGGCGCTGGACTAACGGGCGGCCGAGTCGTTTCGGCTTCGGTGTAACCTGGCAACGGGCAGCAGCATGGCCGGCAGCACCAGCAGCGACGCCACACCCGCCATCAGAACCATGACCGCTGAGATTACCCCGTAGGTGGAGAACAGGGGCATGGGGGCGAACCCCAAGACGCTGAATCCGACGACGCTGGATGCCGCCGACCCGGCCAGGGCCGCCCCGGTGCCCGATGCCGCTGCCCGCAGGGCTGAAAGAGAATCGGGGTGGAGCGCCAGCTCCTGCCGGAATCTTTGGGTCATGTGGATGGAGTAGTCGATACCCACACCGATGGACACGGCAGCGATGGTGGCGGTTACGAAGTTCAGGCTGTAGCCGGTAAGGTACATGAAGGCGTACAGCCAGGAAACCACCAGTCCTATGGGCAGTGTTGTCACGAAGGCATAGGCAACGGACCGCATCCACAGGGCCAGCAGCAGGAAGCAGGCCACCGCCGCCACCGGCAGCGAAATTGTCAGCGCTCGGGTGGTGGCGATTAGGGTGGCCTCCCGGGTGAAGGGCGACCCGGTTATTCCCACTTCCGAAATTGACGGCAACTGCGCCAGCCGGTCCAAGTCGCTGTTCAGCGACTGGCGGGCCGCAGCCAGGTTGGCTTGTTCCCTGGCTCCCAGGATGCCGAGGCTGAATACCGTGGCATATTCATCCCCTTCCCTGGCAAGGGTCTGCCGGACCCGGGGCGTTTCATACGCCAGCGTTTCCCCGTCCTGCGGCACACCATTGTCCAGCATGTACTCATAACTGGCTGCCAGTTGGTCGGGCGTGTCGGGAATGCCGTCGGTGTTCAAGTCGGTTATGGCGACGCCCGTAGCTTCCTCGACCGCGCTTCGCGCCGCCTCAGAACCGGCGGTTCTGGCCAGCAGCTGAAATATCGTAATGCTGTAAAGGAACACTTTGCCGTCCTGGTCGCGGCCCACGTTGTCATTGGAATCCAGCCGGCGCAGCAGGTCCCCAATGCCCTGGAGGGCGCGGTGGTCGGTCAGGTCGCCCCGGACGTAGATGATGGCCGGCTCGCCTGACAGGGAAGGGGCGATGTATTCGTCCAGCTTGTCCACCCCCACCACAAACTCGGAATCGGCATCAAAAAAGTCCTTGGGATCGAATTTAGGCTCTAACTGGAAGGCCAGCCAGGTGGCGAGTCCGGTACCCAGCGCCACCAGGGGCAGCACCGCCCAGGGCGCCCGGGCCACTATGGTGACCAGCCGGGCGATGGCCGTGCGGGCGCCTAAGGAGTTGAGGGAGGGACTGCCTGACTCTGCATATGGCGCCGTCGCCGCTTCATCGAAACTAGCCTTCCGCTGGTCCAGCCGCATTATCGCCAGGGGTATGAGGATGCCCATGATTACGAAATTGGACAGCACGGCTATCCCGGCGGCGACACCAAACCCGATGATGGTCTCGATGCCGGAGGTTACGTTGGCCAGGAAGGCAATGCCGTCGGACAGGGAAGCCAGGACCAGCACCCCCAGCACCCCCGCCATCCCGGCGCGGAGGGCGTGAACGGGTTGCCGCCTTCTGGCCCGTTCCTCGTTGTACCTGTCCACCGCGTGAATCATGAAGTCTGCGCCCAGGGAGATCATTGCGATGGGAACGATCAGGTCCAGGGTTAAGGACGACTTCAGCCCGATAAGGTTGGAAATGCCCTTCAGCCAGACCAGCAGAATCAACAGGCCCAGAAATCCCAGTCCGACGGCCTTGAGCGAGCGAAGCGTTATGCCGACCACCACCAGCACCAGGATCACGGTGGCGGCAATGTAGGGGATGGCCGTCTCGCCCTGTTCACGGGAGGTGAGGTTAACGTCCAGGGCCAGGCCCCACAGGCGATAGTCTTCCTCGGCGCCCCGCAGGGTGGCCAGCATCCGGCGGTTCAGGCGTTCCTTTTCCAGCACCGATTCATCGTCGGACAGGATGATGGTCTGGGGGCCGCCTCCCAGCTTTACATTATCGGCGGTTACTAAGATTAGCAGGGCCCTGGCCTTCCACACCCGTTGCTCCTGGCCGTCGGTGGTCAGGGTTTCCAGCGTGGCGTCCTTGGAAAAACTTTCCCGCAGGAAGGGGCCGGTAGGGCCTTCCAGGGCGATGAGGATGGCCTCCTTCACCTGGGTGTCGCTGGCGGTCTCCAGCGTAACGCCGCTGCCAGGGTCTTGCATGAACACGTAGTTGACGGCATCGGCGACGGTGTAGATGCCCCGCACCTGCCTCTGGGTGTCGACGTCGTAGCCATAGAAGAGAAGGTCGCCCATGTCAGACTGCCGGAGGGCTTCCTGGTTGCGGTAAAGCTCCCACAAAGGGGCCTGCCGCAGCACGTCTCCCTCCCTGTCCTCGACAATAAAGCTGGCAACGTGGAGTTGGGCCGGGAACTGGGCGTTAACCTTGTCGCGCAGGTCGAATACCGGCCCGCCGGGTTCCTGGGACGCCTGCTCCGTGGGCTGCATCAGGAAAATGGGTGGAACCAGCAGGGCAGTCACCAGGAGAATGACGAGGATGGTCCCGGTGGAATGGCGGGTGAAGAAACTCGCAGCCTGGTCAGCAACCGGCGAATGGCGCCGGAAAGGTTTCATCTTGAATCAGGCGGTCGGCGCCAGGACAGCCGCAGACAGTGGGTTATCCCGAAACGGGTGCGGCCGGCGATAATTCGTTCCAGGGCCGGTGGCGTTCAATGCGGAGAGCAGGGGTTCGGTCACAGTGAACCCCTATGCGATCCCGGTTGAGTTGGGGACAATTTCTGGATCACAAAGGGATTATATCATCTCGGGTGTCGTGTCATAATCACGGCAGGTCCGCGCACCAACCCGAAGTTTGCCCGAACGTCTTTAGTTGATGGAGGGAGCCATGCTGGACAAGCTGATAACCGGAGGAACCGTGGTGACCCCCGGCGGGGCCGGAGAATGGGAGGTGGGCATTCAGGGCGAGAAGATTGTGGCGGTGGCGCTTCACGGGTTTCTGCCCAGGGAGGGCGCCACCGTCATCGACGCCGCCGGAAAGATTGTGGTGCCTGGCGGCATCGAGACCCACGCCCATGCCGCCGCCAACGTGCAGCCAGGGGCGAGGCAGTTGGTGGCAGACACGCCCAACGCGGGACCCCTGGACCACTCCCTGGGCGCGATCTGGGGCGGCACCACGACGGTGATGGACTTTGCCCCGGTACCCAACGAGGGCGACTTGCCGGCGGGCATCCACGACTTTATTTCCGTGTGGCAGGGCAACGCCTATACCGACTATTCCACCCACTGCATCTATTCCAGCGGCAGCACGCCCGACGCCATTTCCCGCTACGGCGAACTGGTCAACGCAGGTTTTCCCAGCATCAAGGTGTTTACCACCGACATCCGGCCGCCGGAAGGTCGGGTGCACAGCCTGACTCCCATCGGCAAGATAGACACTGGCCGCCTGGCCGATGTGATGACCCAGATTGCCCGCCACGGCGGAGTGCTGGCCGTCCACGGCGAGGACGACGAACTGGTGATGTACAACTACCTGCTGGCCCAGCAGCGGGACCAGTGGGACTGGTATCACGTCCACCACATTCATTCCAAGCTGGTGGAGGACCTGGCGTTCCAGCACGTTATCCGGCTGGCCCAACGCACTGAGGCCGGCCTCTACTTCGTCCACGTAACGGCCAAGGACGGCTTGGACGCCATATCCGAAGCCCGGGCCGACGGCCACCCCGTTTACGGCGAGGTGCTGACCCTGGCCCTGTCCTTCAACTGCGACAACTACCGGGAGGACGACGGGATGAAATACCACACCTACCCGTCGCTGAAGTACGAAGACGACCGCACGCACCTTTGGGACGGCCTGATGCGCCGGGACCTGTCCTTCACCGCTACCGACAGCAGCTTCACGACCTACCTGGACAAAATTGCCGGTCGCAACGTGGTGGATGTGCGGGGCGGCAACATCGGCATCGAGATTCGCATGGGCGTCAATTACACCGATGCCGTAGTCAAGCGGGGAATGTCCCTGGAGCACTATGTCAACGTGACTTCCACCAACGCGGCAAAGTTGCTGGGGCTGTACCCGCGCAAGGGCGCCATTGCCGCCGGCAGCGACGCCGACATAACCATCATCGACCCGTCCGTCAAGAAGACATTGACCATGGCCGACCTGCACCTGCGGGACTACAGCCCCTGGGAGGGCTGGGAAATAGAGGGCTGGCCTACAACGGTAATGTTGCGGGGCAAGGTGATGGTGGACGACGGTCAACTGCTGGGCACGCCGGATGACGGGCAGCTAATTTCGAGGAAGATAGACCAGTCGGTGCTGAACCGGCCGGCGCTTTAGGGGCGGCGCAAACAAGCTGTCGCTGACGCCGGACATGCGGGCCGCCGGCCGGATTTGCGTCCAATAGTCCGAGTAGCTAGAATTGTCCGGGGAAATTAACTACATGCTACTGGCAACCGACATCAGCAAGGCCTACTCGGACAGGACCCTGTTCAGCGAACTTACCCTGAACATTGGCGCTGGCGACCGCATCGCCCTGGTCGGCCCGAACGGGTCCGGCAAGACCACCCTCATGGATATTCTGGCCGAGGAAACGGCGCCGGACACGGGCGCCCTCGTCAAACAGAGGAACCTCACTGTCGGCTATCTCAAGCAGGAAACGGCAGCCTTTGCCGGCAAGTCGCTCCTCCAGGAAGTCCTGGATGCTGGGGTGGAGGCGAGGGCCTTCGCCGATGACATCGCCGTCACCCAGGAAGCGCTGGCCGCCGAATCGGATCCTCAGAAACAGGAAGACCTGCTCCAGCGGTTGGTCCAGCTTGACGCGGCGTTGGAGGCTTCCGGAGGCGAAGACCGGGACTACGAGGCCAAGGCCATTCTCTCCGGCCTGGGCTTCAAGCAGTCGGATTTCTCCCGGTCCATCGGCGAATTCAGCGGCGGGTGGGCCATGCGGGCGGCCCTGGGAAGGATACTCTTCCGAAAGCCCGATTTCCTCCTCCTCGACGAGCCAACCAACCACCTCGACCTCGAAGCTAACCTTTGGTTCGAGAAGTACCTGTCCGCCTTCCGGGGCGGTGTGCTGATTACCTCCCACGACCGTGCCTTCCTCAACCAGGTGTCCACCAGGGTTCTGGCCATTGAGTCCGACGGCGTGACGTTGCACAAGGGCAACTATGACGACTACCTGCTGGCCAGGGAGCGTCACCTGGAGGTGCTGCGGGCCACGGCGGTCCGCCAGGAAAGGGAAATGCAGCGGCAGATGCGGTTTGTGGAACGTTTCCGCGCCAAGGCCACCAAGGCCACCCAGGTGCAGAGCCGCCTGAAGCAGTTGGAGAAGATCCAACCCATAGAACTGCCTCGGGCCACGAAAAAAGTCCACTACACCTTCCCTAGTCCGCCTCGCAGTGGCGCAGAGGTAATTACTCTCAGCAATGTAAGCAAGCGGTACGGGGACAACGTGGTCTACCGGGGAATGAATCTGACCCTGTCCCGCGGCGACCGTGTCGCCCTTGTTGGGCCCAACGGCGCTGGCAAAAGCACCATGTTGAAGATACTGGCCGGCGTGCTAGCTTTCGATGAAGGCCAGCGAGTGTTGGGACACAACGTAACGCCGGCCTACTACGCCCAGCATGTGCTGGACCTGCTCAATCCTGCCAACACCATCATCGAGGAGTTGAAGCAGGCCGCGCACGCCGAGTCGGAGCAAAACCTGCGAACCACGCTGGGCGGCTTCCTGTTTGCCGGTGACGACGTGCTGAAGCCCATTTCGGTGCTTTCGGGGGGTGAGAAGGCGCGGGTAGCGCTGGCCAAGCTGCTGCTGCAACCCAGCAACCTGCTGCTGATGGATGAGCCCACCAACCACCTGGATATAGTTTCGAGGGAGATACTGGCCGATGCGCTGGGGGATTACCATGGCACGCTGTGCCTGATTACCCACGACCGGACCCTCATCCGCCAGGTTGCCAACAAGATTGTCGAAATCGTGGACGGGCGTCCATCGGTTTTCCCGGGCGACTATGACAATTACCTGCGCCTGCGGGAAGCCGTAACTCACCGGAACGGGTCCAGGCCAATGGCCGGAAAGACGGCGGTTGTCAGCGGGCCGGGCGCCGCCAGGAGGCGTTCGGGAAGGCCGTTGACCGAAACGGAAGTCCAGCGCCGGGCCTTGAACCGGGAGTCCCGCAAGCTGGCCCTGCAGATAGATGAAGTAAGCGCAACATTGGCGCAGAAAGAGGGCCGGATCGCTGAACTGGAGGCCATGTTCGCCGACCCCGACCGCTTTGATGATTCGACGCAAATAGCGGACAGCGCGGAGCAGTACCGCGTGCTGAAAGAGGAAGAGCAGTCCTGTTGGGAGGAATGGGAGCGGCTGTCGCTGGAGGCCGAATCCATCAATGACCAGTTGTCCAGCCTGGAAGAACTCTCTCCCACCGCCTAAATTGACCCTGTTCGTAGGGATAACTATAATGCCCGCAGTACCGAGCAGAAACGGATTCTTGCCCAGGCGCCGGAAACCCTACTGTTAGGTTAGAACGCAGGCAAGGAGGATTCTCATGGTTGAACAGCAGGCAGCGGTATTGAGCCCCGAGGCCTTGATTGAAGAGTTCCAGAAGAATGGCGTCACCCACGTGGTGACCATCCCCGACAGCGAGACCAACTACCTGTACGAGCTAATGAAGGAGCAGCCCTGGCTGGATATCGTTCCGGCATCCCGGGAAGGCGAGACCTTCGCCATTGCCCTGGGGCTGATTATTGGCGGCCAGACTCCGGTGTGCCTGATCCAGAATACGGGCATGATGGAATCGGGTGACTCCATCCGGGGCATGGCGCTGGACTCCGGTTTTCCGCTGGTGATGGTGATAGGTTACCGGGGCTGGAACCGGCATGGCGTAATTACCGACTCGGTAGCCCGCTACACCGAGCCTTTCCTGAACGCCTTCCGCATCAACTATTACCTGGTGGAACAGGACGCCGACAGTCACCGAATTTCCGTAGCCTTTGAGGAAGCCAAGGCCACCAAGCGTCCGGTGGCTATCCTGGTTGGCGACGAATACCACGGATTCAATCGCTAGCCCACTCCCTTCCCCCTTGACGGGGGAAGGTCAGGATGGGGGTGAAAACCGGAAAGCACACTCCCTTCCCCCTTCAAGAAATATTTGCACAACGGAGGCAATGAATGATTCAGTCCTCAGACGTATTTCGAATATTCCAGGAGCACCGGGGCGATGCTATCGTGATTCCCACGGGCACTTCCGGTCGCCACTGGCGGGAATTCACCACCAACGAGAACCGGGACCTGAACCTGGGCGGCGCCATGGGCCACACCACGTCCGCGGCCCTGGGGCTGGCTTTGGGCTTGCCCGACGAGAAGGTAGTGTTGTTCGATTCCGAGGGCTCGCTGCTGATGAACCTGGGCATCCTGGCCACCATTGCCGGCAAGAAGCCGGGCAACTTCTGCCACATTCTGCTGGACAATGAGTGCTACGCCACCACCGGCGGACAGCCCGTTCCCAACGCCCAGGAGATAAACTACGCGGGCGTGGCCAAGGAGGCCGGCTATTCCTCGGCCTACAGCTTCGACGACCTGGAGGAATTCGCCACCAACATTGAGCAAATAATGGAGGATACCGGCCCGGTGTTCGTATCCATAAAGGTGGTTCCGGAAGTGGAGAATGAACCCATTGGCATGCGGCAGCGTGCCCCCCAGCGCAACCGGGCGCAGACCATCCGCGACCTGCACGCAGAGCTGGGCATAAGCGTGGAATAGGGCTTTTCTCCTGGGCTGAGGCAGGCGCTGTCATTACCGATCCGCAACAGGGTGCAGGATAGTTGGGCGTGACCCCACTGTCCTGCGCCTTTGCTTTTCCGGGTGTATCATCGGCCAATGATAGGTATTGGCAACTGGTCGGCCTCTCTGCGCATCAGGGACTTCCGCCTGCTGTGGGCATCCACGCTCCTCTATTCCCTGGCCACGGGAATGGAGCAGGTGTCGGTGGGGTGGCTGATATTCGAGCTCACGGGCTCGGAGTTGATGGTGGGCGTCGGGGCCGCGGCGCGCATGCTGCCCTTCTTCCTGTTCGGCATTCTGTCCGGGGCCATCACCGACCGCTGGGACCGGCGGATGCTGTTGAGAATCGGCAACCTGGGCGCCGGGGTCGTGGCCCTGCTGATGGCCCTGCTACTGCTGCTGGGCGGCCTGAACAGCGTCTGGCTGGTGATTGCCCTGGTGGGCGCCCTGGGCAGCATGTTCGCCTTTACCCTTACGGTCCGGCAGACCTATACCTTTGACATCGTGGGCTCGGGCCTTTCCTTGAACGGGCTGGCCCTCGGCGCCATGGCCATGCAGGGCGGCGGCATCGTCGGTTCCCTCGCCTCCGGGGCATTGATCGAAATTGCGGGGGCTGGCTGGCAGTTCGTGGCTGCGGGAGTGTGTTACCTGGGCGCTGCCGCGGCGACCCTGGCCCTGAGCAATCCGGGGCGTTCGGCCAGGGTGGTCGCCGCGTCGGTATGGGAAAACCTGGCGGGATACGTAAACCTGTTACGGAGCCGGCGCTTCCTGCTGGCGCTCATGTTCCTGACGGCAACCACGGAGGTACTCGGGTTCACCCACATGACCCTGCTGCCGGTGTTTGCCAAAGACGTGCTTCACGTGGGGCCAACGGGGCTGGGCATCATGACCGCAGCCCGCCAGGCCGGTGGTCTGTTGGGGCTATGGCTGCTGGCCGGGCTGGGCACTTCGCGGAAGAAAGGGCTGCTGATGTTCGCCACGGCCCTGGGTTTCGGCGGGGGACTGATGGCCTTATCCCTTTCCGGCAACATCTACACCTTCCTGATCGTCCTGTTGTTCGTCAACGCCTGCGCCATGGCCGTCGACACCCTGTACAAGACCCTGATGCAGGAGCTTGTGTCCGACGAGGAACGGGGAAGGGCCATGGGTTCCTGGGTGCTGAGTATCGGTTTTGCCCCGGTGGGCCACGTGGGGGTAGGCGCGCTGGCCAGCGTGGTGGGAGCGCCCAGGTCCCTGCTCATCAACGGCGCCATACTCAGCGCCGCCAGCCTCATCACCGCCCTGTTCATGCCCAACATCAGGCGCCTGGACTAAGTTAAGCTTACGCCCCAGCGGCGGCTTGAGAGTTCTTACGTAAACAGGTTGACGCGGTTCCTGGGTGGACTGCATACTCACCCCCACACGATGTAGGGGTCCGCATCAGGCGGATAATCCGCCCTTGTGGCGCCGGATTTCCAAGAAGGGGGAGGTGAACCGTGGCGGCACCATGCACCGGCCTGACCGTCCTGGACTTTTCGCTGGGAATGCCGGGCGCCCTCTGTACCCTGGTAATGGCCGACTACGGGGCCGAGGTAATCAAGGTTGAACCTCCCGGGGGAGACCCCTTCCGCTTTCAGCCTGCCTGGCTTTCGTGGAACCGCGGCAAGAAAGGAATTGTGCTGGATCTCAGTACGGCGGAAGGCAGCGAACAAGCCATCAAGCTCATAGCCGAAGCTGATGTCCTGGTGGAGTCCTTCCGCCCCGGCGACATGGCCCAGTGGGGCTTGTCCTACGACGATTTGTCCCAGCTTTATCCCCGGCTGGTCTATTGCTCAATCACAGGCTTCGGGCAAAAGGGGCCCCTCCGCCGGGTAAAGGGTTACGAAGGCGTCGTAGCCGCCAAGGCAGGCCGCATGCTCAACCTTCAAGGCCAGCCTAACCGGGATGGCCCCGTCTATTCGGCGGTGCCGACCGGCAGTTGGCACGCCAGCCAGGCCGCCCTGCGCGGCATCATCGCCGCCCTCCGGGTGCGCGACCAGTGCGGCCGCGGCCAGTGGGTACAGACCAGCATTGTCCAGGCCCTGGCTTCACCCCATGACAACAATGCCGGCGCCGGAGGCCTGGTGAATCTTCAACTGGCCCGCCGGGACCCCGAGCGCTACCCCGTCAGGCCCCCCAGCCGGGGCCTGTCCACCATCGGTTACATCCCCGTCAGGACCGGCGACGGCGCCTGGCTCCAGCACGCCAACCAGCGGGTCCCCCACATCCAGGGCCATCTCAAGGCCATCGGCCTGGGAGACCTGCTGGAAGACGAGCGGTTTGAGAAGGTACCCGCCGTCAGCGTGGAGAACCGGGAACTCCTGCGCCGGGAGATTCTGCAGAAGCAGCTGGAAAAGACCGCCGACGAATGGATGGACATCTATCTCCAGGACGGCGATATCGCCGCCGAACCATATCGCAACTGCATCCAGGCCATGGACCATCCCGCGGTCATCGCCAACGGCACCGTCGTAACCATCGACGACCCCCGCGTGGGCCCCATGCGTACCCTGGCTCCCCTCGTGCACTTCGTTGCTGAAGTGGGTTCCCAGGCTGCTCCAGGAGAACCCAGCGGCCCGGCCCCGGACCTGGGCCAGCACAACGCCGCCGTCTTGGCATCCGCCTCAGGCGGAAAACCCGCCCGTGCCGATGGGCGTAACGACGCCCCACCCGAACACCCCCTCTCCGGCATCACCATCCTCGACCTGGCAACCATCCAGGCCGGACCCTATGCCGCAGCCCTTCTCGCCGACCTGGGCGCCCGGGTTATCAAGGTGGACGCCACCGACCGGCGGCTCGACGAGGGACGCCGCTCCACCGCCCAGGCGATCGCCGAACCCCGCACCTACGCCGGCAAGGAGGGCATCCAGATAGACCTGCAAACCCCGGAAGGCAGGGAAATCATCCACAAGCTCATAGCCAGGGCCGACGTCCTTTCCCACAATTTCCGCCTGGGCGTCCCCGAGCGGCTCCAGATTGACTGGGAGACCTGCCGCAAAATCAATCCCCGCCTGGTCCACGTCTGGATGGGTACCTATGGCGAGAACGGCGAACCCGCCCGCCGCCCCGGCGCCCACCCCATTCCCGGCGCCATCATGGGCGGCGCCATGCGCCAGATGGGCCGCGGTATGCCCCCGCCACCCGAGCAGGTCATGGACCTTGAGGAGACCGTGGAGGCCACCCGCTGGCTCATGAAGTCCAACTGGGGCCCGGACCAGAATACCTCTCCCGCCGTGGCCACCGCCATCCTCCTTGGCCTGCGCTCCCGCGACCTGACCGGCCAGGGACAGCCCGTCCACGTTACCATGCTCAACGCCAACGCCTGGACCAATGCCGACGAGTTTTACGACTACGCAAACCGCCCGCCCATCGCCCTGCCCGACCACGAACTTCACGGCCTCCATGCCCTCTACCGCCTCTACCCCTGCCCCCCATGTCACTCTGAGCTTGCCGAAGAGTCTGCCCCGAGCTTGTCGAAGGGCTGGGTCTTCCTGGCCTGCCTTTTCCAGCACGAATGGGAGGCCTTCTGCCGCGCCGTCCAGCGCCCTGACCTCCTGGCAGACCCCCGCTTCTCAACGCCCCAGGCCCGCCACGATAATGACGATGCCCTGGTTGCGCAGCTCTCCGCTATCTTCGCCCAGCGCCCCGCCGCCCAGTGGGAAGAGCTGCTGACCAGCGCCGATGTCGCCTGTGTCCAGGCCGACGAGGCCCTGGAGGGTGACTTCTATGCCCACCACCCCCATGCCAGGGCCAATAACCTCAGCGTCGAGGTGCAGCACCCCCACATCGGCAAATACCTCCGCTACGGCGGCCTGGTGGAATTCTCCCTCACCCCCGGCCTCTACCGCCACTCCATCCAGGTCGGCCAGCACACCCGCCCCCTGCTCCGCGAACTCGGCTACACCCACCACCAAATCAACCACCTGGGCAGCAAGGGCATTGTTCAATGGGCAGACCCAGCGGTGGGCGGCGAACCGTAGGAAGATTGACGGCGCTACCTTACATATACTAGTATCGTTGTAAGGAGGGCCCTATGTTGGTAAAGATTACTTCCAAGCGCCAGGTTACCTTCCCGTCCCATGTCCTGGAAGCCATGGGTGTGGGACCTGGTGACTACCTTGAAGTCTCGCAGTCGGACGCCGGGTTCTTGATCCGGCCAAAACGCATAGATTACTCCAGGCTGGCCCCGCTGGCAGAAAAGATACCGCCCGATTACCCGGACTTCGACATAAGCTCCTTCAGGGAGGGCACCTATGACCCTTCGCTACGGGACTGACACTTCAGTCCTGGTGAGGCTTGTGACCGGCCAACCCACGGATACATACGAAAGGTGCGCTCAGGGGCTGGCCGCCCTGGTGGAGCAGCAGAACGCGGAAATATTCGCCTCCAATCAGGTTGTTGGAGAAGCGTACATAGCCTTGCAGCATCACTATGGTATTTCCAAGGCGGATGCCAGGCAGGCGCTGGGCCAGGTGCTGACGTCGGGGCTGATTGGGCCCCTGAATGGTCAGGCCGTACTACTGGCGCTGGCCGAGCTGGGAGGGGCCGGTCTCCTGGACCGGCTTATCGCCGACGACTATTCCCGCAGCGTTACCGAAACCCTGACCCTGGACCGGAGGATGGCCAGGCTGACCGGAGTGCGTCACTTGTAGGGGCGGGTCTATTACCCGCCCCTACTGATGGGGGCTAAAACCCGAAGTAGTCCCTTCCCCCTTGATGGGGGAAGGTCAGGATGGCCGTGAAGCCGCACCACAACCTGATATCCGGCAACCAATCGCATAACCCAAGGAATGTTACAATTGGCAACACTGCTCAGCTTCGACATAGACGGCACCCTGCAGGTGGGCGACCCGCCCGGTCCCATTACCATGAGCATGGTCAGAAGGGCCCAGGACCATGGCTGCATCATCGGCAGTTCTTCCGACCGCCCCCTGCCGGTGCAACAGGCCATTTGGGACCGGCACCGCATAGCTGTCAGCTTTGTTTCATCCAAGCAGAATCTCCCGGAAGTCAGGTCCCGCTTTCCCGCCGACCAGTACTACCACATCGGCGATACCGACTTAGACCGCCAATTCGCCCTTGCGGCGGGGTTTCAATTCTTATGGATGCACGAGGGCGGTACCGAACCCTGGCTCAACTGCACTTGACGGGCGCAGGGCCCCGCCTCAGGCGGATAACCCGCCCGAATATCCGCACTATATCCTTCGGGAGGCCTTAACCATGTCAACGATCCCAGGCCTGCAGCGACCCGCCCCGGTCGCCAATGAACTCACCAAACCCTTCTGGGATGCCTGCAACCAGCGGCGCCTGGTCCTGCAGAATTGCACCGCCTGCCACCGCCTCCACTACCCCCCGCACCCCGGTGCAACCTGTGCGGTTCAGCGGAAAGCTTCCACTGGCAGCAAGTGGAGGGCAAGGGCCACATTGACGTGTTCATGGTTATCCGCGATTCCCGCATCCGCGGCTTTCGCTCCGCCCAGCCCATCAACTTCGCCGTCATTACCCTCGACGAAGACCCCGGCATCAACTTCCTCTCCAACCTCCCCGGCACCCCCCCAGGCCAGGTCCCCGTCGGCGCCCCCGTGGAACTGATTTTTGAAGAAACCGCCAACGGCCAACTGGTCCACGAGTGGCAGGTAATCGCCTAACGAACCGGGACAAACGACACCGACACACACCGCCAATGGAATGAGGGAACAGATATGGTAACCAACACCGGCTGGATGAGAAACCGCGAGGGAGTGGGGGTCTGGGAGCACCGGGGCAAGGTCGCCGTGGTCGGCTGGGGTCAGTCGCACATGGACCGGCGCTGGGACGGCGTGAGTCTCGACCGAAGCTGCGGCGGCTTGACCAAGGAGGCGTGCCTGAAGGCCATTGCCGACGCCGGCCTGTCGCTGGACGACATTGACGGGCTCATCACCAGCAAGGAAACCCGCGCCGAGCAGACCTGGGCGCCCCGTCCCTACTTCGACCCGCCCTACGACACCGAGGACGGCCTGACCTATGCGTCCGCCGATTGGATTGAAAGGGAACTGGGACTGAAGAACGTGAAATACCGGGAGTCCGACGCGCCCTATATTGGGCCGATGATGGGGCTGGCAGCCCAGGCAGTCGGCGACGGGCTCTGCGAGACCGCCCTGGTGTGGTACCCGATGGTCAATCTGGAGGGCCGCTACGGGCACAACAATCCGCAGAACCTGAACCAGGAGGCCCCCGGCAATACCGCGTTCACTCTCCCGTGGGGTTACCAGAACGGCGCCATGTTCAACAACCTGGTGGTCTTCCTGCAATACTGCCAGAAGTACGGCAAGTCTCACGATGGGCTGGCCCCCCTCTGCCTGAACCTGCGGCGCAACGGCCTGATGACCGACTGGGGATACTACGCCCTGCACGAACCCTATCAGCTTACCCGCGAGGACTACCTGAACGGGCGCGTTATCGAGGAGCCGCTCGTCATATACGATTGCGACCGTCCGGTCAACACCTGCGCGGCCTTCATCTTCACCACCGCCGAGCGCGCCCGGGACCTGCGCCAGAAGCCGGTCTACGTCCTGAACCATGCCCAGAACAATGGCCGGGGCCGGAGCACCATGGCCACCCTGGAGGAGCACCAGGAGGCGGTGGCCAGCCTGGCCAGAAAGATGTGGGAGGGCTCCGGGCTGGGCCCCCGGGACGTCGACATTTTCAACCCCTACGACGGCTACCTCACCTTCACCCAGCAATTCCTGGAGGGCTTCCAGTGGCACGGCGTCAAATGGGGCGAGGCCCACGACTTCTACGCCGACGACATCCGTGTTGAGGGCCCGCACCCCTTCCTTTCCAGCGGCGGCAACAACGGCACGGGCCGCAATCGCGCCGTCCTGTTCTCCGACAGCCTTCAGCAGCTTCGGGGTACCGCCGGTCCGCGACAGGTAACGGGGAGGGCCGAAACCGCCCTTGCCGGCTGCAACACTCCCGACAGTTGCGGCTTCCTGATGTTAAGCAAGTACCCGAGTTAGTGAGCTTCCAGCAGCGTCATTCCTGGGCCCCAAACCCTTGCAGTGTCACGCCCGGGCCTACCCCCTTGGCCTGGGCTAGCACCTTGAAGCTGCCGTACTCCTCCGGGTCCACCAGGGCCGTTAACGCCAGGCGTTCCAGTTCCGTACGGGCTGCCGACAGGCCCTGGGCCTGCAGCAATTCAAGGAAAGAGGAAAAACCCAGGTTCTCCAGGAACCGGCTCTGCAGGGTATATCCCAGCGTGGACAGCCCTTGTCTTTCGCCGAGCCGCATGAGGGACGTGAAGTCCACCAGGCAGGTAATGTCCTGCCGTCCCGGGAGATGGTACGGGTCTTCGCTGATGATATGCCCCGCGTAGCAGAACAGCGTATCCGGGGTTTTCTGGGGAGAGTAGAGATCGCCGGCCAATTTGCCGTAGTCGATGGTAAGCACAAAGCCCCGGTCCAGGGCCGTTGCAAGCTGGCGGCACCAGTCATCTAGGGCCAGGCACACTTCACCGCGATACCCTTCGGCCAGGGACAAACGCAGATCGGTAAGCCTCTCTTCGATGCAGGGCGTCGACGGTTCATCCAGGACTTCCGTGAGGTCGTCGCCCGCCAGCGTTACAAAGACTTCCTTGACCTTGCCACCCTGGATGGCAAAGCGGTGTACGGGGAAGTTGTCGATTAACTCGTTGGACAGGATGCAGCCAACCACATTCCTGAACGCCCCAATTCCCTCGGCCCTGACCCGCTGAACTCCTGTGGTCTGGCCAGCCTCGCTACCATCTGTGGCATCTTCGGTCCGGGTTGCCCGGTCAGTGGGGTGCTCGGATGATTCGGGCCAGCCCGGCTGGTAGTCTACCGCAACGTAATGTAGCGCCTCTGCGAACTTCGGCGACGTGCGGCGGCAGGTTCTTGTGATGGACCGGGCCAGCGCGCCGTCTCCGGAGCCCACCTCTATCAGGTGGAAAACGGGCGGATTCCCCAGCAGGTTCCACATCTGCTCCAGTTGCCGCGCAACCAGGGCTCCAAATGCGGGGTGGCTGGCGGGGGAAGTGCCGAAGTGGTTTCGGAGTAGGTCGCGTCGGGAACTGTAGAAGCCCCCACGGGGCGAGTACAGGCAGACCAGCATGAAGTCGGCAAAGGTTATTCGTCCCTTGCTGACGATCAGATCTCTGACTTCTTGCTCTACCGAAGTACGCAACGACTGAGTACCGCCTCGCAATTCTTAACCCTTGCCCGAAGCCGCCCCCGGCCAGTCTACTGGGATGCCGTTGGCGTCAGTGTCAATCTCTCAGGGAATAATGCCCACGTCCCGCAACAGGTTAATGGTGCCCTGGGCATCGGTAAGGGCCCCCAGGTCAACGTCCGGCGGTTCCAGGGATTCCAGGGGAGGCAGTTCTCCGCCCGGCTGTACCCCTGCTGCCAACGGGTACTCTCTGGTAGTTTCGGCGAAGTAGCGCTGGGCCGTCTCGGAAAGCAGGTACTCCAGGAATTGCTCGGCTGCTTCCCGGTTGTCCGTTTGCTTTGTAATGGCCGCGCCCGCTACCAGGACCAACGCCCCGGGATCTCCGTCGCTCAGGAAGTGGTTCCTGGCTTGGAAGTCCGGCCCTTCCTCCCGCAGAAACCGCTCCGCGTAGTAGTGATTGACAAAGCCCACGTCCACTTCGCCGCGAGCGACGGCGGCTACCGTGGAGGTATTGTTGGGAAACAGCACGGCCTCGTTGGCCTGAATGCCTTCCAGCCATGCCCTGGCTGACTCGTCGCCCCACTTGAGCCGAAACGCCGTTAAGAAAGCCTGGAAAGAGGCGTTGCCCGGCGCCCAGCCTATGCGACCTTTCCAGGCCGGGTCTGTAAAATCCAGAATTGACCGGGGCAGGTCCGTCTGGGGGTCTATCATGCTCGTGTTGTAAACCACGGTGCGTGCCCGGCCCGAAGTGCCGACCCATTGCCCTGTTGGAGACCTGAAGCCCGGCTGCACCCGGTCCAGGATGTCGGGCGGCAGGTCGGCCAGCAGACCCGCAACCGCCAGGTTGCCCAAAGACCCCGGGTCCTGCAGGAAAACCACGTCTGCCGGGGTATTCTCTCCCTCTTCCAACATGGTTCCGGCTATGGACGGACTGCTGGCGTATTTGAGCCGCACCTCCACGCCGCTCTCCGAAATGAACTGCTCCAATAGAGGGTTGACCAGGGTTTCGGACCGCCCCGAGTAAACGGTCAGCGTACCGCCGTTCCCGCCGCACGCGATGTTAATGAACAGCATTGTCGACAGGAGCAGTAAGAGGCCAAGACTTACCGATTTGATGGGAGACACGGTGGATGGAATCATTAAGGGTTCACTCTTTCAGCTGGATGGATGCAGTGAAGTGCAACCGTTCAGTAGGCTTTTGCAGTCATGTTTGACCCCAAGGGCGGGACAACTATGGTATGTTACTATTGGCTTTAAGACAATACTTTTTGCTCAATTACTGTTGACATCCTGGATAATTTAATATAGGCTATGCCACGCAAGACAGTAGAGCTACCGGAGCCACCAAGGAGAGCCTATGTTTTTGTGTACGTGCAAAGCAGTAAGGATTTCCGACGCAGTCGCAGCAGTCAGGACCGGGTTTGATTCCCCCGAATACATCAAGCAGGTGTTCGGGCTGGACGACGAGGAATGTTGCGGCAGGTGCGCCACGCACATTGAGGCTTTCATGGCCCGGGTCAGGCTGGAGCTGAGGAGGTCCGACGGTAGCCGGGTAATGGTGGCCGCCGGTAGGTAATCGGCTTCCTTTACATACTCGTAGCCCTTTGTTGATGCCCTGCAGGGAAACTTGCGGGGTCTTGTTTTGTCCCGCCGGCTGCTGCTGATGTGCCCCAGGCGGGCTATTCGTGCTAGAATTGATGCATACGACCAAAATCAGCAGGGGAGGAACTCCATTGAAGGCCAAAGATGGTGTAATTGATCACCTGAATATTATCCTGACCATTGAACTGACCGCCATAAATCAGTACTTCGTTCAGGCCGAGATGTGCAAGAACTGGGGTTTAAACCGCCTGTATCAGAAGTTCCGCTCCATCAGCCTGGAAGAAATGGAGGATGCCCAGCACCTGATCCAGCACATTTTGTACCTGGAAGGGGTCCCCAACCTCCAGCGATTGAACCAGGTAATGGTGGGCGAGTCTGTAATGGAAGACCTGGAACTGGACCTCCAATCGGAGGTTGGCGCTGTGGAGGCATTGACCCGCGCCATCACTCACTGCACCCAAGTGGAAGACTACACCACCCGCAACATCCTGGAGCAGATGGTCAGGTCTGAAGAGGAACACGTTGACTGGGTGGAGACCCAACTGGAGACGATAAAGATAGTCGGCCTGGAGCTCTACCTTAACCAGCAGATTCACGAGGACTAATCCCGTAACTGCTCTTCCCCTTCTTCAGGATAATCGGCACGCTGGACAAGTCAGCCCTTGACTTGTCCAGTCCTCTTTTCAGCGCCATAGGCCTGGTTGTTCGCTTCCCTATTGCCCATCTACTTCTCTTCATCTGGCTGACCTGTGTACGGCCCGCTTCGTTGCCCGAGACCGCCCCATTAACCGTCCCCCTGCAGTTATACGCTTTGCCATAAACAGCCAGCGTAGGTCCATTAACTTCTTGGACACGGCAAAGTGCTGACTTAATACACACTACCTAATTATTAAAGTACCCACTGTTGACAGTAATGTGTATATTAACTTATTATTGTCGGCATGTTTATGCTTGCCAGGAACAATGCCCTAACGTTGTTGGTAACTATCAATATCTGAGGTTCAAATTGACATAGGAGTCTACAAAAGATGCGAACCAAGTTATCTCTACTCATTGGTCTTGTGGCGGTATTTGCCATGGCTCTGACCGCCTGCACTTCCCAGGGCCCCAGCGACGAACTCAAGACCTCCGTAGTTGCAAACTATGCGGACGGCGCCTACGCCTCCTACTCCCGCAGTCTGTCATCGGCGCAGGCCATGGATGCTGCCATAGACAACTTCCTTGCCGAACCTTCCCAGGTGAGGCTTGATGCCGCCAAACGGGCCTGGCTGGCGGCCCGGGACGATTACGGAGTAACCGAAATTTACCGGTTCTACGAAGGTCCCATCGACAACGAGGAAACAGGTCCCGAGGGTCTGATTAACGCCTGGCCCATGGACGAGTCTTACGTGGACTACGTGGAAGGCGACGCCAACGCCGGCATTATCAACAATCCCGACGAATTCCCGACCATCGACGCCGACCTGCTGGTCTCCCTGAACGAAGAGGGCGGCGAGGCGAACATTTCCACGGGCTGGCACGCCATAGAGTTCCTGCTTTGGGGGCAGGACATGAACGAAGATGGCCCTGGCTACCGGCCGGTGTCGGACTACACGACGGCTGACAACGCTGACCGGCGGGCAACCTACCTGGCGGTTTCATCCGATTTGCTGCTTTCCCACCTGCAGGACATGGTTAACGCCTGGGCCCCGGGCCAGGGCAATTACCGTGCCCAGTTCGTTGCAAAGGATTCTGACGCCGCCATTACAGACATCATCACCGGCATCGGCGAAATGAGCCGGGGCGAACTGGCCGGCGAACGCATGACCGTGGCTTACGAGGCGCGCTCCCAGGAAGACGAACATTCCTGCTTCTCCGACAACACTATCTCCGACATCGTTGCCAACGCCGCCGGGATACAGCGCGTGTACTTCGGCGACTACGGTTCCGTGTCCGGCCCAGGCATCAGGGATCTTATTGCGGCGGAAGACCAGGCGCTGGCCGACCAGCTGGGCAACGAGATTAACCGGTCAGTGTACCTGGCCCACTCCATCCCCGCTCCCTTCGATGGGGCGTTGCTGGAGGGCATATCCGACGCGGCGCCCAACCGCAAGGCCGTGCTGGATACCATAGTGGCCCTGGAAAACCAGACGGATACCATCGTCAGCGCGGCGCAGAAGGTGGGCATTACCATCAGCGTCAGCTAACCGGTTATGTCTGGACGGAATCCGCTTCTGAGACATGGGATAAGGCCGCCAGCAGCGTGTCTGCTGGCGGTCGCAGTCCTCGCACTGACGGGTTGCCAACTGCTGGACCGGGGCATTGACCTTGATCAGGTATACGACGAGCGCCTGGGTGGCGATACGACGGCCTTTTCGACGGGAAAGAATGCCTTTGAGCTTTCCGCCCGTAACCTGGATACGCCGCTGCGCCGCACCTTCGAGGTGGGCGACAGCTTTTTCAACCAGAACTGGGTTACCGCCCCGGCCAGCACCACTGCCCGCGATGGTCTGGGCCCTACCATGAACGCCCAGTCCTGTTCTTCCTGCCATAGCCATGACGGGCGGGGGCAGCCACCGGAGAATGCCGATGACCCGGAGCGCGGCCTGCTGCTGCGGCTGAGCATCCCCGGTCCCGATGGGCCGGTGGACGAGCCCAACTACGGCGGCCAGCTGCAGGACCGCTCCATAGTGGGCGTCCCACCGGAGGGCGCGGTCAACATAAGCTACGCGGAAGTGCCCGGCACCTACCCCGACGGCACACCCTTCAGCCTGCGCCAACCGTCCTACGGCATCGGCGAACCCCGCTTCGGCCCGGTCCATCCCGATGTTATGATTTCACCCCGGGTTGCTCCGGCCACCATCGGCATGGGTCTCCTGGAGGCCATACCCGAAGCGGTGATACTGGCTGCGGCCGACCCGGATGACGCCGACAACGACGGCATATCGGGCCGCCCCAATTACGTTTGGGACGTGCGGAAAGGGAAGCTGTCCCTGGGGCGTTTCGGCTGGAAGGCAAACCAGCCCACGGTTGAGCAGCAGGCGGCCGGAGCGTTCCTGGGGGATATCGGCATAACCTCCGGCATCTTTCCCGAAGAAAACTGCCCTGCGTCCCAGGCGGCTTGCGCCGAGGCCCCCAACGGCGGCGCCCCCGAGATAGATGAAAACCGTTTGGAAAAGGTTACTATCTACACGCAGACCCTGGCCGTACCGGCCATGAGGAATGTCGAAGACCCGGAGGTGCGGCAGGGGGCCAGGCTCTTTGTGCAGGCCCAGTGTTCGGCCTGTCATACACCCCGCTACCGGACCGGCGACACCCACCCACTGGAACCCCTGCGGGACCAGGCAATCTTTCCATACACGGACCTGCTCCTGCATGACATGGGGGAGGGCCTGGCCGACCACCGGCCCGACGGCCTGGCTACCGGAACCGAGTGGCGTACGCCGCCCTTGTGGGGCATCGGCCTGGTGGAAACCGTAAACGGCCACACCTTCTTTCTCCACGACGGCCGGGCGCGCAACCTGGAGGAAGCAGTCCTCTGGCACGACGGGGAGGCCAGGCAGTCCCGCGACAATTTCATGGGCATGACCCTGGCAGAAAGAAATGCCCTCATCAAGTTCCTGGGGTCTCTGTAAGATGAAACACCGCAGGCCGATGCAGGCTCTTACACTTGGTCTCCTTACTGGCATTCTCGTTCTGTCCGCCGCCTGCGCGGGGGGAACCTCCGACAAGGACGTGCTGATAGCCCTTACCGACGAGGTAGTCGTGCCGGCCTACCAGCAGGCAGCGAAGGACGCCGCCGACCTGGACGAAACGGCGGCAGCCTTCTGCGCCGCACCCTCCCATGCTTCCCTGGAGGCGGCGCGCACTTCTTGGCGCACTTCCCGCGCTTCCTGGCTCCGCTCCAGGGCCATGTGGTTCGGTCCCGTCATGGACCGCCGGTCAATCAGCCTCCTGGACTGGTCCCCGACGGACGTGGACGGCATTGACGAATCCATCGCCGATGCCGGCTTCGAGATTGACGCCGACAGGGTCAGGGACGCCATGTCGGCGGACCGCCGGGGGTTCGGCGCCATGGAGCATCTGCTCTTCCCCGGGAATACCCTTCAAACGGTCGCCGACAGGCCATCTCACTGCGCATACCTGCTGGCATTGACCCGGGTGGCCAGGGAAGAAACGGCGGCCATTGAGGCCGACTGGACCAGCGGTGGTGAGCAGGCCACGCCCTACCGGGACTATTTCACCGACCGAGCCCAACTGTCCCTCATTTCGGAGGTGGCGGTGGGCGAAGTGGTGCGGGTGCAGGTCTTCCTGATACGTGACATCGTCCACATGCGCCTGGCCTCGGCGCTGGGCCTCCGGGGCGATGGGCCGGACCTGGCAGCTATACCCGGCAACGTTGCGGGCAACGGCCTGGCAGACCTTCGCAATGAACTGTTGGGGATGCAGGACGTTTACCAGGGCGCCGGGGAAGACTCGCCCGGCATTTCCGCCCTGGTGCAACCATTGTCCGAGGATACGGACCGGCGTGTTCGAGACCGACTGGCGGCCGCCATCAACGCCGTAGATGCCGTGGAAGGCCCGCTGAGGGTTGCGGTGCAGGAACGCCCCCAACAGGTAAACGCCCTTTACGAGCAGTTATCTTCCCTCCAGACCGTCCTGGCCACCGAGGTAGTCAGCCTGCTGGGCGTATCAGTGGGGTTCTCGGACACCGACGGCGACGCCCTCCGCTAGAAGCAATAATCTTGGCCGCCACCAGGTCATTACCATTACCCGTCGCCCCCGCCAGCGGATTACGAGTCAGTCTTTCCGGACTGGCAGCCAGGGCAATGCGAGTGGGCCTGGAACCCGTGCCGCCCCATTCCGCCGCAGCATTCCGGATAATATTCGGATTGCTGGGGCTGGCGGCTGTGGTCCGCTTTGCTGCGAAGGGCTGGATTTCCGACTTGTACGTCGAGCCCGTTCATCACCTGCCCTACTACGGGTTCGGGTGGGTGCAGGCCTGGCCCGAATGGGGCATGTACTGCCACTTTGGGCTGCTTGGGCTGGCAAGCCTGGGCGTGGTCCTTGGTTACCGGTACCGGCTGTCCATAACCGCCTTTTTCCTGCTCTTCACCTACATCGAGCTTATCGACCGCACGACCTATCTCAATCACCATTACTTGGTGAGCATGGTAAGCCTCATTATGGTCTTTCTGCCGCTGCACCGGGTCTGGGCCCTGGATGCCAGGCGAAGGTCGCCGGGAGAGGTTCCCCCAACAGTCCCGCGGGCGGTGTTATGGGCATTGATGGCTCAAATCGGCCTGGTCTACTTCTTCGCCGGTGTGGCCAAGCTGAACCCTGACTGGCTGCTTGAAGCCCAGCCCATGCGTATTTGGCTCTATAACAGCGCCGGCATCCCCCTGGTTGGGCACCTGCTGAAAGAGACGTGGGTGGCCTACGCAATGAGCTGGGGCGGAATGGTTTTCGACCTGACCATCTTTGCATGGCTGTTGTGGCCCAAGACCCGCCTGTGGGCTTACGGAACACTGGTGGTTTTCCACGCAGCGACGACCGTGCTGTTCCCGGCATTGGGTATGTTCCCCTGGATAATGGCGGGGCTCACCCTGGTTTTCTTCAACCCGGATTGGCCTGTCCGGGTTCAAGAACGGCTGGGATTGTTGATGAAGCCGCCCGCCAACTCAGGCGCTTCCCTGACCGTGCCCCAGCCCTCACCGGCATTGACGTGGCAGTTGAAGGCGGCCCTTGTAGTTGGCGTTCTCTTTCTCCTGGTGCAGGTGGCTCTGCCGCTGCGCCATTTCGCCTATCCTGGCAACGTCCGGTGGACGGAGGATGGCTACCTGTTTTCCTGGCGGGTGATGCTGACGGAGAAGGTGGGACAGGTTACATACCGGGTTAGCGGCCTGGCCGGCGGCGGCGAGGAACTGGCTTATCCGGAGGACTATCTGACCCCGGGGCAAGCGGAGCGGATGGCCTACCAGCCGGACCTGATACTCGCCACCGCCCACCTTGTTCGCGATGACTTCATTGCTCGGGGTCATTCTCAAGTTCAGGTCCGCGCCGATGCCTGGGTAAGCTCGAACGGCAGGGCCGCCGCTCCCCTTGTAGATCCCCGTGTCGACCTGGCGTCCATCAGCGCCGGCATCGGCCTCAGGTCATGGGTCCTGAGTCCACCCGAATAAGGAGGCAACTAACTATGCGGGAATCCACGCCGGAGTCGTCCGGCAACAGCAATAACGTTCCCCGGCAGCCGGGAGACCCCGCCGCGAGAAACGCGGGCATCATGTATCGGTCGCTCCCCCCAACCTTCCAGGAAAGGTTATACCCAGGTTGCGTACTCTGAGATCGGCGTCCTGGCCGGGTTGAGGGCCTCGTCCGGGACGCCAATGGACAGGGCGCCGACCATTTCCCACTCTTCCTCGGCGCCCAGGACCTCACGGAGCTTGGGACTGCGGGTAGTCCTGCCCGTTTCCCAAGTAGCTGTCAGCCCCTCGGCCACGGCGGCCAGGGAGATGTTCTGCACGGCGCAGCAAACGGAAGCGTAGTTCTCCCTGGTAACCTCCTCTCTGTCGCCGGGGGTGTTATAGACATATACGAGGACCGGCGGGTCCAGGACTTTCTGCCGCGCCGCTTCCGCCCTGCCCCGGTTCCCGTCTCCGTCAATCGAGTAATCGTAGGCCAACTGGGCGGCCTTCTCGCGGGTTTCAGTGCCCTTTTCCGTAACGAAGAACCGCCAGGGTTCCGTCAGGCGGTGATTGGGCGCCCAGGGCGCGGTTTCCAGCATGCGGTTGACCGCTTCTCTTGAAACCGGCTCGTCTTTGAAGCGCCAGGCCATGCGCCGCCGGTAAATAGCCTCGTAAACGGAAACTCCCGTGTCCGGAATCTCGATGGCATCCGGCGTAATCTTCGCCTTTTGTTCCTGTTCACTCATTAGAATCCTCCCTCGTTCGCTTGTTCGTCTTCCAGTGTTGAGGGGAGGACCAGCGACTCTATCACGTCACGAAATACATCGGGCAACGGAACCTCTTCATGCTCGGCGTCGCCGGCATGGACGGGTTCCAGGCGGTCCTCCCGCAGCATGGGAAAGCTGTCCGTGTAGATGGGCAGGCTCAGGAGCATTTCGCCGCCGCTGCCTGTGTTGCTTCGTCGAATCAGGTAAGGATACACAGGAACCATTCTTTCCCCTATATTAGCAGCAATTGTTCTGGTAATTCAGGTTTGGTGACGCGCTAACTGAAGCGCCGCGTCCCTCGATTGGCTGTTCAGGACTTCCATTGAACGTTTTAGAGAAATGGGGCAGGCGCGCCTTCCCTGGGGAGGAGGAGGAAAGCGCGCCCACCCTTTGCGTAAGTCCGCGCTTCCGTACAGGAGGAGTCCGGATCGCGAACGGTTGCAAGCAAGTAAAGAGATACGTTGTTAAAGAATTAGTATATACAAGTTTTAATGGACAGATGATATATGGTCATTGACTATTTGTCAACAGCAAATGAGAGTAACGCACAAAGTTGGCACAATTGAGACTTACAGGACGTTGGCACTTGAATACGAGTGTCCACTTGTCGGGGACATAAACTTCACCTGTTCTCCGGGAAACGAACACTGGCGGCGATTGGCGGGGCTGATGCCATGGCAATCGGGCCTGTTCCGCGATTAAAGGCGGTGGCCTCAAGAAACGCCGCCGTGCGCAATGGGTCAAAAGGGAAATTAGGCGATTGAAGCACGGCCTGTGAGCTACGGATGCCCCAATGGCCAAGTTTCCGGGATGTCGGACCGGGAATTTATCCGGGCAAGCCGAAATCTGGGATTTTCACTGGAATTGTCCAGCCCGTATGGCGGCGCTATCAAGGCGCAGTCCGCAGCGGCGTCGTCGAAGATTGACTCCCTTCCCTCCAGTGCATAACATCACCGCAACAGTTGGGGCGGCCATCTATATCAGTGGGTTCCCAATCCGCCCGTACA
Organism: Dehalococcoidia bacterium; assembly: GCA_034422655.1. Classification (GTDB taxonomy): domain Bacteria; phylum Chloroflexota; class Dehalococcoidia; order Lucifugimonadales; family UBA3495; genus Bin22. The sequence continues at coordinate 62,691 of DAOUJN010000004.1, forward strand.
GGTAACGTCACATCCAGGAGGCAGGCCGTGAGGTACAACTACATCGTCATCGGCGCCGGGTCGGCCGGCGCCATCCTGGCTACCAGGCTTTCGGAAGACCCCAATACCTCGGTGTTGCTGCTGGAGGCGGGACAGGACTACCCGGACATGGACACCCTCCCCGAGGAGGTCAAGTACGGGTACAAGTCCACCAAGAGCGTCTGGGACAGCGACCACAACTGGCAATACCGGGCCCGAGCCACCGACGCGGCGGAAATCGAGATACCCCGGGGCAAGGTGACGGGCGGCTCCAGTGCCATCAACGGCCAGATATTCATACGGGGCATATCGGAGGACTACGACAATTGGGCGGAATGGGGCAACGACGAATGGAATTTCGGCAAGCTGGTGCCCTATTTCAATCGGGTGGAGACGGACACCACCTACCAGGACGACCCCGGCGACTTCCACGGCTCCGACGGGCCCATCATTTGCCACCGCTTCCCCGAGGAACAGTGGCGGCAGGGCAACAAGGTCTGGTTTGAGGCCTGGCGGGATAACGGGCACCCCTACTGCGAAGACCACAACATGCCCGGGACCACCGGCGTGGGGCCCATAACCCTGAACAATCCGGAGGGCATCCGCTGGTCCACGGCGATAGGGTACCTGGGCCTTTCCCGCCACCGCCTGAACCTGACCATCAGGAGCAACGTGACAGTGAAGCGAATACTCTTCGATACCTCTGGACAACGCCCCCGGGCAGCAGGCGTCGAGGCCGTCTCCGGCGACGACACTTTCATCGTTGAGGGCGAGGAGATCATCCTCAGCGCCGGGGCCATCGGCTCACCGCAAATTCTCATGCTGTCCGGCGTCGGCCCCGCTGACCACCTCCGGGAGCATGGCATTGCGACGCTCATCGACTCACCCGGCGTGGGTCAAAACCTGGCCGACCATCCCCTCATTAACCTGCTATGGTCCGCGAAACCAGGCGTGGACCTGACCCCCTACCTGCCCAGCGCCCAACTGTTGGTAAGGTACACGGCCGAGGGCTCCCCGCTGCAAAACGACATGATCGTCTACCTGAACGCCGCCGCCGGCATGTCGCGCAACCGGGGCGGAATGCGCGGCGGAGCGGAAGGCATGAGCGCGGTAGTGGGCCTGGGCGCCAGCCTTGGTCTGAACCTGGCCCTGTCCAAGGGCGAAATAAGGCTGCGCTCCGGCGACTACCGGGACTATCCCTACCTCAATTACAACCTTCTTGACCACGAGGAAGACCTGCGCAGGTACCGGGACGGCGTCCGCATGATTGTGGACCTGGAAGACCACCCGGCCATGTCAGCCATCATCGAGAAGAGGGTTTACCCGGAAGACTCGGACCTGGCGTCGGACGAGGCGCTGGACCGGTGGATGAAGCGATGGGTGGGCACCGGCCACCACGTCTCCTGCACCGCTAGGATGGGACCCGGCACCGACCCCATGGCCGTGGTTGACCAGTACGGCCGGCTCTATGGCGCCGACGGTCTGCGCGTGGTGGACGCTTCCATCATGCCCGAGTGCGTTCGCGCCAACATCAACGTAACTGTCCTGATGATCGGCGAGCGCATTGCCGAATTCATCAAGCAGGGCAAGTAGGGGCGGGACAACCCTTTGCCTGCACTTACCAACTTTCCCGTCCTGGTAGTCCTGCAGAACCCCAACTTCCGCCTGATGTGGGCGGCGCGGTGGGTCCACGAAATCTCCCGCCGCATGGAACTCCTGGTCCTCGGCTACCTGATTTACGAACTCACCGATTCGGCTTTCCAGGTGGGGCTGATTTCCGCCTTTCTCAACGGGCCGCGGCCTCCCCTGTCCCTGGTGGCCGGGATGCTGGCCGACCGCCTCGACCGCTGGCGCATCCTGACCGGCATCCACACCTTCTACCTGCTGGTGGCCACTGGGCTGCTCGCCCTCCTGCTCCTGGACCTGATTCACCCCTGGTTTGTCTTCTTCGCCATCCTGCTGCAGGGGACGGCCAAAGTGCTGGACGACCCCACCCGGCGGGCGGCCCTCTTCGACCTGGCGGGACAGGACCGCATCGCCCACGCCATGTCCCTGGAGACCATCACCAACAACGTCGGCAAAATCCTGGGGCCCATCGCCGGGGGCCTTCTCATCGCCTTCTACGGGTTCACCGGCGCCTACATGGTGCTGGTGGCGCTGGACCTGGTCGCCGCCGCCCTCATGTTCAAGCTGAGGCTGCCCAAAGCGGCTACGGTGGTGGGCCGGGACGCGGCTTTCCTGCAGGGCATCAAGTCGGGCATCGGCCATTCCTTCTCCAACAAGTTCGTCCTGGGGGTGCTCACCATTTCCCTGGTGATGAACGGCATGGTGCTGCCCCTGCAATACTTCATCCCGGTTATCGCCACCGAGGTGCTGAAGGTGGGGCCTGCCCTGGGGGGAGTTATCGGCGCCGCCGAAGGCATCGGGACGCTGGTTGGGGCAGTTATCATTGGGGTCCGCCGCAACTACACCTTTCACGGCCGCTACTTTGCCTTCGGCGCCATGATTGTCGGCGTGGGCGTGGCCGCGGTAGCCTGGTCGCCCTGGTTCCTGGTCTCCTTCCTGCTACTCTTCGCCGCCGGCGTGGGCCAGTCGGGCTTCAGCACCATGCAGAGCACCATCCTGCTGCTGTCGTCGCCCGCGGAGATGCGGGGCCGGATAATGGGGTCGCAGGGGTTGGTCAACGGTTTGGGCCACCTAATCGGCGGCGTGGAAATCGGCGCCATAGCCTCGGCCTTCACCATCTCCATAGCCATCGGCATCAACGCCGGCGTTGGCCTGCTGCTGATGCTCCCGGTAATGCTGCTGACGCCCCTGGTGAAGCGGCCCGTAGAAGCCTACTACAACCGGGTTGGGAGCGCGGGCGCAGCTGAGCGAGTTGGGCGATAAAAGAAGGTGTGCGCAGGCCGTTGCCTGGACGGGAAATCGACAGTTCACCCGTTACTAAGGGCTCTGGCTGCCAACAGCCTCCACGTACAGCGAGTACAGGGACTGGCTGCACGTCATAAACAGACGGTTCTTCTTGACACCGCCAAAACACAGGTTTGAACAGGGTTCGGGGAGGTGGATTCGGCCGATTAATTCACCGTCCGGCGTCAGGCAATGCACGCCATCCACCCCTGCTCCCGCCCAGCCCACGCTGGACCACAGGTTCCCGTCGCGGTCGGTCCGCATGCCGTCGGCGAATCAGGGCGCCATGTCGGCGAAAACCTGGCCGCCCCGCAGCTTTCGGCCCTCCACCACCTCGAAAACCCGTATGTGCCCCGGCGCGTCCGGGTCGTGGGAAATGCCGCTGTCGGAGATATACAGCCGCGATTCGTCGGGAGAAAAACACAGGCCGTTGGGCTTGACCAGGTCGTCGGCTACCACCGTGACGGCGCCTGTCGCGGTATCAAGCCGGTAGACCCGCGTGGGCAATTCAGCTTCGGCTCGCTGTCCCTCGTAGCCGACCAGTATCCCGTAACCCGGGTCGGTGAACCAGACAGATCCGTCCGAATGGACAACCACGTCGTTGGGGGCGTTCAACCGCTTGCCATCGAAGCGGTCCAGCAATACGGTAATGCTCCCGTCGTATTCGGTGCGGGTCACCCGGCGGGTCAGGTGTTCGCAGGTAACCAGGCGCCCCTGCCGGTCCCGGGTATTGCCGTTGCTGTAGTTGGAAGGCTGGCGAAAGGGCTTTACGTCGCCGGTTGCCTCGCAATACCGCATCATCCGGTTGTTGGGTATATCGCTGAAGACCAGGCACCCGAAATCGCCAAACCACACCGGGCCCTCGGCCCAGCGGGCCACGGTGTACAGGAGTTCTACGGCGGCGTTCCCGTTCCGGTAGGCGTGGAAGCGTGAGTCCACCGCCTCCACCGCCGCATCCGGGTAACGGACTATTCCCTGGTCCCACCGCCGGCTCAGTTCCGGCGTCCATCCGCAATTGTCGGTCATTCCTTACTTCCCGTACTGAAGATTGTGCCCTGAAGTCCTGCCAACTCTCCCCTCCAAAGCACGAGCCCTCCAAAGCACGAAAGGATTATATTACGGCCAGTCCAGCAGTCACCCGGCAGTTCTGGCCCCATAGCATTCCAGCCTTGCCCTGAAACTCCGTCTCAACGGGGTTGCCCGATTCCTTCTCAGTGACTAGGATATAGGTTAATCAAACACGACAAAACGAGGAGCAACGATAATCATGGCAGACTCCAGGCAGACGCTCTCAAACCGGCTTACCAAGCTCCACCGGCGGCTGGAAGAGGCCCAGGTGGACGCCTATCTGGTGCTCTCTTCCGATGCCCACCTCAACGAATATGTGCCCGAATATACCCGCCGCCGGACGGCCATCACCGGGTTCCGGGGCTCCGCCGGCGACGTGCTGGTCTGCCCCGACGGCAGCCATCTGTTCGTGGACTCCCGTTACCACCTCCAGGCGGACGACGAGGTTGACCCCGACCATTTCCGTGTCCACAAGCTCGGCCTGGCCGACGAAAAGACCCTCAGCCAGTGGTTGACCGAGATGGAAAAGGAGCGGGGCAGCATACGCGTGGGGTTCGACCCCTTCGTCGTCTCCATGCAGGCCCACTCCGCGTACAAGACCGCCTTGAAATCTGCGGATTCCGCCCTGGTGCCGGTCAGGGACAACCTGGTGGACGCCGTATGGGACGATCAACCGGCAGCGCCGGCCAGTCCCATATTTCAGTTGCCCGACGAACTCACCGGGTGCAGCGTTGCCGAGAAGCTGTCCGATATCCGCAAGGAAATGGAAGATGCGGGCGCCACCCTGCTGGTGCTGACCAAGCTGGACGAAATCGCATGGGTAACCAACCTCCGGGGCGCTGACATCGCCTACAATCCCGTGTTCGAGGGCTACCTGGTCATCGACCCGGAACACGCCACCTGCTTCACCCGGGTTTCGCCTCCCGCGGAGGTGGCGGATGCCCTGGCCTCGCTGATAGATTTTCAGCCCTACGACGCCTACCCCGGCGCGATGGAGCGTTTCGGCGCGGAAGCCTCGGGCATGGTCTGGCTGGACCCCAGCGGCACCACCATGGGTACCCGGTTGATGCTCCATGAAGAACAGAAGCTGCTCGAAAGGCCCAATCCCACCGTGGCCCTGAAGGCGATCAAGAACGAAAAGGAGATTGCCGCCGCCCGAAACTCCCACCGGCACGCCGCCGCCGCCAAAATCCGCAGCTTCAAGCGCATGCAGGACGCCATAAGGGCCGGCGAGACGGTCAGCGAGGCTGGCTACAGCCAGATTCTGTACGACGAGTACGCCAGCGAGGAGGGTTTCTGCGACCTCAGCTTCACCACCATCGCCGCGGCGGGTCCCAATGGGGCCATCGTCCACTATGCCGACGCCAGCCCCGAAGTTCCCCTCCGCGACGGCGAACTGTTCCTGGTGGACTCCGGCGTGCAGCTTATGGGCGGCACCACCGACGATACCCGCACGGTGATCGTCGGCGAACCGTCGCAGCGCCAGAAGGAAGTCTACACCTTGGTCTTGAAGGGCCACATCAACCTGGCCATGCAGAAATTCCCCGAGGGGACCGGAGGGGTTGCCCTGGACGCCCTGGCGCGCACCTTCCTGTGGAACGCCGGCCTCGACTTCGGCCACGGAACGGGCCACGGCGTCGGCGCCTTTCTGAACGTCCACGAAGGGCCCCAGCGAATCAGTCCCCGGGGGGCCGACGAGCCGTTCAAGGTCGGGATGATTGTCTCCAACGAACCTGGCTACTACGAGGCCGGCTGGGGCGGCGTGCGCCTGGAGAACCTGTACGTCGTCGTCCCCGACGAGGACATGCCCGGGCATCCCGACGGCCGCAAGTGGCTGGGGATGGAGTCGCTGACCCTGATTCCCTTCGAAAAGAAACTCATTGACTGGGACCAGCTTTCCACCGGCGAACTCCGGTGGCTGGAAGGCTACCACCGGCGGGTGTGGGATACCATCTCTCCCATGCTGGAAGGCGAGGACCGGGAGTGGCTGCGGGAGGCCTGCCAGGCCCCGTGACCGTTCAGCCGCCTCCCGCCTTTGAACCCATAATCGGGAGTCTAATACCGTTCAGACACGCAGGTCAGCCTCTACGGGGGCGGTACCGGGTAGGGGCGCACAGCCGTGCGCCCCTACGGCTGCCAGCCCGTCCCTGCAAACTTCCAGGTGTGTATAATGACGGCCACACGCATCAGCGAGGAGGACGCATGGTTGTAAAGAACTGGGACACCAAAACATCCCGAGTCGTGTACCACCGCCTGCAAGCTGGGGAATCCCTTATTGACAGCCTCTATGCCCTGGCCCATGCGGAAGGCATCCGTGAAGCCGCCGTAATCTCCTGTATCGGCAGCCTGAGCCAGCTGAAACGCCGCAACCTCTGCAGCTGGGAAAGAGACCACACCAGGGAAACAATCGACGAGATTATGGAACTGGTAAGCGCCGAGGGTTACATTCAGCCCGTGGAAAGCGGCGAATTATACGTTCACATACACATCGCCGCCGCCCGGCCCACGGGCGAGATCATCGGCGGCCACTGTGAAGACGCCACCTGCTTCACCGGCGCCTACGTCTATCTCCAGGTCATAGAAGACGCCCAGGCCTGACCTGACCTGACCTGTACCGGCCGATACTGTGGCGGAGGGAGTGGGATTCGAACCCACGATACCCGGAGGTATACCGGTTTTCAAGACCGGCGCAATCGTCCACTCTGCCATCCCTCCAGTAGCCGTTGCATCTTAATGTTGTGGGCAGCCCCGCCCCTTTGTCAATCTCTGGCCGAGGGATGCCCCCATACCCGGTCGCGCTATCGGTGTTATTCTGGTGTCCATCCCGGCAGCTTGCCGACTAAAAGGACCGGATATGGCAGACATCTACACCCTGGGCGCCGGAACCCCAACGCCTACGCCCACCCGCTTCGGCAGTTCCCACGTGCTCCGGCTTGGCGACAGTTACATAATGTTCGACTGTGGGCCGGCCACCACCCACAAGCTGGTCAAGGCCGGCCTCTTCCCAACCCAGATCGACTACCTCTTTTTCACTCACCACCACTTTGACCACGACATCGACTACCCCTGCTTCCTGCTCTGTCGCTGGGACCAGAGCATCGGCAAGGAGAATCAGCTCCAGGTTTTCGGGCCCGACCTGACCGAGCGGATAACCGAGGGCATCATCGGCGAGAACGGACTGTTCGCCCACGACTGGAAGGCCCGCGTCAATCACCCGCTCAGCCAGCAGGTCTTCGTCAACCGGGGAGGCGTCCTGCCCCGGCCCCTGCCGTCGGTAGCCGCCAGCGACGTGGGGGTCGGAAAGGTCTTCGTCGGCCCCGACTGGGAGGTGACCGCCGCCACCGCCGAACACGTGCAACCCTGGCTGGACTCGCTGGCGTACCGGGTGGACTCTTCGGAAGGCAGCGTCGTCTTCACCGGCGACACCCAGCCCTGTGACTCCGTAACCCAGTTGGCCCGGGGCGCGGACATGATGCTCTGCATGTGCTGGGACGACCAAGCGGTGATGGATGCCAACGGAGAGTTCAACGGCCAGTGCGGCACCACCGGCGCCGCCCGCATGGCCCAGGCCGCCGGGGTGAAGAAGCTGGTCCTGGTCCACGTAGGGCCGCACCTCTCGGCTCATGGCCCAATGGAACAGGGCATCGGAGATATCAGCCGGATCTACGAAGGCAAGATCGTCTTCTCCGAGGAACTCATGCGCATTCCCCTCTAGCGGGCCCCGGTTTCCCCTTCATTCGCCTTCCCTGATCAGGTCGGCGGCCCGCTCTGCCATCATTATCGTGGTGGCGTTGGTGTTGGCCCGGGTGATTTCGGGCATGATCGATGCGTCAACAACCCGTAATCCCTGCAGCCCGTGGACCCGGCAGTACTGGTCCACCACCGCCATCGGGTCCGAAGCCAACCCCATGCGGCAGGTAACCGACGTATGCCCCGCGATTCCGGCGTCCCGTTGCATCCAGAGGTCCAGCGCCGCATCGTCGGCCAGCGCCTCGTCCGTGGGGGCAACTCGCTCTCCCAGCAGCCCTTCAAAGGCCGGATGCCGGAAGATTTCGGCGCACTGCCTGACCGCTGACCGGAGCCTGTCGCGGTCCCGGGAGTCTGTCAGGAAGCGATACTCCAGCCTGGGCTGCTCCGAGACGTCCCTAGACGTCAGCGTCAATTCCCCCTGGCTGAGGGGCAACTCCAGCCGGCAGCCAATGCGAATATCGGGCGTTACGGGTCCCTCCGGATAAGAGGTGGTCGGCTGGACCTGGATGTCGTTGCGGTACTCCGACCCATCCGCGGTGAACCGCAGGCCCACCTGGTTGCGTGGCGCGTCAGCAGGAGGCCGGTTTCCCTCCACCAACCGGTAACGCAAGGACACGGAAGGATGGTTCTTCATGTTCTGCCCCACACCTGGTAGTTCGCGTACCGTCTCAATTCCCAGCGCCTTCAACTGTTCCCCAGGTCCCACGCCCGATAGCATCAAGAGTTGCGGAGATGCTATGGCCCCCCCGCAGAGAATTATCTCTTCGCCCTCGACGGCAAAGACTTCGTCCCCGCTTTCGACTTCAATCCCGGTGGCCTGCGTTCCCCGGAATATCACCCGTAGGGCCCGCGCGTTTGCCCGGATGGTAAGGTTCAGACGGTGGCGGCACGCATTGAGATAGGTCAGGGCAGTGCTCATTCGGATGCCGCCGGGGTTGTTCAGGGGGAAGGCCCCAACGCCCGTGGCTTCCGGATGGTTCATGTCCCCGTCTTCCGGAAAGCCCAGGTCGGCGCATGCCCGGTAGAAGGCCGCCTGTATGGGCAGCCAGTTTTCCCGCGGGTGCCGCCGCACCGGTATTGCCCCGTCCGAGCCGTGAAAATCGTCGTGAATGTCCGCATCCGCTTCCAGTTTGCGGAAATAGGGCAGCACCTTCAGGTAACTCCACTGGTCCAGGCCGGCAGCGGCCCATGCGTCGAAGTCCTCGGGCACGCCCCGCAGGAAAATCTGGTGGTTGATGGCGCTGGTGCCGCCCGTCACTCGTCCCCGGGCTACCAGCGCGGGTTCCGGCCTTTGGGGCGTGGACTCTCCCATAAAAGACCAGTTATGCGGAGCGTCCAACTCGGAGGCCGCCTGGTTCAGGTCGTACTTCAACTCGTCGGGCATGTTGTCCGGGTCCGGGTAGTCGGGGCCTGCCTCCAGCAGCAACACCGACCGGTGGGCATCCTCGCTCAGCCGGTTGGCCAGCACGCAGCCGGCCGAACCCGCTCCAACAATAATCACGTCGTATTTCATGTTCTCCCGGCTTCCTTCCCCAGAATTTTCCAATACCCCGGCAACATTCAGTCCGGAACGCCCCGCTGCTCGCCCCGTTCAATGCTGACGAGGAATTCACACTCGGCCGCTGCGTCGCTTCCTTCGCTGCCGTTGCATTCGTCTTCGTTGCCGTCGCCGCCATCGAGGAAGTCGTCGCCGTAATGGCCGATGAGGGTGTCGTTGCCCTCCTTCCCCTGCAGTATGTCATGGCCGCCGAAGGCCAACATGGCATCGTTGCCCTTGGCACCGATCAGAACGTCGTTGCCCACACTTCCCAGGATTATGTCCCGGCGGTAGAACCCGAACAGGATAGCCAGCAGGTCGTCTTCCTCCGGCATTACGTCGCCACCCAGCAGGATGTTATTCCCGTCGTTGCCGGAGAGAAAATCGCCGCCGGCTTGCCCGATTAGCAGGTCGTCGGAGTCGTCGCCCCGGAGAAAGTCGTTGCCGGACCCGCCAATCAACTGGTCAACGCCGTCTCCGCCCAGCAGGTAGTCGTCGCCGGGGCCGCCCATGATCAGGTTATCCCCCGAACCGGCGCACAGGATGTCATGGCCGGCCTTGCCGTCTATCCGATCGTTCCCGGCGCGTCCCAGGATTACGTCGTTCCCGTCGGTGCCTACCAGGATGTCGTCGCCGGGTCCCCCTACCAGGGTGGCAATGGCCCCCAGGCAATACACGTGCTCTTGCTCGTCCACGTCATCCTGTGGGGCGGCGTCCGTCGGCCCCGGATCATCGTCCAGCCAGTAGCTGGCCGTGGCCTCGTACTGAGCATAAGTCACCCAAGCTGGCGCTCCGACGCCGGCCCGGGTCTCGCCGGCATCCCACACCAAAAGCATGGCGGTAAGCAGGGACAAGGTGCAGACCAGCGCTGCAAACCGGACCGGATACGTAGAAAGTAGGGCGGAGACTCTCATCAAACCCAAGAGTTCTGTTCCAATCCTGGACTGTCTTTGATTTCAGGCAATTGAGCGTTTAATTGGATGGTATTATATCCGCAAGTCATGGAAATTCGATAGAACCACGTCCTCTTGCTCGTCACGGCCAGGTTCCTCTTAATGCTGGTCGAGAACTTAATCGAGCTGGATAATGCAACGGTGAAAAAATGGTGCAATTGAAAATTGAGAACGGTCAGGTTATTGACGGCAGCGGCAGCCCCGGCTTTTTCGCCACGGTCCTGGTGGAGGACGAAAAGGTAACGGTCTTGCGCGGTGACACCGGCCACATTGAAGCTGGCCGGACCATTGATGCCAGCGGCCACGTTGTGTGCCCCGGCTTTATAGACCTGCATTCCCACGCCGGCCTTACCATCCTGGGCGAACCGCACCATGACCCCAAGGTGCGGCAGGGCGTTACCACCGAACTAGTGGGTATCGACGGCATTTCCCACGCTCCCTTCAAGACCCAGGAAGAACTGCACCGCTACATCTGGCTGGATTCGGGCCTCAACGGCTACCCTCCGATGCCCGCCGACTGGCTGTCGGTCGCCGATCTCCTTTCCAAGTACGACGACTCCGTCGCCATCAACATTGCTTACATCCTGGGCAACGCTCCGGTGCGCATCTGGGGCGTGGGCTGGAACGATCGTCCCGCCTCAACCGCCGAGATGGAAGACATGAAAGCGGTCATCCGGGAAGCTATGGAGGAGGGCGCCTGGGGCCTGTCCACCGGCCTGGACTATCCCCCAGGCTCATACGCCGATACCGCCGAACTGGCCGAACTTTCAGAGGTGACGGCGTCTCTGGGCGGCTTTTACCACACCCACACCCGGGCCAGCCTCCGCTCCCAGGGCTTGCTGGCTCCCTGGGAGGAGGCGCTGGAAATCGGCCGGCGCAGCGGCTGTCCCATACATCTCACCCACTACCGCCAGAGCGCCCAGGGTTCGGGCAGCCACCTGGACTACCTGGGCCTCGTGGAAAGAGGCCGTGACGAGGGCCTGGACGTTACATTCGACTGTTATACCTATCCCTATTCAGGCACGACGGTAACCATTGGTCTCCCCCACTGGGCCAAGGACGGCGGGCCGGAACGCTTGATGGCGGCCCTGCAGGATGCCGACGACCGCGCCCGCATGAAGCGTGAAGTCCTGCCCGAACGCCTGGAAAACAACTGGCTTACCAACTTTACCCAGCCCCAAAACAGGCAATACGAGGGCCGGCTCATAACTGACATCGGTGAAATGCGGGGGCAGGACCCCGCCGATGCCTTGTTCGACCTCCTGGTGGAGGAGCGCCTGGGCATCTCCACCGTCGGGCTGGGCACCAACCCGCAGACGCTGCCGGCCTTCGTTTCCCATCCTTACGGCATGATTGCCAGCGATGCGATTCTCTTCGGGGAATATCCCAATCCCCGCACCTACGGCTGCTTCCCCGTAGTTCTGGCGGAATTTGTCAGGGCCGAGAGGCACCTCAGGCTGCCCGAGGCCATCCGCAAGATGACCTCATTTCCCGCCCAAAGACTGGGCTTGCCCGACCGGGGACTCCTGCGCGACGGCTTCAAGGCCGACCTGGTTATTTTCAACGCTGATACCGTCAAGACCCGCGCCACCCGGGAAGACCCCAAGCATTACCCCGTGGGGATCGAGTACGTCATTGTCAACGGCCGGGTAGTTATAGACGGTGGAGAAAATACTGGCGCCCTGCCCGGGCGGGCTCTGCGACGTGGAAGGCGAGACTGACTTGTTAAGTCGCTTTAGACACCGTAATGTGCCGTGGTGGCATCTACTGCAATGCCGTTCCCTTCCGCCGGGTCAATGGGCCGGCCCTGGCGGAAGCCGTATGGGGAACGGCACGTCCGGGTAGCGCTCTACCAGTCTCCGCCACACCGAATGGCCGATGGCTTCCGCCCGGCGGATAACGTCATCCTCGTCAATGGTTACGGCCCGCCCGTCCTTCAGTAGCCACTGACCCCTTACCATTACGGAAGTTATATCCGCCGGCTGGCCGTTGTGGACAAATCCTGACACGATCCGCAATGTGGGGACCAGGTGGGCCTTGAAGGTATCGACGATAAACAGGTCGGCCTCCTTTCCCACCTCCAGTGAACCGGTCCGGCCCGCCAACCCCAGGATTCCCGCCCCTCCCAGGGTGGCCCACTCCAGCACGTCTTCCGGCTGGGGCCACATTTCGTCGTTGCGGCGTACCCGCTCGTGTAACAGCCCGGCCCGCATCACTTCGACCATGTCTTCCGCCATGTTGTCCGAACCCATTCCTATGGGACATCCGGCGGCCTGCAGTTCCCTGACCGGCGCCGCAGCACCGCGTCGGGCGGCAATGGCCGCGTTATTGGAAATACCGACTCGGTGCTGGCCCAGCAGCGCCACCTCCGCCGGAGTAACATAGCGGCAGTGGGCAACCACCAGGCGCGGTCCCAGGAAACCGTTCGCGAACAGGTAATGGGTCGGGTCCACTCCCCTGGTTCGCATAACCGCCTCCACCTCCAGCTGGCTTTGTGACAGGTGAATCGAGTAGCCCAGGTCCCTGGCATCCGCCATTGCCCGCGTTTCCCGGAGCAACTCCGGAGAGCATAACTCCGGCGCATGAGGCGCCAGGAAACAGGTTACCCTGCCCTCATCGTGGTTGTGCCACCGTTCCACCAGGTCGGCGCTTCTCCGCAGCCCGCTCTCCCGCCGGTCGGCATCAAACTCAAACACGCCCTGCCGCATAAGTGCGCCGTTCACGTCGTTGAAATTGTCTGCCAGCACAAGCCTCAGCCCCGTATCGGCGAGACACTGCGCGAACTCTCCAATGTTGTCGGCTATTTCCAGCAAGGTCGTGGTGCCACTGCGGATTGCCTCCAGCGCGCCGAGGGTCGCTATGACCTGTCGCTCCTCCACAGACAGGAGCGACCGGGTAGTCTCGGGGAAGCGAAGGGTGGTGGGAAACCCGAAGTCCTCCAGGATGCCCCGGTCGGCGGTAGCCAGCAGGTGCGTATGGCAATTCACCAGTCCCGGAAATACTGCCTTTCCCCGGCAGTCCATTACTTCGCTCCCAGGGTATTGGGCCCTTATTTCCTCGGAGGGTCCAATGGCGGCTATTTTCCCCGCCTCCACCGCCAAAGCTGAGTCGTAGAGAATGGTGCGGCCCGGGTCTTCGGTTACCAGCGTTGTGTTGGAGAGTATAGTTGCCACTCTGCCTCCTTCCCGTTTGCCTGCTGCCCTGTTCGTCACTCAGCGCCGGTCGGTACTGACACCGGGGCCGGGTTGGTGTAGGATTTGGGCGGCCAGCAAACGCGTCCTGCAGGTTTTCTTTGAAGAACGCCCTTATCATACGTCATGCCGCTCCCGAAACCCTGGGAGCCAATTTCACGTCGATTCTGGAACGGGAAGGCTTCCGACTATGCTGCCTGGACATTTTCGACCTGGCCCCGGACTACGGCCCATTCCCCATGCCCGACCTTGGCCAGGTTGATCTCATCGTTACCCTGGGTGGCCCCTTGTCCGCCAACGACGAAGTTCCCGCCCTGGCGCAGGAACAGGAACTGATGCGGGCGGCCTTCCGCAGGGAAATACCTGTACTTGCGGTCTGCCTGGGAGCCCAATTGCTCTGCCGGGCGCTGGGAGGTCACGTTTGGCCGACGGGCGGTTACCAGTTTGGCCTTCGCAAAATATCCGTCACCGCCGCCGGCGACCTGGATCCGGTGTTTGGCAAGATCAAGGTCCCCCTGGTACCGACGCTGCATGGCGAGTGTTTCTCCATCCCCCGGGGCGGCACGTGCCTGGCCGAGGGGCACATCCTGCTGCGCAATGGCGGCTACCGAAGGATAAACATGGCATACCGGGTTGGCAATTGCTACGCCTTCCAGTTCGAGCCGCAGCTGACCTACGAAGAGCTAATTATCTGGAATCGGGAACTTTACGACGACTACCTGCTCATGGGAGACCATTTCGACCCCGCAGAGGAGGCCGCCCGCAATCTCCGGGAGTTTGCCAGGTATGCTCCCGTCCACGAGGCCCAGATGGGCGAAATGCTGCGGGCCTTCCTGGACAACGCGGGCCTGTTGTCGCCGGTCCCATCCCCAAGTACGGCTAAGGAGAAGCCACCGGCATGACCATGATGTCCGGCGCCCGTGCCTTCCTTGAAATGCTCCGAGCGGAGGGAGTGGAGGCAATTTTCGGCAACCCCGGTACCAGCGAAAGCGCCATAATGGCCCTGCTGCCCGAATATCCCGACATTCGATACATCCTGGCTACCCAGGAGGGCGCCGCCATGGGCATGGCCGACGGGTATGCCCTGGCCGGCAACAGACCCTCCGTCGTGAACCTCCACATCGAGACGGGCCTGGCCAACGGCATCAGCCTCCTGCACCACGCCATGGACGGTGGTGTGCCCCTGGTCCTGACTGCCGGCAACAAGGACGTGCGAAAGCTGGCCGAGGGCCGCACCGACCTGGCCGGCATGGTGCGGCAGTTCACCAAGTGGAGCGTTGAGGCCACTCACCCCGAGCAGGTGCCGGGAGTAGTGCGACGTGCCTTCCAGGAGGCCAGGAATACGCCGACAGGCCCCGTATTCGTGGGTTTCGCCGCCAATGCCCTGGACGGAATGGCGGAAATGGCAATTGTGCCTTCAGGGCAGCCCATCGCCGTTCCGCCGCCCGCCCGCGAATCCCTGCGACAAGCGGCTGACCTTCTCGCCTCGGCGTCCCGTCCCGTGATGGTGGTTGGAGACAGGCTGGCCCAGTCCGGCGGCCAGGCGCCGGCGATTGCTCTGGCGGAACAGACCGGTGCCGGCGTCTACGCGGCGTCCATCGCCCGCAACAACTTTCCTACCGGCCATCCCCAGTTCTTGGGCCGGGTGAATCCCACCCTGCCGGCGGGTCGTCGCGCCCTGGCGGATGCGGATGTTGTGCTGGCCGTTGGCGCCAACGTTTTCTCCGGCTTCTTCTATGTTTCCGGCCCCGGCCTTGCCCCGGGCGCCAAGCTCATTCACCTGGATTCTGCTCAGGCGGAAATCGGCAAGACCGAATCAACTGCCCTCGCGTTGTATGGCGATCCTGCCGCGGGCCTGGCATTGCTGGCTGACATGGTAAGCGACCGGATGGACGAGGCTGCCAGGAAGGCCGCATCCACCCGCCAAGCCGCCTTCGCCGCGCAAACTTCCCAAGCCCGGGACGCCTGGAACCGGCGGCTCACTGAAATATGGAATGCCAAGCCCATGCCCCCCGAAAGAATGATGCACGAAATCGCCTGGGCTCTGCCATCAAACACTGTGGTTGTGGACGATTCGCTCAGTTCCAAGGATGCGCTCCATTCGGCAATTAAGTTTGACGGACCGGCCAGCCTGTTGGGCGAGCGGATTGGCGCCATCGGCTGGGGCATGGGCGCCGCTCTCGGAGTAAAGTTGGCCTTGCCGGACCGCCCCGTCGTCGCCATCGTTGGCGACGGCAGCGCCATGATGACGGTTCAAGCCCTTTGGACCGCCGCCAATTATGGAATACCGGCTGTTTACCTGGTGTGCAACAACCGTTCCTACCGGATTCTCAAGCTCAACATGAACATTCACCGCCGGGAGATTCTGGGCGAGGAGGTTGGCGAGGGTTTCGAGGGCTATGTGGGCATGGACTTCCCGCTGCCCCTGAACATTGCCGGCATTGCCGACGCCATCGGCGTGTACGGAAGGACCATAGACGACCCGGAAGACATTGGCCCCGAGCTTATCCGGGCGCTGGACTCCGGAAAGCCGGCAGTTCTTGACGTCGTGATCGACGGCAGCCTATAGAAAGGCGAGTCCAATCAAACCTGCGGTCTCTAGAGCCGTGGCACCTGCTGCGCGGACGGAATCGTTGTAGTTCCTATTTTGGCCGCACCCACCCTCTTGGGCTATAATGCCCCGGTAACCTGGGCCCAATTCTCCCGGTGTATACATGACCGCAATTTACCTTGATTACAACGCCACCACGCCCATTGACCCGCAGGTCGCCGAGGCGATGCTGCCCTACGTTCACGGTCTCTTCGGCAATCCTTCCAGCGGCCACTCCTTCGGGCTGGCCGCCCGGGAAGGTGTGGATCTGGCTCGCCGGCAGGTGTCTGACCTGCTGGGCTGCTCCACTGAAGAGCTGATATTCACCAGCGGAGGCACCGAGGCCAATAACCACGCCATAAAGGGAATCGCTTTTGCCCACCGCCAGCGCGGCAACCACATCATCACATCGGCGGTGGAGCATCCGGCTGTCACCGAGGTCTGCCGCTACCTTGAAACCCAGGGATTCCGCGTTTCATATCTGCCGGTGGACCGGCACGGCGTCGTTGACCCGGCTCAACTTGAAGAAGCCCTGACCGGCGACACTATCCTGGTTTCCATTATGCACGCTAACAACGAGGTGGGCTCCATCCAGCCCATTTCCCAGATTACCGAGGCTGCCCACCGGGTCGGGGCGCTGGTACATACCGACTGCGCCCAGTCCGTGGGCAAAATCCCGGTTACCGTCGCGGACCTGGGCGTGGACCTGCTTTCAATCGCAGGGCACAAACTCTACGCCCCCAAGGGCATCGGCGCGCTGTACATCCGCAATGGTGTCCGGCTGGAAAAATTCATGCACGGCGCCAGCCACGAGCAGGGCCGCAGGGCCGGCACCGAGAACGTAATCGAAATGGTGGGTCTGGGCGCGGCCTGTGAATTGATCCGGCACAGCTTGGCCGGATATGCCTCCCACATGCGCGAACTCCGAGACCGACTGGAGCAGAGCCTCCTTGACGCGCCTACTGATGTTCGAGTTAACGGCCACCCCGACAAGCGTCTGCCCAACACCTCCAGTGTAAGTTTCCGAGGCATGGAGGCGGACCGAGTCTTGGCCAACCTGCCTACCGTAGCCGCTTCCGCCGGCGCCGCTTGCCACAGCGACCAAGTAGAACTGTCCCATGTATTGACCGCCATGGATGTGCCAGTGGAATATGCCATGGGCACCCTGCGGTTCTCGGTGGGTCGGTTTACAACACAACAGGAGATAGACCAGGCTGTGGCGGAGGTGATTGGGGTGGTCAATAGTATTGCCCTGGCGCCTTCAAGCGCGGACTAGATGAACTGTACTCATTAGTGGTACAGTGTCTCTCTTCTTTCGGGTCGAGTTCCCACAGATCTTTTGCAGGAGTATCCGCCATGACAACGCAGTCCAACCCGGGAGCCCTTGACGCTCCCACCCTGGCAGAGTTTGAATCCGCCTTCCGTGCCCAGCCCAGCCACCAACTCATGCAGAATGTGGTAACCCAGCACGACGTGAACGACGTGGCGCTGGACCGCAACATCGTTGCCGAAGCCACCCATTCCTTCTCCACCGTCCTCGACGAGTGGGCCGTCACCAACCAGGCTCGCTCTGGCCGCTGCTGGATGTTTGCCGGCCTAAACCTGTTCCGCTCAGAGACCAGGAATCTGCTCAATGTCAAGGAGTTCGAGTTCAGCCAGAGCTACGTGATGTTCTGGGACAAGATGGAACGGGCCAACTACATTCTTGAAGCCGTCATCGAGACCGCCGACCGCCCCATCGACGACCGCGTCGTGGCCTGGCTGCTCCAACAGCCCCTGGGCGACGGCGGCCAGTGGGACATGTTCGTCAGCCTGGTGCGAAAACACGGTGTCGTGCCCAAATCCGTAATGCCCGAGACTGAGAGTTCCGGCAACTCCATGCGCATGAATGCGGGGCTCAACTACCAGGTGCGCCAGGGCGCCCGCAACATCCGCCGTATCTACTCCGAAGAGGGCGGCATTGAAGCCATGCGCCAGGCCAAGCAGGAAACCCTCCAGTCCGTTTACCAGATTCTTGCCATCCACCTGGGAAACCCGCCGGCCAATTTCGACTGGCAGTGGAAGGACAAGGACGGCGAGTTCCACCGCGACGGGGCCATGACTCCCCTGGAGTTCGCTGAAAAGTACATTTCCACTCCCATGGAAGAGTACGTCTGCCTGGTCCACGACCCGCGCCAGGGCAACCCGCCCGGCCGCACCTACACCGTCCAGTACCTCGGCAATGTCGTCGACGGTACCAGCATCAAGTACCTGAACGTGGATATCGACCTGATGAAGGACGTTGCCATGCGCCTGCTCCAGGACGGCAAGCCGGTGTGGATGGGTTGTGATACCGGCAAGCAGATGCACCGCGACAAGGGCCTGTGGGATGCCGACCTGTTTGATTACGCCAGCGTATATGGCGCCGACTTCTCCATGGACAAGGCGGACCGCCTGGAGTACCACCAGACGGCCATGACCCACGCCATGCTCTTCACCGGCGTGGACGTGGTGGACGGCAAGCCCCGCCGCTGGCGCGTCGAAAACAGCTGGGACGACAAGGTCGGCGATAAGGGTTTCTTCCTCATGAACGATTCCTGGTTCGCCCAGTATATGTTCGAAATCTCTGCCCCCAAATCCTACCTGCCCGAGGACTTGCAGCAGGCCCTTGACCTGGAACCCGTCGTCCTCCCTCCCTGGGACCCCATGGGTAGCCTGGCCCACTAGAAATGTCTACGTAGGGCCGGGTTTCATACCCGCCCCTTTCCACCTCGCGAATATTGCCGCTTGCGGATACCAGGAAAGAATGCAATTAGTGAACATTCGTGCCTTTTGGTGGATGAAAGCCAGAATTTCGCGCCCGTTTAACTCGCCAACCCCCTAAGGTTGCTAAAAGACGTTAACTTTATATAAAATCCACCTTAACCTGATGCAGCCAATTGTTAAGGGGGAAAAGCTCTATGCCCAACATCGAAGCCCGCAACCTGAGGAATGTGGCGTTGCTGTCTCACAGCGGCGCCGGCAAGACATCCCTGTGTGAAACCCTCCTGTTTAACACCAAGGCCGTCAACCGCATCGGCCGCGTGGAGGATGGCAACACCGTCTCCGATTACGAACCCGAAGAAGTCAAGCGTGGCGGCAGTATCCAGACCACCCTCGTTTCCTGCAGTTGGGACCAGTTCAAGGCCAACTTCCTCGATACTCCCGGCTATGACGACTTCTTCGGCGAAGTGGTCAGCGCCCTGCGCGTGGTAGAAAGCGCCACCATCTTGCTGCCCGCCCCTTCCGGGGTGGACGTGGGCACCGAGCGTTCCTGGAACCAGTGCGAGGAGCTCGGCCTGCCCCGGGTCCTCCTGGTCAACAAGATGGACCGCGAGAACGCCAGCTTTTCCCGCACCGTCGCCGACATCCAGGGCACCTTCGGCAATCACTGCGTTCCCTTCCAGCTTCCCCTGGGCGACGCCCAGGAATTCAAGGGCGTGGTCAGCGTCGTCCATCCCCCCGCGGAAATCCCCGCCGAAATCGCCGACGATTTTGAACTGGCCAGGGAACGCCTGGTTGAGGCCGTTGCCGAGGCCGATGACGATCTGGCGGACAAGTACCTTGAAGGCGATGAACTGACCGACGATGAGATTATCAGTGGCGTCAGGACCGCCATTCTGGCTGGCTCCCTGGTACCCATCCTCGCCAGCGCCGCCACCCAGAACCTGGGCGTTGAAGAGTATCTTCAGTTTGTGAGCGAGTTCCTGCCCTCACCCTTGGAGGGCCTCCAGCCTGAAATGAACAATGCCGGAGGCGACGCCGTGGAGTTCGACGTGGACTCTGACGCTCCCTTGGCATCCTTTGTCTTCAAGACCACGGCAGATCCCTTTGTGGGCAAGCTTTCCCTGTTCCGGGTGTATCGCGGTACCTTCAAGAGCAATTCCGAAGTCTGGAATGCTAACCGCAACCAGGCCGAGCGCATCGGTCAACTTTACCTTCCCCGGGGCAAGTCCCAGGAGAATATCTCCGAGGTGGTGGCAGGCGATATGGGCGCCATCGGTAAGCTCGCCGCAACGGTCACCGGCGACACCCTCTGCGTCCGGGACAGTCAGGTCACCTTTAAGCCCATCCAGTTTCCCCGCGGCTACTACAGCGTCGCCGTCGCCCCGGCAACCAAGGCCGACCTGGACAAGATGTCCACCTCCCTGGCCCGCATCGTTGAGGAAGACCCCAGCCTGCGTTACAGCCGGGACGCCGACACCGGCGACAGCCTGCTCACCGGCCTGGGCGACGCCCAGATTGAGGTGGCCATTGATCGTATCAAGCGCAAGTTCGGTGCCGACCTGATCCTGCGCATGCCCAAGGTGGCCTATCGCGAGACCATTACCCGCATCACCAACACCGAGTACCGCCACAAGAAGCAGTCCGGCGGCCACGGCCAGTACGGCCACGTCCTCCTGCGCCTCGAGCCCATGGACCGGGACAACGGTTTCGAGTTCGGCTCCGAGATCGTCGGTGGACGGGTGCCCCGTGAATACATCCCGTCGGTTGAGAAGGGCGTGGTCAAGTCCATGGAGGAGGGCATCCTCGCCGGCTTCCCCGTCGTCGACCTTAAGACTGTCATCTACGACGGTAGCTACCACGACGTTGACTCTTCCGGCATGTCCTTCGAAATTGCGGGTACCCAGGCCTTCAAGAAGGGAATGGCCGACGCCAGCCCCATCCTGCTGGAACCCATCGTCAAGCTGACGGTCAACGTTCCCGAGGCCTACACCGGGGATGTAATGAGCGACCTGAACGGCAAGCGCGGCCGCATCCTGGGCATGAACCCTGGCGACCGGTACACCGCCATCGAGGCAGAGGTTCCCTTGTCCGAGGTGCAGCGCTACGCCCAGGACCTGCGTTCCCTCACCCAGGGCCGGGGCAGCTACCGCCTGGAGTTCGACCACTACGAACCGGTCCCCATTAACATCCAGCAGAAGGTGATCGAGGAAGCCAAGCAATTGCGGGAAGAGGAACGGGTCTAGGCCCCGCCCGCTACCCCCACACTTGTTGCACAAAGAAGGGGCGGGATTCATTCCCGCCCCAATTTCGTCAACCCTATTGTAATTGGCAACCTGGTAATGCTACGCCTCCTGGAAGATACTCGTCACCGAAAAGGCAAGTCCAGCCAGCACCTCCGAGGCCAGAGACGCTTCTCCAGTGTGAACGCCCAGGGAAACGTACTCCCCGTCCCGCAAGACCAGAATTTCCAGCGAATTCGCTACCGGGTCAACGATCCAATACTCCCGAACGCCGAACAGCGCATACCTCTCCCGCTTTATCCCCAGGTCTCGCTGGGATGTTGAAGGAGAAAGGATTTCAACGACCAAATCCGGCGCTCCTTCGCACGCCCGGTGGGTGATGATGCTTCGGCGTGCTTCCGAGACGAACAATATATCGGGTTGGAATGTGTCGTTGTCGGAGAGAATGACGTCATAGGGCGCAACCAGCACTTCGCCCAATTTGTGCCCATCAACCCAATCAGCCATTAGACGAGCCAAAGTAAGCAATAGCCTCTGGTGAACGGTAATGGGCGACGGCGCCATCTCGTAGAACTCCCCGTCAATCAGTTCGTACCGTTTGTCATCCGGCAACTGGCAATAATCTTCGTAGGTGTATCGTACTCTGGGCTTACCCGTTACCATTGCAAAACACCCCTGGCTGGCAATTAAGGCAAACTGATTGGGCGTGGCTCATGAGCTATTGTACCATCGCCTACCTGTCTAAAAGCCCCACCCCGGCTGGTACTCCCCGAACACTTCCCGGAAGACGCCCATCATCTCGCCCAGGGTGGCGTATGCCCTCACTGCTTCGAGCAGCGGGGGCATCAGGTTGTCGTCTCCCCTTGCCGCCGTCTCCAGGGCCTTCAACCTGCTGGAGACTTCCCGGTTGTCTCGCGTTCGGCGAATCCGGTTCAGGCCCTCAATCTGCCGGGCCTCCCCTTCCCGGTCAACCCGCAGCAGCGGGATGGACAGTTCCTCGTCGGTGACGTAGTCATTGACGCCGACGGTAATGCGGTCCCTGCGGTCTTCCTCTCGCTGGTAAATGTAGGCCGCTTCGCCTATCTCTCGCTGGAAAAAACCCGACTCCAGGGCAGGGACAACGCCTCCCACGTCTTCGATTCTGCGGAAATACTCGTAGGCTTCCGCTTCAACCCGGTTGGTCAGCGCCTCCAGGTAGTAACTGCCGCCCAGGGGGTCCACCGTGTCAGTAACGCCCGTTTCATGGGCGATAATCTGCTGGGTGCGCAGGGCCTGCAGCGCCGCCTGTTCCGAAGGCAGCGCCCATGCTTCGTCCTTGCCGTTGGTGTGCAGCGACTGGCACCCGCCCAGGACGGCCGCCAGGGCCTGCAGCCCCACCCGCACCACGTTGTTTTCGGGTTGCTGGGCAGTAAGAGACGCTCCGGAGGTCTGGGCATGGAACCTCATCCACTGCGACCGCTCGTTCCTCGCCCCAAAGGTGTCTCGCATCTCGCGAGCCCAGATTCGGCGGGCTGCCCGGTATTTGGCGACTTCTTCGAAGAAGTCGTTGTGGGCATTGAAGAAGAAGCTCAGCCTTGGGGCGAAGTCTTCCACGTCCAGCCCCCGGTCAATGCACCGGCGGACGTACTCAAACCCGTCGGCCAGGGTGAAAGCCAGTTCCTGCACCGCGTTGGAGCCTGCTTCCCGGATGTGGTATCCGCTGATGCTGATCGGGTTCCAGCGGGGCATGTGCCTGGTGGCAAACTCCACCGTGTCAACCACCAGCCGCAGGGACGGTTCCGGTGGGAAGATGTACTCGTTCTGTGCGAGGTATTCCTTCAAAATATCGTTCTGCAGGGTTCCGCCAATTCGGTCCAGGGGAACTCCCTGCTTCTCCGCCACCACGATGTACATGGCCCAGATAATGGCGGCCGGACTGTTGATGGTCATTGACGTGGTGACCTTCCCCAGGGGAATTCCGTCGAAGAGGGTCTCCATGTCGGCCAGTGACGACACTGCCACCCCGCACTTGCCAAACTCACCGGCAGCCCGGGGATCGTCCGTGTCATACCCGTAAAGGGTTGGCATGTCGAAAGCGGTGCTCAGGCCCGTCTGCCCGTTATCCAGCAGGAACCGGAAGCGCCCGTTCGTCTCCTCAGGAAGGCCGAACCCGGCGAACATCCGCATGGTCCACAGGCGGTCCCGGTACCCGCCCGGGTGGACGCCCCGCAGGTAAGGAAACTCCCCCGGCAGGCCTATGTCGGACTGGTAGTCCGCCGACTCAAGGTGTTCCGGCGTATAGACTGTCTCCACGGGAATCTGGGACAGGGTCTTGTACGAAACTTTTCTTTCCTGCCTGTCGGCGTTCTTTGCCCGCCACTGCGCGCCCTGCCGCCGTATCTGTTCCAGTTCTTCGTTAGAAAACACTTGGTCGCTCCAACCCATAGCTATAGGTCTAGTCTAACGTTGCCCGAAATAAGGCGTCAACGGCAAGACTATAGTACAGGCCCATGCCGAATAGTGGAGGGAAACTATTGGAGCAAGCTGCCAGGCTAATGGCAGCAGGCCTATTCCTGGAGAGAAGCGAAACGCCGCCGGCCCACCTTTACGGCCGTCCCCGGTTCCGGCGCCTGGAACTGGGCGTCTTCCGTCAGCTTGTGAGAGGGACCGGACGGTGGGAACAGTTCCACCGCACCCTGGTTGATCATCCGCTTCCCCTCGTTGACGCTGGACACCAGGCCGGCGGAAACCAGGGCGTTGCTCCAACGGGGACCTGACAGGGTGGAGATAATGACGGCCGGCATGTTTTCCGGCAAGGCCCGCTGTTGCACGACCCGCTCAAATCGTTCCCGAGCCGAGACGGCTGCACTCTTGTCGTGGAAGACCTCGGTAATCTCCTCGGCCAGCCGCTTTTTAAGGTCCATGGGGTTGACGGCCTCTGCCTTGATGCTCCGAGCCATCTCCTCCAGTTCAGTCTCGGGCGCGTCCGTCAGGTAGTCAAAGTAGGGCACAATTAACTCGTCGGGCAGGGACATTATCTTTCCGAACATATCGTCCGGCGGTTCTTCCACGCCCACGTAGTTGTCCAGGCTCTTGCTCATCTTCTGGACGCCGTCGGTGCCCACCAGGATGGGCATCAGGAAACATTGCTGGGGCCGCTGTCCCATCATGCCCTGTAGTTCCCGCCCCACCAGCAGGTTGAACATCTGGTCGGTGCCCCCAAACTCCACGTCCGACTGGATGGCTACCGAATCGTAGGCCTGCAACAGGGGGTAGAGCAGTTCCGTAATGGCGATGGGACGATGCTCGGCGAAGCGCTTGGCGAAGTCGTCCCGTTCCAGGAACTGGGCCACGGTGAACCGGCCCGTCAGCCCGATAACATCGGCCAGGGAGAACTTGCCAAACCACTCGCTCTGGTACACCACCTGGGCCCGTTCCCGGTCAACTACCTTGAAGAACTGCCGCAGGTAGGACTGGGCATTCTCCATCACCTCATCGTGTGTCAGCATGGGCCGCGTGGTCGAGCGTCCGCTGGGGTCGCCTATTTGGGCCGTCCAGTCGCCGACAATCAAAATAAGCTGGTGCCCCAGGTCCTGCAGCTGGCGCAATTTGCGCAGTCCGACCACGTGCCCCAGGTGGATGTCCGGGCGGCTGGGGTCGAAGCCCATCTTCAGCCTGAGGGGTTTGCCCTCCTCCAGCAGCTTTACGAACTCTTCACGGACAATAATGTTGCTGACACCCCGCTCGGTGACGCGTTTCATTTCCGCCGGATTAAGCGCCATGGCTGCCTCCGGAAACGGCCAGCATTTCCCGGGTGTTGGCCACGTCCAAGTTTATCTGCTCAACCAGCGCCTCCAGGCTCGTAAAAGTCTCCTGGTCCCGCAGCTTGTCCACGAACTCGACCTCCAGTTCCTGGCCGTACAAGTCTCCATCGAAATCCAGTATATAGACTTCGACCAAGCGCTCGCTCAGTCCGAAGGTGGGTCTTACGCCAATGCTGGTTGCCGAGGGAAGGCGTTCGCCGTCCACCAATGCCCAGGTAGCGTATATGCCGTCGGCCGGATGGGCCATGGCCTTGTTGACATTCACGTTTGCAGTGGGAAACCCGAGCGTCCTGCCCCGCTTGTCTCCCGTAACCACCGGCCCGGCCATGGAAAAAGCCCTCCCCAGCAGGCGGTTGGATACGGCAACGTCCCCATCGTTCAGGCTTTGCCTGATAACTCGGCTCTTGACCAGCAATCCCTCAAACAGGAGAGGCTCCACTATTTCAACGAAGAAGCCCATCTCCCTGCCCAGTTCTTCGAGTCGAGCCGCGTCGCCTTCCCGCCCGCGGCCCAGCGCAAAGTCCGACCCGATGACCAGTCCCTTCATGTTCAGCTTGTTCCGGAGCAGCCCTACGAACTCGCTGGCCGACAACTGGGCCAGTTCATCGTCAAACTCCAGTGAGACAATCAGGTCTACGCCCTTATCTCGAATCAGCCTTTCCTTCTGTTCCAGCGTGGTGATAAGGGGGACTTGGCGGCCTGGTTGAAGTACGGTGATGGGGTGGTTGGCGAAGGTGATAACGGTTGGCAGGAAATCCGAACCCGCCGCCGAAATGAGGTGACGCAAGAGGTGGGAGTGGCCCCGATGAACTCCGTCAAAGACGCCGATGGTTATCACCGTTTCCCGTTCCGGAGAAACGTGGTCAAGCCGCTGGCGAAAGTTCATCTTGACTCTATATCCTGAGATCCGGCGTGCTAATGCGTTTAAAGGGCTGGAGGACTAAGTCTGCTATTGGTTCGGATACTAGCATAGGCCCCTAGGAGCGTCAACCAAATCGGCTTACGCCTGCGAGCCGGTTTGGGCGGGCCTGGTGGATTCGTCCCTGCCCCTGACGCTTCCCGCAATGGGCAAGAATTTCTTGTGAAATCCGGCCCGCCAGTTTAACATTACGCCACGGTGAAGCAAGTCCGCAGCCATTAACATAATATTTTGGACCAGTGGAGGCAAACCTTGGAACCTATAATCAGGAACTACCGCGACCACTTTTCCCCTGGCAATGCGGCCAGGCTCATTAACATTAACGATAACCCTCCTACCACCACTCTCAGCTACTCCCACATCCAGCCCGGGGAGACCAGCAGCCACCACATCCACCCATGGGAGCACGAGGTCTTCATCATCAAGGGTTCCGGCACCCTCGTCTGCGACGGCGTCAACTACTCCGTCAAGGCTGGGGATGCCATATATGTCCCCCCCAACGTGGACCACTACACCCTTAACGACGGCGGCGAGGGTGACATTGAGCGGATTGAAATTAACCCGCTGCTTTCAAGCATAAGTGGAGGAGCCAAGAATAACGGCGGGTCCGGCACCGGCAGGCCTCCCGTTATCAAGAACCTGTCGGACCTGGACACCAGCTCCGGGGCGGCCCGTCCGGTCTTGACCGTGGACGACGGCGCTCGCCATTATGTGCTGTCTCACCGGGGCATGGCGGAAGGAGAAGTCAGCCCAGACCACACCCACGAGGGAGAACACCTGGCCTATTTCCTGGAAGGCGGCTGCATCCTGACGTGCGATGGCCAGGAGTACGCCGTATCCGAGGGGGATGCCATCCTGGTGCCGCCGAACACAGCCCACGAATGGAGCCGCAGCGCCGGGCCGGTAGCCAACTGGCTGGTATTCAATCCGGTCCGGAACGGTTAAGGGTATAAGCGCAAAAGCCGCCCCTACCCCCGGCTAGACCTGGTACTCGGGGCGGCGCAACAGTTGGCGGGCAATGACCAGCCGCAGGATTTCGTTGGTGCCCTCTCCGATAATCATCAGGGGGGCGTCCCGATAATAGCGCTCCACCGGCGACTCCTTGATGTAGCCGTAGCCGCCGTGGATGCGCATGGCCTCCATGGTAACTTCACCGCAGATTTCGCTGGCGAAAAGCTTGGCCATGCCCGTTTCCAGGTCCACCCTTTCGCCCGAGTCCTTCTTGGCGGCGGCATCGTATGTCAGCAGACGCGCCGCCTGAATCTTGGTTGCCATGTCTGCCAGCTTGAGCTGGATGGCCTGGTGCTGCGAAATAGGTGTCCCGAAGGTCTCCCGCTGCTGGGAGTAACGAATCGCAGCCTCAAATGCCGCCTGGGCCACACCTACCGCCCGGGCGGCCACGTTTATTCGCCCCGTTTCCAGCCCGCTCATCACCTGGCCGAAGCCTCGGTTTTCCTCCAGGCCCACCAGGTTCTCCGCCGGTACCCGGTAATCCTCAAAGATTAACTCGCAGGTATCCAGCCCCCGGTAACCCAGCTTGTCCAGGTCCCGGCCCACCTTGAAGCCGGCGTCGCCCTTTTCGGCAATGAATGCGCTGATGCCGCGGTGGCGCGGTTCTACTTGCCGGTCGGTGCGGGCCAGCAGCAGGAAGGTGTCGCCGTACCTGCCGTTGGTAATGAACATCTTGCTGCCGTTAATGACGTACTCCTCCCCGTCCTTGTCGGCGGTAACCTGGAGGTTCGCCACGTCGGTGCCGCCGCCCGGTTCCGTCAGCGCGAGGCCTCCCCGCTTGCGGCCCGAGGCCAGGTCCGGCAGGAACTCCCGCTTCTGCTCCTCGGTGCCGTAGTGGGTCAGCACGTAGGTCATAATGTGGTGGGTGCCAATGGCCCCGGTGATGCTCATGAAGGCCTTGCTCATTTCCTCGAAAATAAGGGCGAAGGTAGTGTAGTCCAGGCCCATGCCGCCATATTCCTCCGGCACAGTGATGCCGAACAGGCCCAGGTCCTTCATCTTGTCTATCAGGTCCAGCGGTACCGTGTCGTCCTGGTCATGCTGGGCTGCCACCGGTTCCACTTCCCGGCGAACAAAGTCCTTGACCATGTTGACTATCAGGCTGCGGGCCTCTTCGGGCGTCTGCGTTGTCACTGCTTATCTCCCTGTAATTCGCTCTCAAATACTTCCGAACAAGTCCCTTCCCCCTTGGTGCGGGAAGGTCAGTGTAGGCTTAAGGCAAGCAGCAGGTTCACCGGCTCGCAAGTTCACCAAACATTTGCGGGTTTAGAGAGGGAGTGCGCCAAGCGTCAGCCTTGCCGGTTCCCTGCCTTGCCGTTCTCTTCTCCAGGCTCCGGCGTGTCCGGAGGCGTAACGACGGTCGATAGCTCCGTGCCAGAATAGGGGCGGCGCCGCTCCCTCCGCGCGCTCCAATATCGCTTCAAGCGGATGCCCCCGTAGCCCAGGGCGCCGATGCCCAGCCAAACCGGGCTGAAGACAACCACCCAGATAACGACGTTAACAACAGCCAGCGCCACCCCGGAAAGGGCACGTATGGCCCACTTGGCAGATTCCAGCAGGTCCCAGTTGCCGACCACCAACCCCTGCGACTCCGTGACGAAAACGCTGAAGGAACCGGAGCCTCGGACTTCTCCCGCTTCGCTTTGGGCGGTGACCGTCAGGGTGACCTGGTAGGGGTCGGGCCGGTAATTCTCAAAGGTGTGGAAAGCCACGGCCCGGGTGTCTCCCTCCTCCGGTATCCCGGTAACCGTGGGGGTACCGTCACTGAAGTCCCAGCGGTACTGCAGGTCCCACAGCCCATCGCCGCGAGTAAAGGAACCGCTGTACTCGACCTCTTCCCCTTCTTCCACGAAGCGACTTTCGCCGGCAAACACCTCGATGGTAGGTATCCGGGTTACGGTCGCGATCAGTGTATCCGTTCCTTCCACCAGTCCGGCGGGGCCGGTGCCGGTGAGTTCCAGTTGCACGATATAGGGCGAGTCCGTGTCGTCTTCAAAGAAATGGGTGACGGTGGCGGTAACCCGTTGCCCCGGCACGGTGGTGGGAGCGGTGCCCGAACCTTCGGCCTGGCTGCCGTCCCCGAAATCCCACATGAAGCTGTAGGTATCGATTCCCTGCGGAGGGGTGAAGGTGGCCCGGAACCGGGCCGGCTGCCCGGCGCTGAAGGTCTGGTCCCGGCCGGCGTCAACAGCCATGGGCTGGGGCGCCAGGGTCAGGGTGACGTTGATCAGTGAGAAGGCAGCCGTCTGCTCCAGGAACTTGATCCGGCCCTCAAGGCTCTCGATTTCCGCCTGCAAGTCCGTTAGTTCCCGCTGCACTTCCAGGGCGTCTTCCACGTCCTCCGCCTTGTTCAGCAGGTTCAGCAGCGCTTCTTCGGTGGCGCGGAGGCTGCGCAGGCGCGAGTTGCTGTCCACGTATTCGTCGGTAACGTCCTGGCTGGTAGAAGACTCCCAGTCAACCCGGATTCCCAGCGCGCGGATGCGCCTTACCGCCTCATCCAGTTGCTGGGCGGGCACGCGCACCGACACGCTGCCCTGGTGGATGGCGCTGCGGTCGCTGGACACAGTCCAGCCGCCCAATTGCTGGGCCACTTCTCCAATACCGTCGACGGAACTGGCTACACTGTCCACTATCAGGCCTATGCCCACCGTGCGGACGATGATGCGGTTCTGGGCGGCCACCGACGCCTGCACTTCATCGAAGCTGGGCAGCATCGAGTCGGCCGACTGGGGTGACGCAGCGGAGGCCGCCTGCGGGGCGGGTGTAGGCTGAGGCTGGGCGGCCGGCTCATGCATGACTTCCCTCTCTACCACCACCTCCTTCATCACCTGGGCAGCGGATTCGGGGGCGGCGGCAGGCATGGCCATTCCCGAGTCCTGCGCAAAGCTCATTTCCTGGGTGGCGCTTGCCCCACACCCTAGCCAGACCAGGGCAAACACCGGCAACAACATTATGACCAGAAACTTTTGCATAAAGGCAGAATAAAACAATTGCCTCTGATTCACAAGAAAGCCCCGGCCCAGCAAATGTTCATAGTGGCGCATATTTCCTCCAAACACTTAGAGTATTGAATCGAGTATCGAAGATACTGTGGAGTAGTAGACGAAAATGAAGCGCCAAAGGTTCCCGAGGCCATTCAAGCAGCTGCCGACAACCCGCCCAAACCGGCAGAATGGCGGTCTGTAATCCGGGCGGGCAAGATATTATACTCTGAGTAGAATAATTCCCTAGTGGAGAGCAGGTTATGGTGGACGACGGTCTCACCCAGCGGATAGCCGAGTTGCGGGAAGAATTACACTACCATAATCACCGCTACTATGTGCTGGACGATCCTGTGATCAGCGACCACGACTACGACCGGCTTTTCCACGAGTTGAAGCGGATCGAGGAAGAACACCCGGAGTTGGTGACCCCCGACTCGCCTACCCACCGCATCGGCGGTGACCCGGCTGACGGCTTCGAGCAGGTGGAGCATCGCCACACCATGCTCAGCCTTGGCAATGTGTTCGACGACGAATCCCTGGAAGCCTGGCACCGAAGGGTCAAGAACCTGCTGGACGACGCCGATTTCTCCATGACCTGCGAACTGAAGATTGACGGCCTGGCGGTGAGTCTTGTGTACGAAGACGGGCTGTTTGTCCAGGGCGCCACCCGGGGCAATGGTTTCGTGGGCGAGAATGTAACCAACAATCTGAAGACGATCAGGTCAATTCCACTGAAGCTGGACGGTTTCGTTTCCCCTTATCTGGAGGTGCGCGGCGAGGTATACCTTCCCATAGAGGAATTCCACAGGCTCAACAGGGAACAGCAAGAACGTGGGGAGCAGACCTATGCTAACCCCAGGAATACCGGAGCCGGCACCATCCGCCAGCTTGACCCCAAGGTTACGGCTTCCCGCAATATGCAGATCTGGGTCTATTCGCTCAACGACGCCGGCGAGTCCCCCTACCCTGCAGAGCACTGGGAAACCCTGGAGTGGCTGCAATCCCTGGGCTTCCGGGTCAATCCCCTGAACCGACTCTGCCACACCCTGGAAGAAGTGAAGGACTACTACCGGGAGTGGGTGGAAAAGCGGCACGAACTGCCCTACGAGGTGGACGGGGTGGTGGTTAAAGTTAACCCCTTCAACCTCCAGAACTCCCTGGGCGTGGTGGGCCGGGAACCCCGCTGGGCCACGGCATACAAGTTCCCCGCCGAACGGGCCGTAACCAAGTTAGTGGACATTGTAATCAACGTAGGGCGCACCGGCAGCCTTAACCCGCAGGCAATACTGGAACCGGTAGTGGTCAGCGGCGCCACCGTCCGCCATGCCTCGCTGCACAACGAGGAGGACATACATCGGAAGGGCATCAAGCTGGGTGACTGGGTGAATGTGGAACGGGCAGGCGATGTAATCCCCCACATAGTAGGACCTATTGAGGACCGGCGCACCGGCGAAGAGGTGGAGTTCCGGATGCCGGAGGAATGCCCTGTATGTGGCACGGGCGTAGTGAAACCGGAAGGGGAGGCGATGCACCGCTGCCCCAACACATCATCCTGTCCCGCCCAGTTCTTCGAGCTCTTGAAGCACTTCGTCAGCCGCGGCGCCATGGACATGGACGGCCTGGGCGAGCAGTGGTGCCGTATCCTGATTGACAAGGGCTTTGTCAGCACTGTCGCAGACCTTTACTACCTCCAAAAGGACAGCCTCCTGGAACTGGACCGAATGGGCGACCGGCTCGCCACCAGGATTCTGGACAATATCGAGGCCAGCAAGACTCGGCCGCTGCCCCGGATCCTGTTTGCCCTGGGAGTTACCCACGTGGGCGCCGAGGTAGCCGATCTCTTGACCCAGCGTTTTGCCAGCGTTGACCAGTTGGCCAGGGCGAGCCAGGAAGAGTTGACAGCTATTGATGGGATAGGACCCAAGATAGCCGAGAGCATCTACGACTATTTCCAGGTGGAGGACAACCTGGCCGTTATCGAGAAGCTGCGACAGGCCGGAGTAAAGCTTCACCACGAGATAGAGATCGTAGACCCCACTGATCTGCCCTGGCACGGGCTGGCCTTCGTGGTGACGGGCACCCTGTCCACCATGACCCGTCGGGAGGCGGAGGGCAGGATCAAGGCCCTGGGCGGCAACACAACATCCTCGGTAACGCGAAAGACCGCTTACCTGGTAGCTGGCGCATCCCCAGGTTCCAAGTTGGATACTGCCAACCGCCTGGGCACTCAGGTGCTGGACGAAGAGGCTTTTGCATCCTTCCTGGAAGCCCCGTCTGAAGCCTCGCTGTCTCCTTTGGAAGCCCAGCCGTGATAGAGCCCGTTACGGAACAACTGCACGAGGCTGGTGCAACGCTGGCAAGGCCAGCGACACCCCGGCATACCGAGGAACCCGACCGCTCCATGAAGGTGGTGGTGGGGTTGGGTAATCCCGGGGACAGGTACCGCAATACCCGGCACAACGTGGGCTTCCACTGCATTGACCTGCTGGCTCGGCGCTGGGGTATTGACGTGAAGGAACGCCGGGCCAAGGCGGTGCTGGGCAGGGGCCGGTACCAGGAAAGAGAGGTCGTGCTGGCCAAGCCTCGCACCTTTATGAACCGCAGCGGCGAGGCCATCAACTACCTTGTGGCCCGGTTCGGCGTAAAGCCGTCGGACATCGTGGTCATTTACGATGAAATGGCCTTGCCGGTGGGGAAGCTGAGAATACGGCCGGGCGGCAGTCCCGCCGGCCACAATGGAATCCGGTCCATCATTGAAGAAATCCACACCCCGAATTTCCCGCGCGTAAGGGTCGGTATCGGACAACCGGAGCTGAAGGGCGGGCAGGTTTCCCACGTGTTGAACAGGTTCAACGACGAGGAGGCTCCTGAAATCGCGGGGGTGATTCAGCGGGTGGCCGAGGCCGTTGAGTGCATGCTGGAAGAGAACATCACAGTGGCCATGAACCGGTTCAACTGAACCGCCCGCATCCCTGGAAGGATCGAGACCACCCACTCGGGCGCTTCTACTTGCCCCGCCCTGCTTCCTAATCTCCCAACCGCGGGGGCCCCGACGTGGGGCTTACCGGGTAACTCTGCTGTTCCAGCCCGATCGTCTCCAGCCTGCCCGCGATATCCCGAATTTCGGGCTGTTCCGACTGGCAGACTTCACACCAGACTTTGTCGTCAACGAAGAGGCGCATGTTGTCCTTCTTGACGGAAATCGTCTCGACTTCCCAGCGGCAGAAGCCGCACATTCTCACGATGGAAACCTGGTCTATAGGCATTGCATTTCATCCTGCTATGGGCTGTGCTGGAAGGGCTCCCTTGTTCGAGTGTAAATGTGGCCCGGTGGAGTGTCAACGAAGTTATGCTCGGTCGCTCTTGCTTTACCTTTCAGAAATTCGTAGCGGTGGACCCAATGACGTTGTGAATCCCCTGCATTTGGTTCGCCGAATGCGCCAAAGTATTGGCGGGCGGCTGGAATTGTCGTATAGTAGCTGCCAACGAAGGGGAAAAGAGGCGCTTACCTGGGGAATGTGCCCAATTGGTGCGCCGGTGGCCCCGATTATTAGGAGGAGTTGCAATGGCAAAACCCATACGCGTCGGGCACCTGGTCCTAAACGTAAAGGATGTTGAAGCTTCCACCAAGTTTTACACCGAAATCTTGGGCTTCGAGATTTCCCGCCAGAGCGAGTTGGGCACCTTCCTGACCTGCGGCAAGATTCACCATGACCTGGCCCTGTTCAAGGCGCCGGTGGATGCCCTGCCCGTTACCCCGGGCCAGCTGGGGCTCAACCACTTTGCGGTCCAGGTTGCCGACATTGAAGACCTGAAGGAGGTCTATGACACCCTGCAGGACAAGGGCGTGACTTTGGACCACAACACGGACCACGGCATGACCTCCAGCGTCTATTTCATGGACCCGGATGGCAACCGCATCGAGTTCTTCTGCAACAACCAGGATGACCCCGCGGAAGGCCTGGCCCTGATGAGTGACCCCAACCGCCGCAACAAGGAGCTGGTGTTCAGCTAGGCCTTTACGCTGCCAGCCTTTCCAGAACTTTGGCTTCCATTGACCAGCCCCCGCCATACCCTCGGGGGCTGGTTTCTTGTCCAATATGCGAGTGTATCAGTTTACTGGCATCGATGTGGGTTGCCGCCCGCACCAGGCACGTCGCCCTTGGCCTACTGAAACTCGAGGGTGGCCGCCCGCAGCCCGCAGACAATCCTCCCAATGACTTCAAGGCAGCGGTCGTTGGAAGGAGGCATAACCGGGCCAGCAAGGGCGTCGCGATGCCAGCGTTCCAGGGGCATGCTTTTCAGGAAGCCGCTGCCGCCCGCCATTCGCATCGCCTGCTCGGTTACCCGCACCCCGGCCTCGGCACACAGGTACTTGGCCTGGTTGGTGGCCAGCGACATCTCCTCGCGAATGCCGCCGCTTCGTATTGCGGCGGCCTCGCAGAGCATGAGCTTTGCCGACCTGATCTGGGCGCTCATCTCCCCAAGGTTGCGTTGAATCCTGGGGTCGTGGGACAGCGGTTCAGTTGACGGCGCAATTACCCTGGCCTTGGCATACTCACGGATGAAATCGTATGCCGCCTCGGCCACGCCAAGGTAAGTTGCGGCGTAGCCCAGGGCAAAGCCGGAAAGTTCGATGGTGAGCAACTGCCCCGGATCGCCCATCACGTCCTCCGCCGAGACTTCAGTGTCGTAGCGGATGCTGTGGCTGGTCGTTCCCCGCATTCCGGTGGCGTTCCAGGGCCGTTCCAGGGTGATGCCCTGGTCGCTGCGGGGAACCAGGGCCGCCATTATGCCCTCCTGGGCGTTGTCCGTTCCCTCGCGCAGGCCGGTCACGAAGTACCGGTCGGCCGCATCCCCCAGCGAGCAGAAGTGCTTCACTCCCTGGACCCGGTAATTGCCGCCCGGCAAGGGTGTGAACACCGTGCGCAGGACGAACCGGTCGCGGAAGCTGGACTCGGGCTCGCTCATTACCGTGGCGAACAGCCTGCCCTCTTCTATGACCTCCCGGAAATAGCGGGCTTTCTGGTCCTGGGAAGCCAGCTGGTTGATGTTAATGATGACGTTGGCGTGCATGTTGAAGGTAAGGGCAGTGGCGGGGCACCCCTTGGCCATTTCGAGCAGCGTCAGCACATACGTGACCGGGTCAACCCCAGGGCCGCCGTATTCCCCGGGGACGGTCATGCCCAGCAGCCCGGCCTCCTGCAGGTCCCGGTAGTTCTCAAAGGGAAAGGACGACTCCAGGTCGTGCCCTTCCGCCCTGGGCGCAAACCGTTCCCGGGCAAGCTCCGAGGCCTTTTCGACCATCTCCCGGTCGTGGGGAACACTGTTGGGAAAAGAAACCATCTGTCGGTCTCCGCGGTTACTGGAAGTGGGGCATTACTTCTTCGGCAAACAGCTTCATGGAACGCATCACTGTCTCATGGGGCATTCCGCCAAAGTCAAAGTTGCAGCCGAAATACTCAATGCCCTGGCTTTGAAACTCCCGAATCATTGCAATGCATTGGTCGGGCGTTCCAATCATGGCC
The DNA here is from genome assembly GCA_034422655.1 of Dehalococcoidia bacterium. Classification (GTDB taxonomy): domain Bacteria; phylum Chloroflexota; class Dehalococcoidia; order Lucifugimonadales; family UBA3495; genus Bin22. Next base: position 97,938 of record DAOUJN010000004.1, read on the forward strand.
CGCTTTTCGGCCAGGTAGTCATAGGTGGGCGGCATTGTGGTGCGGGTCCTGCGAAATTCATCCAGGCGCCGGTTGACCTCGCTGCCCAGGGAGATGGAGCGGCGCCAGTCGGTCATGTCCATGGTCCAGGCGATGGCCGGTTCCGCATTCCTGCGCGCTTCCTTCTCGGTTTCGGCAACGTGAAGGTAGCGAAAGAAGGGAATCGTGGAAATCGGAATATTGTATCCGGCTTCCTCGGACATGGCGACGAAGCGGTTGCACAGGTCAAGGGCGTCGTCGTGGTCCAGCACCACCCCGCTGATAAGGGGATGGCCGGTGGAGACGACGTACTCCAGGGTGGTGAAGGTCCTGGTTGCCGCAATGTAAATGGGCGGGTGGGGCTTCTGAATGGGCGGCGGCACCAGGTTGGCCTGGTTCACGCTGAAGTAATTGCCCTCGTAGTTGAAGTCGGGAGTAGTCCAGAGGCCTTCGACGATGCGGATAGTCTCCTGGAACCGGGCCTGGCTTTCCGACGGGTCCACGTTGTAACCCGTGTATTCATAGTTGGCAGTGCCCCGCCCAAAGCCTACGTCCAGCCTGCCGCCGCTCACCACGTCCAGGGTGGCCGCATCCTCGGCCAGGTGGACCGGATGGTGGAGGGGCGGCACCAAAACGGCGGTCCCCAGGCGGATGGCGCTGGTCTGGGCCGCCAGGTTGCTGAGTACCACCATGGAGGAGGAACCGATTCCGTAGCGGGAAAAGTGATGCTCGGCGAACCAGGAACTGTAGTACCCCAGTTCTTCCGCAAGGCACAACTGCTCCGTGGCTTCGTGGATAACCTGGCTGGGAGATGTGCCTTCGGGCCAGGGCAGGTGGGAAAAGAGGCCGAACTTCATCGCTTTTCTCCGGAGTCTTCGATCATGGGCTTAATGGTCCCTTCATTCAGGGATTGAGTCCTGAACTCGCTGCTTCCTGAGGGTGTTGCCTGCTATGTTCCGGCCCCAGTTTACCAGATAAGGGGGCAGGGCAGGCTCTAACCTGCCGGCCACGGGTGGATGTGTCACCGCCGGCAAGAGGTCCTTCTCGGGCAGGGCGACCACCCTCCAAAGGAGGACATTCCGCAAGGGCCGCTCCTACTTACGTTAAGGGGATTCTTCGTCCCCTCGTGGGGATTGGACGTTTGGCCAGGGCAGACACGCAGGTCTGCCCCTACGGACCCTCGCCCGCTCAGGCGGAGATTTCGCCGCAGAGGATGTCGTCGTAGCGGTGGTCCCAGGCCCAGGGGAGCAGGGCGCGGACGATTTGCGGGGCTTCCAGGCAGCTGTCCTCGTCAA
>DAOUJN010000005.1:0-395541 GCA_034422655.1 Dehalococcoidia bacterium
TTGCCGCCGTTATCGACGTTAACCTTCTGACCGCCCTGGATGTTAGCCGGGGGGATTACCTCGCCGGCGAAGGTGATTACCTCGACCTCGCTGCCGGAGGTAAAGCCGGAACCGGTCAGGCTGATCCGCTGGTTGGCCAGCACGGTACTGGGCGTGGTGGTTATTACCGGACCCGAGATGATGATATTGGTAGAATCATCTTCGTCCCCGCTGATTTCCACCCGCAGTTCCTGGATGCCCTGGGGGGCGCCATCGGGAATGGTCACGTTGAAGCTCAGCTCGCCCAGGGTAGAGGCGCTGCCGCCCGGGGTCCACGGGCCGTAGCCATCGCCGCAGCTTACCATCAAAGAGATGGGCATGCCAGCCTGTTCGCACAGGTACTGCCGGGCAATAAGTACTCCCTCGACAGAAGCGCCCCTCGCGAAGTCATACATTTGCACCTGGACGCTGTCGCCCACGCTGGCCCCTTCGGGGTTCACGGAGATGGAGCCCTTCAATTCAAAAGGCTTGGACTTTGCAATACTCTGATTGCGACCGTCCCTGACGTTGATGTAGTTGTTGCCGCTCTTGAACAGCGGGGAAGTGACGGTGAATTCACACGTGCCTATGCCGTCGCTGCTCACAGGTCCGCTGCAAATGGATTGGGCCCCTGCAAAGTTGACCGCCTCACCCATCATGCGGTAGGCCGTCATCGTGGTCCCCTTCCTGAGACCCTTGCCGGTGACGGAGATGCGGTCTCCGCGCTTGCCGTCGTCCTCGCCGAGGCTCAGGGTGCGGACTATGGCGATGCTGCCCAGGCTCAGTTCCTCGATGGTGCCTGCGCTTATGTGCATATCGCCGTACGTCTTGGCTTCGGAGGGGTTCTTGATGCCAGCACTGGTCCGGATGATGATGGTTACGTCATTTGCCGCAGCGTCACCACCCACAAGGCCGTCGTTGGTGGCATTATCAGGGTTCATGTCACGCAAGACCAAGGTAATTGCCTGGTCGTCAACGCTGACCGAGGCCGGATTTGCTGAATTTGCGTCCTGACTTATCGTGATCGTACTTTCATGGATGGTTCCAGGAACGTCGAAATCACCATCAGTGAACTGAATCACTATGTCATGAACACCGGGGACAAGAGTGTTGTCAGCTCCAGTCCTAAACTTGATGGTGTAGGAAGCGTTCTTGCCGGGATTGAAGCTACTTGGTGTTATGGATGCGCCGAAAGTGATGTCCACAGCATTGCTTGCGGCGGATTCAGTGCCGGCTACTCCTCGATTGCTGACCGCACGCACAAAGAATGTCTGCCCAGTTGCTTCGTCAAGACCTGTGACTGTGGCCTCTCTGGCGCCGCCGTCGCTGGTCAGCTCCGTCCAACTACCGGTGGCGGTTTGGCGGTACTGCCAGGAACTGGCCGCCGGGCTGCCATCGGTAGGAGTCGTCCAAGTCCATGTGAGCTTTACGGTTCCCGGGCCTCCTTCGGCAACCGGTGTGCCCGGTGTACCGGTGGGCGCCGCGCCGGGGATTACGCAGACAGCTTCGGTCGCTGCGCTGGATCCAGCAGTGGTAACAACCTGTATTGTGAAACAGTACTCAATTTCATTAGTCAAACCCCTTACTTCAGCACCAACTGCTGAAGCAGCGGCAGCACCCAAGGTTACTCCAAAGATGCCACTATTTACCGGGGTGGTGTCAGTCACGCTTACCGACGCTGACTGGCCGCCGCCTGAAATGTTGATAACCCATCTCGTAGCGTCGGCGTTTACAGCCCATGATAGGTCTGCGCCTCCCGGTACGGCTGAGGCCTCAAACATCGTGGGGACTGACTGTGGCGCAAACGTGCGCTCAGTCAACTCGGCATCGGCCGGCTGACCAATAGCGGCCATCGCCGGGTTAGCCAGGCTCATGCTGCCGAAGACGGCGGCGAGAGCCAGGGCCACAACCACGGCTAGGCCAATTAATAGGGTAAATCCTTTCGCCATGAAAATCCTCCTAATAATTTGGGGTGAAGATAATTTAGCTACCCGTGTATTACGCCAGTGTTACAGGGAATTAAGAATTAGGAATTAAGAATTGGGGTTGGTTGCCCCGGGGCCCCTGGATTCCGGCTTTCGCCGGAATGACGGTTAAGGGGTTGGTTGCTGGTGGGGCTTCCCGCACGCCAGAGGCGCATCTGCGACCGCCGGCGGGAACATAATTCTTAATTGTTCATTATTAATTCTCAATTCGCCGCCCGCGGCGGGGCGGGCTGCGTGGGACGACGGAGGGGTCGAGCCGGTGGGAGATAAAGAGAAATTCGGCTATGAAGTTGCCGGTCATGGCACACCACCCAACATCCTGCGCGTGGTTTTGGGGCCCACAAAGAGGGCATTTCCGGTATCGGGAACAGAATAAACCCTGTGGGTAGTGGGAAGTCAAGCGGGGTTGTTGGCGGAATTTTTGGAAAAGTTTAAGAATAAGAATTAAGAGTTAGGAGTTAAGAGTTAGGAATTGGGGATTGCCGTGAAGGTCCTTGTGGTCAGAATGGGCGGATGTAGAGCAGGACCATGCCGACCAGCAAGGTGACGAAGCCGCCCAAGGCCAGGTAAAGCATGCGGTCGAGCTTGGCGTTGAGGCGGGTTTCGACCGAGGTGATGCGGTCGTTAGTCTGGGTGATGCGGTCGCCGAGGGAGCGGAGGTCGGCCTGGTGTTCGGTGTGCAGATGGCGCTGGTTGGCGTTCAATTCGGCCAACTGGGTGTTGATGTTACGGAGGTCCGCCTCTACGGCGGCGAGGCGGGGGTTGATGTCGTCGGTGGCGGTGGTCATGGGTGATGCTCCGGGGTGTTGTTGGGGGGATTATACAGGATTTAGCCACGAATACCCACGAATGGGGCACGAATGATTTGTTGGGGTGGACAGGGCATTAGTGAACATTCGTGCCCATTCGTGGATTAGATTGACCGGGGGTCAGGCGCAGGATTGGACGGCGGCTTTGACGGCGTCGTAGTCGGGTTCGTTGACGGGGGCGGGGGCGACCCAGCGGTACTGGACGGTGCCCTGTCCGTCGACGACGATGACGGCGCGGTTGGCGGCGACGTAGCCTTCCATGCCGGCCAGGCCGGGGAGGGCGACGTCGTAGGCGTTGACGGCCTGGCGGTTGAAGTCGGAGAGGAAGGGGTAGTTGATGCTGTTGGCGTCGGTCCAGGCCTTCTGGGCGAAGGGGCCGTCGACGGAGATGCCGAGGACCTGGGCGTTCATGCCGTCGAAATCGGGGACGCCGTCGCGCAGGGCGCAGGCCTCGGTGGTGCAGACGCCGGTGAAGGCGCCGGGGAAGAAGGCGAGGACGACGGTCTTGCCGCGGAATTCCTGCAGGGTGCGGACGTTGCGGTCGGTGTCATAAAGGGAAAAGTCGGGAGCCGGCTGGCCAACATCTGCTGGCATAGTGGGAACCTCCAAAGATTTAGATGGGGGGATTTTACCACTGTTTATCCACGAATAGGCACGAATGAGCACGAATGTTATATTAGCTCCGATAGAATCGTTGTGCAGGTTAGTGTCGTTGGCGGACGAGGAAAAATTAGTGAACATTCGTCCGCCGCGGCGGATTAGTGGATACAGAAGAGGAGAGAGAGAGCATGTTTTTTGATTCCAGGCGGTCGGGGGTGCTGGCTTTGCGGGGGATGGTGGCGACGAGCCAGCCGCTGGCGGCGCAGGCGGGGCTGCAGGCGCTGATAAACGGGGGGAACGCGGTGGACGCGGCGGTGGCGGCGGCGGCGGCCCTGAACGTGGTGGAGCCGGAGTCCACCGGCGTGGGCGGGGACATGTTCGCGCTAATCCGGCACGCGAAGGACGGCAAGGTGCATGCCCTGAACGGCAGCGGCCGGGCGCCGGGGGCGGCGTCCATTGACGAACTGAAGGCCGCCGGGCATTACCAGATGCCGCAGGAGGGGCCGTACTCGGTGTCCATACCGGGGACGGTGCACGGGTGGGAGACCATCCTGGCGGAGCATGGGACCATGCCGCTGGCGGAGGTATTGAAGCCGGCCATCGGGTACGCGGAAGAGGGGTTTCCGGTGAGCGACTACATCGCCTACCAGTGGTCGGGGCAGGGAGCCCGGCTGGCGGCGCGCCCGGGCGGGGACGAAATGCTGCTGAACGGCCGTCCGCCGGTGCAGGGAGAGGTGATGAAGCTGCCCACCCTGGCGAAGACGCTGCGGGCGGTGGCCGAGGGCGGGTCGGAAGCCTTCTACCACGGGGAGATTGCCGGGAAGATCGCCGGCTTCGTCCAGGAGCAGGGCGGGTGGATAACGACGGAGGACCTGGCGGCGCACACGTCGGACTGGGACGAGGCCATCAGCACGGACTACCGGGGAGTGACGTGCTGGGAGTGTCCGCCCAACGGCCAGGGGATAGCGGCGCTGGAGGCGCTGAACATCGTTGAGGGGTTTGACGTGGCCGGCATGGGGCCGCAGACGGTGAGCCGGTACCATCACCTGATCGAGGCGATGCGGCTGGCCTTCGCCGACGCCTACCGGTACGTGGCCGACCCGCGCATGGCCGAGGTGCCGATAACGGAGTTGACGGACAAGGCCTACGCAGCCAGGCGGCGGGAATTGATCGACCCGGAGCGGGCCATGCCCCGGGCGCCCTACGGGGATATAACCAGCCTGGGCAACGGGGGCAGCGGGGGCGGCGACACGGTGTACGTCAGCGTGGTGGACGGGCAGGGGAACGCCTGTTCCTTTATTAACAGCGTGTACATTAACTTTGGCAGCGGGCTGGTGGTGCCGGGCACGGGGATTGTGCTGCAGAACCGGGCGGCGCTGTTCTCGCTGGACCCCGACCACCCCAACGCGTTGACGCCGGGGAAGCGTCCCTACCATACCATCATTCCGGCCATGGCGACGAAGGACGATGAGCTGTACCTGTGCTACGGGGTGATGGGCGGGTTCATGCAGCCCCAGGGCCACCTGCAGGTGATGACCAACATGGTGGACTTCGGCATGGACCCCCAGGCGGCGCTGAACGCCCTGCGCTTCCAGGTAATCGGCGACACCACCCTTATAGAGGAAGGGCTGGCGCCGGAGGTAATCGGCGGCCTGCAGTCCCTGGGCCACCAGTTGCAGATGATCCGTGGCCATGCCCGGGTAGGCATGGGCGGCGGCCAAGTAATCCAGCGCAACCCGGAAACGGGGGCGCTATGGGCCGGCTCGGAACCACGCAAGGACGGGTGCGCGGTGGGGTATTAGGGGCAGGGAATTGACAGGAACGAATGACGGTAGGGGCGCACGGCGGTGCGCCCCTACGCAATACGGGAACCTGCTGAATGTAAACTGCTACCGCCCCACCCAGTCGCCGTAGATGGGGTATTGGCTGCAGAGGAACTCGATGTAGGCGGGGCGGTTGGATTGGTTGACCTCCAGGGCGCGGCGCAGGGCCGGTACGACCTCCGACGGTTCGGAGACCCGTTCGGTGTGGTAGCCAAGCTCGCCGATTACCCGGGACATGTCCACTTCGTCGGGGCCCAGCACCGAGTGGGTGAAGGGGTCGTGGCCGGGGCCCCAGAAGCCGGGGCCATAGCCGGCGAACCCGCCGTTGCTGATGTGGGCCACGGTGACTCCCAGGTTCTGCCGCAGGGCCACTTCCAGGTTGCCCAGCATGTAGCCCAGGCCCGCCTCGCCGGTAACCGTCACCGCCGGCCGGTTGGGGTCGGCCAGCCGAGCGGCCACCGAGCCGGCCCAGCCGAAGCCCAGGGTGGAGACGTTGCCCCAGCCCAGGAAGGCCCGGGGCACCAGGGTGTCGTACACGGTGCTCAACTGGTCGCGGGTGTTGCCCGACTCGTGGGTGATGAAGGAGTTGTAGGGGTCCAGCACCTCCATCAGCCCGGCATAGACCCGGTAGGGGTTGATGGGCTTGTCGTCGGAGGCCATGGCCTCCCGGTACTGGGCCATGCCGGCGTCCCGCTCGTTCTTCACCTCCAGGGCCACGTCCTCCCGGGAGCGGGCCGACTTGACCGGGCGGTCGGCTAGCTCGCCGGTCAACGCCTGCAGGGAGTGGCGGGCGTCGCCAATGACCACGCCGGCCGTGTTGTAGACCTTGTTGACGTGCAGGTCGTCCACGTCGCAATGGACGATGGTCTTGCTGCCGGCGTTGGGGATGCGGTGGCTGAATCGGCCCGGGGACAGGCTGGTACCCACGGCGAACACCATGTCGCAGTTCTCCAGGTAGTTGTTGACCTGGCCGCCCCGCACGCCCACGAACAGGGGATGGTTCTCGGGGAAGGCGCCCTTGGCCTTCAGGGTGGTGATTACCGGCGCGTTGGCCATCTCAGCGAAGGCCACCAGTTCCTGGGCCGCCTCGGCGTAAATCACTCCCTCGCCGGCGTAGATGATGGGTCGCTGGGCGCTAGTGAGCAGGTCGATGGCGTGGGCCACGTCCTCCCCCGCCGGGCCGTGCTTCCAGCCCTTGACCGGCTGGTAGGGGTCGGCGGTCTCGTCGTAGGTGCCCGTGGGGTCGGGCACGGCCAGGATGACCGGGCCGGGGCGGCCGCTGCGCAGCATGGTGAAGGCGCGGCGCATGAACTCGGGCACCCGTTCGGGGCGGTCGATGAACCCGTACCACTTGGACACGGTGGACAGGGCGTTGAAGACGTCGTACTGGCTGTTGTTGGTGGAGCCGGCCGGCACTCCGTCGGTGATGCACAGCACGGGGGAGCCGTCCTCGAAGGCCTGGGCCATGCCGGCGTAGGCGTACTGGGTACCGGCGGCGTTGACGCCTCCCTGGAAGGTGCAGACGCCGATCTGGCGGCCGGCGGTGATGCGGGAGAAGGCGTCGGCCACGGCCACGGCGTAGCGGTCGTCGCGCATCATCACCATGGGAATGCCCTCGCGGCCCAGGGCGTTGTTGACCCGGCAGACGGGGAAGGTGGAAACCCACTCCACCCCCTCCTGCTTCAGAATGCGGGCTATGCCGGTGGCGGCGTCGATAGTCATAGGTAAGTCTCCCTTCCTGCTTGGCAGATTCGGATTTGGCGGTTTCGGAGTTTTGCCTACTCTACCATCAAGGTTGGGGGCTGTCATCCCGCCTGCGGTTGGGGTGGGGGGATCGTTAACCACAGAGGCGCAGAGAACGCGGAGATTCGCAGAGATACTCTGTGCCTCTCCGCGCGCTCTCCGACTCTGTGGTTAACGAAAGGGGTTTGTATTATGATTGGGCCGAAGGACATGACCACCGGATTCACCAGAAGTACGGAGGTGAAGCATGAAGTACGACGTGATAGTGGTAGGAGGCGGCTCGGCGGGGTGCGCCATCGCCACCCGCCTGTCGGAAGACCCGGAACTCTCGGTCCTGCTGCTGGAAGCGGGGCCCGACTACTCGAACTTCGAGACCCTGCCCGACGACCTGAAGCTGGGCAACAACGTGTGGCTGTCAGCCTACGGCCCGCACAACTGGGGGTACACCGCCCAGATTACGCCGGAGCAGGCGGAACTGATCATCCCCCGGGGCAAGGCCACCGGAGGCTCCAGCGCGGTGAACGGCCAGGTGATGTTCCGGGGCATTCCCGAGGACTACGACCGGTGGGCCGAGTGGGGCAACGACCAGTGGGGCTTTACCCAGGTGCTGCCCTACTTCAACAAGCTGGAGACCGACCTGGACTTCGGCGGCGACGACTTTCACGGCACCACGGGGCCCGTGCCGGTGCGCCGTTCGCCCCGCAGCGAGTGGATGCCCCATGCCCTGGCCTTCGAACGGGCCTGCCTGGACCTGGGATTCAACATCAGCGAGGACCAGAACCACCCCGAGTCCACGGGCATTTCGCCCCGGGCGCGCAACACCATCGACGGGGTGCGGATGAGCATGGCCCTGACTTACCTGGAACAGGCCCGCCACCGCCTGAACCTGACCGTGCGGGGCGGGGTGACGGCGCGGCGAGTCCTGTTTGAGGGCAAGCGCGCCGTGGGCGTGGAGGCGGAGAGCGGCGGCGAGGTATTCACGGTGGAGGGAGAGCAGATAGTGGTCAGCAGCGGCGCCATCGGGTCGCCGCACCTGCTGCTCCTTTCCGGCGTCGGTCCTGCGGAACAAATCAGCAGTTTCGGCATCGACGTGGTCCAGGACCTGCCGGGGGTGGGCCAGAACCTCAGGGACCATCCCTCGGCCGCCGTGCTCTACCAGGCGGCGGGGGAGAAGCCGGACGTGCAGGCGCCGGTGATACAGGTGGGCCTGCGCTACACCGTCGAGGGATCGGACCTGCGCAACGACATGCAGCTGAGCCCCATGCTCATGACCAGCGAACACCGACCGGCCCAGGTGGAAATCAACGACGACCTCAACTACATCGGCATGAGCGCCAGCCTGCAACTGGCCCTGGGCAAGGGGGAGTTGACCCTGCAGTCCGCCGACCCTCACGTGCAGCCCCGGCTCAACTACAACTATTACCAAGAAGAGGAAGACCTGCGACGGATGCGGGAGGCGATCAGGCTGGGGGTGCAGGTTGCCGAGCAGTCCCATTTCGCCGATATGCTGCTGGAACGGATCATGCCCTCCGACGAGGAATTGCAGTCGGACGAACTGTTGGACGAGTGGCTGCGGCGCAACTCGGGCACGTCCCACCACGTGTCGGGCACCTGCAAGATGGGGCCGGACTCGGACCCCATGGCGGTGGTCGACCAGTCCCTCAAGGTGAAGGGAGTGGAGGGCCTGCGGGTGGCCGACGCCTCGGTCATGCCCGACTGCATCCGCGCCAACACCAACGCCACGACGTTGATGATTGCGGAGAGGGTGTCGGACTACATTAAGGAAGGGAAGTAGGAAGGCCGGACGGACTTGTGCCACCTTGTGAACCGCTCATGGTGAGCTTGTGGAACCATTCCCCGTTCAGGAGTGCGTCCTTCGACAAGTTCAGGATGAGCGGTTTCAAACGGCCGCGATTAAAGCTCCTTCCGCTGTATCAGTACTTGAACTCCTCCCTTACGGGGCTGAACACGTCCAGGGCTTTGCAGGGGTGGGCCAGGCCCTTGGCGTAGTGTTCAACGCCGCCGGGGATGATGTACATGTCGCCCACCTGCAGCACCTGCACCTCGCCGGCGATGCCCATTTCCATTTCCCCTTCCACCACTATGCCCGCCTGTTCGTGGGGGTGGGTGTGGAGGGGCACCAGGGAGTTGGCGTCAATCTCGACCAGGGACAGGAGCATGTTGTCGCCCCAGAAGGTGCGGGTACGGGCGCCGGGGGCCAGGTCCTTGGTGTCCCGGCCCTGGGCGAATTTGAAGTAGGACATTGTTCGTCTCCTTTATTTGCATGGATAGACTACTCAAACCCCAGCTTGCGTTCGTTGAGGCTGACGTAGCGGCCGCCGCTGCCGATGACCAGGTGGTCCAGCAGATCTATGCCCAGCAGTTTGCCGGCGGCTACCAGGTCGCGGGTGATGGATACGTCCTCCGGGCTGGGCGTGGGGTCGCATTGGGTAGGGACGGTGCCGCCGATGGCCGGATTGCTCCGACTGGTTTGCGCCATCCCTCCCACCGAACCGGACGTGCCACTTTCGCGGCATCCGGCTCTCCATCAGATGGTTGGTTGGGCTAGACGGTGTGTAGCTTGGTGGCACACCCGGCAGAGCGTTACTAGGTTGCTGGGCGCGTGGGACTGCATACCTTTGGCGTGGTGGACTTGCAGATTTGTCCGAGTTCCACACTGTCGGCATTTCATCCCGTCGCGCAGTTTGGCTAGGAGTTTCCGTTCGGTGAGTTCAAGGGGTTCGTTGCGGCTACGTCTGCCGCTCCTGGCCCCAATCGTCGCCGTGTAGATTTGCTCAGCGGGGCCGGTGGCTCCCAGGGGAAAGTCGCCTGTGTCCTCCATTGCACCGGACAGGTAGGGGTGCGGGAATCCCGTCTTGCCCTTCTGTCTGTAGCGTTGACGGACAAGTTCCGTGGGAGTAGGGAGCCATTGGTACGCTTCCAGCGAATGTTCGCCTTGGCGCGTTTCTGCGTGCCAGCGGGTTCTGCCGTGGAGCATTTTGGTCTTGGTGCGGATGAGCTGTTGTTTGCGGCTGCCCTTGTGCTTCTTGAGCAGCCAGTAGAAGTAGCGGAACCAGGTGAACCGCGTGATTTCCTCGATGTCCGCCGACAGGCTGGTATACCGGTAGTATTCGGCCCAGCCCTTGACGATAGCGTTGAGAGTGGTCAAGCGGTTGTACTCATCCATCCAGGTCCAGTTCCTGGAAGTCAGGGCTTTGAGCTTCCGTTTCACTCGCTCTTTGCCTTTGGCCGTCGGACGGAGGTGTACTGCCCACTTGCCGCCGGTGTGCTTGCGCTGGATATGGAAACCCAGGAAGTCGAAGCCGTCGTTGACGTGGGTGATCAGGGTCTTTTCCGCCGATAGCGTTAGGTGGAGTTCGTTCTCCAGAAATTGCTGTATGGCCTGTTTGGTGGCCTTGACCTCGGCTTTGGGGGCATTGCTGACGACCACGAAGTCGTCCGCGTAGCGCACCATCCGGTAGTTGCCGAAGCCCGCCTGCCGTCTCCGTTGCCGGGCGTAGGAGGTGAGTTCCCATTGCTCCGCTGCCCACCGGTCGAACTCGTTGAGGTAGATGTTGGCGAGTAGCGGTGATATGACGCCCCCTTGTGGCACACCGGCGTCGGTGCGCTTGAAGAGGCGTCCTTCCATTACGCCCGATTTCAGGAATTTCCAGATGAGGTCCAGCACGTCCTTGTCCGCCAGCCTTTTCCGCAGCAGCTTCATCAACTTCCGATGGTGGACGGTGTCAAAGTAGCTTTGGAGGTCGCCTTCGATGACGTAGTAGTGTTTGACGCTGGTGTTGAACAGGGGCATGAGGACCGCGATTGCGTCCATAGTGTTACGACCTTTTCGGAAGCCATAGGAATGGGGTTGAAAGTCGGACTCGTAAATCGGGTCAAGAATGGCCCGAAGTGCTTCCTGCACGATGCGGTCCCGTAGGGCTGGGATGCCCAGAGGACGTTGCTTGCCGTCGTGCTTGGGTATGTAGACCCGCCGGACTGGTTGCGGCGTGTACGTCTTGCGCTTCAGTTGGTCGAGGAGCGTAGTCATCTGGCGCTCGTAGTCCTTCTTGAACGCATCCCGTGTCTTGCCGTCCACTCCGTTGGTCTGACTGCCCGGTCGTGCCAGAACCCTTTCAGCCGCCGTGTGCATCCAACAGTCCCAATGCAACAGGCTGTACAGGTTGGTGAACCTGTGGGCTGGATGCTCACTGGCCGTCTTTGCCAGGAACTTTTGCTTTTCTGCCATCTTCGTCGGGTACATACATCCCTTCTCCGGCTTAGTTCGCTCTGGTTCTTTGCACTGCATCTGATTGCCCTCCTTCGCCTTGTGGCTGGCTTTCCCAACCTCGGACTACTACGAGGGCTCTGCCCCCCGTCGGGCATTGGCCGCAGGCTGGCCTACTCCCTGATGGGAGAGCCGGACGGGGTTCCCAAGTTCACGTGGATTGCGTCGTCGTGCCGTATTAGGTCCTGCCTGTACGCCTGGCACGGCTCGCTGCCGCGCTCGTCGCCGGAGGGAGGCCGGTTGTACGGAGTGCGGCTCCCTTGCCCTAGCGAGACTATCCCTGCCCATCAGAAACAGGGAATCCGACGACTCCACCCTCGCCCTACCGTGAGCGGGTGGTTCAACCTTCGACGCTTCAATCGGCAATTTCTTTCGTGACCATAACGACACTCTGGCTAGCAGCGCGCGGCGTAGTAGGGTGGCCGCCGCCACATTGTCGGGAAGGCTTCAAACACGGTTCTGCCTCTGGTCGCCGTGCCTGCTTCCCTAGCCACCGGCCCACTCCTGGCCGGGTTCCATACCTGGAACTTTCAACCTACGCGCTTCTTGGCGCACCGGAAGGGTGGTTGTGGGCCACGATGATGGACGGGGCGTTGTCGCGCACCGCCGGCCGGAAGACCTCGGATGGGCGGACGATGGAACTGTTGACGTTGCCCACGTACACCTCCACCGTGTTCAGCACCTGGTTCTTGGTGTTGAGCAGCAGCACGCGCAGGTGTTCCTGCTCCAGCGACGCCATTTCCGCCTGCAGCAGGTTGGCCACGTCCTGGGGCGAGTTGATTACCGCCCGGTCCTGGGGCGCCAGGGAGATGAAGCGCCGGCCCAGTTCCAGGGCGGCCATTAGCTGGCAGGCCTTGGCCTCGCTGAGGCCCCGCTCGGCGCAGAGTTCGGCGAAAGTGCCGCGGCCCAGGCCGTCCAGCCCACCGAAGCGGCTCAGCAGGCGGTTGGACATGGCCAGCACGTTCTCCCCCTGGATGCCGGTGCGCAGCAGGATGGCGATAAGCTCGGCGTTGCTCAAGTACCGAGGCCCGTAGTCCCGCAGCCGCTCCCGGGGCCGCTCCCCCTGGGGCATGTCGCGAATTTTGGGCTGGTATGCCAGTGCCCAGGCGGGCTCCGTCTGCCCAGTTTCAATGTCCGGCGTCGTAATGGTGGCAAGCATAGATTCCTTCCCGACCCTGTCTTTCCGGACATTGTTATTCGGGAAGAGCCGCCGGCGCAACGGGCAAGTGTCAGTAACCGTTACCTCAAGGGCTAAACAAACTGGTATTTGGAGAAGGTACCTTCCTCCTTGGTTATGAACTCCAGCAGGGCGAACTCGCCGGCCTCGTTGCGTTGCTGGGCTCGGCGCATGGCCGGGGCTATCTGGTCGGGGTCGGTGACGCGTTCGGCCCAGGCCCCCATGGCCCGGGCCATGTCGGCGTAGTTGCCGCCCGTCTGCTTGGTGTTGTAGCGGGCCACGGCGGTGGGCATGCGACTGTCGGGGTAGATGGCCATGGTGTTGTTGTTCAGGACCACGGTGGTGATGGCCAGGTTCTCCCGCACCGCCGTCTCCACGTCCAGGCCCACCATGCCGAAGGCGGTGTCGCCCATGAAGTTGATGACCAGCTTTTCCGGCGCGCCCAACTTGGCGCCCATGGCCAGGCCCAGGCTGTAGCCCAACTGGGTGGACTTGCCCCAGCCGATGAAGCTGCGCGGCGCCCGGGCCTCCCAGAAGGGGGACACCTGCTCCCGGGGGCTGCCCGATTCGTGGGTGACGACGGTGTTGTCCAGGTCCACGGTGTGCATGATTTCCCAGATGACCCGGTAGGGGTTCAGGGGGACCTCGTTGGTGGTCAGCCGGGGCAGCCATTGGTCCAGCCATTCCTGGCGGCTGGCGGCAATCTCGTCGGTCAGTTCCCGGTTGGCGGGGCGGGCCTGGCCGCCGGTCTGTCGCTTGATTTCCTCCAGGAACTGGGCCAGCACCAGCCTGGCGTCGCCCACCACCGGGTAGTCGGCCTTGTAGTCCTTGTTGATGTCGGCGTCGGCGTTGGTGGTGTGGATGAGGGTCTTGCCGGGCGGCATGGGCGCGGTGAAGTTGCTACGGATCATGCTGGCGCCCACGGCGAACACGGTGTCGGCGCCGGTGAGGAAGCGGTGGACCTGCCCCGTCTGGCTGGAGCCGCCAATGCCCAGGGACAGGGGATGATTTTCGGGGAAAGCACTCTTGCCCTCCAGAGTGGTCATCACCGGAATCTGCAGGAACTCGGCCAGTTCCACCAGTTGGCCGGTGGCCTCGGCGTAGAGGACGCCCTGGCCGGCGGTGATGACAGGACGCTGGGCGGAGAGCAGGGCGCGGGCGGCCCGGGCCACGGCCTCCGGGTCGCCGGCGGAGCGGATAACCTCGGGTGGCGTGTAGTCGAACTGCTCCTCGCCAATCTCCTCGGTTACCAGGTCGCCGGGGATTTCCAGCAGGACGGGGCCAGGCTTGCCGGAACGCAGCTTGGTGAAGGCATGGCGCATCAGTTCGGGCACGCGGTCGGCGTAGTTAATCTGGGCCGCCCACTTGGTGATGCTCTCGTAGCTGCGGGTGGGGCTGAATACCGGGTCGATGCCCTGGCGGTGGCGGGAGGCCCCGGCGGGCAGCAGCAGGATGGGCACCGAGTCGGCGTAGGCCTGGGCCACGCCGCCAAAGGCGTTCTCGGCGCCCGGGCCGGCCTGCATCAGGAAGATGCCGGTGCGCCTGCCGTTGGTGACGCGGGAGAAGCCGTCGGCCATGTGTACGCCCGTCCGTTCCTGCCGAAAGACGATGGGTCGTATGCCGGCAACGGCGGCGGCCTCGATGAGGGGACTGGAGGGCATGCAGCCGACGAAGTCCACCCCCTCCAGCTTGAGCACGTTGGCAATTGCGGTAACGCCGTCCATGGATTTTTACCTCCCGTAGTTAACGTTATTCAGGATCAGTTCTTCCTGATTATCCACGAATGAACACGAAGGCGCACGAATGTAATTGGTGGATATTCGTGGTCATTCGTGGATAAAGGGATTAGAGTTGACCATCCACCCCTCCCCAAAAATACTCCACTTCATACTCCGCCACCAGTTCCCCCTCCTGGTTGTGGGCCGTTACGGTGAAGGTCAGGTAGCGGTGGCCCTCCCTTTCCTCCTTGCCGGTCAGGGAGGTTTGGGCGGTGATGGTGTCGCCGTGGACTACCGGGATTCCCTGGAAGCTGATGTTAATGCCGACCGGGTTCAGGGACAGGCCGTCGGGCAGGTTGCAGCCCCGGGCGGCAGCCAGGTCGGCCAGCCGGGGACGGGCGCAGGCCAGCGCCATGGCCGGCGGCGCGACAATTCCCGGCAGCCCCGACTCCCGGGCCGCCGGCTGGTTGGTGTAGACCAGGTTTTCGTAGCGGGCGGCGTGGCAGTAGTCGGCAATCTGCTGGTCGGTAATCTCGGTTGAAGCGGGGGGCGCGGTGTCGCCGATGGCGGCGATGTCCCATGTGTAAGTCATGGGGCTAATTTAACACAGACAGCCAGGCGGGGCCGGCGCAGGGTTAAGAGGCCGGTTCGGGTGTGTAGGACCAGGCCACCATCCGGCCCGGCGTAATCTTGATGACCGGGTTATCGTCAATATCCATTTCCCCGTATTGCGGGTATTTTTCGCGCAGCAGGTGGATAGCATGGCGGCGCTCAGCGTTTCGGTTGCATCCTTCGACAGGCTCCCCTTCCAGCAACTTCGCGGCGCCGGTAACCAGGATATACCACAGCTTGGTCCAGTCCGCGTCGTAGTGGTCCACCACCAGGGCAACCTGGGGATTTTCGAGGATGTTACGGACACGGCGCAGGCGGGTCAGGGCGGCGCGCTTGGGTTTCCGGTCCAGGACGATGTAGATGGCCGCGCCGTTCTCAAGAGTGTCCAGGGCAAAGCAGACGGGGATGACGTGGGGGGCTCCGCTCTTGCTGGCAGTGGACAGGTGGCCTACGGGGGCATCGGACAGCATTTGGACCTGCCGCGGAGAAAGCAGGGGCAAGGCCCTAAACCTCCGCCGAGAAGGCCATGGGGTCTTCCAGGAACTCCACGTTTTCCAGGGCGGCGCGGGCGGCCTCTTCCAGGGAGGCGTCGCCCTCCTCGATGCAGCGCATCAGGGCACGCTTGGCCAGGGAACCGCCAATTTTCCCCAGGGCGTTCAGGGCGGCTATCTGCACCTGGAAGTCCTCGTCCTCCAGCAGGTCCAACAGGTAGGGCACCACGTCCTCCTCGCCCAGGTCGCCGCAGGCGTTGGCCGTCTCGTACCGGATGGAGGGCTCCCGGTTGTCCAGTTCCTTGATGAGAGTGGGCAGCCAGCTTACGTCGCCGGTGCGGCCCATGGCGAAGATGGCACTGGTTTTCAGGGCCGGGTCGTCGCTCTGGTAGGCCCAGCACACGCAGTCGCGGATGTCGGGAGTGTTGAAAGGGGCCACCGCTTCCAGGCTGCGGCGGCGGA
Source organism: Dehalococcoidia bacterium (assembly GCA_034422655.1). GTDB lineage: Bacteria > Chloroflexota > Dehalococcoidia > Lucifugimonadales > UBA3495 > Bin22. The sequence goes on from DAOUJN010000005.1 coordinate 15,727, forward strand.
CCTCCAGGATTTCGTCCGGGTCCTGGAGGACGGCCATCAGGGTGGTGTGGACGCTGCCGGCGTCCCGGGCCAGCAGTTGGCCCTCCTGGGCCAGCACCGAGAACTTGCCCAGGGCGGATGCCGCCGCGGCCCTCACGTCCGGCCCCCGCTGGGAGGTCAGCACCTGGATCAGCCCGGGCAGCACCGACCGGTCTTCGTACTCCCACAGCCCGTCGATGGCCTTTTCCTGCACCCACTCGTCCTCATCCTTCAGGCACATCTTGAAAATCGTGCAGAAGTCCAGTTCCGGACTGTCTTCGGCCAGCTCAACCAGGGTGGTGAGGATGGCGCGCTTCTGCATCCGGGACAGGCGGAACCAGTGGCGGGTAAATACCCCCACCTCGGACGGGGAAAGGTCGGAAAGTTCGATGAAGTCGGAGTTGCTCAGGGGGATTGCTGGATCGGAAAGGTTTTCAAGGAATCGTTCCAGTGACATGGCGCCCCTCACATCATGCGGGCCTGAGCGGCTGCCTGGGCCGGGCAGCCGTGGTTGTCAGACGGTCTTTTGTAGCTGAGGATTTATCTAGAATATAACATAATGTAATCTGTCAACAGCCCTACCCGCAACGAGTTTTGGCCAATTTGCGGGTTTATGTTCACCCCTTAAAGCCGGTTCAGGACCCGGGAAGCCCAGCGCTACCCCTTTGTGCAATTTCGCGGCCTTTCGTTGAGGCCCAGGTTGCCCCGTGATAGAATTTTTTGGACTTTCGTATAAGGTACTGGACTGATGGCCAAGATACTGGACGGCGCCGCCCTGGGCCGGGAGGTACGGGCCGAGGTGGCCGCCGGTGTCGCCGAGATGCAGGAAAAGCACGGCGTTACCCCCGGCCTGGCCGCCGTGCTGGTGGGCGGCGATCCTGCTTCGGCCATCTACGTCCGCAACAAGGGCCGCGCCTGCGACGAAGCGGGGATGTTCAGCGAAATCTTCCATCTTCCCGAGGAGACCACCCAGGCCGTACTGCTGGACCTGGTGGCCAGGCTGAACGCCGACTCCCGCTTTCACGGCATCCTGGTCCAGCTGCCCCTGCCGCCGCAGATTGAGGAGACGGTCATCATCGAGGCCCTGGACCCGGCCAAGGACGTGGACGGCCTGCATCCCTTCAACCTGGGCAAGCTGCTGCAGGGTGTTCCCGACTTCATCCCCGCCACACCTGCCGGCATCCAGCAGATTCTCCTGCGCAACGGCTGCGACCCGTCGGGCAAGCACGTGGTGGTGTGCGGGCGCAGCAACATCGTGGGCAAGCCCCTGGCCACCCTGCTGCTGCAGCGGAGGGAAGGCTCCAACGCCACCGTTACCGTCACCCACACCCGCACCGCCAACCTGCCGGAAATTACGCGGCAGGCGGACATCCTGGTGGCGGCCATGGGCCAGCCCCGGGCCATCACCGCCGACATGGTCAAGGAGGGGGCGGTGGTCATTGACGTGGGCGTCAACCGGGTGGACGACCACAGCCGCCGCCGGGGCTACCGCCTGGAGGGCGACGTGGACTTTGGACCCGTATCAGAAAAGGCCGAGGCAATTACCCCCGTGCCCGGGGGCGTGGGCCCCATGACCATTGCCATGCTGCTGGTAAACACCCTTACCGCCGCCCGCATCTCCATCCATGGCCGGTAAGATTGGTGAGAGAATGATACCTATGTCGCAGGGGTCCGCCTCAGGCGGACGGCTGCCCTGCCCATGCGGGCAAACCCTCTCCAAGGAGCAATACCACCCATGACCGAACCGCAACAACCCGCCGAGGAATCCCAGGGCTTCGAACTGCCCCCCGTTGGCAGCATACCCTGGCAGGACCTGACCGTCCCCAACGCCCCCGAAATCCGCGACTTCTACTGCCAGGTGGTGGGCTGGACCTATACCGACCACGACATGGGCGACTACAACGACTACAACATCAATCTGCCCGACGGCGGCCATACCGTGGCCGGCATCTGCCACACTCGGGGCGCCAACGCCAACATCCCGCCCCAATGGCTGGTCTATATGGTGGTGAAGAACGTGGACGAGAGCGTCCGACGGTGTGTTGAACTGGGCGGCCAGGTGGTGGACGGCCCCCGGGAAATGGGTGGGCAGCGCTTCTGCGTAATCCAGGACCCGGCCGGCGCCGTGGCCGCCCTCATCGGCGGTTAATCGGGCGCGGCCTGCCCCTGCTACCATGCGTACCGACGACTTTGACTACCACCTGCCCCCGGAACTGATCGCCCAGACCCCGGTGGAACCCAGGGACGCTTCCCGCCTGCTGGCGCTGGACCGGGCCACCGGACGGGTCGACCACCGCCAATTCACCGACATCCTGGACCTCATTCCCTCCGGCGCGGTGCTGACGCTGAACCGCAGCCGGGTCATACCCGCCCGCCTGTACGGTCGGCGCAAGGGCAGCGGCGGCCGGGTGGAACTGCTGCTGCTGCGCCGCGAAGAGGAGGGAGTATGGCAGGCCCTGGGCAAGCCGGGCCGCAGCCTACGCCCCGGATCGGTCGTCAGGCTGGAGGCATCGGAGGTTTCCGACACGGAGGGAAATGCCGCGGCTTCCCCCGCTGGCGGGTTCCCAGAGCCGGAACCGGTGGAGGCCGAAGTGCTTTCCGTTGGCGATGACGGCATCCGCCGGGTGCGTCTATCCGCCGAATCCGGTATTGACCGGCTGGGCGAAATGCCCCTGCCACCCTATATCCACCGGAGACTGGAGGACCCGGAGCGGTACCAGACGGTGTACTCCGACCGCCCGGGCAGCGCCGCCGCCCCCACTGCGGGGCTGCATTTCACCCCGGAACTGCTGGACGCCCTGCGGGACAAAGGAGTGGAGACCGCCTACGTTACCCTGCACGTGGGTCTGGACACCTTCCGGCCCGTTTCCGAGGACAACCCGCAGGAACACGCCATCCACACCGAATACTACGAGCTTCCGGCGGAGACGGTGGGCACACTGACCAGGGCCAGGGCCGAGGGCCGGCCCATAATCGCCGTGGGCACCACCTCGGTGCGAACGCTGGAGCAGGTGGGCAGAGATTTGGAGATTAATGGTGTGGGCAGCGACGGCCCCATCAGCGCGGTCAGCGGCCAGGCCGACCTGTTCATCCTGCCGGGGCACAAGTTCAGGCTGGTGGACGGGATGATTACCAACTTCCACCTGCCCCGCTCAACGCTGGTGATGCTGGTGTCGGCCTTCGCCGGCCGGGAGAACATCCTGGCGGCTTACCGGGAGGCCATCGCCCGGCAATACCGCTTCTACAGCTTCGGCGACGCCATGTTCATCCGGTAGCCACGTAATTTGGGCACGGCGGAAGCGATTTCCTCACCCCCATCCTGACCTTCCACCAGCGGCGCTGACGCCGCCTGAGGCTTGGGATGCTGGCGTCAACACCAGCGTTTCGAGGGTGGCCGCCTCGACGGCTTCGTCGCTCCACGCAATGGGCACGCCGTCGCCCTTCAGCCAGGCGGGCAAGAGGTCGCTGTAGTGGGGTGACAGCGGGTTGCCCGACTGGCCGCCGGGCAGCGAGAACAGCGCCCGGTCCCACTCGCCGACGTCCGCCACCATGCGCATGGAAGGGACGATGGCGGGCCCGGCCAGCGGGTCATCCGCAAAGGTGCCGGCCTGGAAGACCGTGTTGGCGTCGCCGGGGCACTCGAACGGCCCCAGGTTGAGAATGCCCCCCAGCAGGGGCATTCGACCCAGTGGGTGTCTCAGCATGCCGGTACGGGCCCGACCCCAGCGCCACCGGGCCGAGGGCTCGCCCAGCCGCCGGATTGCATCCGAGTAGGCCGAGCGCAGCGCGTCGTCAATCTCAACCTGCCAGCCATGCTCGAACCAGCCCGGGGGTTGTTCCCGCACCAGGCGGGATACGCGGCCGGCCTGGCGGGCCGCGAAGGAGGTGCTTGTGTTAGCCGGAATCACATTGCGGCCCAGCAGCCAGGGCGCGGACCGGGGCGCCCTGGCCCCGACGACCCGGCGGGACATTTCGGCCAGGAAGAGATGGAAAAGGGTTGCGCCGGCTGAATCCGTGGACATGCGACCGTCCCAGGTCTCAAGAATCCGGCGGGCCGCCCGGGCCTCGGCGCTGACCGGCGTACCGGCCAGGACGTAATCCCTTATTTCCGCCCAGGGCAACGACTGCACATCCATCTGAAACGCCGCCGTTGCCTCAATGTCCCAGTCCCGACCCTCGGCCAGAGCTTCCATTATTCTGCCGAGACGGTAGCCGTCAATCCAGTCCAACCCCAGGAACGGGCCCGCCCCGTGGGGTTCGGGCTGGGTGTTCGCGGCGGCAACGTAGCCGCAGGGCGGGTCGAACGCGCGGGGCATCTCGTGGAAGGGAACGCCATCTTCTTCCCACCCGGCGCCAGTCTCCCAGCCGGCGCTGGGCACGGTCCCATAGCCACGTTGGCGGCGGGGAACCTCTCCCACCAGTTGATAGCCCACGTGGCCCCCGGTGTCGGCATAAACCAGGCCGAGGGGAAGAATGGGCCAGGCTGCGAAGGGCGCGCAAAACTCCTCGAAGGTCTCTGCCCGCAGGCTGCCCAGGAATCCTCGAATCGGGAGCGGGTCCAGCCAGACTGTCCGGATGGAGACGGCGCCAACCTCGCCGTTCAGGGCGGGCCCGATTATCGGCCCGCGGCGCGTGACCAGGACTTCCTCCTCCACCGGGTTGGCTCCCCTGACCTGGATTACCTCCCGGCGGACCTGGCACAGGACGTACTCGCCATCTTCAAGGACCGACCTGCCGTCGGGCCCAACCCGTTCCAGGTAAAGGTCCGTGTTGTCGGTCAGCCCCGCGGTAACGCCCCAGGCGCAGTTTTCATTGTGCCCCACCACTATGCCCGGGGTACCCGCCAGGGCGGCGCCGGCCACGGTCCAGTCCGGCGACTGCATCCGCGCCAGGTACCAGTGCGGCGGCACGGCGGCGGGTAGATGCGGGTCGTTGGCCAGCAGGGGGCGTCCCGAGCGGGTCCTGCTGCCGGTCACCGCCCAACCGTTGGAACCGCCGCCGGTAGCAATCGTGTCCTGGAACATCGCCAGGTCTTCGGCGAGGCGTTCCGCGGCCCCGCCGGCGATGCCCGACGGGGGTACGGCGACCGGATGCCACTCAGGATACGCGGGGTCCAGGTCCCGCAGCGCGTCGGGGCCGTCCAGGTTCAGGACCATCAGCCTGGCAAGTTCCGCGTCCCAGTTGGACGGCATGGAAAAGGACTGGAGCTTGAGGATAGTGAGCACGTCGAGAGCGGTGAACTCGGTGGGGCATGCCCGCAGCAGGACAAACTCGTGGGGCCGACGGGACAGCCCCAGGGTGCGGCCGGCGTTCACACCCATGGCAAAGGCGGTGATTATGTCGGCGACGCGGGACTCCAGGACCTGAAACTGCTCCTCGGCGGCGTGGCGCAGGCCGGCGCGGCGAAAAAGGCGGTCCACCGGCAGCGTCACCTCCCCGAATAGCTCGGACAACGTTCCCGATGCCGCCCGCTTCGACAACTCGATCTGCACCGCCCGGTCCTGGCCCTGGCAGAAGCCCAGGCCAAGGAAGGCGTCCAGTTCGTTTTCAGCCCCGATCATCGGGATGCCGTAGCGGTCGCGGCGCAGCGTAATTGGGCCCCTGGCGCCCGCAACCTCCAGCGTGCCGCTGGTCACGGGCAATCGGGAACCCAGCAGCAGCCGGAACAAGGTGCGATTCAAAGCGTGCATACCAGCGGATATTCGATGATTCAAGGAAAATCGGCAACCAGGGTTTAGTCACGCAACCGGCCCAGAGGGAAGAAGCGATTGGGGCGTTCGTGAGTATGGGGGAATAAAGGAAGGTGGCGGAGGGAGTGGGATTCGAACCCACGATCCCGGTTTCCCAGGATAAGCGCTTAGCAGGCGCCCGCACTAGACCACTATGCGATCCCTCCTGAAAACGGAAATTCACTATATCAGATTGATCGCCCGCCCACAACACGGCCCCGTTCCCGCCCCCAGGGTCCCCTCAATGCCGCCTTTAATCCGCCATTAATGTACGGCTGATATTATTTCATTTGACAGGCTTGTCCGGCGTTCTTTACGATAATCCGAAATTCGAAACGGCTACCTGCCAACACAATGAATTGTCGGACGGTTGCTTTCTGATGGTTACGTACGACCTGAAACTTGAAGATAACCGGATACTGCCCGAAACCACGGCGATCAATCACGATGTCCCAGCCTTTCGAGGCATTGAGTACCTGGCCTACCGCGCCGAGTTGCGCATCCTGAGGCGGCAACTGCTCGCCCTTCAGGAATGGATTGTGCAAACGGGTCAGCGGGTTGCCATCGTTCTGGAAGGTCGGGACGCCGCGGGCAAGGGCAGCATTGCCGCCGCCATAACTCACTACCTTAACCCCAACGGCTACGAAATCATCAGCCAGGGCATTCCCACGCCCCAGGAAATGCGCAACTGGCTGGGCCACCATTACAAGCTCCTGCCCATGCCCGGAAAGATGACCGTTTTCGACCGTTCCTGGTATTCGCGGGCCCTGATTCAGCCGGCCATGGGTTACTGCACCATGCGCCAGTACCACTACTTTATGAACAAGGTCAACGACTGGGAAGAGGAACTGGTTGAAGAAGGGTTGACGTTCATAAAAATCTACCTTTCGGTAAGCCGCGAGTCCCAGGACCTGAGGTTCCGGCTCCGGCAGGACAGCGACCTGCAGTACTGGAAGTATTCCGCCAACGACCGCAAGGTAGCCGAGCGGTGGCAGTTGCTGACCTACTTCAAGGAGCGGATGTTCGCCGTCACGTCCACCGACTACGCACCCTGGGTAATCATAGAATCGGACAACAAGCAGCAGGCCAAGCTCAACGCCATCCACCACATCCTGACCCGCTTTGAGTACGAAGGCAAGGACCTGAGACCTGAGTTTATCTACCAGGCCCCGGATATGGATATGCTGACCGACGTGGTGGTGGACGGGGTGTTATTCACCGGCCTGAACCGCGATCAGATAGGAATTTTGGAGCGCATTCTGATACATGAATAGAGATGAACTGCCGAAGATGTATGCCGCCGGGGGCCTGGTCCTCTGCGGCGGCCATGCCCTGGTAATCCGCAAGCACCGGCTCCTGGACCTGCCCAAGGGCAAGGTGGACTACCCGGGCGAACCCTACGAAAACTGCGCTCTTCGCGAAATCTCCGAAGAGTCGGGACTTTCTCCCTCTTTAATCACCATCCGCTCACCCCTCTGCCGCACCAGGTATATCTCCTATTACCGGATCGGTCCCGTGGACAAGACGGTCCAGTGGTTCCTGCTGGACTACGCCGGCGACCTGTCGGACCCACTGCAGCCCGACCTGACGGAAGGGATCGACCAGTGCCAGTGGGTCCCCATGGACGAACTGCTGGAGCGGCTGCGGGCGGCCCGGCCCTACCTGCGCCCCGTGCGCCAGGCCATAGAGCAGGAACTGTATTCAGCCCCGGCGCCTTTGAGCGGGGTCTGAAGGCCGCTGCTCCGACTCCGCCCATCCCCAAATTCCCGGGCGGTGGTAGAATACGGGACAGGCAACCGGGAGCACCCAATCTCCGGCCAAGGAGGTCAGCCCTTGACCACCCAAACCCTTATCCCCGTCTACACCGATACAGCCGCCGAATACCGGGCCATCACCGAGTCGGCCGGCCTGCACGACAGTTCCTACACCGGCAGGCTCAGGGCCACCGGCGACGATGCGCTGGACCTGCTGAACCGCCTTTCCACCAACGGCATCATCAACCTGGCGCCCGGGCAGGGAGCGCCCACCATCCTGACCACCGACCGGGGTCGCATCCTGGACCTGCTGGGCGTGGTCAACACCGGCGACCACACCCTCCTTATCACCAGCCCGGGCTGCCAGCAGGCGGTCATCGACTGGCTGGACAAGTACACCATCATGGAAGACCTGGAGGTTGAGGACATCTCCGACGAGACGGCCATGTTCACCGTCTGCGGGCCCCACAGCGCAGAGACGCTGGTCAAAGTGGCGCGCCAGGAAACCGGCAGCATGGAACTGGAAGCTATGAGCCCCTATGCCATCCTGGAGAGCGCGATCGGGGGGCATGACGCCTTGGTGATTCGCCGGGACCTGGGCAACCTGGTCGCCTTTGACGTGGTGGCAGCCGCCGGCAGCGCGGTGGAGGTATGGGACGCGCTGACAGCAGCCGGCGCTACTCCCGTCGGCACCGATGCCTTCAACGCCGCCCTGGTGAGCCACGGCGTACCCCGCCATGGCCGCGAAATGGGCGATGCCTACAACCCCCTGGAAGCCGGCCTCATCGGCTCAGTCGATTTCGCCAAGGGGTGCTACATCGGCCAGGAAGTCATCGCCCGCCTGGACACCTACCAGAAGGTGCAGCGGTACCTGGTGCGCCTGCGCTTCTCCGAAGAGGCCCAGGTGGAAGAGGGCGCAGGCCTGCAACTGGACGGCCTGCGGGTGGGCCAGGTAACCTCCCTGGCCGCCATTCCCTCCACCGGCCAGCTGGCAGGCCTGGGCTACGTCCGCACCGCCCGGGCCAACCCCGGCGAGACCCTGACCCTGGCCGCCCCGTCCATCGGCACCGCCGAGATTGTGGATTTGCCCCAACTCTTCGGGCCGGGGGAGTGAAGCCGTCAATCCACGAATCCGCCGCGGCGGACGAATTTCCACGAATGGCGTGAGATAAATGGAATATTGGTGGGAATTCGTGGATTACCTGAGCGACTATGAACCAACTGCTCAGAGAAGCTTTCGAGAAAGCTGCCCAACTTCCCGAAGACGAACAGGACAGGTTCGCCCGCTTCCTCATAGCGGAACTGGAATCAGAACGACGGTGGGCCGAACTTTTTGCCCACCCTGAGTCGGATGACCTGCTAACGCGCCTGGCAGACGAGGCACTGGCCGACCAACGTGCGGGGAAGACGGAACCACTGGGCAGACCTTAATTTCGAGGTTCCCTGCCCCCGCCCCCCTCAGGCGGGTATGGTAAGCCTCACCAGGGTGCCCTGACGGTGTTGAGTTTCCCGCAGTTCGGGTTCCGCGGCGCCATACATGGTTAGCAGGCCAGAGCCGGACTGGATCCACAGCTTCCGCCCGGGCTTCCGCATCTCGGTTACGGTCATCCAAAGGCCGATGCCCCTGGTGGGGATGCCGCTGCCCGACACAAGCTCCTGCACCGCCAGCCCTATGGCCTCAGCGTCCGATTCGGGTGGGGGCAGGCCTGGATTTCCGGCCAGCGTGGCTCGGATTCCCGCTCCCGAGTCCGCCACGACAACGTCAAAGGCCTTCCCTCTGCGGTGCGGCATGTACCGCACGTGGGCGCTGGCCCCCTCCGCAGTCATTCCGTGCTCGGCGGCGTTGTTGACCAGTTCTGAAAATAGCTCCACCAGTTCGGGGCGTACGCTGGCAGCGCCCATCCGCCGCTCCTGCAGGCTCACTTCCAGGGTATCAGCCAGTTCCTGGGCTTCCTGCATAGAGCGAAAGGTTGTGGGTTCCAGCGCGTATTCCGTCCCTTCTTTGCTCATCCTGTCTCCGCTAATTTATCTACGAATCCACATGAATAATCACTAATGTCTAATGTGCCCCATTCCGTCATTCGTGAAAATTCGTGCCCATTCGTGGATAAAGTCCCTACTCCACCAGCCCCATTACCGCCAGCATGAAGGCGTACTCCTCGGCCACCTCGTACAGGCGGTCGTAGCGGCCCGACCGGCCACCGTGGCCGGCGCCCATGTTGGTCTTCAGCAGCACCAGGTTGTCGTCGGTCTTCAGGTACCGCAGCTTGGCCACGTACTTGGCCGGCTCCCAGTAGGTAACCCGGGGATCGTTCAGACCCGCGGTTACCAGGATGGGCGGGTAGTCCCTGGCCGTAAGCTGGTCGTAGGGGGAGTAGGAGCGGATGTACTCGAAGACGGTCTCGTCTTCGATGGGGTTGCCCCACTCGGGCCACTCGATGGGCGTCAGGGGCAGGGTGTCGTCCAGCATGGTGTTCAGCACGTCCACGAAGGGCACGTGGGCGGCTACCGCGCCCCACAGGTCCGGGGCCTGGTTCACCACCGCGCCCATAAGCTGGCCGCCGGCGCTGCCGCCGGCAATGGCGATGCGCCCCTCCTGCACGTATCCCCGGGCCACCAGGTGGCGGGCCACATCCACGAAGTCGTTGAAGGTGTTGGTGCGGCGGTCCAGCTTGCCCGCCTCGTACCAGTGGTAGCCCAGGTCGTCGCCGCCCCGGATGTGGGCGATGGCGTAGATGAAGCCTCGGTCCAGCAGCGACAGGCGCGTGGTGGAAAAGCTGGGCGGGATGGCGTACCCGTAGGCCCCGTAGCCGTACAGGTACAGGGGAGCCGAGCCGTCCACCGGCGTATCCTTGTGCCGGACGATGGATACGGGGACCTCCACGCCGTCCCGGGCCGGGGCCAGCAGCCTCTCGGTAACGTACTCGGAGGCGTCGTAGCCGCTGGGCACCTCCTGCACCTGCCGCACCTCCAGTTCCTCCGTGTCGATGTGGTAATCGAACACGGTGCTGGGCGTAACCATCGAATCGTAGTAGAGACGCAGGGTATCCGTCTGGAACTCCCGGTTGCGGCCCACGGAGGCGGAGTAGGCCGACTCGGGGAACTCAATGCTCTTCTCCCTGCCGTCGCGCCACATCAGGCGCACGTGGTCCAGGCCGTCAATGCGCACCTCCACGGCTATGAAGTCCTGGAAGGTGTCGAAGCCCGTGATGTAGTGGGCGTCGGACGCCTTCACCAGCGTCTGCCAGGCCGCCTCGGTGGGATCGTCACCCGGGGCCGTGGCCAGCCGCGTGTTCTTGTGGGTGTCGTTGGTGCGGATGATGAACCGGTCTCCCTGGTGGTCGATAGAGTATTCGTGGTTGGCCCGGCGCGGCGCCACCACCACCGGGTCGGCTCCCGGGTCGGCAGCCGGAACCAGCCGCACTTCGCTGGTAACATGGTCGCCGGCTCCGATGAGAATATACTCTTTAGATGCGGATTCGTTTATGCCTACGAAGAATCCCGAGTCCGTCTCCTCGTAGACCACCGTATCCTGTTCCACGGGCTGGCCCAGCACGTGGCGGCGCACCTGCCAGGGCCGCCAGTTATCGTCCACCACGGTATAAAGGATAGACGTGTCGTCGGCGGACCAGACCAACCGGCCAATGACGTTGGGAATCTCTTCGGGCAGCATCTCCCCGGTTGCCAGGTCCTTGACCACCAGCTTGTACCGCTCCGAGCCGTCGGTATCGGTGGCGTAGGCCAGCAGGGTGCCGCTGTTGCTCACCGACAGGGAGCCCAGCCGGAAATACTCCAGGCCCTCCGCCAGTTGCGGTTCGTCCAGCAGCGTCTCCACGTCGGCGGTGGGGGCTTCCCGCGCGTTGGGCCCGTCGGCCGGCCAGCGCAGCCAGATGCGGTACTGGCTCTCCTCGGCAAACTTCCACTGGTAATACCAGTCGCCGTCCTTCCAGGGAACGCTGGCCAGGTCGGGCTGCTGGCGACCCTTTATCTCCTCGAAGATGGCGTCGGTCAGCCCCTTGTAAGGCTCCATCCGGGCCTCAAAGTAGGCGTTCTCCGCGTTCAGGTAGGCCAGCACCGCCTCGTCGTCTACGGTGGGATAGTCCAGGTCCCGCAGCCAGTTCCACGGGTCCTCGATGGTAATGCCGTGGTGGGTAAAGCTGTGGGGACGCTGCCCGGCCACGGGCGGGATGATGGCGCTTTCAGGGGTCAATGTCGGTTCAGGCAAGATTGTGGGCTCCTTTGTTGGTGTAGGTTCGGTAACCGCCGTCAGGGCAGGCAGCGGAGTTGGCTCCGGGACGGCCGCCGATTCCGGCGTTGGGCGCGCATTCACCGGGGCTTCCGCCTGCGGGACGGGTGTCGGTTTTACGGCAGCCGCCTTCACGGGTTCTCCGGCTGGACCTGCGGCAACCGGTACAGGGCTTGCCGGAATGGTGGTTACCGGGGCCTCGGCCATTCCGCTGGTCGGGCCGGGTTCTTCAGTGGCAACCGGCGTCTCATTGCCGCAGGCAACGACGCTGAGCGCAACCGAGACCGCAAATATTCCAAACGCCAGTGCCATCACCCGATAGCGCAACACAGCTTCCCCCCTTGCGGCATCACTCCGGCCATTATGTTACCCAAAGAATCGAGATGACGTCTTACTGCAATAGACCATACTATATCTTGTGGCCCGGGGCCACCGCCGCCCGACAAGGCTACCAGACCGCTTTTCCCGGCGGGTGACCTAATGGTTCAACCCCCTCCCGGTCGCCGGGAAATCAGCCCGTTGGGGCCTTCCCGGCCCCTCCATTTTTCGTGAATTTCCACAACATTCCGGGAGCGGGATGGGCGCCGTCCGGGTACCAGGCCAGATACGACAGCGGGCTAACCGGGTTCCGGCGTGGCCCCATTTTCTATCTGGCCGCAGCCCCCGCGCCGGAAACAGGCCAGTCTTGCGTGGCGGGACGGCGGGGCGTAACCTTTTCGTTACCGTTTTTCCGGACCACTTTCCCCCACCGAGTATGCACCTTGACAGAAAGATCTGCACGAGACACCTGGATCGCCACCCTCGGGCAACTGGAAATGGAGTTGCCCAGGGCCACCTTTGACACCTGGCTGAAGGACACGGAAGGGCTTACCTTCGACGGCATGGACCTGCTGGTCCAGGCGCCCAGCGTATTCACCATCGCCTGGCTGGAACAGCGCATGTACCAGACAATCCTCCGGGCCCTCCGCCAGTCCTCCGGAGACCTGCTGGACGTCCGGTTCCAGGTCTCCCCCGAGGTGGCCGCGGCAGGGGTACAACCCCCTTCAGTCAACGGGCCGGAGGCTGGCGGAGTGGCTGGCGCAGCGCCCTCCGCCGCACCCCCGCGATCCCCAGCGCCCATGACATCGGGGGTCAACTTCGACCGCAAGTACTCCTTCAACAACTTCGTGGTGGGCAATTCCAACCGCATGGCCTTCAGCGCGGCCCAGGCCGTGGCCGACGCTCCCGGCCAGGCCTACAACCCCCTGTTCCTCTACTCGGGCGTGGGCCTGGGCAAGACCCACCTGCTCCACGCCATCGGCCAGGAGGCCTCCCGCAACGGCAAGAGCGTCCTCTACGTCTCCTCCGAGCAGTTCACCAACGACTTCATTTCGGCCATCCGCAACCGCACCACCGAGGACTTCCGGCAGCGGTACCGCAGCGTGCAGGTGCTGCTGATTGACGACGTCCAGTTCATGAGCGGCAAGGAGCAGACCCAGGAGGGTTTTTTCCACACCTTCAACGACCTCCACACCGCCGGCTACCAGATTGTGCTGACCTCCGACCGGCCGCCCAAGGCCCTGGCCCTGCTGGAAGACCGCCTCCGTTCCCGTTTCGAGTGGGGGCTCATTGCCGACATCCAGCCACCGGACCTGGAGACCCGCATGGCCATCCTGTCCACCAAGGCCGAGCAGCTCAACACCATCATCGAGGAGAGCGTACTGGAACTGATCGCCAAGCGGGTGCAGAAGAACGTGCGCGAACTGGAGGGCAGCCTGAACCGGGTCGTGGCCTTCTCCCAGCTGATGAGCGTGCCCGTCAGCATGGAGTCCACCTCCCGGCTGCTGGACGACCTGACCCTGGACACGGCCCGCCACGCCATTGACCCGGAGCGGATTCTCGAAGCCGTATCCCGCCAGTACAAGGTAACCACCCACGATCTGCTGGGCCGCCGCCGCAGCAAGACCATCGCCCTGGCCCGCCAGATAGCCATGTACCTGCTCATCTACGAACTGGAGCTATCCCCCACCGAGGTAGGCCGCCTGCTGGGCAACCGGGACCACTCCACCGTCATCCACGGAGCCGGCAAAATCAACGGCGAGATCAACGAAGACTACCAGCTCCGCCAGAACGTGCTGACGATTAAGGAAGCGATCTTCACCTGATATTCCCCTGGTTGTTGATAACTCCCGGAAATTTGTGGATAACTCCCCAATTACCGGGGATAACCCGCCCTTATGCACTTACCAACCATCCCTGATCCGTGGACAGTTCCAAGTGCACTTTCATTAAAGGAATGTTATCCACGTAGAACAGCTACTTATCGACATCAATGGACGAATTGCCCCTTCAACCTGACAGATAGTCCACTAAAAACTTACATAACACAGAAGCGGTTTATCCACTTTTGCACGCCTTTATTATTCCCGTTATCTAATCTACAATTATCCCATGATAGATACAGTCAGACTTAACATTAAGGCAGGGGACGGCGGCAACGGCTGCGTGAGCTTCCTGCGCGAGAAATTCCGGCCCCGGGGCGGTCCCAACGGGGGCGATGGCGGCAACGGGGGCAACGCTTACGTGGTGGGTGACGACTCCATCAACACCCTGCTGCACCTGAAGTACAACAGCACAATGTACGTTGATCGCGGTGGCCACGGTAAGGGCAAGGGCCAGCGCGGCGGCAACGGCGAGGATACCGTCATCAAGGTTCCCCTAGGCACCGTAGTGTGGCGTATGCACCGCGGCGGCGAGAAGGAGTTCCTGACCGACATTACCGACGATACTCCCCGCCTGGTGGCCCAGGGCGGCGCCGGCGGCTGGGGCAACGCTCACTATGTCTCCCCCACCAACCAGGAACCCATGCTGTCCCAGCGCGGGGAACGGGGCGAGTACGTGGTCTTGTTCCTGGAACTGAAACTGCTGGCCGACGTGGGCCTGCTGGCTCGTCCCAACGCCGGCAAGTCCACCCTCATATCCCGCTGCTCGGCGGCCAAGCCCCGCATCGCCGACTACCCCTTCACCACTGTCGAACCGGTGCTGGGCGTGGTCACAACCCGGGGCCAGGACTTCGTAATGATGGAGGTGCCCGGACTGCTGGAGGGCGCCCACGAGGGCGTGGGCCTGGGCGACCAGTTCCTGCGCCACGCCGAACGGGCCCGCCTGTATATCCACGTCCTGGACGGCCTGTCCGACGATCCGGTGGCCGACTTCCACATGATTAACCGAGAACTGCAGGAGTTCAATCCGGCCCTGGCCCACAAACCCCAGGTCATCGCCGTCAACAAGATCGACGTTACAGAGGTCCGGGAACGTCAGGAGGAACTGAGCGGAGCGTTGAAGGCGGCCGCCGCCCAGTCCCCCGTGCTCAGCAACGGCGCGGACACGCCCCTCTTTTTCATCTCCGCGGTCAGCGGCGAGGGCGTTGACTCGATGCTGGGCCAGGTTATCGAGATGATGGAGCGGGCGACGGAGCGAGAGGCGCAGCTGTCAGCCGACGAAGAATTCTTGGCAGAAGCCCCAACCCGTCCCAACCGGCGCCGCCAGGCAGCGGAGCCTATCTCTTTTTACAAGGACCGGGGTGTTTACGTGGTCAAGTCGGAACAACTGGAGCGGCTCAGCGCTCTGGCCGATACCCGGGACTACCGCGTACTGCTGCAACTGTGGCGGGAAATGACCCGCCTGGGCATTGCCCGAAAGCTGCAGGACGCCGGGATAGAACCCGGGGACACCATCCGCATCGGTCGCGCTGAAATGGAATGGTTCTAGTCAATTGGGAATTATAAATTAAGAATTACGAATTGACCCCTTTGTCCGAGTCAGGTCTTAATTCCTAATTCTTAACTCTTGATTACAGTCATGCGGATAGGAATACTGGGCGGCACCTTTGACCCTGTCCACTTGGGCCATTTGCTCATCGCCGAAGAGAGCCGCATTGGCCTGGGGTTGGACCAGGTGCTCTTCCTTCCCGCTGGGCGGCCTTGGCTAAAGGAGGGTCAGCCCCTGACGGATGCCAGCCACCGGGTCAAGATGGTGGAACTGGCCGTAGAGTCGAATCCCCACTTCCACGTCTGCCGCGACGAGGTGGACCGCCCCGGCCTGACGTACACGGTGGATACGCTGGAGGAACTGCGCTCGGAAGTTCCAGACGGCGCCGAGTTCTACTTCATACTGGGCCTGGACGCCTTTGAGAGCTTTCACCGCTGGAAGGAACCGGACCGCATCCTGGAACTGTGCCGGCTGGTGGTGGTCAGCCGCCCCGGCTACGCCGAGGATGAGCGGGACCGGCTGCTGGCCCGCTACCGCGATCACGGCGACCGCATCTGCCTGCTGCCCGTGCATAGCGTGGACTTCAGCGCCACCGAAATCCGCCGCCGCGCCGCCGAGGGCATCTCCTTCCGCTACCAGGTCCCGGAGGCGGTGGAGGCGTATATTGTGGAACAGGGGCTGTACGGCGCAAACCCTTAAAGGCTGGCATTTCTAACGACGGAGAGATTCCCTTGCAAGACACATCAACCCGCCTGCTGCAACTGGCCCTGGATTTGGGCGCCCTGCGTTACGGGGACTTTACCCTGACGTCGGGGAAGAAAAGCGCCTACTACTTTGACGGGCGGCTGCTGAGCCTCCATCCGGAGGGGGCGTACCTGGCGTCGCAGGCTCTGCTGCCGTTGGTGCGGGCTGCCGGCGCCGAAGCCATTGGCGGGCCCACCCTGGGCGCCGACCCCATAGTGGCCGCGGTATCGCTGGCCAGCCACCTGGATTCGGTTGGCGGACCCGTGCCCGCCTTCATCGTCCGGAAAGAGGCCAAGGAGCACGGCATGGGCAACGCGGTGGAAGGGCATCTGGCCCCGGGCGGGAAAGTGGCGGTGGTGGACGACACCTGCACCACCGGCGGTTCCCTGTTCCAGGCCATCGAGGCTGCCGAGGCCGGCGGCTGCACCGTGGTAAAGGTGCTGGCCATCCTGGACCGACGCGAGGGAGGCAGCGACGAACTGCGCCGCCGGGGGTATGACTTTGCGGCTTTGTTAGTGGCTAACAGCGAAGGGGAGATTGAGGTGGCGTAACTACCAGCCCTAGGGTGGGCTATGACTATTCTGTAACCTGATTAACCCGACAGCTACTCTTCCACCTTTCCGTTTTCGCTGGGGGCGTGATTGCCGTTGCCCCCGAATGCAGGAAGCTCCACGCTCTCGTTGACAGTTACCTTGCCCGTCCGTACTTGCTCTTCCCACCACGACTTCATGGCCTTGGTATTTTTTGCCCGCTCTTCCTCCCGCTCTTCTGCCCTAATCTTGTCTATGGTAGGTTGCAACAGAAACTTCAGGTTCATAGCTACTTTACCTCCAGCGTGGTGAACCAGAATCACTAGGCTCAGGATTATCAGCAGGTCCCACGGGTCGGTTATGGACTGCCACGGCTTGGGCAAGTCCATTTTATCAAGAAACGGGCCTGCCGGCAGGTACCTGAGTGAAATGGCATAAAGGGCAATTAAGACTTCCAGGGCGGTCAGGGTCTTGTCACTGTTGGCCAAGGCCGCCCTCAGCTTGGAGGGCGTGTTGCCGGAGATTAGCCTGGCCAGGGGTAACAACAGGTAAGAGAGAAGTTCTGACACGGGATCGTTCCTGTTATGGTCTGTCCGTTATGGAATGTGGGTGGGACTTCGACTTTACTGAACAGACCCGCAAGTGCGGGGGAGGGCCAGCGACCCTCCCCCTTTCTGTTGCCTGAGCGGTTGCCCTTTCGGTCAGCTTACTCCTCGAACCACATGCCGCTGACGCGGATGGTGGGGTCGAGGCGCGGCTCCCACTGCAGCTTGGGATTGACCGCGTAGACTACGGGCAGGTCGAACAGGGGCAGCATGAACACTTCCTCGCGGAACCGATCGGCCAGAACTTCCAGCCGTTCCTGCCTTTCCTGGCCCGAGGATGCCAGGGCCTCGTCAATCTGGTCCTGGATTCCGCCTGGGGCGGGATCGCAGACGGCGGAGCGCTGGCTGGTGCAGTTCATGTAGTAGCGCACCTGCCGGCCGAAATCCAGCGTTTCGTTGGAAGGCTGGTTGCCGATCATGTGGAAGCCCTCGCAGCTGGAGTTGCCCCTGTCCACAGCGGCGATCATGTCGTCCCTGGTGGCCTCGGCAGTCTCCGGATCCCTGCCGGACTCCTCGATGATGTCCAGCACTGCCTGGCCCACGGCGCACCGGGAGCGGGCGCTGCGGATGGAGGGTTCCACGATCTGGAACTCGAAGTTGATGCCCACCTCGTTCAGGTAGGCGTGGACAGCCTCGGAGATTTCCGTCTGCTTGGCCACGCGCACACCCCGGGAAATAAGGGTGATTGTGTTCTCCGGGTCGTAGTCGGCCTGCTCGAGCAATTGCCTGGAAAGCTCAGGATTGTACTCGTAGGGAGCGGTATTCGCTTCAGTGGCCCCTATAATGCCCGGCCAGATGATGTTGCCGCGGCAGGTGGTAAGGCCGCTGTAGAGCGTGTCGACCAGCTCCTGGCAGTTGACGGCGTGGGCTATGGCCTGGCGGACCTCCTTCTTGCGTAGTTCCGGGTGCCAGGCAGTATCAATCTGCAGCGTGTAGGTCTCGGCGGAGGACCCGAACCGCAGCTGGTCCGCGGGGAAGGCCTCAATCTGCTCCACCCCCACGTCCCAGCCCATGTCCGCCTCTTCGGTCTCCACCATGGCGGCGATGACGGTGGGCTCGCCGCGCCACTGCCATTCAATGTTCTGGATGAGAGGCTTCTGGAACTCGAAGTGGTCGCCCGCGGGCACGTAGTCTGCGTAGGCTTCCTGGGTGATGGACACGCCGGGCGTCCACTCCACGTGCTGGTAGGGGCCAAGCCCTATGCTCATTCCCGCACGGTCTTCTTCCGCCGTGCCGGCCAGCCACTCGGGCGCCTCAAAGCCCAGGAAGAAGGCGGTGTTGGGGAAGATGGGGCAGGCATCCTGGCAGTTGATGTCCACCGTGTAGTCGTCAACCTTTACCGACGTGTGCGGGCCGGTGTAGTTGATGCTGCCGCCCTCAGAGGCGGGACTGCCGTTGGCCGTGAGGCTGGGCAGGGCGGCGTCGGCATTGAAAGCCTCGCCGTTGTGGAACTTCACGCCCTCGCGCAGCGTGAAGCGCCAGGTGTCGGCGTCAATCTGTTCCCATCCTGTGCTGGCGCCGGTCGGCACTATCCGCAGGTCGTCGCCCGACTGCCAGGTCAGGGGGTCCTGCAGGTTGGCCCGGGTGATGGAGGCGTACAGCGAGCCGCCGATGCTGAGGAAAGAGTTGAGGTTTACCGGTTCTTCCGGCACCACCAGGACAATGGAGTCCTGGGCGGTGGCCACGTCCTCCGGCAGCGGCGTGGCGGTGGGCGCCGGCGTGGCGGTTGCGTCGGGTACCGGTGTTGCCGTGGGCTGGCCGACTGCCGCGGGTTCCGCCGGAGCCGCCGGTTCCGGTTCCGCCGCGCCGCCGCAGGCCACAATCAATAAGGCTGATAACGCCAATATTCCAACCAGCCAGGTAGTTAGGTATCTCCCGCGTTTCATGGTCCCTCCTGTATTTTGGAATGCTCCTGAATCCGGGTTCCGTTAAGGGTGACCCATGCCGAGCCCAGCACCGGCCCCGCATGTTAAGGGAAGGTTAACAGATTCTAGAGTGGCCGGTGGGCAAAAGCAACATACCTCGCAATACCGGCACAACGAGCCCGGGCAACGAGTTTTCTAATCTACTGACACTTGCCCATTGACGCTCTGGAAAACCCGTCTTTAGCCTGAACAATATCGGGTGAGACGGGGAAAGTCGCCGCCAACCGGCGACTGGCGGACAATCGAACAGGGCGGGCCAAATGCGTCCGCAACCAACGCGAGGGACTGACCTTTGTGGCTCGGTCCCTTCTGTTGTCCCCGCGCCCACCCGACCAAATCCAGGAAAAGGAGGTGAAAAATTGAAGGCAATGTTTCCCGAAGGCGTTGATTCCCCGCAGGAACGCCAAGGGCTGCTGGAATCCCTGGAGACCTACCGCCGGGGCCTGGCCGACGCGCCCCTGCTGCGGAAATGGGGCGGCGGGCCGGCCGGAGGCCGCGGGGTGGCGGTCGAGGACGCGGACGGCTTCCCTCGCTCCCAAAAGAACGCCGATACGGAGGCCCCCATGACCTTCGTAATTTCCAGCGAGGAGGTGGACCGCCACGGCGACGTGGTCCTGGCCCAGGGCTGGCGGCTGCAGGCTTACCTGCAAAACCCCGTCCTCCTGTGGGCCCACGACTATGGCCGTCCCGTCATCGGCCGCGCCCTGGCCGTGTGGCCCGAGCCGGGGCAGCTTCTGGCCCGCCTGGAGTTCGCCCCCACCGAATTCGCCAGCCACGTGGCTGCCCTGTACCGGGGTGGCTACCAGCACGGCGTGTCGGTGGGCTTCAGGCCCCTGCGGTACGAGGAGCGGCGCGACCCCAGGACCGGCGCCTTCCTGGGCATCCGCTTCCTGGAGCAGGAACTGCTCGAGGTGAGCGCCGTTCCGGTCCCGGCCAACCGTCACGCTCTGCGCCGGGCCGCTCAATCCACGAATGGGCACGAATCATCACCAATAGTGGAATCCATCATCGCGGTTATTCGTGAAAATTCGTGGTCATTCGTGGAAAAAAAGAACAGTTAAAGGAGTAACTCATGACACTGGCAAATCAGGATATCGAACTCATCAAGCGCGAAGTGGCCGGCATACGGGACTTCTACCAGTCCCGCCTGGACGCCGAACTGCCGCCCCTGCAGGAAGAGGTGGGCCGCATCTCCGCCCAGCTGGGACGGGTGCAAGAACAGTGGCGCGACGGCGAACGCCGCTCCATCCTGGCCAAATTCGGCGGCGACGACCGCCCCCGCGTAACCCACGGCAAGTACCGGGGCATGGACGCCCTGTCCCTGGCCTACGTCCGCAGCGTGCTCAACGCTCAGCTGCGCGAACCGGCCGGCCTGAACCAGCGCATGCTGGAGGACTGGCAGAACAATCTCAAGGCCGCCCTGGACAGCACCACCGCCGGCACGGGCGACGAACTGGTGGCCACCGCCGAGGCTTCCGCCCTGTGGAGCGATGTCAACCTGGAAACCCTGATCGCGCCCCTCTTCTCCAGGGTGGATATGCCCACCAACCCCTTTGAAATTCCCCTGCAACTGGGCGGCGTTACCTGGTACCCCGGCTCGGAGAACACCGCCGTCACCGGTTCAGCCCCCGCCACCGCCCGCCAAACGCTGACGGCCCACGAACTGGTGGCCGAGGTGCCCTGGTCGCTGACCCTGGACGAGGACGCCGTCATCGCCATGGCCGAGGAGGTCCGCAGTTCCCTGGTGCGCAACGCGGTGGAGGTCATTGACGACGTGCTGCTCAACGCCGATACCACTGCGGCCAACAACATCAACGCCGACGGCGCCACCATCGCCGCCACCACCGCCGGCAAGGGCCACTGGCTGGTCGGCTTCGACGGCCTGCTCCACCTGCCCCTGGTGGACAACGCCACCCAGGCCAACAACCACAACGCCGCCGTCAGCGACGCCATGTTCAACGAAATTCGCGGCAAGCTGGGCAAGTACGGCGTCCGCCCTTCCGAACTGGCCTACGTCATGGACGTGAGCACCTACATCAAGTCGCTGACGGTGGACAACTTCCGCACCCTGGACAAGCTGGGCGGCAACGCCACCCTGCTGCGGGGCCAGCTTGGTGCGGTGGAGGGCATCCCCGTCATCGTCTCCGAGCAGATGGCCACCGCCGACGCCGACGGCAAGGTTACCGACGACGGCAACGCCAACACCAAGGGACGTCTGCTCATCACCAACCGCACCCAGTGGCGGCTGGGCTTCCGCCGCGAACTGCTCATCGAGACCACCCGCGACATTCAGAAGCGGCAGAACATCATGGTGGTCAGCATGCGCCTCGCCTTCATGGAGCGCACCGGTAAGCGCAGCGCGGCCACCCACACGGCCCTGCAGTACAACATCACCGGCGTCTAGGCCCAACACGGTTATTGATCCACGAATAGGCACGAATTTTCACGAATGGGATTGGGGCAAATAAATCATTAGTGAATATTCGTGTCTATTCGTGGATAGAAAAAGTTGGAGTAATTTATGACCAACGCCTATTGCGACCTGGCCCTGCTCAAGTCCGGCGGCGCCCTGAACATCACCGGTGCCGCCCACGACCGGCGCCTGCTGGCCCTGCTGGAGCAGGCATCCCGGATCATCGACGGCCACTGCAACCGCCATTTCTACGTCCTGCGCGCCGCCCGGCAGTTCGAGGCCAGCCGGTGGTCGGCGGGGATTCAGCAGTTGCTGGTCCCCGATCTCATCGCCGCTGACTCCGTGCGGGTGGCCGCCGCGCTTGACGGCCCGCCCGGCGAACCCCGGTGGCGGGCCGCGTCCTACCGGCTCTATCCCCTGGACGCCGCCCCCGACCGGCCCTGGGGCCGGCCTTACACCCGCATGGCCATTGACCCGGCCGGCCTGCCACTGCGTCACGGCGCCGACGGCAACGCCCTGGTGGAAGTCGCCGGCCGCTGGGGCTACCGGCAGGTGGTCACCGGCACGGACGCTACCCTGGCCGCCGACGTGGCCGGGGCGGACGGCACGCTCACCTTCACTGGCGGCGCCGCCTTCGCCCCGGGCCAGACCCTTTCGGTGGACGACGAGCAGCTTCACGTAACCGCCGTAACCGACGCCACCGTGACGGTGGACCGCGCCGTCAACGGCACGTCCGCCGCCGCCCATAACTCCGGCGCCGCCATCGGCGTCTACGCCTACCCCGCCCCGGTGGTGGAGGCCTGCCTGCAGCTAGCCATGTGGCTCTGGCGAGGCGACCAGCAACCCACGCAGGAGCGCAGCGGCCTGGGTCGGGAGATGGAAACCCTGCTCGCCCCCTACCGCAAGCTGCCTGTCTAACCGGCTAATCCACGAATAGACACGAATGAGCACTAATGGAATAAGGAAAAAATTTCTTCGTACCCCTTCGTGTCCTTCGTGGATAAATGAAGGAGAAAAGCTATGAGCCTGATTGCAGTAAGGGACGAACTGGCAAAGCGCCTGGCCACCCTGGACGGACTGCGGGTCTACCCCGTCCCGCCCGACACCGTGCCGCAACTGCCCGCCGCCATCATCCAGCCCGGCCAGCCCCTGGCCGAGTACGGCCGCACCCTGTCCGGCGGCGATGTTACCTACGCCTTCGCCGTCCTGCTCCTGACCCAATCCGGCGACGACGAGCAGGCCTGGCGGGACCTGGCCGCCCGCCTGGCCCCTACCGGTCCGCCTCAGGCGGACTCGGTCAAGGCCGCCGTGGAAACCCCGGTCAACACCGGCCCCGCCGACTGGTTCCGCGTCCTCCGCGCCACCGAAGGCGGCCCCATAACCTACCGCAAAACCACCTACTGGGGCGCAACCTTCCAAGTCCAAGCCTACGTCGGCGGGTAACGAAGAAAAATTCTTATTTCCTAATTCTTAATTCGTAATTCAGGAGGCCCCATGGCCAGGGTGCCCGTCGCAGGCAACAGCTACATCGAAATCAACGACTCCGGCGGCGTTCCCCGTAACCTGTCCGCCTGGGTCGAGGAGGTGGAACCCCTGGGCCAGCAGGTGTCGGCGGTGGACGTTACCGCCCTGAACGACACGTCCCGCCAGGTGGTGAAGGGCGTCGAACCGGTGCAGGAGTTCATCCTGCGCGGCCTCTTCGACGACACCCCAGTAACCGGCCCCGACGCCGTCCTGGCCGGCATCGTGGGCCAGGTGGTGACCGTTGCCTATGGCCCGGCGGGCAACCGGGCGGGCCAGCGGAAAATCTCGGGCCAATTTCTCTGCCTGTCCTACCAGGTCGGCGGTCGCGCCGAAGAGAGCCGTAACCCCGGCCTGGTTCGCTTCACCGCCCGCTTCCGCCAGTCCGGTCCCGTAACCCTGGGCACCTGGTAACCCGCAGTGCGTAGGGGCGGCCCTTGTGACCGCCCTTGCCCCAACAATCCAACAATCGGAGGCACAAGACTAATGCCAAATCCCCACTGGCGTATCTGGGTGGACTGGAACGACAACGTGACCTGGGCCGAAACGTCCGGCCCCTACCGCGAGGACATCACCGCCGACGTGCTGGACCTGGACTGGCGCTGGGGCCGGCCCGTGGGTTCCTTCCGCGCTCCGGCCCGTCCCCGGCCCGCCCGCCTGGACCTTACCTTGGGCAATGAAGACCGCCGCTACACCCCCGGCAACGACCGGTCGCCCCTGGCCGGCAGCCTGGCCGCCGGCCGCCGTGTCTGGGCTGCCTTTGCCTGGCCCTATGACGGCTTTGCCGGGGCGGACGACCAGGACCTGCACGGTCGCGCCGTCCCAGTGGGCGAATCGTCCTGGGCCAAGATCTCCACTGGCCCCGCCGGCCTGGCCCTGTCCGAGGGGCGGGCAGCAGCCACGGCGGGAACCGGCGGCGCCGTCTATGCCCTGGACTTTGGCGACCCCGACGCCCACCTGGGCTTTATCTTCCGGCGCAACAGCGACGGCAGCAGCGGCGTGGCCCTGCGTGTGGCCAGCCGGTGGGACTACCTGCGCGTTAGCTTCGGCAATACCGCCACCCTGCTGGAGGACGTTACCTTCGGCTTCCCATCCACCATACGCCGGGGCGACCCGCTGGAGGCCGGGCGCGACTACTTCATCGAAATCGAAATGCACGGCGGCTCGGTGCATCTCTACGCCACCGACCTGGACGGCGGCGATATGGACCGCCGGGAAATCCTGGACGGCGGTGGGACTGCCGGCAACGCCGCCGCTACCAGGCACGGCATCTGGCACGATGGTACCGCCGCCGCCGCCGGCGACCGCTGGGGCGATTTCGGCGGCTGGCGCAGTTTCTTTCACGGCGCCCTGGTCCGCATCTCCCCCGAACGGGACCCCGACCTGGGCCAGGTCTGCCGCGTCCGCGCCGAGGACGACCTGCGGCTGCTGGAGCGGCGGCCCCTGTACCACTTGTTCAACCGGCGTCTCCTGTCCTCCGCCGCCATCGCCAACGGCATTCTCACCTGGGCCGGCTTCAACGCCGGCTACCGACGCCTGGACCCCGGCCGCACTTTGGTGGCTTCCTCGCCCCGGGCCCTGTGGGGCCTCTCCGCCATCGAGGCCCTTTCCGACCTGGCCGAGGAGGAGAACGGACGCGTCTACGTGGACGGTCGCGGCTACTTCCGCCTGGAAGCCGCCGACCACCGGCAGTCCGGCCCCCACGCCGCGTCCGTGACCACCCTGCGCGACACGTCGGCCGTCGGCCCGTACTTCTCCGCCCTGGATTGGGACGAGGGCAGCGAGGGAGTGGAGAACTCGGTAATCTTCCGCTACCGCCAGGCCGTCAACGCCGGCGCCCAGAAAATCTGGCGGCTGCGCGACGTCCCCGCCATACCCGTCGGCGAAAGCCGCGACTTCCTGGCCGAGAGCGGCAGCTACGACGCCGTGGACGGCATCCGCGTCCCCGTTGCCGTCACCGACTACGCCGCCAACTCCCGTTCCGGCGGCGACGGCGACGACCTGACCGCCAGCATTGCCGTAACCCTGCCCCACGTTGCCGGCGGCGCGCTGGCATCGCCGTCCGACTCCTACGTGGGCCGGGGCACGGTGGTGCGAGTAACCAACACCCACGCTACCGCCACCGCCTACGTAACCCTGCTGAAGCTCACCGCCAACCGCGCCTACCAGGCCCCGGATCCCACCAGCTACCGGGCCGAGGACGCCGCCAGCCAAACCGCCCACGGCCTGCGCGCCCATACGGTGGACTGCCGCTTCATCGACCACTACGAGGCCGCCAAGTCAGCCGCCGACGCCCGCCTGTCCGACCGCCGCCGGCCCCGTACTCAACTGGTCCTTGCCATCCCCGCCGGCTCCGGCGCAAACCTGGCCCAGATAGTCCACCGCGTCCTGTCCGACCGCATCACCGTCGTCGGCGACAACCCCGTCCTGAACGCCGACTTCTACATCGAAGGAATGGAACTCCAGGCCACCGCCCGCACCG
The DNA here is from genome assembly GCA_034422655.1 of Dehalococcoidia bacterium. Classification (GTDB taxonomy): domain Bacteria; phylum Chloroflexota; class Dehalococcoidia; order Lucifugimonadales; family UBA3495; genus Bin22. The sequence goes on from DAOUJN010000005.1 coordinate 41,444, forward strand.
GCCACCTAACCGCCCGCTGGCACGTCCAGGAGGCCTAACCCGCAACACTTCCGTAGAGGCAGACCTGCGTGTCTGCTCCAGCCCCTAACCGTCATACCGGCGAAAGCCGGTATCCAGAAATCCTGCCTGACAGGCGCCGTGCCTGCGGCTTTACCCTTCTGGGTTCCGGCTTTCGCCGGAACGACGTTTTACCCCGAACCAGACTTGCCGAGTCCGGGCCCAGGCCCCCCGTTTGCCCCCGCCCCGTCCATCCCTTACAATTCCGCCCAAGCTACCCGAACCATTTGCACCTGGGGAGGCGCCTACCATGACACAGGAACCGGCCCGATGCGATGCCTGCGGTCGTGAACTGGACGAGCGGCCCTTCGACCCCTACCAGGTACCCGTGTCCGTGAACCCCAATCCCGACGAACCGAAGAACTTCGTCGAGCGCAGCCTCAAGCAGCACATCCAGACCCTGGACAGGCTCTCCGGGCAGCTGGACGAACTGCTGGAACTGGTGCGGGCCGGGAAGGACGACGACGGCCAGGTCCTGGAACTGCTGGACCTGCTCCGCCAGTACATGAAGCCCCGCCACGGCCTGTGCATCGACGGCCACTGCGCCCCCTGCCGCGTCCACGAGGAAGCCATCAAGGAGCACGTCCTGCTCTACATAGACTGGAAAATCCCCGGCACCGTCGAAAAGCTCCAGCAAGCCCGCCACCGCAACTAACCGGCCATAGCCTTCCACCCCATCCCCCGCTATAATTCGCCATAGATACAACCCTTGGAGCCAAATCCCCAACGAAAACTTCAATAAAAGGCGGTGATTGTTATGGGAAAGGACTACAGCATCTGCGTTGGCGCCGTTGGTTTCGGCGGCGGCGTCTGGTACAGCCCCGACACCGGCGAGACCTGGAACCGCATCCGCGACCCCTTCGTGCTGGGCGCTGATGTCCGGGCCCTGGTACCCTACCCCGACAACCCTGACCGCATCCTGGCCGGTTCCAACCAGGGCATCTTCCGCAGCGAGGACAAGGGCGCCACCTGGGTCAAGCTCTGGTCGCCCATGGAGGGCGTACCCATCTGGAACATCGCCATTGACCCGGTGGATACGGGCACCATCTATGTCGGCATCAAGCCGGCGGCCCTGTTCCGCTCCCGGGACGACGGCCAGAGCTGGACCAAGCTGCCCGTGGACATGGCCCAGTACTGCCACATTGGCCCGCCCATGGTCACCGCGCTGATGGTGGACCCCAAGGCCCACAACACCGTCTGGGCCGGGGTTGAGGTGGACGGCGTGTACCGCAGCCTGGACGGCGGCGACTCCTGGACCCATATCACCACCGGCGTTCACCCCGACATCCACGGCATGGCCATCAGCCCCGGGGACGAGAACCGGGTCCTGTTCAGCACGCCCCGGGAAATCTACTCCACCACCGACGTGGGCGAAAGCTGGGAGTCGCTGAATAAGACCGATGACCTTCCCCTGCCCTACAGCCGGGGCATCGCCTTCAAGGCCGACGACCCCAACGTGCTGTTTTCGGCATTGGGCGAAACGGCGATCAGCAGCCAGGGGGCTCTCCGCCGTTCCATGGACGGGGGCCGTACCTGGGAGGATCGACCGCTGCCGGTGGAGCCCAACTCCAACATCTGGGGCTTCGTCACCCACCCCGCCGACCCCGACTTCATCCTGGCGTCCAGCCTCTTCGGCGAACTCTACGCCACCGAGGACGCCGGCGACTCCTGGAACAAGCTGAAGCGGGAATTCACCGAGATAGGCGCGATGGTCTGGGTGCCCAACTAGGGACTGAGCTTGCTGAGGGTCTCCCTCACCGCAGAGGCGCAGAGCGCCCAGAGATACGCAGAGACTCTCTGCGAAACTCCGCGCTCTCTGCGTCTCTGTGGTTAAAACCGCCTTTCCGCCAAGACCATGCGGGAAGCGAATGCCCACAATGCTCCCGTTCCCAACTTCCCTTACCTGGCCTTTGGGTGTATCGTACATCCCACCGAACTACCGGGGAGGGATGCCCCGCCCAGACCGTATGGCCCAGGAGGCACCTTGGCAGATCCTGAACACGTCGCCATAGCGAAGGCCGGCCCCAACGCCATATCCCGCTGGCGGGAAGCAACCTTTTGGGTTCCCAACGAACAGCCCATCGTTTACCACCTGAACTACAGCCTTGGCGACCGCTCCACCGGCGAGACCTTTGAACGGGACTTCGTCCACGGAAGGGCCAAGCTGGACCTCTCCGGCGCCTATCTCAGCGGGGTCAGGCTGCCCCGGGCCGACCTGGCCCATGACGACCTGAGCCGCGCCGACCTGACCGGCGCCAACTTGCAGTATGCCCGCCTGCTGGGCACCAACCTGCAGTCGGCCCACATATCCCGGGCCAACCTTTCACACTCCGACCTTACCCTGGCCAACATGCCCGGCTGCACCCTTATCAGGAGCGATCTCTCCAGCAGCCACCTTTCCCAGGCCCAGCTGACGGGCGCCAACCTCAGCTACTCCGACCTCCAGTACGTTAACCTGGAGGGGGCCAACCTTTCGGGCGCCAACCTGGCCTATACCGACCTCTCCTGGGCCAACCTCAGCGGCGCCAACCTGCGGGGCGCCAACCTGTCCGTCACCTCCCTCAAGCTGGCCGACCTTACCGGCGCAGACCTGCGGGGCGCCAACTTCTCCAAGGCCGACCTGGAAAGCGCCGTTTTCGTCAACACCACCCTGGGGTTCACCCGCTTGGTCAACTGCGACCTCAGCATGGCCATCGGCCTGGAGATGGCGCGGCATACCGGGCCCAGCGCCATTACCCTCGACACCGTCGCCAGTTCCGGCGGGCGAATACCGCGGGCCTTCCTGGCCAACGCCGGCGTGGCCGAACCCCTGCTGGCGGCCCAGGATGTGATGCGGGGCGTGAACCGCGCCTACGCCACGACGCTGATCATCGGGTCCACGAATGACGGTGACCTGGCCGCTCGCCTCCGGTCCGGCCTGGCGGAGTCGCAGATTCCCGCCTGGTCCATAGCCGCTGATGACGAAGCGGCGGTGCAGTCCGGCCAGATTCTTTTTGAACACACCCCCCATTACGATTGCCTGGTCCTGCTCTGCACCGCCCAATCCCTGGAAAGCCCCCAGACCAGCACCTACCTGGCCCAGTTGGCCGGCGCCCAGCGGGCCGCCACCGGCCAGACCCTGGTAGCCATCGCAACGGACGATGTCTTCTACCAGCGGGACGACCATCTCTGCCGCCTGCTGCGGGAGGGAGAGGCGCTGGACTTCCGGGGCTGGGAAGAGGCCGGCATCTTCGAGGAGGCCCTGCCCCTGCTGGCCGGCCTCATCACCAGGAAGCCGTTCGTATGAACTCGCTGCGGGAGCAGTACCACTATGCCTGGATGGTGGTGGGCATGGGCACGGTGCTGCGGGTTACCGCCAACTTCGTAAGCCAGGCCTTCGCCGTAATCCTGGTCGTCCTGCAGCAGGACTTCGCCTGGGGCGTAACCGCCATCGTGGTGGCCCAAGTGCTGCGCAGCGTGTCCAACGCCCTGCTCTCCCCGGTGGCCGGGTGGGTCGGCGACCGGTACGGCGCGCGGCGGTCGCTGTTTGTCGCCGCCGTCCTGTACGTCTGTGGAATGCTGCTGCTCAGCACCATGGACCAGCTTTGGCAGCTTTACCTTTACTACAGCGTCCTTCTGGGCCTGGCCCAGGCCCTCTTCGCCGTTAACATTCCCACCACCGTGGCCGCCTGGTTCAAGAAGAAGCTGGGCGTGGCCGTGGGAATCCAGCAGTCCATAGGAGGCATGGGAGCCTCGGTTACCGCCCCGGCCCTGGCCTTGCTGATTTCCCAGACGGGCTGGCAGGTGGCCTTCTGGATAATCCCCGCCGTGGGGGGCGTGATTCTGTTCTCGCTGCTGGCCTTCTTCCACAGCGAACCGGCCGACCGGGGTATGCGGCCCTACGGCGCCGACGCGGACGACCCAGACCCGGCGCCCACCGACCGGGCCACCGCCAAGCTGCGGAGCAAGGTGTTCCTGCAGCACGCCCGCCGCACCAGGGCCTTCTGGAACCTGCCCTTCATACACTTACTGGGCTGCGTGGGCCACTCCATTGTCATCTGGCACGTGGTGTTCTTTGCCACCACCCAGGGGTTGTCCCTGTCCATGGCCGCCTGGATTGTCTCCATCTACACCATGACCAGCGTCAGCAGCCGCCTGTTCATCCCCATCCTGGCCGACCGGTGGGGCGCCAAGACGGCCATGGTGGTGCCCTACTTCCTGCAGGGAGTTTCCGTGCTGCTGCTCTTCTGGGCGGAAAGCCCCTGGCAGTTCTACGTCTTTGCCGCCATATTCGGGGTCGGGTTCGGCGGTGAAATGTCCGCCTTCCTCATCGCCAACCGCCAGTACTATGGCATGGGGCCCGTGCGCTCCATATTCGGGTTCCAGCACCTGGGCGCGGGCCTGGGCATGGGCGCCGGCGGCCTCATCGGCGGGATGATTTACGACTTCCGGCTGAATGAGGGCGCGCCGGTGGAGGTGTTCGGCCTGTTCACGCTGGGAGGCGGTTCCTACGACCTGGCCTGGGTCGTGTCTATAGCCGCCAGCCTGGCCGGGGTGCTGTTCATCGCCTTCCTGGAACCCACGTCAAGGGTGCTCATTCCCGACTGGGAGGACTCCCTGCCCGGGGAAACGGAGGCGTCGCCTGCGGCCACGTAACCCCACGCCAACCCCGGCCCTTATCCGCGAATGCACACGAAAGTGCCGGGCGTCTGACGGCGTAGGGGCGCACGGCCGTGCGCCCCTACCTCTCCCCGTTACCGGTCGTCGTCGGCTCTCAACCCTCTCCCATCCCTGAGTCTTCTGCGTCCGCATCCTCCGGTTCTTCATCCTCCGGTTCAGGCCACGGGGCAAAGGGGGAGACGTAGCTCTGGCCGGCGTCGGCTGCCACCGCCGCGCCCATGGCGGTTATGGCTACTTCAATCTGGTCGTCCTCCGGTTGCCGCGTGGTCAACCGCTGCATCCACAGGCCGGGGAGAGACATCAGCCTGGCTATGCGCCAGGTGGGGTGCGCGCCGTAGAACCGGATGAACTCGTAGCTGATGGCCGCCACCACCGGAATGAGCAGGACGCGGGAGAGGATGCGCCATTCCATTTCCGGGCGGCCCAGGAAGGCGAACACGACCACGGAAACCAGGACGACGGTAAGGAGGAAGGCGGTGCCGCAGCGGGGGTGGGGAGTGTCGAACTTGCGGACGTTCTCCACCGTCAGGGGAAGTCCGGCTTCGTAGGTATGGACCGCCATGTGCTCCGCCCCATGGTAGGCGAAGACCCGCCGGATATCCTTCATCAGGCCAATGCCGCTGATATAACCCAACAGGATCAAGAGGCGGATACCGCCTTCAATCAGGTTGCTGACGAGGTCCGAACCGATGAACGGGTCCACCACCCACACGACCAGCAGGGGCAGGATGAAGAAAATGCCCACACCCAGGGTGATTGATACCAACATGGTGAGGGCAAGCAGCCAGTTGGGAATTTCGTCCCGGTTGCCCTCTTCGTCCGCGGAGGCCAGCGAAGCCGAACGGTTGAGGGCCTTGATTCCCAGGATGAGGGTTTCAGCCAGGACCAGCACACCCCGCAGGAGGGGAACGCGGCGGATGGGGCCGGTGAAAGCGGTGCTCAGGGGTTCGTGGCAGTGGAAAATGTTGCCGTTGGGACAGCGCACGGCCAGACTGTAAAATTCGCGTCCGCGAATCATAACGCCTTCAATGACTGCCTGCCCGCCGTAGGTGACTCTTGGTTGTTCCGCCATTGCCTGTTTACCTTTTGACGCCGGTGGGAAGGTGTCGGCTCATAGAGCCGCTGCCGCCATCTCCTGACAACCCGGCGTTAGCCACAAAAAACGAATCGAGGGTTTCGCTGACATCCCTCGATTCTGGCGACTGCTTCCGTTCCGGTTTGAAACGAACTACTGTAGATTGTACCGTCTCCGCAGGCGCTCAATGCGGCCCTGGGTATCGACGATACGCTGCTCCCCCGTGTAGAAGGGGTGGCACCTGCTGCAAACCTCGACCCGCAGGGCGGGCTTGGTGGCTCCGGTCTGGAAGACGTAGCCGCACGAGCAGGTAACGGTTGCATTGAAGAACTCGGGGTGAATTTCTGCCTTCATTGTGATGCTTTCCCCCGCGCCTGCCGGTGATGAACTGTCATCCGCCGCCGGCGCAGTCAGTTTCGGTTAGCTGGCCAGGGCCATGGCATCGGCGGGAGCTTCCGCCGGGTAAACGCTGACCTGGCGGCGGCCCTTGGACGCCCATTCGAACGTCACCTTGCCGTCCACCTTGGCGTAGATGGTGTAGTCCCGTCCTAGCCCCACGTTGTTGCCCGGCTTGATGCGAGTCCCCCGCTGCCGGATGATGATGGAGCCGGAGGTAACCTGTTCGCCGCCGTACCGCTTCACGCCCAGCCGTTTGGCGTTGCTGTCCCTGCCGTTGTTGCTGCTTCCGCCCGCCTTCTTGTGAGCCATGAAGGGTCAGCCTCCTGTCTGGATGTCCTGGATGACCAGGCGCGTGTAGTTCTGCCGGTGGCCGCGCTTGCGCCGGTAGCGGGTCTTGGCCTTGTACTTGAAGACCATCAGCTTCCGGTCCTTGTAGTGGGACTGGACCTGGGCTACCACCCTGGCCCCGGCCACGTGCGGGGACCCGAAACTTACCTCGCCGCCGTCGGATACGGCCAGCACCTCGTCGAATTCCGCTGAGTCTCCCACCTCCAGGGGCAGGAGTTCCACGTCGAGGACATCGCCCGGCTTCACCCGGTACTGCTTGCCCCCGGTCTTGAAAATCGCATAGTCCATAGTGTCAAAAAACCTCGGTTGTCAATTCTATGGCAGTCACATTGGAGTGTCAAGGGATTTGGAAATCGTCGGCAGGGCAATCGTAATTCAATATCGGGAAAAGTTCGTCGCTGCCGCTCGGGCGGGAGCCTCGAACCGGCGCAGACAACGTTCAAGGTGAAGGCTTTTGTTCGCTAATGCCGTGTAGTTATCCCTCATTGCGTTGACTATCCTGCCTTCCCACAACATAATGTTGCCCGGTATGCCGAGGTATGCTTCCGGCGCCCCTTTCGTGCCCGCCTCCGCCAAATACGAACCACGCCGAGACTGCAATGGAATCTTCCCTGAAACGAAAACGCTTTCTGCTGCTGGGCACCGCCGCCATATTGGTGGTGGCCCTGGTCATCCTGTACCTGCTGGGCAGTGTGCTGCTCACCCTGGGTATCAGCGCGGTCATCGCCTACGTGCTGCTGCCCGTCGCCAAGCTGATGGAGCGGGGCATGCCCTGGCGGCGCAGCCGTCCCGGCCTGGCCCGGGGCATTTCCGTGGGCGTCATTTTCCTGGTCGGGATTGGCGTATTTGTTGGCCTGATAATAGCCGTCGTGCCCCCCACTATCGAACAGGGACAGCGATTCATCGACGGATTCCCCGCCTTCCTGAACAACGCCCGCGTTACCATAGAGGGGTGGGTCGCTCAATACGCAGACGTGGTACCCGCCGACATCCGGGACCAGGCCGAGGAAGCCCTGGCCGGGGCCGGCGGCATCATCGGGGCCGCCGCCTGGAACGTGGTCAAGCAGACCCTCGGCATCATCACCGGCTCTTTCGCCTTCATCCTGGGGCTGGCCACCGCGCCGGTGCTGGTCTTCTACCTGATGAAGGACTCCAGCCCCATCCGCGAGTCCCTTCACGCTCCCTTCCCCACGGCTATTCGTCCCTACCTGCGGGACATCCTCGACATTGCCGACCGAACCCTGGGGGGCTACATCCGCGGCCAGCTTACCCTGGGCGTCATCGTCGGCGTGATAGTGGCCGTTGGTCTCCTGCTGCTGGACGTTCCCTTCGCGGTCCTCCTGGGTATCGTGGCCGGCCTCACCGAGCTGGTGCCCATAATCGGTCCCTGGATCGGCGGCGCCGTGGGCGTACTGGTAACCCTGGCCACCGAGCCCGACAAGGTGCTGTGGGTAATCCTGCTCTACCTTGTCGTGCAACTGCTGGAAAACACCCTGCTGGTGCCCCGCATCCAGGCCGACACCCTGAACATGCACCCCATCGCCGTCATCCTGGTCATCACCATCGGCAGCCAGTACTTCGGCCTGTGGGGCGTAATCCTGGGCCCGCCCCTGGTGGCCCTGGCCAAGGACGTAATCATCTACCTGGTGAAGGAATGGAACGAGGCGCCGGGGGCTGAGCCGGCATTAGATGTGGGAGAGCCTATCAGGGAGGCTCAAGCTGCCGAAGAGGGGTGTGACTGAAGTGGGTCTCCTGATTGGTGGACAGGCGGCGCCAAAATAGGAAGGCTACTTGTCCTCAACCCTGATCCACGCATACTCCAGCACCGCCCTGGCTACCAACCCGGAGCGCGACTCCCTGTCTTGCGCAGCGATGTCGTCGATAAGGTCCAAGATGGGGGAAGGGATGGTAAGGTTGATATCAACATCCTCCACTTTTATCTTCGAGACATCGACGTCGACCCATGCCCAAAAGCCGTCAGCCAAGAGTTCGTCCTTCTTGTGGACGCTAATGTCCTTCTTCTCGGGTATAGGCTCACCGTGCATCAGCATGCCTTGAACGTGGCAAACAATGGCTTCCTTGGAGGAAACCAAAGCCTCCTCAAGGGTGTCCCCACCTGAAAAGCAACCGGGAAGATCGGGAATAATGACCCCGAAGCTACTCTCTTCATCTTTGTGAATGACAATAGGGAATTTCATCTGCGCGTCCTCCAGTCCCATCCAGCTTGCCGAAAAATGCTCCTCAGATCGTGAATTGGTATATCCTTCTGAGGATGCTTCACTGTAACTTTACCTGGCTTTTCAGGATGCAGGTATTGATAGTGGCTACCTACGACACTTACTCGGTACCACCCTTCCCGCCGGAGCATTCGTATTATTTCCCTGCTTTCGATAGGGTTTATGGTACACGCCGCCGCCGTTTCCGGCAATCACGCATATACCCGCCTTTACCCAGTATGGTAAGGAAACTATAATGTTGCCACTTTCTACTCGCTGTTAACTTGCCAGGAGGTCCCCAGTGACTACCGTTACCGACGCCACGCAAACAACCACCCGCGACGCCGCTACCGTCGCCCGCATGAAGCACCGCAGCAACGACGTTACCCAGGGTCCGGAACGGGCCCCCGCCCGGGCCATGCTCCTGGCCATGGGCCTGACCCAGGAAGACCTGGACAAACCCTTCGTCGCCATAGCCAACCTGGCCAGCGACGTAACCCCCTGCAACGTCCACCTGTCCCGCTTCGCCCAGGCCGCCAAGGAGGGCATCCGCCAGGCCGACGGCACCCCCTTCGAGTTCGGCACCATCACCGTCAGCGACGGCATTTCCATGGGCACCGAGGGCATGAAGGCCTCCCTGGTCAGCCGCGAAGTCATCGCCGATTCCATCGAGGTGGTCACTTTCGGGGAGCGCATGGACGGCCTGGTTACCATCGCCGGCTGCGACAAGAACATGCCCGGCTGCATGATGGCCATCGCCCGCCTCAACGTCCCGTCCATTTTCATCTATGGCGGCACCATCATGCCCGGCCAGTACCTGGGCAACGACGTGAACATCCAGGACGTGTTCGAGGCGGTGGGCGCCTATGCCAAGGGCAGCATCACCCGCGACGAACTGACCGCCCTGGAGTGCGTGGCCTGTCCCGGCGAGGGTTCCTGCGCCGGCCTCTTCACCGCCAACACCATGTCCACGGCCATTGAAATCATGGGCATGTCCATGCCCGGCGACGCCTCCATTCCCGCCATCGACCCCCGCAAGGTGGACGAAGCCCGCAAGGCCGGCAGCACACTGCTCCGTCTGCTGGAAGAGGACATCCGTCCCCGGGACATAATGACCCGCCAGGCTTTCGAGAATGCCATCACCGTGGTCCTGGCCATGGGCGGCTCAACCAACGCCGTCCTGCACCTGATGGCCATCGCCAACGAGGCGGGGGTTGAACTGAGCCTGGACGACTTCGACCGCATCAGCCGCAGCACCCCCTACATTTCCGACATGCGACCCGGCGGCCGCTACGTTATGGCCGACCTGCACCGCTACGGCGGCGTTTCGCTGGTGGCCAAACGGATGCTGGAGGCCGGCCTGCTCCACGGCGATGCCATGACCGTCACCGGCAAGACGCTGGCCCAGAACGTGGCGGATATGCCCACCATTGATGACCAGCCTGTCATCTACCGGCCCGACAACCCCCGCGGCGCCACCGGCGGCTTGGCCATCCTTCGCGGCAACCTGGCCCCCGACGGCGCCGTAATCAAGGTGGCCGGCCACCAGGAAAAGGTGTACGAGGGTCCGGCCCGGGTCTTCGAGCAGGAAGAACCCGCCTTCCAGGCTATCCAGCGCGGCGAAATTAACGAGGGCGACATCGTCATCATCCGCTACGAGGGCCCCAGGGGCGGCCCCGGCATGCGGGAAATGCTGGCCGTAACCGGCGCCCTTATCGGCCAGGGCCTGGGCGACTCCGTGGCTCTGGTAACCGACGGTCGGTTCTCGGGCGCTTCTCACGGCCCCATGGTGGGCCACGTCGCCCCCGAGGCCGCGGTGGGTGGCCCCATCGGCCTGCTGCGTGAAGGCGACATTGTCACCCTGGACATTCCCAACCGGCAGTTGAACGCCCGCCTGACGGAAGAGGAGCTTGCCGACCGCCGGGCGCAGTGGCAGCCCATACCGCCCAAATACACCTCCGGCGTTCTCGCCAAGTACGCCAAGCTGGTCTCCTCCGCCGCCGAGGGCGCGGTAACGCGGTAGGGGCGCCCCCGTCCGGCTCACCAAAAGCACTATGGAGAGTTGCTTATGACCAGGCAATTGACGGCAATAATAGAACGGGAGGGCAATGGCTACGTTGCCCTTTGTCCCGAGTTGGACATTGCCAGCCAGGGAGATTCGGTCGACGAGGCCCGCAATAACCTTAAAGAGGCCCTGGAACTGTTCTTTGAAACGGCTTCAGCTGCCGAAGTGCAGCAACGGCTTCACGATGAAGTGTACGTAACACGATTGGAAGTGGCGGTTGGCTAGACTCACCCCATTATCCGGGCGAGAAGTGTGCCGGATAATGGCCCAACACGGATTTACCGAAGTTCGGCGCCAGGGCAGCCACATCATCATGCAAAAGGCAGAGGAAAACACCACGGTTACCGTCCCGGTTCCCGACCACCGGGAGCTTCGCATTGGAACATTATCGTCAATCATCCGCCAGTCACTGCTGCCCAGAAATCTCTTCGAATAAAACTGGCAAGTAATGAACTGTCCCGTATGCCAGCACCCCTATAGCCCGGGCGACAGGTTCTGCGGCAACTGCGGCTACAACCTGGCCCAGGCGACTGCGGAGCCCGTTCCGCCTGAAAGCCCGGCCCCCACCGCGCCCTCCGATTTCCCCGAATCGCCAACTTTCCCGGTCGAGCCGCCCGCCGATTCCGCCGTCCAACCGCCACGGAACATCGTCTGTCCCCGCTGCCACCGGTCCAACGACGCGGACGCGGCCTTCTGCTTCACATGCGGCTTTCCCCTGCTGGCGGGCCGGGAAGCACGGCGCCGGGAAGCACGGCTGGCCGCCTTTGAATTAGGCAGCCCCGGCGGATTCGGGTTCCGTACCCTGGCCTACATCATCGACTCCCTGGTTATTGTCCTGCCCCTGGTCTTCCTGTGGATTATTCTGGGGCAGCCCGTACCCGACAGTTTTGATCAGATTGTGGACCCGCCGGAGGGGTATGACCGCCTGCAGGTCCTGGTCCTCTTCCTGACCATGGCCTACGACACGGCGCTGATCACCTATTTCGCCACCACCGTGGGCAAGCGGGCCTTCGGCCTCTACGTGGTGCGGACCGACGGCTCCCGGGTTGGCTTCGTCCGCGCTTTGGCCCGCCACGTTCTCACCGCCCTTTCCGCCAACCTGACCCTGGGCTTCATCTTCCTGGTAGTCCTGTTCCGCGAAGACCGCCGCGGCGTCCACGACCTCCTCTGCGACACAGTCGTCATCCGCCGGTACCGGCAGACTCAGCGTAATTCGGAATAGTCTTATCCGAGCTCATTAGTCTAATGAATTGCCACCAATGTGGAAGGCCTACAGATGTAAGCGATAACTATTGCCCGGACTGCGGCGTTTTGCTTCAGCGTCAGTGCCCGTCCTGTCATGCGACCTTCGCCCCGGGCAATCGTTTCTGCCGACATTGTGGTCATAACCTCTCGCAGGACTACCAGGACCCCGGCTACCGGACGTCTTCCCAGGTTGGGCAGCTGCCGCCTCCGGTCCTGGTCTGTCCGCGCTACTTCCAGGGCAATCAACCCGACGCAGATTACTGCTACAATTGCGGGTTACCCCTGGACCAAAGCACCCTCCGCCGTCCGGTTAATCACACATTGCGAGCATTTTCCCAGGGCAGCCCCGGGGGATTCTGGCTGCGCGTCCTGGCCTATCTCGTTGACAGCCTCGTAGTCCTCGTAGCTTTTCTCGTTCTCTGGTCCGTGGTATTTGGCCAGTCCGCTTCTGACTATTTCGACTTTTGGACCTCGTCTGCCGGGAGTGCTGAGTACGAATTGCAGGACTTTGGTGGCGATGTCCTGAACACACTTGTCGCAATATTTTACGACGCTATCCTGATTACCCTCTGGGCAACCACTCTTGGAAAAAGGACCTTTGGCCTGTACGTCTTACGTAGCGACGGTTCCAGAATAGGCTTTGGGCGCGCCCTGGCCCGCAACTTGGCCGCAATTCTTTCTCTCCTGCTCCTCGGCATTGGTTTCTTGATGATTGCCTTCCGGCAGGACAAACGGGGCCTGCACGACCTGATCTGCGATACCGTGGTCATCCGCCGCTACCGCTGACTGATTTGACTGCAACTGCACTGATATTGGTGTCCTTTACGCCCGGACTGTTCTGGTTGTGGTTCTTTCTGCGGCTGGACGTGATTAGGCCGGCCTCTCGTAGGTGGATAGCCCTGACCTTCCTGTGGGGATGTGTTGCAACTATTCCCGCAGCCTTGCTCGAATTTCCCTTCATCTCACCTGAACTCCTGGAAAGCGATGCCACCGTTGTACCCGACTTCACGAGCGTGGCCGTGGCTATGCTGCTGGTGGTGGGGCCGGTGGAAGAACTCTGCAAATTCGGGGCGGTACGTTTCGGAGCCTATCGTTCGCTCTACTTCGATTCGCCAATCCACGGCCTGGTTTTTTCCATTGCGGCCAGCCTGGGCTTTGCTTCGCTGGAAAACTTGTTCTACGTGCTCCAGTACGGTCCGGAAGTTATGCTGCTAAGGGCGCCCTTGTCCACCTTGGGGCATCTCGTATTCGGCGCCATCTGGGGACAGGCCCTGGGGCGATACTACGCGTCCGGAGGGCAAACAAAGCTGGAATTGGCCGGTTCTCTCGCGGGGGCGGCACTAATTCATGGGTTGTTCAATGTTTTTGTCTTCACTGTGGGGCCGGTGGCCCTGCTGCTTGACGCAGTGCTGGTTTTGATTGGCAGCCTCTGGGTTTATGGGACATTTCGCAGTTGGCAGCACACCTCTCCTTTCCGGCTTCGTCGAAACTATCCCAAGGTTAACTGCCAACGGTGCGGCAACCAGTTGATGATCGCCAGCCGATTCTGCAACTCGTGCGGGGCTCCGGTCCGCCTGGGCCGCCAGCCGCTGCTTTGCAGCAATTGCAGCAGGCTCAACGAACCCGACGCCCGTTTTTGCATAGGCTGTGGCGATCAGTTATTGCATGTTTGAAGGACCTGCAGCCAAAATATTCCAGCCGGGGAACCTTGGTTGTCGGTTGCTTTATTTCAATAGTCGTTAATCAAGAATCACGTTTATCCAGCCAACAATATTCGGCCGAGCTTCCATTCAGGAGCGCCCCATGCTAACCACTGTCCTCCTTGCCATCCACATCAGCGCCGGTTCCCTTGCCTTGCTTACCGCCGCCGTAGCCGTTTTGACTCCCAAAGGTGAGAAATGGCATATCCTGTCGGGAAGGGTTTATGCCATCGCTATGGCCCTGGTGTTCCTTACGGCGGTGCCCCTGGCGCTGCTGGGGGCCAGCATATTCCTGCTGCTCATTGCCTTCTTCAGTTTCTACCTGGTCTTTGCTGGCTGGCGATTTGCCCGCAACCGGCGGGGTGCTCCCCACGCCATTGACTGGGCCGCCACCGCCATACTGTTGACGACGGGCCTGGGCATGGGAGTTTATGCCGGAATCCTGGCCGGCTCCGGCGATTTCCAGTGGGTTACCTTGACGATTTTTGCCGGTATCGCCCTTGCCCTTGGCGTCGCCGATGGCCTCTACCATCGCCTGCACCGGGCCACCGGCGGTCGGCGCATTTCCCGCCACCTGACCAACATGCTGGCCGGCACCATCGCCACCATCACCGCCGTGCTGGTGGTCAACGTGGAGACCAACCCCCCGTGGATTGCCTGGATTCTGCCAACGGTGATCATTACTCCCTTTATCACCTGGTGGAACTTTCGGGTTGCCCGCCAGTACCGCCCGAACCGGCCGGCCTGAACGGTGGCCGTTGAGAGGAGTCGCCGCCAGTGCCTGAAGTGATTCTGTACATAGCATCCAGCCTGGACGGCTACATCGCCCGTCCCGATGGAAACGTGGACTGGCTGGATGAAGTCGCGGCCCCGGCAGATAGCCCCGAGGAAGATTTTGGCTATGCGGAGTTCATCGCCGGCATCGGCACGGTGCTGATGGGACGGGTTACTTACGAACAGATACTTACCTTTGGTGTGGAGTATCCCTACCCCGGCACTGCCGGCTACGTCTTTTCCCGTACCCGCGCCGGCGAGGGGGACGAGAACGTAGAGTTCGTGGACGGCGCCGACATCCCCCGGTTTGTCGCCCAACTGAAAGCGGCTTCGGACAAGCACGTCTGGCTCATCGGCGGCGGGCTGCTGATACGGGAATTTCTCAGGCTCGACCTGATAGACCGGTTCATAGTAACGCTGATGCCGGTAATCCTGGGAGAGGGCATCCCCCTGTTTCCGCCAACCACTCCCCAGATTGGCCTGGAACTGGTGGAGAACCTCGCTTTCCCCGGCGGAATGGTACAGTTGACCTACCTGCGGCCGACCCGGCCCTGAATTTGGACTGGCGCAGCCTCACAGTTCGGGACGGCGTTCCATTAGTTGCGGGTTCAATTTCCCCACAACCTTGCTTTTGGGTTTATAATTGGCGAATCCGGTTCAACAAGAGAGCGACGCGCCGCATGCTTCGGTCGCCGGCGGGCGTTGCTTAACAACTTTTCAGGTGGGATGAGAATATGATGGACTACGGAGCTGAAGCCATTAACCGCCACCGGGCCAGCCGGGGCAAGATAAGCATTGCCTCCAAGATGAAGGTGGAGACAATGGAGGAGCTTTCCATTGCCTACACCCCCGGCGTGGCGTCGGTGTGCCTGGCCATTGACCAGGACAAGTCGGAAAGCTACGCGCTGACCAACCGGGGCAACACCGTGGCCGTGGTCACCGACGGCTCCGCCGTGCTGGGCCTGGGCAATATCGGCCCCGAGGCGGCCCTTCCGGTGATGGAGGGCAAGTCCATCCTCTTCAAGGGCCTGGCCGACGTGGACGCCTTCCCCATCTGCCTCGGCACCCAGGACAACGCTTCCATCATCCAGACCGTGCGCAACCTGGCCCCCTGCTTTGGCGGCATCAACCTGGAGGACATTGCCGCCCCCCGCTGCTTCGAGATAGAGGAGAGCCTGCAGGACCTGGGAATCCCCGTCTTCCACGACGACCAGCACGGCACTTCCATAGTGGTGCTGGCCTCCATCATTAATGCGCTGAACGTGGTCGGCAAGCCCATAGCCGACGCCAGGTTCGTTTTCTCCGGCGCCGGCGCCGGCGGGGTCGCTTCCACCAAGCTGCTGGTTGACTACGGCGCCCGGAACATTGTCCTGGTGGACAGCCAGGGCATCATCCACCGCAACCGCCCCGATCTGACGCCCATTAAGACGGAAATGCTGGAAATCACCAATCCCGATAACCTGGAAGGCGGCCTGGCCGACGCCATGCGCGGCGCCGACGTCTTCATCGGCCTGTCCGTGGGGGATACCGTTACCCAGGACATGGTGCGCTCCATGGCTCCCGACCCCATAGTCCTGGCGGCGGCCAACCCCACGCCCGAAATCTGGCCAGACGCGGCCGCCGAGGCCGGGGCAAAGGTGGTGGGCACCGGCCGCAGCGACTTCCCCAACCAGATTAACAACAGCCTGGCTTTCCCAGGGGTCTTCCGCGGCGCCCTGGACGCCCGCGCCACCAGCATCACCACCCGCATGAAGCTGGCGGCCGCCGAGGCCCTGGCCGGCCTGGTGGCCGAACCCACCGCCGAAAACATCATCCCCTGGTCGCTGGACCCCGCCGTTGTCCCCGCCGTTTCCCACGCCGTAGCCCGCGCCTGGCAGTCGGAACAGGGGTAGACACGAAGCCATAAGGAGAAGTCAGCAATGTCTCCTGAACTGATTGGGATAATAACGGTTGGCATAGGACTCTTCAGCGCTAACTTGGCGCTGGTAGGGCTTTTAATTGTGCTTTTGAATCGGTCTGAGGCACGGACAAACCAACGAATAGACCGGCTTGAAGATAGAATGGACCGAGGCTTTGAGCAATTGCGTACTGAAATGAAGCGCGGGTTCGACGAGCAGGATGTGCGAATTCGCGGCCTGGAGCAGGGCCAGGCGTATATGTCCGGTCAGTTTGCAGAGTTGAAGGACTACTTCACGCATAGCCCCTCTGCCCGAAATAATCCGGAAGATGGAGATTAGCCGATAGGCCCCGAAGGCTCCTGCCTCACAATCAGCTAAAGCTGTGACGAATAGAAAACCCCACTAATCCGGCCCTTGGAACCGCAATAATCCAGGGGCCGTCCTGCAAGGCCCGATGCCATGCCCGACACCATTTCCGTAGATGACCTGGACATAATCCGGCCCAGGCTGCTGTCGCTGGTGACCGAACGGGCCAGGTCCCTCCCCAAGTTCCGCTACTGCGACCTGCGCGTCCAGGTCAAGGAGGAAAAGCAGGGCTCGGCGGAAAACGGTTTGGAAAAGGCCAGTTCCGAGGACGTTACCTTCGATTTCGGCGTGCGGGTTATCGCCCAGGAGCGGATGTCCGCCGCCGGTTTCTACGGCCGGGTGCTGGGCGCCGCGGACCTGGATCGTATCGAGTCGGTGGTCTGGGAGGGCATCGGCCAGGCCCATCAGCGCGCCCGCGCCAACGCCCGCAAAAAGTCCCAGACCTGGCGTCGCTTCCCCGGCGTGGCCCGCAGCCTGGACGACACCTTCCTGGCCCGGGTCCCGGTGGCTGAGGATACCATCCCCGCCACCTGCGAGGTCGACCCGCTGACCGTTCCCCTGGGGGACACTGTGCGCATGGCGGTGGATGGCTGTCGGGCCGCGGGAAGCCGGGCCAGGAACCTCCTGTTCACCGCGGCGTCCACTTCCACCTTCCTGTTGCGGGAACTCTTCATCAGCTCCGAGGGCGCCAACATAGACCAGGCTTTCGCCCAGACCGAGGGCTTCATCTTTGTCATCTGCGGCGGCGAACACGGCGCCTACGAGCTTTACGACTCCACCGGCCACCAGCGGGGCTGGGAGGTGCTGACCAGGGGCTACCACAACGGCCCCATAGACCTGCCCGACTTCACCACCTTCTGCCGCAACCTGGGCCGGGACGCCTCCGACGTGGCCGCCGCCCCGCCCCTGAAGCCGCCCGACCGGGAGGTGCCGGTGGTTACCGACCCCCACTTCAACACCCTGCTGGTCCACGAGGTGGTGGGCCATCCCGCCGAACTGGACCGGGCCCTCAAGTACGAAACTGCCTACGCCGGCCGCTCCTGGTTCCTCAATAACCTTCACGACAACCGGCTTGGCCAGCAGATTGCCTCGCCCCTGGTCAACGCCTACTCCGACCCCTTGATGGAAGGCTACGGCTCCTTCCGCTACGACCACGAGGGCACCCCGGGCCGCCGGGCCCACATCATCCGCGACGGAGTGCTGGAAGAGTTTCTGAACAACCGGCAGACGGCGGCCATCCTGGGCGTGGCCCCCAACGGCTCGGCCCGGGCCACCGAGGCCCACCTGGCGCCCCTGATCCGCATGACCAACACGGTGTTCGCCCCCGGGGAACGCGATGCCCGGGAAATCATTTCCGAAGTGGACTCGGGCTATTACGTGGTGGGCCACCGCACCCCTTCCATCGCCGAATCCCGGGAAAACTTCCGCATCACGGCGGTGAAGGTGTACGAGATTGAGCGGGGCCGGGTGGGACGCCTCTACCGCGACGGGGGCATTACCGCCGATACCCGCAGCTACTTCCAGTCCATTGACGCCGTGGGCAGCGATTTACGGGTCAATCCCATCCCCAACTGCGGCAAGGGCCAGCCCATGCAGGCCAAGCGCATGAGCAACGGCGGCCCCACCATGCGAGGCATCGCCAGGCTGACCGGGCCGGGGTGACAAAGAGTTAGCGGTGGAGAAAAGGAACCTCTGAAAAAGTCCCTGCCCCCTTGATGGGGGTGACACATCCACCTCTGGTGGGAAGGTTAGAAAGGGGGTGGAGTGAACATTAAGCCCGCCCCCTATCAGTTCACGGAAAAGGCGGGTCCGGGGCTTTTGGTCTGCTCGTTAACCAGGAAGGAAGCGCTGTCCCGTCCGTAGATCGTATCCAATTCCACGTCAAAGCGCTGGCCGCCGAAGTGACCCAGCACCTCGTACTTGCGGTCGGTGCTCACCGTACCCTCAAACTCCGAACCGGATACCGTGCGCCGGTCTTCGTCCTGCAGGTACATCTCCACCGCCGTGGTCATCAACTCCTTCATGTCCTCTTCGGAAAGGTAGACGGCCCCCCTCAGGAAGACGTAACCCCATCTTATTCCCAGGTGTTCCAGCATCTATCAAGCGATCACAGTCAGACGTAACCGTTTAGATTCGTGGAGTCGCTTTCGGCCCAGATCGTCATTCCGGCCTTGAGCCGGAATCCAGAAAGGCCAGACCCAATCCAACGTAAGGAGTGCAAAGACTCCTGGATACCGGCTTTCGCCGGTATGACGATATCGTGGAGCAGCCTGTTGCCCCTGATGGTGAACAGTTGTAGTCAGACAGGCTCCCGTAAGCGATCCCGTGCTGCCGGAGCCGCTTAACCAGAGCCTGTCGGGTGTCCGTAACATTACCTCTGTTTCCGTCGGTTCCTCTAGTCGTCAGCCGGCACGGCGACGCTGGCCTGCGCCTTGAACTGGGGCATAACCTCTTTGCCGAACCATTCCAGCTGTTCCAGGATGACCTTCTGGGGCGTGCCTACCACCGACCCGACGTTAATCTGGGTCAGGCCCGGGTACATTTCCTGGATGGCGTTCAGCTTCTCCGCCACCAGTTCCGGCGGGCCGCACAGCCACGAACCGGCCCGGACGCCGTCCTCTATGGTGGGCAGCCCGGCAAAGCGCGCCCGGGAAGGGTCGCCCAGGGCCACTATCTGCTCGTCCGACAGGCCATGGAAGAAGCCCAGGGGCGCGAACATCTTCATGTTCTCTTCAAAGAACAGCCTGGCCTCATTCATGCCCTTTTCCTCGGTATCGGCCAGGTGGATGGAGAACCCGATAATCAGGTCGCCGCCCAGTTCCGTCTCCTTGCCGGCATTGGCCAGGGTTTCCCGCCATCGCCGCACCACCTCCATGGTGGCGCCCCCGGCCGCCGCGCCGCCGCCGATCATGCCCTTGATGCCGTGCTTGACCATGAAGTCCATGGCCCGCTGGCTGGCGCTGACCACGGGCTGGTAGCATTCCACCGGCAGGTACTTGGGCCGGGGCACCAGGGTGATCTCCTTTAGGTCGTAACCCCGGTAGGGCACGTCCGGCGGGATGTTGTAGTGTTTGCCGTGGTGGGAGAAGGAGCGTTCGTTGAAGGCCTTGAACATCACCTCCACCTGCTCCTCGAACAACTCCCGGTTGGCGTCCTGGTCAATGATGGGGGCGTAGAAGGTTTCTACCTCCCGGGTGTGGTAGCCCCGGCCCACGCCGAACACCACCCGTCCGTCGGTCAGAATGTCCGCGGTGGCATAGTCCTCGGCCATGCGCAGGGGATTCCACATGGGGGCGATGTTGAAGCCGCACCCGATCTTCAGCTTCTTGGTCAGGTGGGCCAGGTGGACGGCGAACAGCATCAGGTTGGGGATGCACTCGTAGCCCTCCCGCTGGAAGTGGTGCTCTGCCATCCAGAAGGTCTCGTAGTCCAGCCGGTCCATCACCCCGGCGATGGCCTCGGCCTTGTCGAATACGGAAGCCAGGTGCTCGTCGGGCAGCCAGCGGTCGTTAAGCGCCGTGGCGTCCAGCCCGATATCTTCAAAGTCCACGTGCCCGGCAAACAGGCTGCCAAATTTGGTAATCATTCAGGCCCTCCGGGTATTCAGGATAGTGTTGCCTCGGTTGGCGCCATTATAGCGGATTTGGCGGGGGATAGGTCAGGACGCGCCGCGACTATCCGGCAAGCATCGTTACCGCACCATGTTGTATAATCCTCCGGCTGCCGCCGTCCAATCCACAAAATTCATTAAGGGAGTGCTGCAAATTATGCCTGAAGTAACCGGCCACGCCCCCGGCAATTTCTGCTGGGTTGACCTGTCCACCACGGACGCCGAAGCCTCGAAGAGCTTCTATTCCCGCCTGTTGGGGTGGACCTCCATAGACAATCCGGTGGGGAACGGAATGGTCTATTCCATGGTACAGAAGGACGGCAAGAACGTATGCGGTCTGTACGAGATGGGCCCTGGCATGGAGGGTGTCCCGCCCCATTGGAGCAGCTACATTTCGGTAGAGGACGTGGATGCCCAGGTTGCCCGGGCGACCGAGGCCGGGGGCACCGTGATTATGGGACCGGACGACGTGTTCGATGCCGGGCGCATGGCCTTCATGGCCGACCCCACCGGCGCCGTCTTTGGCATGTGGCAACCGAAGGAGCACATCGGTGCCCAGCTCATTTACGCCCCCGGTTCCCTGGGCTGGAACGAACTCTACACCTACGACACCGAGGCCGCCGCCGGCTTCTATGCCAATGTCTTTGGCTGGAACCGCGCCGTCACTCACCCGGACCCGCAAGGCGGCCAGTACAACGAGTTCACCAACGGCGAAAACCCGGTGGGCGGGATGATGCAGATAAAGCCCGAATGGGGCGAAGTGCCGCCCAACTGGTCTGTCTACTTCTGCGTAGAAGACTGCGCCGCCAGCCTGGAACTGGCCGAGAGCATGGGCGCCGAGGTAATTGTCCCCCTAACCCACATGGACAACATCCGGTTCGCCTTCCTGAAAGACCCGCAGGAAGTTTACTTCGGCATTGCCCAGGTTGTGGGGTAGGGGGTGGCACGGTTGCCTTCCTGTATTCCGGCTTTCGCCGGAAAGACGGCTCTGGGGCCAGTCTGTTCCCCCTGAGACTGAACAGTTGCCCAAACTGTTGACAATTGAAGGGTAGCCAGATAAGTTAGAAAGGTAACGAAAGGGTCGGCGAAAAGAGCCCCGGGGCTCTTCTGGAGAACATTTCCGGATAGTCGGCCCATTTTCTATTTCAGTAATAGACCGTACTTTGTGGGGCGAGTAGGTCGTACTCCGACCTTATCTTTGGCCGGAGCAGGTCATACGAACGAAAGTCTCCTCTTTCCCACTTCCGCTGAATTGCCCAGCAGCAATAGTCGGCTGCTTGCAAGCAAGGTTCTACGGCCGCTGGCCACATGTCTACTCGGATGCTGCCGGTCGGCGATGTCTGATGAATTACTTCCTGCACCGCGTAATGAAAGTTCATGAATTTTCTCTTGGTACCTATCGATGATGCTATGACCATTAGTTCGTCGGGAGCGGTTACAACGCGGCGTGCGATATGGTTCATGTGGTAAAACCAGGCGTACCTGTAAAAGGCCTCCTCTTCATGGGCTACGCGTGGCAGCACTTTTCGCTTTTCAAATATCGTTGCGTCCACTCGAAAATCGTGCCGGGACAGCAGTTCGAATACCCTATCTCGCACTACCTGCTGGTCAGTAGTAGCGTGAAACGGTCCTGGCAAATTGTGGTTCTCCCACACCAACTCCCGCCTTAAATCGAGCAGGTCACTCTCAATTTGATGGTTGTCAATCAGTACGGTGGTCAGTATAAAGTACCGGGATGCACCAGGCTTGTTGCTGAAATCAAAATTACCTGCTTCATCCGCATATATGTACTTCCGCATTCGCCTATCTTACACCAAAGCCCTTGTCCGTCCGTCCCCCATCATCACTTCCCCAAATGTTAATCCCAATTTAATATCAAAACCTGTTGACAACCCCTCCGGGGGCCGTTACAATTCCTGACAATGCTAGTCAACAATATCTGCATTTGCACCTGTACCTGTCCGCCCCCATAGGGAGCGGGTAAGTCTTTACGTCCTACAGACATCCCAGCGCCCACCAAGCCTCTCGCCGTTTGGTGGGTTTGTTTTTTGCCCTGGCCGCGGCCAGCGCAACCGGTGAATCGGAACTAGTTCAGCCATATAAGTCAGGCATCGCAGGAGGCCACAGTGACTACCAGGACGCAGCAGTCCCAGGAGGAAATCTACCAGGAGAGCCTTGAATCGGCCGCCACCGCGCCGGGAGTCGTTCCCTTCCTGGAGAGCGAGGTGCAGCGGTTTGAGGCGGAATCGGCCCGCTACCAGTCCGGCGAACAGGACAACCTGGAATTTACCCCCTTCCGCCTTCGCCAGGGCGTGTACGGCCAGCGCCAGGCCGACGTGCAGATGATCCGCGTCAAAATCCCCGGCGGCATTCTCACCGCCGATGCCCTGGATGTCCTCGGCGACATCGCCGAGCGGCACGCGCCCCTGGGCAAGGGCCACATTACCACCCGGGAAAACATCCAGTTCCACCATATTCCCCTGCCCGAGTGTCCCGACGTCCTGCGCTTGCTGGGTACGGTGGGCCTGACCAGCCGCGAGGCCTGCGGCAACACCGTCCGCAACGTGGTGGGTTCCCCCACCGCCGGCGTGGACGCCGACGAAATTTTCGACCCCACCCCTTACCTCACCGGCTACGTGCGGTTCGGGGTGCGCCATCCCATCACCCAGTCCTTCCCCCGCAAGTTCAAGTCCGCCTTCACCGGCATCGACAGCCGCGATACTGTGGCCGCGGCTATCCAGGACCTGACCTACGTTTCCCAGGTAAGGGTTGAGGACGGCGTGGAGCAGCGGGGATTCAAGGTTTACGTGGGCGGCGGCACCTCCATCATGCCCCGCCTGGCCAAACCCCTGTACGAGTTCCTGCCCGAGAAGGACTACCTGCGCCTGGCCCTGGCCGTCTGGACCGTGTTCGACAAGGCCGATTCCCTGCGCAAGAACCGCATGATGGCCCGCCTCAAGGTCCTGATCGACCGCATCGGCCTGGACGAGTTCCGCAACCTGGTCGAGGCGGAACTGGCCGAGATTGGGCCCATAGACCCCAACGATTACATCGCCAACGAGGAGATTTACCGGGAGAACCCGCCGGCCCTGCCGTCCGTCTCATCCAACGGCTCCGGCAACGGCAGCGGCGAATACAATTACTGGCTGGAGACCAACGTGGTGGCCCAGAAGCAGGCGGGCTACAACATCGTCTACGTCAAGCCCGTCCGGGGCGACCTGACTCCCGACCAGTTCCGGGGCCTGGCCGACGTCCTGCGCCGCTACACCGGCGGCCGCTCCAACGCCACCCAGGAGCAAAACCTGGCCCTCCGCTGGGTTCCCGACGGCTACCTGCACGAAGTCTGGGAGGCCCTGGGCGCCATTGGGCTGAACGAACCGGGCGCTCACCACATCAGCAACGTTGTATCCTGCCCCGGCACCGACAGCTGCAAGCTGGGCATCACTTCCTCAATGGGTCTCGCCAGGGCCATCCGCGATGAACTGGGCACCTGGAACGGCCTGATGGAGGACGACGGCGTCAAGAAGATTCGCATCAAGATGAGCGGCTGTCCCAACGGCTGCGGTCTGCACCACATCGCCAACATCGGCTTCCACGGCGCCGCCATCAAGGGACCCGACGGCAGCCAGATTCCGGCCTACGAAATGTTCCTGGGCGGCAACTATGGCGACAACCGCGTCGAGGACTCCCGCATCGGGACCCGCATCCCCAAGGTCAAGGTTCCGGCCAAGCTGGCGCCGCGCATGGTCCGTGAGATTGCCTCCTACTACAAGGACAACCGCCAGGACGGCGAAGCCTTCAACAGCTTCCTCGACCGGGTTGGCGTGGAGGAACTGACCGCCGTGGCCGCCGCCATCCAGGAATCGGCCACCAGCGGGGAGGTCGGCGGCGACCTGTACGTGGACTGGGAACGCACCAACAACTACGTCCTGGAACGGGGCGAAGGCGAGTGCGCTGTCTAGGTGAATGGCATCGTAACTCAGTGACGGCAGGATGCCGAGCCGGTATGGCACCGAGGAGGATGGACTCATGGCAGCAGTTGGCAGCAAGAGCAAGGTAGCGGCGGGGTTGTTAGCTCTATTCCTTGGTGGGCTTGGTATCCACAAGTTCTACCTGGGGTATGTAGGAGCGGGCATCGTCCACCTCATACTTTCATTTACCATAATTGGAATACCAGTCAACTGGGTAGTATGCATAATTGAGGCCATCATCTACCTCACAAAGTCCGACGGGGACTTCCATGAGACCTACGTTGTCAACAGAAAAAGTTTCTTCTAGCAGACCGGCGTTACCTTTTCTCCATACCAATGGGCAAATGCTGATGGCGGATCAACCTTGGCCTCTCTAAACGGCAGGACCATAGCCTTCGTGGAAGCCCGCATGACCTCGGAAATGGCCGGGCTCATTGAACGCCACGGCGGCGTACCCTATGCCGCCCCCGTGCTCCAGGAGGTTTACCTCAAGGACAGCCCGGAGGTGCAGCAGCTGGTCCTGGACACCTGCGCCGGCCGTATCGACGCCGTTACTCTCCTCACCGGCGTGGGCACCCAGGCCCTGGTCTCCACCGCCGCCGCCATGGGCCGCGAGGAAGAGTTTATCCACGCGCTGGACCGGCTCACCGTCATTGCCCGCAGCCCCAAGCCCGCCCGGGTCCTGCGCCAGCACAAAATCCACATCGACGTCATGCCCCCGGAACCCTACACCACCGCCGACCTGGTCAGTTCCCTGGACAACTGGGACCTGTCCGGCAAGGTGGTGGCCCTGCAGCACTACGGCGGCCCCAACCGTCCCCTGGTGCATCACCTGCGGGACAAGGGCGCCGAGGTCAGGGAAGTCACCCTCTACACCTGGGGTCTGCCTGAAGACGAAGCCCCGGTGCTGGCCATGGTCGACGACCTGGCCGCCGGCGCCATAGACGCCATCGCCTTCACCAGCCAGCCCCAGGTGGGCAACCTGCTGACCATCGCCGCCAAGGCCGGCAAGGAGACCTCCCTGCGGGCCGCCCTGGGCGCCGGCGATTCTGCTGGCAACGATGCGGAAACGGCGGAAACGGCGGCAAAGGCGGGAGCGGTGGTAGCCTCCGTGGGTCCGGTGTGCAGCCGCCGCCTGCGGGAAGCCGGCATCCCCGTGGACGTGGAGCCCGAGCATCCCCACATGGGCAGCCTGGTCCTCGCCCTGGCCGAACGCTTCGGCTAGCGTCAAGGCCAACGTTCGCGCTCCCACAGACAAACCTTCACCCTTCCCGTATAATCTCCCTGCCAAATCCAGCGGTGGAACAGCTTGCATGAAGGTTTACGTGGCCAGCTCCTGGCGCAACGAGGTTTACCCGGAAGTGGTGGAAGCGCTGCGCCAGGCCGGCCACGAGGTTTACGACTTCCGGCGCCAGGGCGCCTCCGACCCCAACCCCCCTGAAATGACCTCTGGCAGCCTGCTCGACTTCCTGGACCAGCCCAGGGTCCATTCCATCTTCAAGAACGACATGGACGCCCTGAAGGCCAGCGACGCCGTGGTCTGCGTCCTTCCCTGCGGCCGCTCCGCTCACCTGGAACTGGGTTACGGCATCGGCTCTGGCAAGCGCACCGTCCTGCTCTGGCACAACGGCGACGCTCCCGACATTATGCACAAGGCGGTGGACTCCATAGTCTTCAACGTGGACGAGATTCCGGCAGCGCTGGCCCGCGCCTGATACTGACGCCGGAATCGCTGTCACGGCGCGCGGGGCACGGTAAAGGTAAAGAGGCAGCCTTCGCCCTCCTTGCTCTCCACCGTTATCTGGCCGCCGTGGGCCTCCACCAACTGCTTCACTATGGACAGCCCCAGGCCGGTGCCGCTGTCCCGCCGCGACCGGTTCACCTTGTAGAACCGCTCGAAAATATGGGGCAGGTGCTGGGGCGCAATGCCGACTCCCGTGTCCTTCAACACGATCTGCACGTGCCCGTCCATGGCCTCGGCGCCTATGCGAATCTCCCCGCCGGGCTGGGTGAACTTTAGGGAGTTTTCCACCAGGTTCACGAATACCTGGGTCAGCTTCTCCCCGTCGGCCATAATCTCGGGCAGGCCTTCGTCCAGCTCTGCCGTCACTTCCACGTTCTGCGACGCGGCTACTTCTTCAAACTGTCTTCGCACCGCCTGGACCAGAGGCCCCAGGGCCATCGGTTCCGCTTCTATCTTGAACTGGCCGCTCTCCATCCTGGACAGCTCCAGCAGGTCGTTCACCAGCCCGTTGATTCGGTCCACGTCGCCCCGCATCCGCGACAGGAAGTCCTGCGCTACCTGCGGGTCGTTCACCGCCCCCGATTCCAGCGTCTCCACCATGGCCTTGATGGACGCCATGGGGTTGCGCAGCTCGTGGGAAACGTTGCTGACGAACTCCCGCTGGCTGGTCTCCACCTGCCGCATCCGGGTCAGGTCGTGCAGGGTCAGCAGCACCCCCCCGTTGTTGTCCAGCGGTGTGGCGATGGCGCTGAGGTACCGGCGGGGCAGAATGAGGGATACTTCCGCCTCGTGGCGCGCTTGCTCTTCCTGGCACCGGGTCAGCAGTTGGTGAATCTCGTTGTCCCGCACCAGTTCCACCAGGCGCGCGCCCTCCACCTGCTCGGCGCGAATCCCCAGCAGGTCCCGGGCGGCGGGATTGAACAGCGACACCCGGCCCCCGGGGTCGGTAACCACCACCCCGTCGGCCATGGTGGCCAGTACCGCGGAAAGGGTGTCGCGTTCAGAGGACAGGTGGCCGATAACCCCCTTCACGGTATCGGCCATGCGGTTGAATGAGTCGGTAAGCTGGCGGGTCTCGTCGTAGGCGCCGGGCGGCACCCGGTGGTCGTAGTCGCCCTGCTCCATTTGCTGAGAGGCATCGGCCACGGCCCGGAAGGAACGCGAGGAATGGCGGGCCGCCAGCCAAAGCGCCGCCAGGCCCAATACCGCCACCGACACGCCCCAGGCTGCAAACCAGACTAATGCGGCGTCTATTCCCGGGGAAGTCTCCGGGCCCGGCGTCCTGAGCCGCACCACTCCAACAACGTCGCCATCCACCGTAACCGGCGCCGCGGTGTAAAGAAACCAGGAGTAGTCCGCGCCAAATGTCCTCCGCTGCGAGCTTGCCACATGGCCTAGGCTAGCCCGACGAAGGTCATAGTCGGAAGTGAGGTCGTAACTGGAGGCGTCCCTGCGACCGCTGGCGATGTCATCCCAATAGCTGGCGGCCAGCGGTTCTCCGGAGCGGGATATGATCGTAACCTGGCTGTTTGTCCAACTGCCTAGGGTCTTGCTGAGTTCATGCCAGGATTCCAGGCTTGGAGGGTTTGCCGTATCAGACAGGTAGGGAACTATCAGGGTGGCGGCCAGGCGGGCCTCCCTTTCCTTCTGTTCTTCCAGGTCCGCTACGCTTTGGCTGGGGGGATCTTCATTCAAAAAGAATATCAGGGCGGCCAGTAACGCAATAACAATGGCCGCGTAAATGAGGGAAACGCGCCAAATAAGGGAACGGTGGAGCTTCATCCGTCCAGGCGATAGCCCACTCCTCTAATGGTAACGATGCTGCGCGCGGTGGTGGGGTCTGCCTGCAGTTTCTCCCGCAGCCAGCTTATATAGACGTCCACGGTCCTGGTCTGGCCGATGTAGTCGTAGCCCCAGACCTTTTCCAGTATCTGGTCGCGGGTAAAGGCGCGGCCCTTGTTGGCAACCAGCAGGGCCAGCAGGTCGAACTCCTTGGGCTTCAGGTTCAGGGGCTGCCCCGCCAGCCGGGCCTCGTGACTGTTCAGGTCTATTTCCAGGCTGCCGATGCGGAAGTTCTGCTCCTCGTCGGCCCCGGCCTTGTTCCCCTCCAGGTGCCGCGTTCGCCGCAGCGTATTGCGCACCCGCGCCACTAGTTCCCGGATGCTGAAGGGCTTGGTAATGTAATCGTCGGCTCCCAGTTCCAGCCCCACCACCCGGTCAACCTCTTCGCCCTTGGCGGTGAGAATCAGTATTGGGACTTCCGACTCCCGGCGCAGGATGCGGCAAATTTCAAACCCGTCCAGCGTGGGAAGCATTATATCCAGCAGGACCAGGGACGGTTTCAGCTTTCGGGCCATTTCCAGTCCCTCGCCGCCGTCGGTGGCGGTGTGGACCAGGTACCCTTCCCGTTCCAGGTTGTAGCGCAGGGCTTCCAGGAGATTTTCCTCGTCCTCTACGACGAGCACTGAGCGTTCCGCCACTTCACCCTCTGCCCGGGTCCGACCGGCCCGGGACTTGCTGCTAATCACCGTTGATTCCCGGCCAGGGAAGGCGCGTCCGCCTTTCCCGTTCAATTACAGGGAGCGGGCAACCCGATTGATACCTTTAGTCTGCCGCAAGTGCCAGTTCGGCGCTGTCGATGAATTCCGTCGACGCTCGCAATTCGTCCAGTGGGAACCTGCTGACTTCCCTGAGGCCCGCCCACGAAATCACCAGGGTCTCGTCGTATTCGATATACACCGACCAGGGGCTCAGTTCGTCGTTGCCGTCGAGGTACGAAGCCAGCTTTGCTCCGGTAACAGGGTGGCGGTTCTCCGGCGCGTTTTCCTTCAGCCAGTGGTGGGGGAAAGCGGCGGCTTCTCCGTTTTCCCAGTGCAGTACCAGGGCATCTTCGTCCCGGGTTACCTTGATCGTGGAGGCGGCGTCCAGATTGTTCATACCTTCCTCCTCCGTCTAAAGATTATTGCTCTCAACATGAGAATAGGCCGGGGGTATTAACCCCGAATTACGAAAAAGTTAAATGTTAATTTCTGCAATGTTAAAATTATATTAACCAATATAATGTGGAATCGTCAAATTTTGCCTCCATACGGGAAATTAGCAACCTCGGAATGCCTGCTTTTCGAATCAATAATTGCTGAAATCGCAACCCCCTCTGCACCACGCTCCCCATCGCAGGGGCGGCCCTTGTGGCGGCCCTGTCCCAAAATCCCTTCCTCCTCGGCCTCTATCGCTCTTACTTTTTGCAATTTCCCCTTGCCTCATTTAATATATACCTTTAGGGGTGGGATGCTGGGCAAGGGACCGGCCCTTAAGTTGGTCGCATGAGGGAATTAAATTGAGAATGGGAAATAACCGGTGGCTCCGCAACAGCCTGGTTTACCTGTTGATAATCATCGGGGTGATCGTTATCTTCTACACCCTGATTCCGGCCTTCGGTACGCGCAACGATCTGCCCCTTACCGAAGTCATAGCCAAGGCCCAGAACCACGAAATCAGCGAAATTATCGTGGAGGGCGATAAGCTGACGGTAATCCCCATCGTTACCGGCGGCGCCGGCGGTTCCCAGTACACCAGCCGCATCAACGACCAGACCGACATCATGGATGTCCTGGCCGACAACGACGTGGAGACCGGCCCCGGCGGGGTCCAGGTCACCTTCAAGGGTTCCGGCGGCCTGGGCAGCTTCCTGGGTCTGCTGCTGAACTTCCTTCCGCTCATTTTCTTCGGCGGCCTCATCCTGTTTATGATGCGCCAGGCCCAGGGCAGCAACAACCAGACCCTCAGCTTTGGCCGCAGCCGCGCCCGGATGATGCCCTTCAACCGCCCCACCGTCACCTTCTCCGACGTGGCCGGCGTGGACGAGGCCAAGACGGAACTGGTGGAGGTGGTCGAGTTCCTCAAGTACCCGGAACGCTTCCTCTCCCTGGGCGCCCGCATCCCCAAGGGCGTACTCCTGGTGGGCCAGCCCGGCACCGGCAAGACCCTGCTGGCCAGGGCCGTGGCCGGCGAAGCCGGGGTGCCCTTCTTCCACATCAGCGGCAGCGAGTTTGTAGAAATGTTCGTGGGCGTGGGCGCGGCCCGGGTTCGCGACCTTTTCGACCAGGCCAAGCGCAACGCTCCCTGCATCGTCTTCGTTGACGAAATCGACGCCGTCGGTCGCCACCGGGGCGCCGGCCTGGGGGGCGGCCACGACGAGCGTGAGCAGACCCTGAACCAGATCCTGGTGGAAATGGACGGCTTCGAAAGCAACACCAACATCATTGTCCTGGCCGCCACCAACCGCCCGGACATCCTCGACCCGGCCCTGCTCCGCCCCGGCCGCTTCGACCGGCGGGTGGTGCTGGACCTGCCCGACGTGGTGGGCCGCCAGGCCATTCTCAAGGTCCATTCCGAGGGCAAACCCCTGGCTGCGGAAATCAACCTGGAAACCCTGGCCAAGGAGACTCCCGGTTTCAGCGGCGCCGACCTGTCCAACCTGATTAACGAGGCGGCCCTGCTGGCTGCCCGCAAGAACCAGAAGACCATCCACATGCCCGACTTTGAGGAGGCGGTGGAACGGGTCATCGCCGGCCCCGAGCGCAAGAGCCGGGTTATCAGCAGCCGGGAAAAGGAAATGACGGCCTACCACGAGGCCGGCCACGCCCTGGTGGCCTGGGTGCTGCCCCACGCCGACCGGGTGCACAAAATTTCCATCATCTCCCGCGGCAACATGGGCGGGCATACCACCCTGCTCCCCGAGGAGGACCGGTACCTGTGGACCAAGAACCAGTTCCTGGACATGATGGCCGTTACCATGGGCGGCCGGGTGGCCGAGGAGCAGATTTTCGATGAGGTTACCACCGGCGCCAGCAACGACCTGGAGCGGGCCACCAAGATCGCCCTCAGCATGATCAAGCGCTACGGCATGAGCAGCGCCCTGGGCCCCCGCACCTTTGGCAAGCGGGAGGAACTGGTCTTCCTGGGCCGGGAAATCAGCGAGGAGCGGGACTACGGCGACAAGGTGGCCGAGGAAATTGACCAGGAGGTCAAGGAACTGGTCAACAACGCCTACGTCCAGGCCTGCGACATCCTCACCGAGCAAAAGCCCAATCTGGTGCGCATAGCCGAGTACCTGATAGAGCACGAGGCGGTATCCGGGGACGACCTGCAGCGCCTCTTCAACGGCGAGGAAATGGGTGGGGGAGAGGACCCGGGCACGCCCGCCGTACCCCCGGAGACGCCGCCCTTCGCGCCCAAGCCGGCCCAGCCCAACGTCTCGCCCCAGCCGGCACCCACCCTGTCCAGCCACCACGACCAGGACTTGGGCACCATGCCTGGCAACAGCGGGGACAACTAACCGGCCAATGCCAGTAGCGCCCTCCAGTCATCGTGGACAAACCAGGGCCGGGGTCGAAAGCCCCGGCCCTGGCGTTTCGTAGCCTTTAACTTGGGAATCATATAGAAAACTCTCCAAAGTCTCAGTATCAATCCAGTCTCAAATACTGACCCATTCGGTGCGGTCCGGGCCGGCGCTGGCGTCCGCCTGAGGTTTGAGATGTTTAAGAGCAAACTTTTTTGGATAGAAATGGCGTTGCTGGTATAGTGCATACTGGCAGCGGGCTTTTTCGTGTTCTTTGAATTCATCCTGCCGCACGGCGACGGAGAGCTACCGTAGCAATGCTCACTCAGCACAAATATCAGGCAAAGGAGTAACGTATGCCCACGAACCCAGACAGGCCAAAGGGCCAGCCCGACAAGGAAGACCGGCGGGTATGTTCCTGCGGTATCGAGGTAGCCAAAGCCTCTATGTGTACCGAGCGGGATGGCCCTTGGCGGCGATAAGGACGGGCCAGGCTTATTGAGACTGGCCCAGCCCTATCTAGCTACGATGGGGAGTTTTCTTTATAATTCCCTTTAATTTAGACAGACTCTTCCCCCTCAGACGTCTTGTTCCGGCTCCCCCTCTTCCCCTTCCAGCGGCAACTGCCGGTAATAAAGTCCCCAGTCCTGCATCA
Organism: Dehalococcoidia bacterium; assembly: GCA_034422655.1. Classification (GTDB taxonomy): domain Bacteria; phylum Chloroflexota; class Dehalococcoidia; order Lucifugimonadales; family UBA3495; genus Bin22. Next base: position 73,567 of record DAOUJN010000005.1, read on the forward strand.
GGCGGGCGACCCTGTCGTCTTTCAGGTTGGTCAGTTCACGGAAGAAACCGGCCAGGGCGTGGGCCGGCATCTGCTCCGGATTGCAGACCCAGCTTCGTTCCGCCGGCACCACGTAAAGCAGGCCGCTCTGGTGGGAACAGGTAACCCTTATCCGGGTCATTTCCGCCCCGGGATGAATGGTCATTCCTTTATCCGCCATAGCTGCCTGGCCTCCTGGTCCCATTGCAATTCTTGACATCGGGCGACAAGCGCGCCGCCGGATGTTGGGAGTCTCTGTATTCTCCATTATATTCGTTCCCTTCCCCTTTGGGCTACTGCTGGCATCCCGTGCGGCGGCGCCGCCTTGCCCAATTGGCGCGGATATCGTGGAAAATCGGCACGGCCTTGCCAAATGGTGGTAGAATCTATAGATGTGATTTCCGGCTCCCTTGGGGCATGGATAACGGCGGCGGACGACAGAACTGCCGCCGGAATATTGTTGGAAGGAAACCGCTTATGTATCCTCCTGGCGGACAACGTCAGCCTGAAATGGACTTCGAGCAGGTTACTGCACGATTTCGCGAAGGAATGGGCCGGTTTTCCGGCCGCTTTGGCGGCGGCGGACTGTTCCTGTTCATTCTGGGCATCATCGTACTGGCTATTATCGTTTGGATGGGCACCGGCGTGTACACCATCGGTCCCGGTGAAAACGCCGCCCTGCGCCTCTTCGGCGCCGTGCAGGGCAACCCGGTAACCCAGGAAGGTCTGCGGTGGTGGTGGCCCCGGCCCATAGGCCAGCGCGACGTGGTCCTGGTCACCGAGACCCGCCGCATGGAGCTGGGATTCCGCAGCAACGCCACCGGCGCCGGCAACCCCTTCCCCACCGAGGCGCTGATGATCAGCGGCGACCTGAACATCGTGGACGTTCAGATGGTGGTCCAGTACAACATCAAGAGCCTCAACGACTTCCTCTTCCGGGTGGACGACCCGGGCGAGGAGACCCGCGGCATACCCCAGGGCCGGCCCGACGGCCGCACCCTGAAGGATGCCGCCGAAGCCGCCCTGCGCCTGGTGGTGGGGCAGCGTTCCATTGACGACATCCTGGTCCGCGACCGTGAAGGCGTTGAGGAACAGACCAAGTTAAGGCTGCAGGAAATCCTGGACACCTACAACACGGGCATCAACATCGAAACGGTGCAGTTGCAGGACGTGAAGGCCCCGGAAGAAGTCAGGGACGCTTTCGATGACGTGCTGCGCGCCCGCCAGGAGCGGGACACCCGCATCAACCAGGCCCGCGCCTTTGAGGCCGACATTATCCCCAGGGCCCAGGGTGACGCCGAACGTATCAAGGAGGCTGCCGAAGCCTTCCGCCAGGCCCGTATCGCCAGGGCCCAGGGTGAAGCCGACCAGTTCCGCTTCATCCTGACCGAGTACCAGCAGTCACGGGAAGTAACTCGCCGCCGCCTCTACCTGGAAGCCATGGAAGAGGTGCTCCCCGGCGTCAGCAAGATTATCGTTTCGCCGGAAGCCGAGACGGTTCTGATTCTGGGCGGTCAGGAAGGAACTACTCCCGTTCCCATAGGGCCGCAGCCCTGATGAGAACGGCCTTCCTTTCCATCCGGCAATAGACACCTTCATTTCGGCATTTAATGGCACAGGCACAAACCGGACTATTTGAGAGAACAAATGAGAGCGCTGTTAATCATAGGCGTAATTCTGGTCATCGGGCTGATCGTCCTGCGGCAGTCCCTGTACATAGTTGACGAGACCCAGCAGGTGCTTATCCTGCGGTTCAACGAGGTTATCGGCACGCGCACAACGCCGGGCCTCTACCTCAAGGCCCCCTTCGTCGACACCATAGTAACCTTCGACAAGCGTATTCTGCGCATTGACGCCGACCCGGCATCCATGCCCGACAAGGAAAAGCAGAATCTGATCATCGATTCCTATGCCCGGTACCGCATCAAGGACCCGGTGCAGTTCCGGAAGACCCTGCAGACGGAAATCAACGCCAGCAGCCGTCTGGGCGACATCGTAACTTCCACCCTTCGTGACCGGGTGGCGTTGCGCGACCGGTTCGAGATTATCGGCGCCGAGCCCATCGTTGACTCCGATGGCAACCCGGTGCTGAACGCAGAGGGCCTGCCTGAAATCGAACCCCGGCAAACCCGGTCCGAGATTCTGGATGAAGTGCTGCAGGGCGTCCGGCAGCGCACCAGCGACCAGGACTTCGGCATCGAAATCATCGATGTAAGAATCAAGCGCGCCGACTTCCCCGAATCGGTGACCCCCAGCATCTACACCCGTATGCGGGCGGAACGTAACCGTATCGCCACCCGCTTCCGCGCCGAAGGTGAAGAGGAAGACCTGAAGATTCGCGCCGTGGCCAACCGCGACCGTGAAGTCATCCTGGCGACGGCGGAACAGGAGAGCAACCAGATTCGGGGTCAGGGCGAAGCGGAAGCCATCAGCATCCTGGCCGAAGCATTGAACCAGGACCCGGAATTCTTCGCTTTCCGCCGCAGCCTGCAGGCCTACCGCGCCTTCCTGGGCGGCCAGGACACAATCATCCTGTCCTCAGACGAGGAATTGTTCGAGTTCCTGGGCTCGCCGGAAGTGAATTAGCCTTGAGTGTTGCCTGTGGTACTGATTTCCGTGACTGCCTTAGCTGGGGATTCAGGACCATAGCGAAGACTGGAATACCGGAATGCCCACACCCTTTGAGTTCGTTATAGATGGGCCTCCCGCATCTAGGCAAAGCAGCGCTTTCTCAAGAAACAGGTGGATCGAAGATATAAAGCGGGCCGCCGGACAACACTGGGGCTCAGAACCGCCCTTAAGTACGACGGTGGAAGTGGCCCTTGCCAATTTCTTCTACGGGGGGTCTCCTGACCTCGACAACATGGCCAAGCCCATTCTGGATGCCCTGAAGGGACTGGTCTATGTCGACGATTCTCAGGTCTTCGATCTGATTTGTCGCAAGAGAAACCTGAATGGTGATGCAGGCATCCCAAATCCCTCTCAGATATTGCTGTTACGCCTCAGTAATCCCGGACCTTTTGTCCATATTCTAGTAAATCAGGCCACGAGTTAAGGGGTGGCAAATTGACAACCCAAACGACTGACGCAGAGTATTTGATAGCCAGCAAGACAGCAGAGGAGTATCGCAGCAAGGGATACGAAGTGACCCGCGATGCATCGTTGGACTTTTTTCCAGATTACAATGCTGATCTGATGGTCCGTAAGGGGGGCGAGAGTAAGGTAATAGCGGTAGTCAACCGGAAGTCTTTGGCAGCTGACCCCAGGCTCAGGGAAGTGGCCCAACTCATTGAATCGAAACCCGGCTGGAGTTTTGAACTGATTCTGGTGGGAGAGCCGGAAAAACTGGACTCCCCCGAAAGGGTCTATCCCATAGATACCGAAGGCGTCCTGCTGCGGTTGTCGAATGCAGAGCAAGCGCTCGAAGGAGGATTGCCGGAGGCGGCGTTCCTCCTGGCCTGGTCAGCCCTGGAAGCGGCAATCAGGAATCTTATAACCCAGCAGGGTATTCTCAGCGACGGGATCACTACGTCAGGGTTTTTGCTGGATCAGTCCCTTTCTCTCGGGGTTTTGTCCCGGGAAGAATATAACAGCCTTACTCAGACTCAAAAATACAGAAACGCCATAGGACATGGTTTCGAGATTACGGAATTCAACGAAGAACTGGTTGCGGATTTGATTGCCGCAGGACGTCGCCTAACCGCCGGGGAACCGGATGCTGAATTGAAGATGGACAAGGCGGTAGGTTAAGGTGGTTCAACCAAGGGCCCTTCCACGGTCTTCCTTGCTTTGCCCTCGTCCTGGCGGCAATCGACGAGCGTGATTGCTGATGGCGGAAAACAATGGGAAGATCCCCTTTCACGGAGCTTAAATGAAACTGCATGAGTACCAGGCCAAGGAGATTTTCGCCCGCTACGGCATTGAAGTGCCTCGGGGCATCCTGGCCAATACCCCCGAGGAAGCCCGCGACGCCACCCGGGATATGGGCGGCCAGGCGGTGGTCAAGGCCCAGGTCCACGCCGGAGGGCGCGGCCAGGCCGGCGGCATCAAGGTGGTCCGCTCCCCGGAGGAGGCGGAAGAGGTGGCCCGGGACTTCATCGGCCGCAACCTGGTAACCCGCCAGACCGACGCCCAGGGCGTCCCCATAAACTCGGTGCTGGTGGAGGAACTGGCCGACATCAAGAAGGAACTCTACGTGGCCCTCACCATCGACCGCGGCTTTCGCGGCCCGGTGATGATTGCCAGCGCCTCCGGCGGAATGGACATCGAGGAGGTGGCCGCCACCAGTCCGGAGGACATCCACACCGAACCCATCGAACCCGTCCTGGGCCTGATGCCTTACCAGGCGCGGCGGGTTGTCTCCCGGCTGGGGCTGGAAGCGGCCCAGGCGCGTCCCGCCACCCAGGTCCTCAACGCCCTGTCCCGCATCTTCAGCGAGAACGACTGCTCCCTGGTGGAAATCAATCCCCTGATTATCACCGGCGACGACCAGGTGGTGGCCCTGGACGCCAAGCTAGACCTGGAGGACGACTCCCTTTTCCGCCACGCCGACCTGCGGGACCTGCGGGACCGCTCCCAGGAAGACGCCCTGGAGGCCCGCGCCTCGGACATGGAGATTGCCTACGTTAACCTGGAGGGCAGCGTGGGCTGCCTGGTCAACGGGGCGGGCCTGGCCATGGCTACCCTGGACGTAACCAACGCCGCCGGCGCGGCCCCGGCCAACTTCCTGGACGTGGGCGGCGGCGCCGACGACGAAAAGGTGGCCAGCGCGGTCAGCATCATCCTGTCGGACCCCAAGGTGGACCGGGTCTTGATCAACGTATTCGGCGGCATCCTGCGCTGCGACATCGCCGCCCGGGGCACCGTCCTGGCCTTCGAGCGCATGGACTCCAACCTGCCCCTGATCGTCCGCATGCTGGGCACCAACGTGGACGAGGGCAAGGAAATCCTGGCCTCCTCATCCCTCAACGTAACCTTTGCCGACACCCTGACCGAGGCCGCCGAGGCCGTCCGTCAGGCCGTTTAGTCCTTACCTGGAGTAATTACCACCTATGGGCATCCTGCTAAACGAAAATTCGCGCATCCTGGTCCAGGGCATTACCGGACGGGAGGGCAGCTTTCACGCCCGGGCCGGCATGGCCTACGGCACCAACGTGGTGGCCGGCGTCACCCCCGGCCGGGGCGGCCAGATGTTTGAAGAAACCGTCCCCGTGTTCAACTCGGTGGAAGAGGCCGTGGCCGAAACGGGCGCCAACGTGTCCCTGATTTTCGTGCCGCCCCCCTTCGCGCCCGATGCCGTCGTGGAGGCCGCCGACGCCGGCGTTCCCCTTATCGCCTGCATCACCGAGGGCGTGCCCGTGCAGGACATGGCCAGGGTGGCCCGCTACCTGGAACGCAAGCCCGAAGTCCGGCTCATCGGCCCCAACTGCCCCGGCATGATTAATCCCGGCGCCCGCTGCAAGGTGGGCATAATGCCCGGCAACATTCACATGCCCGGCCGCGTGGGCGTCGTCTCCCGCAGCGGCACCCTCACCTACGAGGCCGTGGGCCAGTTGACCAACCTGGGCATCGGCCAGTCAAGCTGCGTCGGCATTGGCGGCGACCCCATCATTGGCACCAGCTTCGCCGAAATCCTGCGCCTGTACAACGAAGACCCCGACACCGACCTCATCGTCTTCATCGGTGAAATCGGCGGCACCATGGAGCAGGAAGCGGCGGCCTACATCAAGGAATCTGTAACCAAGCCGGTCTGCACCCTGATAGTAGGGGCCACGGCGCCCCCGGGCAAGCGCATGGGCCACGCCGGCGCCATCATCACCGGCGACAGCGCCCGGGCCGAAGCCAAAATCGCCGCCATGCGCGACGCCGGCGCCCACATCATCCCCACCCCCGCCGACATCGGCGCCACCGCCCAGGCGGTTCTGGCAGGTATGGCTTAAGCGCCGCTACCTTCTCCGCTTTCGCAGGGGCGGCCCTTGCGGAACGTCCGCCTTTGGAGGATGGCCTCCCTTCTGCTCGTTCCTTCCTGCCCCTTCGTGGATGAGCTTCATAGCCTCCCGCCTCTATGGTATTATTTCCCCTTGGAGGGGATATGTTTGGACTTGCAGTTCTTACGGTAAGCACCTCGGGATACCATGGCCAACGGACAGACGACGCCAGCGGCGACAAGATTAAGGAAATGCTGCCCCCGCCGGACTACGAACTTGTCCGCTACGAAATCGTTGCCGACGACAAGGAAATGATCGCCCAGCGCATGGCCGACTGGGCCGACTCCCCCGATGTCAACCTCATCGTCAGCACCGGCGGCACGGGCCTCGGGCCGAGCGACATAACCCCCGAAGCCTGCCTGTCCATCATCGACCGGGAAGTGCCCGGCCTGGCGGAGACCATGCGGGCCGAAACCTTGAAGTTCACCCCCATGGCCATGATCAGCCGTTCAGTGGCCGGTACCCGGGGCAAAACCCTGATTATCACCCTGCCCGGCAGCCCCAAGGGCGTCGCGGAAACCCTGGACGTGGTCCTGCCCGTCCTGCCCCACGCCCTGGAACTGCTGCGCCGTGAGTCCATGCAGGAACACCCAGTCTAGGTTCATTCAAACATGGATGGACAGGATGAACAGGATATTTCCTTCTCCATTATCCTGTATATCCTGTGCATCCATGTGAATTTATCCAGGAGCATTCCACATGACGCAGCCCAGCGAAACCCCCGAACCCGTCTACTGGCCCCGGGTGAAGGAAATTATCGCCGACATCATGGAGCGGTGGAAGGAACGGTGGGGACGGGAGCCCTACCCCGGCATCCACGAATACTACTGGGAGACGCCCGAAGACCTGAGAAACGCCGTCCTGAACGGGTTCCGGGCAATTGAGCCGGGAGTGGCCGGTAGGGACACCCACTTTGTGCGCTCCCTGTACCGGGGCGTGGGCACCTTCGGCAAAATGCCCCTCCGCGGTCCCTTCATCACCAGGGCAGAGGTGGACGAAATAGCCCGCTGGATTGACGACGGCATGCCCGAGGGGCCGCCGGAGGCATAGTTGAAGGAAGGGTCAGCGGGACAGCGTCGCCAAAAACGTAGGGGCGGGTTTCAAACCCGCCCCTACCGCTGTTCCACGTTCAGGAAACCGGCGCTTACACCAGCACCGGGTCCTTCACCTTGCTGTAGACCTGGATGCGGCCACGGGTGTGGTCCAGGATGCAGACACGGCCCTGGCTGTCCACGCGGACGGCGCAGGGGTGGGCAAAGTTGCGCTCGTAAGTCGGGTCGTTGGCGAAGGCCAGCGCCCGCTGTCGGATCATGTCCGGGTTGGAGAGCAGCTTGTCCTTGCCCCACTGGGACATTACGTGGTCGCCCACCATCTGGGTGACGAACCTTCCGTCGGGCGCCAGGACCTGTACCCGGTCGTTCAGCCAGTCGGTGACGTAGATGTCGCCGTCTGCGTCCACCGCCACGCCGTTGGGTCGGTTGAACTGGCCCACGCCGTCGCCGGACTGGCCGTAGCTGGCCTGCCACACGCCATCGGAGTTGAAGACCTGTACGCGGTCATTCCGCCAGTCGGCCACGTAGACGTTGCCGTCCTTGTCCAGGTCAATGCCCCAGGGCATGTTCAGCTGGCCCGGGCCGTCGCCGAAACTGCCGAACTGGCCCAGATACTGGCCGTCCAGGGTGAACTTCTGGACCCGGGAATTGCGGCTGTCCACGATGAAGACGTTGCCGTCTTCGCTGATGGCGATGCCGGCCGGGCGGTCCATTTCACCGTCGCCCGAGCCGCCGGTGCCCCATTTGCCCAGGAACTCGCCGTCCTTGGACATGATGGTCACCCGGTTCAGCCACTCGTCGGTGATGAATAGCCGTTCATCGCTGTCGATGGCGATGCCGGCGGGCCAGATGAAGTTGCCGTCTTCCTCGCCATAGGTGCCGAACTCGCTGATGTACTCCTCGTCCAGCGTGCAGGCCGTTACCCGCACACCGTCGGGGCGGTTCTCATAGGACCGGTTGACCACGTACACCGTGCCTTCGGCATCCACTGCCATGTCTGAGGGGTTGCGGAACCCCGTACCAGCGAACTCGTTACGGCCCACCGAGTGGCTGTACTCGTAGGTCCTGCTGGTAAGACCAAAGAAATGGGTGCTCATGCTCTTACCTCGTCTTTCTGCTTTGTGTTGTTCCGGTGGCCCCGGCCTTTCCTACAATGTGCCAGCCGGTACCGCCGGGCGTTTTTTCCGTCGTTCCTGTCAAGCCTTTTGGGTAGGGGCGGGTTTCAAACCCGCCCCTGCGGACTATCGGGCTTACAGGAAGTTAACCTTCTCGAAGGAACCGCCGACTATGGGCTGGGCGTCCATCTTGAACCAGTCTTCCACGACGGTGGTGTAGATGGAGCGGAAGTCCATGTTGTAGCGGAGGTTGCCCCCCTCTTCCTGCTGTCCGGGCTCCAGGGACGGGTACTCGCCGTAGATGCCGCCCTTCACGTGCTCGCCCACAACGAAGGCGATGCCGCCGGCGCCGTGGTCGGTGCCGGAGCCATTGTCGCCGATGCGGCGGCCGAACTCGGTGAACATAAGCAGCATGACGTTGTCGCTGGCGTTATGGTCCCGCAGGTCCTGGTAGAAGGTGTCCACGTTGTTGGACACGTCCGTCCACAGGCCCGAGTGCAGCGAGGCCTGGTTGGCGTGGGTGTCGAAGCTGTTGTACGGGGACGTGGTATAGAGCACCCGGCTGCCGAACTCGGCCAGATGGGTCTGGGCGATGTTCTTCATGTACTGGCCCACCACCGTGTTCGAGTATTCCACCTCGGAGGTGTACTTGTCGGGGGCGGTGGCCAGGATGTCGGCGCCCTTGAGGGCGTTGGTGCCGGTGCTGTGGATGTAGTCCATCACGGCGCCGCTGCCCATGGCCGGGGAGTACATGCGGCCGAACACGTCCAGGGCCTGGTCGCGCTGGCTCTCGCCGTCGATGCCGGTGAGCAGGCCGTAGGTCTCCAGGTTGCCGACGGAGGCCACGGGTACGCCCTCCATTACCAGGGCCCGGGGAAGGCCCCGGCCGAAGTTGACGCCGCAAAGCACGTTTTCGGCATTGGGGTCGATTTCCTTGAGGACGCGACCCAGCCAGCCCTCGGTGCCGATCTTGTCGGGCTCGCAGGTGTGCCAGATGTCCATGGACCGGAAGTGCGAGTAGCTGGGGTTGTCGTAGCCGACGCCGAGGAAAATGGCCAGCTTGCCCTCGTCCCAGAACTTCTTCAGCGGCCCCATGGTCGGGTGGAAGCCCAACTGGTCGTTGATGGGAATAATCTGCCCTTCCGGAATGCCCAGGGTGGGCCGATAGTCCCGATACAGGGAGTTGGCGTAAGGAATTACGGTATTCAGGCCATCGTTGCCGCCGGAAAGGGACAGAACGGCCAGTACCGGGTCTTTCTGCGTAGAAACCATAGTCTCTTCTCCTTCTACTTTATTACTCGAACTGGAACTCTGCCGTAGCGGCAATCATCTGGAACATTTCGCCGGTGCGGCGGGCAAATTCGGCCTGGTTGCTGGTGCTCAGGTCGCCGTCCTTGGAGGCGTGAGCCATCAGCTGGCCCCGGGTCTCTTCGGTGACGGTCAGCGGGCCGGTCAAGTCCAGGCAGCCTTCCACGAACTGGTCGGGGGTCAGGGTGTCGCCCTGGGCCATCAGGCGGCCCACCAGGGACTGGACGCCGGGAAGCTCGGTGTTCCCCATCAGGTCGGCGGCGAAGTTGATGCGCTCCACCAGGGTGCCGCTGTCAATCCACTCGCGGCCGGTGTGCCACCCTTCAACGGTGGGGGGATTCATCAGGTCCATGCCCATGTACTTGGGCTCCTGGGAGAACTCGAACAGGCCGGGCTGAATGTCCCGGTGCTCGCCCACCAGCCGCATGGTGCTGACCACCATCTCGGCGGGGTTCTTGACCTTGGCGTAGCGCACGTCTTCGGCCTTGAAGAAGTCGGACTTGAACAGGACTTCCAGCATGGGCTTTATCTCGTAGCCGGAGTCGAAGTAGGCCTTCTCCATGGCCTCGATGGCGGCCATGTCCCGCGGGGGAGTCAGGCGCCAGGCCGGAATCTGCACGTCGTCGGCAACGAAGAAGTTGTAGAGGTGGCGGGCCAGGAAGCGGGCGGTGGCCGGCTGCCGGGCAATAATGTCCAGCACGTCGTCCCCGTTCAGGTTCCCGGTCTCGCCCAGGAAGGTCTTCTCGCTTTCGTCGTGGTCGGCCGGGTCGTAGCGGAACTCCCAGGGGCTGCGGCCGTAGGGGAAAGGCGGGTACGAGGGAGCGATGTTCCAGCCCGTGAAGGCGCGGGCGCAGGCCTTTACGTCGTCCTCGGAGTAGTTGAACTCCTCGTCCTTGCCGACGCCCAGGGAGAACAGCTCCAGCAGCTCACGGCCGTAGTTTTCGTTCAGGTTTGTTTTGTGGCTCTCGCTGTTGTCCAGGTAGTACACCATGGCCGGGCTGGTGGACAGGAGCCAGAGCAGGTTCCGGAAGTTGCCCATGCCGTGGTCGCGGAACATCTGGATCATCCGGCCCATTTCCTGGCCGCTGTCAATCTTGGAGTGACCGGCGCAGAAAATCATGTGCCAGAAGAGGGCCATCTTTTCCTGCAACTGGCGGGGGGTGTTGATCATACGATAGACCCACGCCTGGATGTTGGTCTCAATAGCGGCCGCTTCGTGATAGGCGGGCATGTACCGCATGAGCATGTCTTCTTCAATCCCCGGGACCGTGCCTGGGTTGAGCAGCTCATCGACAACGGTGTCATAACCTTGCGCAGCTTTGGCCTCGATCTCGTCGCGGCTGGCTCCGAAACCGGCGCGCCGCAACAGGTGGGCCATCAAGGCAACATCTTGTTGGTCAGCCATACAATCCTCCTTGCTTTTTTAATTTCTATAGCTGATTCCACTGGCCCGGTCATCAACCAAGCCTAACCGATACCCGGCAACCGCCTATCTGAAACACCCTCCCGAAGGCCGTTGTTTGGTATCGATTATAAGGTAGAAAAAAGATACCCTAACGCTCTTTGCCTGTCAATATTTGTGGGGCGCCTTTTGCTTCCTCCGCAAACGGCAGCTAACGGAAGCGGGGCCATCGCCCCCGCCATATCGATTCGCGAATATTCGTGCCCCTTCGCGCCCCTTCGTGGACAAGCGCAGCTAAATCGGCAGCGCCGCTTCCGTCCTCTCCTCCGGCAAATCAATCAGGAAAGTGTTGGCGTTGAAGGCCAGCAAGGCGTAGTACCCGAACAGGGTGCAAAGCTCCGTCAACCCCTGCGCCCCGAACTGGTTGTGGGCCGCCTGGAAGGTGGCATCGCTGACCTTGCGGGTGCTGAAGAACTCCTGGCCCAGGTTCACCACCGCCTGCTCGTCGGCGGCAAGCTCGGGCAGGGGCTGGCCGTCCCGCAAAGCGTCCACGAAGGCGTCGGGAATGCCCTGGCGGCGCGCCCCGGCGGCGTGGGCGTTCCAGATGTACTGGCAGTCGTTGGCCCGGGCGGTAACAATCATGGCCAGTTCCTGGATTCGCTTGTCCAGCGTCGACTCGTCCCGCAGGTAGTTGACCAGGCTGTTGGCCCGACGCCGCATCTCCGGGCTGTTGATCATGGCGGAACCGGGGCCGCCGGTTACCGTGCCGCCGGTGTTTGCCGTTTCGTGGTCAAAAGCCTCGCGCAATTCCTCGGGAACCATATCACGGGTCGTTACGGGTGTGCGCATGGTTGAGCCTCCTTCATTAACATGGATGCACAGGATTGACAGGATGATAGCTGTTTTCGCTGGCGGTTGGTAGTGGCTGGCGTCATCGCCATCTTGATTGGGCCTGGATTCCCGGGGGTTGTTGGCGTTCAGGGCTGTGGAGTTTCGAAAGTGACCTCCAGGCTCTCTCGCAGGGTTTCCCCGCCCATGCAGATGGCGACCACGTCGATTACATTCGGCCCCAGTTGCAGGCTGATGGTGGTCGAGAAGATGCCCAGTTGGTCCACCGGAAGGGCGATGCCGTTGACCGACACCGTGGCGTCCGACGCCGTGCGCCCCCAAAGTCGGACCGTAGGCTGGGCCACAGTCCTGTCCTGCTCATCGGGCTGGGTGATGGTCAGGAAGCAGGGTTCCAGGGGCAGGTAGGTAACCGTCAGCGTCTTGCCCTGCCGCTGCCCGCCGGGGTTGATGGCGAAAATGTCCAGGTTATTAACTCCCGGGGCCAGGGGGACCGACAGCCGGAACCGGCCTTCCTCGCCGGCGGCCACGGCCCTCCCCCGCACGCTCACCGACGCTCCCAGGCTGGTTATTCCCTGGATGGTCACCGATTCTTCCCGGATTATGCTGCGGTCCAGGGGCGACTCGATAATTAGAATGGGCGGCTGGGGCGTGGGCGTGAGTGTGGGCCCGGGCGTAGGAGTGGGTATCGGCGTTGGTGTAACCGTAGGTGTTGGCGCCGGCGTAGGCGTGGGCGTCGGTTGGGGCGTGGCTGTGGGTGTGGGTTCCGGCGTAGGTGTAGGAGTGGGCGGCGGCGTGGGTGTGGGTTCCGGCGTGGCCGTAAGCGTGGGTGTGGGCACCGGAGTAGCCGTCGGTAACGGCGTCGGCGCCGGAATGGTTGCCACCGGCAAGGGCGCCTCCGCGGGCGCGGGTGTGGCGGTTCCCGGCCGGTCCAATACCTGTACGCAGCCCAGCGCAATTACCAGGAACAGGCTCGCTACTAACGACAACCGGGTGAAGGCAGAGATGGTCGGCCTGGACCGTGGCCGGCCGCCTCCGGGATGGAAGGTCATGCCACTGGCTCTCCCGATTTGCGGCCCGGCCTGGTGAGCAGGGGCAGGGTCACCGTAAAGCAGGTGTGGTGGTCCGGGTCCGGGTCGGTAATGCTCTCCACCGTAAGGTTGCCGCCGTAACGCTTGGCCAGCGTGTGGGCGATGAACAGCCCCAGGCCCGAAGTGGTTCGTTCCTCGTGCCGGGCCACTTCCGGCGTCCACCCCCGGTCGAACAGGTAGGGCAGGTAGCGGGCCGCGATGCCCGGGCCGTCGTCCCACACGCGGATGTGGAAATTGTCGTCGTCCCTGGTCAGTCCGATTTCCGCGAAGGACAGGGCATACCGGACCGTGTTGTCCACCAGGTTGGTGACGATGTGCTCGATGGCGGAACTGTCGCTGTAAACGATGCCGAAGTCGGTAGGTTCCGACCACCACACAATCTGCTTGTCGGCGTCGGCAGCCACCAGCCCGTAGCGGTCCACGATACGGCGCACTACCTCCACCGGCTCCACGGCGTGCAGGCTTTCTCCCGTGATGGGCGTCTCCAGCTCAATCAGCACCTGCATATTCGACATCATCAGGCGGAAGCTGGGAGTCTGCTCCTCGATTTCGTCCAGCAACTCCCGGAAGTAGGGGGGAACTTCTGTCCCCATGGCCTGCAACTGCTCGCGAATCTCCCGCTCCTTGCCCAGGATGCGGCGCAGGGGACGGCCCAGGTCGTGGTTGAATAGGTCGAAATACTGCTGGGTAACCTGGGTCCAGCGTTCGGCAAAGCGGGTTGCCTCGTCGGCAGCCTGGCGCCGCGACCGCAGCAACTCCGATACAAAGTAGGAAAGGGTGGTAACGGCAAGGCCCAGGATAACCAGCGCCGCTCCCACGTAGGTGAGCGGTTCGATTCCCCAGATGCGGGTGAACATGGCCTCGCCGATAAAGGGAGCCAGTATCAGGGCCGTTGCCCCCAGGCCGAGGACCACCGTTCCCAGCAGGCGGGCAACGCCGCCGGGCCCCACGGGACGCAGCCAGGCCCGGGGAAGGCTCCAGGACAGGGAGTTCCTCAGGTTGGGTAGCAGCACTTTCTCACATCTGCGGAGGCGCCAGCCGGTAGCCCCGGTCCCGGACGTTCACTATCAGGTCGTTGGCGCCCAGCTGGATGCCCAGGGCCCTGCCGATGGAAACCTTGATTTCGCGAATGCGCACCCGCAGGGAAGCCCGGGCCTCCTCACCCTCGGAGTAGCGTTCCAGCCGGCTGAAGGGGACAAGTTCACCGGGGCTGCGGTACCATGCTGCGGCCAGTTCACGGAAAATCTCAAACTTCATGCCGTGAATGTCGGCCACCGGGGCCAGAACTCCGTCCCGTTCCTGGCGGGCGGAAACCGTTTCCGCTCCCACGTCCACCAGCAGGTGAGCGCCGATGGGAATAATTTCGGGGCTGGAGCCCATCAACCGCCGCAGCCGCAGGACCACCTCTTCCGGACTGGCCAGCTTGTCTATGAAGTCCACCGGCGCGTTCCAGCGAAGGGCGCCGCGCACCGCCGTATCCCGGGCCGGGCCCTGGGCGTACTGGGTGAACATCAGCACCGGCAGGGTTGGGTGATGTTCCACAATCTGGCGCAGTATTTCCAGGCCCTTGAACTGGTCGTCCCGGTGCTCGCCCAGGCGCACGTCCAGCAGCACGCCGTCGGGCCGCTCGTCCTCGATGGCGTAGATGGCGGCGGTCTCGAACTCGTCTCCCACCAGCCACTGGGAGTGGGGCTGCACAATGATGGTCTGCCAGCCCTCTTCCTGCAGACGCCGCTGCACCGCCTTGACGATGGCCGACTCCCATTCGTCGTCGATTATCAGTATCTTGCTTTCCGGCATTTTCTTGCTTCTTGATGAGTTGCCCCGCCTCGGCGGCCGGTTCTAGGTCGTGGCTGCACCCGGTTTCACCGGGTAAATGTCCTGGTTGAGTATTTCACCGTCGAAGGTGCGAAGGTCGTAAATCAACACTCCCTGTATTTCACCCTCGGCATCAACCCGGGCCTTGACCCGGGGATTGGGCGTCTCCACGTACTCCACTGCCCCGGGGCCCCACTGCACGTCCCACAGGTCCGTGGCCCGGTCGTATTTGACGGTGAGCGGATGCGACGGACTTTCGTCCAGGGAATAAGTTTCTTCCACTTCCCCGCTCCGTTTCTTCAGCGCGCCCAGGAGATGGAATCCTGCGATAAGATTTGACGAGTCAAGAAAAATCGTAGGGTACAACTCGGTATCTAGTTCGAAGTTATTTCCGCTTCCATCGTCATAACCCCAGAAAATCTCCAGGAAATTGCCAGGCCGATCGAACCAGACGTTTACGGATTCTCTTTTTGCCATATTACGTCTCCTGCATCCGCCCGCGGACGTACAAACGCGGTCAGCACGAATGAGTCGGTATCGCCTTCAGCCTTGACAATTGCCCTCAACCATTTATTGCCAACGTAGGTGTTTTCAAACCACTTAATGTAAACCCTTACCGATGCAGGATCGGAAGATGACCGTGAAACGAAGTCGGGATTTTGCAAGGTTTCGACCAATTCCGACCTCATGTATAGCATGTAAGGGTGCTCAGGCCGAGTGGTGTGCAACCACCGCTCCCAGGGCAGCCGAATCGGCCGTCCCTCAAAATCGTAAATCACCTCGTCTCTTTCGTTAATGATACCACGCCCCGTGATTGCAGAGTAAAGCCATCCCACGGCAGCGAGGGGCCAGGCGCACCGCCTGTATGCCACGAACGGGCCCTCTCGTCTTGGAAGAGAGAGGGCCCGTTCTGCCGTCCGCCGTTTGCCTTGATGGTCAGGTATCCTTGTTCAGGTTGTCCAGGAATTCCTCGTTGTTGGGGTACTTGGAGAGCCTCTCCAGCACCCGCTCCGTGGCGTTGGTTGACCCGTCGTTGGAAATCAGGGAAATCATCCGGCGCAGCAGCCAGATCTGCTTCATGGTGTTCTCGTCGTACAGCAACTCCTCCCGGCGGGTTCCGCTTCGGACAATGTCCACTGCCGGGAAGAAGCGGCGGTCGGCCAGCTTCCGGTCCAGGTGCAGCTCCATGTTGCCGGTGCCCTTGAACTCCTCGTAAATCACCTCGTCCATGCGGCTTCCCGTGTCCACCAGGCAGGTACCGATTATCGTCAGGCTGCCGCCCTCCTCGATATTCCGGGCCGCGCCGAAGAACTTCTTGGGCGGGTAGAGGGCCGCCGGGTCGATGCCGCCCGACAGCGTGCGCCCGCTGGTGGGCACTGCCAGGTTATAGGCCCGGGTCAGGCGGGTAACGCTGTCCAGCAGGATTATCACGTCCTGCCCGTTCTCCACCAGCCGCTTGGACCGTTCCAGGGCCAGTTCCGCCACCCGGCACTGCTCCTCCACCGACTCGTCAAAGGTGGAAGCGAAGACATCGCCGTCAACGGCCCGGCGCATGTCGGTAACCTCTTCCGGCCGCTCACCGATGAGTACCACCATCAGCACCGCTTCCGGCATGTTGAGGGACACGCTATGGGCGATCTGCTTCAGGATGGTGGTCTTGCCCGCCTTGGGTGGCGACACAATCAGTCCCCGCTGCCCCAGGCCGATGGGGGCGAAAAGGTCCACCATGCGGGTGGACAGGTTGACGCTGTCGGTCTCCAGCACCACCTGCCTTTCCGGGAATATGGGGGTCAGGTACTCGAACTGGGCCCGGTACCTGGCGTGAATCTGGTCGGTTTCCAGGCCGTTGATCCTTTCCACCCGCACCAGCCCGAAGTACCGCTCCCCCTCCTTGGGGGGGCGCACCTGGCCGGTTACCGTGTCGCCGGTCCGCAGCCCGAACCGCCTGATCTGGGACTGGGAGATATAGACGTCGCCCGTGGCCGGCAGGTAGTTGATCTGGCGGAGAAAACCGTATCCCTCGTCCATTATCTCCAGGATGCCGGAGGAAAGCAGGGCCTGCTGGCCCGATACGGCATGGAGCATCCGGTTGAGCACGTCTTCCCGGCGCACCGCCGCCAGGGCGGCCCCGTCTTCCAGGCCATAGTCCTCGGCCAGGTCCAGCAGTTGCTCCTTGGTCATAGCCCCCAGTTGGGCTACCTCCATCATCCTGGGCTTGGTAGTAGTCGTCATCATCACCTCGATTTGCTTTGGGGACCGGCGGCTCTGCGCCTTGCCGGTGCGCCGTGGCCGGCGCGATTTGGGAATGAGGGGTTTACCCCCGGTTTGGGAATCCTTCCAACTGTTAACTGGTCAATGGGACTGGGGTAGCGGGCGGGGATTTCTCCCTGCCCAACCTGCCTGCTGTCATCAGGGCATTACAGCGGGGCAGGTACCGGTCGAAGAGAGGTCTGGCTGGAAATATCTACACACGTATAGCGCTTTGCTGTCTGAAGAAGGGCCTCGAAACTAAAGGTTAAGTGAATCCCGAAAATATAATTTGGCCATTGTGCCTTCCAGTATGTCAAGGCGCTAGGCCGGGTTAGTTCAGGCGTTGCCCGCCTTTTCCCAGTCCTGCAGGAAGCGGGCAAGGCCGGCGTCGGTCAGAGGATGCTGCACCATCTGCTTCAGCACCGGGTAAGGAACGGTGGAGATGTCCGCCCCCGCCTTGGCGGCCAGGGTGCAGTGCAGGGCATGGCGGATGCTGGCCGCCATCACCAGCGTGGGGATTTCGTACTGCTGGAAAATATCAACGATGTCCTCCACCAGGGTCATTCCCTCCTGCCCGATGTCGTCCAGGCGGCCGATGAAGGGGCTGACCACCGTAGAACCGGCCTGGGCGCCCAGGATGGCCTGGTTTACCGAGAAGCAAAGGGTCTGGTTCACCTTGATTCCGTCCCGGGAAAGGACCGATATGGCCTTGAATCCCTCGGTGGTGCTGGGGATTTTGACCCAGGGATTCGCGATCCACTCGGCAATATCGCGGCCTTCGGCAACCATGCCCTCCGCGTCGGTGCTTACCACCTCTACTGAAATGGGCCCGTCAATAATGTCGGCAATCTCCTCCACCGCTGCCCGGTAGCTGGCCTTGCCGCCAATGCCTTCCTTCGCGGCAAGGGATGGGTTGGTGGTTACGCCGGTAACGATGCCCAGTTCGGCGCCCTCGCGTATTTCGTCAATGTTTGCGGTATCCAGAAAAATCTTCACGGCTGCCCCGTCTTCCTCGGTTAGCTGTTTACTGCCTGTATTTGCTGCTTAATGATGACGCCGGTTTTCGCGGAGAATACAAGATACGAAGTCTCCGCCTTTACCTTGCCTCCAGCGGCAGGACCTGCTGGCTGCCCTCGCGCACCGTGCCCAGAGACTGTCGGATGAACTCGCAGAACAGGGGGTGCGGGCGGTTGGGGCGGGACTGGAATTCCGGGTGGAACTGCACCCCCACCATAAAGGGGTGGTTGGCAACCTCGGCCGTCTCCACCAGCTTGCCGTCCGGAGAAAGGCCCCCCATGATCATGCCCGACTCCTCCAGGCTCTCACGATAGCGGTTATTCACTTCAAAGCGGTGCCGGTGCCGTTCCTCAATCTCGTCGTTGCCGTAGGCGAAGGACGTCAGCGTATTTTTCTGCGGCCGGCACGGATACCCGCCCAGGCGCATGGTGCCTCCCATGTCGGTAACGGCTTCCTGTTCCGGCATGATGTGTATGACCGGGTAGGGAGTCTCCGGGTCCAGTTCTGATGAGTTTGCTCCCTCCAGCCCCAGCATGTGCCGCGCCCAGTCAATGACCATCACCTGCATGCCCAGGCACAGGCCCAGGTAGGGAATGTTGTTCTTCCGGGCGTACCCTACCGTGTCAATCATGCCCTCCACGCCCCTGGGGCCGAAGCCCCCCGGAACTACGATGCCCTGTACGTTGTCCAGGTAGGAGTCCGGGCCATTGCGCTCAATATCTTCCGAATGCACCCACCTGATATCCACGTCCAGGTCGTGGGCCGTGCCGGCGTGGCGAAGAGCCTCCCGCACCGAGAGGTAGGAATCCGGGTACTCCACGTATTTCCCTACGATGGCCACGGGCAGCCTTCCCTTCGGCCGGCTCATGCGGTCCACCATCCTGGACCATT
The DNA here is from genome assembly GCA_034422655.1 of Dehalococcoidia bacterium. Taxonomy (GTDB): domain Bacteria; phylum Chloroflexota; class Dehalococcoidia; order Lucifugimonadales; family UBA3495; genus Bin22. The sequence goes on from DAOUJN010000005.1 coordinate 92,362, forward strand.
CCGTCAGGTCCCGGGGCTGCCCCTGCAGGGAAAGCAGGTCCATTATGAATTCCCCCAGGCCGGCCTGTTCCAGGATCAGGGGAACTTCATAGACATTGTCCACCGTCTGCAACGGTATTACCGCTTCCCCGTCCACGTCGCAGAACAGCGAGAGCTTGTCGCGGATCGAGGCGGCAATGGGCACGTCGCTCCGGCAGATTAGTGCGTCGGGCTGGATGCCTATGCTGCGCAACTCCTTGACGCTGTGCTGCGTGGGCTTGGTCTTCAGTTCCTCGGCCCCGGCAATGTACGGAAGCAGGGTCAGGTGTACGTAGCAAACATTGTTCCGGCCCACGTCCTTGCGCATCTGCCGGATAGCCTCCAGGAATGGCAGGCCCTCAATGTCGCCCACCGTGCCGCCCACCTCCACGACCAGCACGTCCAACTGCGATTCGGTGGCCAGTTCCGTAAGGCGGGCCTTGATTTCGTTGGTAACGTGGGGCACCGTCTGTATGGTGCCGCCCAGGAAGTCCCCCCGCCGCTCCTTGGCGATCAGGGTCATATAGACCTGGCCGGCGGTGAGGTTGGAGGAGCGGGTAAGCTCCACGTCTATGAACCGCTCGTAGTGCCCCAGGTCCAGGTCCGTCTCTCCCCCGTCCTTGGTAACGAATACCTCGCCGTGCTGGTAGGGAGACATGGTGCCCGGATCGACATTCAGGTAGGGGTCCAGCTTCACCACGGAAACGGACAGCCCCCGGCTCTTGAGGAGGCGGCCAATGGAGGCAACGCAAATCCCCTTGCCGATGGAACTTACCACTCCGCCGGTGACGAAAATGTACTTTGTGGTCATGCCTCAGCCATAAGAGAACTGTTGAGAGGCGAGAAAAAATAAGGCCGGAGAAAGTGCCGTTCGGGATGGGTAAGGGAGACAACCCACGCTGTGGGGTCGTGCTGGTGGGTAGTAGCCAAAAAGATTATATTCACCGAAATTTAGCAATGTCAAGCAATTCCCGGTAAAAATAAGGCTGCGAAACTCTCGAAACCGGGCAGTAGCAGCTACACGCAACTAGTACGAAAGAAACCGGTGGTATAATCACCGGAAAAGGAAAGCTCCAAGAATCAGCCGAAAGCTATGACGACCCCCATCAACACCTTTCAGGACATCCTGGATGCCATGGCGCAAGACCCTCAGCTGGCGGAACAGCTCAGGCGGCATGTGCTGACCGGCGAACTGCTGGCCATGCCGGCCGGCCTGGAGTCGCTGCGCGCCGCAGTTGGCCAGCCCGGCGAAGGCCTGGAATCCCTGGGTGACAGGCTCGGCCAAGTGGAGTCCGGCCTGCACGAGGTCAAGGCCTCCGTGGAAGACCTCAACGCAAGGACTGGAGACCTGGGCGACAGGCTTGGCCAAGTGGAGTCCGGCCTGGACGAGGTCAAGACCTCCGTGGAAGACCTCAACGCAAGGACCGGAGACCTGGGCGACAGGCTTGGCCAAGTGGAGTCCGGCCTGGACGAGGTCAACAGGTCCGTTCAAGACCTGAACACCAGAACCGGCGACCTGGGCGCCACTACCCGCCTCCTGGAAAGCCGTTCAGGAAACATCGAAGGCGACCTGTACGAGGAGCGCGTAATACAGCAGGCGATCCCCAGGGCTCACGACCTGGGTGTGGAAAGGGCCCGGGTTGCCTTCGCCAAAAAGGGGCTGGCCCCCCAGCAGTTCCATGACACGATGAGCGCGGCAGTGGCGAATGGAAGCATCACGCAGGACGAATACATAGACCTGGCGAATACTGACCTGATACTGAGGGGAACCAACGGACTGCACGCCGTATGCGAGGTCTCTACCGGCCCCGACCAGGATGATCTTGCCCGGGCCCTCCGCAGAGCGGCGGTCCTGTCCCGTGCCACCGGAGAAACGGTAAAACCGGTTGTCATAGCGCCGGCTCCCACCGAGGAGTTCCGCCAACAGGCGGAGAAACGGGGAGTGGCCGTAATGACAATCGCCCGCTAGGGCACGTCCATCTCTTCGGAGACTTGGGACCCCACACCTTCCTCTTCCGCCCGTTGCTGGCGGGCCACCCAATTCTGCAGCCACCGGCGGTACTCGTCCAGGGCCGGCGGCGCCACGTAAAAGACCTCAATGTCGCTGGGGAACTGGACCTGGTGCCGTTCACCAATCAGGAGCAGGCCGGTCTCATCGGCCTGGAGGGTTTCGTCAATCCGGCCGGCAATGTGTTCGTAACGCCCGTGCGTGCTTTCCGCCAGCCACTGCTGCAAACGAGTGGCCACCCCTTCGTTGGTCAGGGGCAGCATCAGGCAGCGCTGCAAATCCAGGCACTCGGAAATCAGGTCGAAGCTCTCGGTGGCTTCCAGGGTGGCCCCCGCCTGAAAACGCACTTGGGCCAGGGCGTAAGCGTTGGGGTCGGCCATCTCCAGGTAGGCCATACCCGCCTCCCCGCCCTCCATCATGCTCTCGTGGTAGATGCGGTGCAGGCCGCCCAGGGCCGAGGCAAGGGCATCAACCTGGGTTCGGATCTGGTCCCAGTACCGGTCGTATATTGCCTGGGGTTCGGCATCTGCCTCGGTCACGTCCGGCGGCGGCGCCAGCATCAGTGGTACCAGCAGCAACCGACGCTTGCCCTGGAACCGCTCGACCGGCGGACGCTCCACCCTGCCCAGTTCCAGCGCCGGCGCCGGTTCCTGTACCGGTTCCTGCTCCTGCGCCTGGCCGGAAGGTTCGCCCGGCGGGCTGCCGGCTTCCTGGGACTCCGCGGCGTCTTCCCCGTTGACTTGTAATTCCTGGTCCGGGGCCATGACTACATTCCGAACGCCTTCTTGTAGCTGAGGCTGATGCGCCGCTTCACCGGGTCAATGTCCATTATCAGCACCCGGACCTGCTGGTTGACGTAAACGCACTCGCTGGGGTTCTTCACCTGGCGAGGCGAAAGCTCGGAGATGTGGACCAGGCCCTCAACCCAGTCTTCCAGCCTCACGAAGGCGCCAAAGTCGGCCAGGCGGGTTACCGTCCCGTCCACTATGTCCCCGACGTTGTAGCGTTCCGGCACCGTTTCCCAGGGTTCCGGCTGGGTGCGCTTCAGGCTCAGGCTGATGCGCTTGGTTTCCTGGTCCACTTTCAGTATCTGCACTTCCAGTTCCTGGCCCACGCTCACCACCTCTTCCGGCCCCTTGATGCGGCTCCAGGAAAGCTCGGAAATGTGGACCAGCCCCTCGGCCTTGCCCAGGTTGACGAAGGCGCCGAAGCCCCTTAGCGACGTCACCCTGCCGTTGACGCGGGTTCCCTCTTCCAGCGAGGAAAGGAACTCTTCCCGCTCGGCTTCCTGCTGCTTCTGCCAGATGGCGCGCTCCGACAGCACCAGTCGCTCCCGGGCCTGGTCCACCTCCAAAATGTGGAAGGGGTATTCCTGGCCCATGCGTTCCGCGATCGCCTGGTCGCGGGTGTCGCCGGGCATGGGCGCCAACTGGGAAAAGGGAACGAATCCCCGAATGCCCAGGTAATTGACCACCACGCCGCCCCGGTTCTGTTCCACCACCCGGGCGGTGATGGTGTCGCCCTCTTTGGAGTGCTGGAGCAGGTCCAGCCAGCCCTGCTCTTCCTTGGCCGCGTCCAGGGACAGCAGGGCCATGTCGCCGGGCCCACGTCCACCCTTGACCGTTACCATTACGCTGTCCCCCGTATGCAGGCCCTCCTTTTCTTCGTGGGACAGGGACCGCATTTCGTGGGGAGGAACTATGCCCTCAGTCTTGAGGCCAATGCTGACGACGATGCCGTCGTCATCCACCCGTACCACCTCGCCTTCTACAATTTCGCCCCGTTGATACCGACGGGGCGACAAGTCCTGCTCGGACAGTTCTGCCATAGTTGAAACTTCTTCGAAATCGCTGCTAACCATGCCGGGGTATTCTCCTGCCGCAGTTGGTAGGGGGACACCGGGTCGCCCTGCACAAATTTTGCCGAACTTAAACCAACTGGGCCCAGCAGATTTTAGACGGGAAGGCCCGGCTTTTCAATACATTTGCGAGGCGGAAACGTGAGTAACAATTCATTAGTCCTATATCTGCGACAGCATCAAAGTACCCGCATCTGTAGGGAAGCAGGCTCAACCGTTGAATCGGGAAGAAGTGAAAAGCGTTGACGGCAGGCTCCACCCCATCAGGCCCGGGGCATCCGATTAAGCTGGAGGCGCCGGCAACCTGACTGCCGGCGAGCGAAGGGCGGGGAATCAATCGCCCCTATCCCCCAACTTCCTCCGCCACCAACGGCCCCGGCACATGTTCCAGCCGGCTCAGGTAGCGAATCCCCTTGCGCGTATCGCTGGCTACCCGGGCCGGGTCCCACAGGTTGAAGCGCAGCTTGGACAGCCAGTAGGTGAATTCCTTGCAGTCCGCCAGGGACAGTGGCGCGTACTCCTGGATACCCGCTTCTTTGCGGTAGCTTCTCAGCAGGTCCGCTCGGCTCTTGCCGTACAGGTGGGTGAAGGCCTCTTCCACCATCTCCTCATGGTCCGGGTAGCAGCGCGCCTTTTCCCGCTTGCGAACGTCGTCCTCCGCCGCCTGCTGCAGCGCCTCTTCCACCACCACGCCGTACCAGTAGTTCAGGTAGGCCCGGTGCTTGTTTCCGCCCATCCACTCCTTGAACTCCTCCGGGGTAACGTCGTCGGGCAGTGCGCCCTCGAACAGCAGGCGTTCCAGGTCGGCGGGAGGAATGAAGCCCTCGATTTCCCCGCACAGCCGCTCCGCCAGGGTCAACCAGTCCAAAGCCTCGCCGGCGATGAGGTAGCGGAAAGTGCGGTCCTGCCAGGTTTCCTGGGGCGCGGTCCACAGGGCCACCGCCTCCAGCACGGCCTGGGGCCAGCCCGTGCCCGACTGCACCGCGGCTCGCAGGTGAATAACCGGTTCGGGGGCCGTGGCTGCCAGGACGCCGGCCCCAGTTTCACCCGAATAACCCGAGTCCTCCCCGGCAGTCGGAACTGCGCCCGACGCATCCTCATGCCAGGCCGGGCGCGTCACGGAGTGACCAACGGGAATGCGGGAATACAGGTATAGGCGCGTATCTTGAACACGGTGTCGCCCTTCATCTCCGAAGGCGTGCCCATGCTCTCAAGAATTTCCGCTATATCTTCGTTGCTTACCGGCATAGTTTGGCTGCTTGCTTCAGCGAACCACTGAATTAGTCCTTTCCCCCTTAACGGGGGAAGGTAAGGATGGGGGTGACGTCGCCCCTCCGGGGTTCTCAGGCCTGCTCTTCTCTCCCGCCGGCCAGCCGCCTTTCCACCTGGTATGCGGCGCGGAGCATGCGGTTGCATTTACGCATAATCTGCCAGTTGCCCAGCAGCGGTTCCCCAAAGGCGACGAGCATGGCAGCCAGCGTAAAGCCGGCGCCGATTGCCAGCACAATGTTGGGATAGCCAATGCCGACGAACTCGAACACCGCAGCCGTGCCTCCGGTAACTATGCAGAATACCAGCCCCAGCGGATACAGGAACCAGCAAGCCTTCCACACCTTTCTGCGGGCCGATTGGATGAGCGGGTTTCTCCGCCCCAATCGGGGGAAGCTCTGGATGTCGGAGTACCCGAACCTGGGGTCTCTTTCCGACAATTGAATAATGTCGTCAACCTTCTTTTCCGTCAGGGAAACCGTGTTCTCCACCGTGTTCTGCTGCATTTCATACACAGCGACGTACAGTCGGGTAAGCCCCAGCACTATTTCGATGGCCAGCTTGCCGCCCAGCGCGGAAATCAGGAACAGGGCCAGTCCCACCGCCGTAGCTAATTCCGCCGACTCCCCCCACAGAATGGCCGCGCCCGACGCGCCGAACAGTATCCCTACAATCACCAGCGGCAGGTTGGTCATGGCCAGCATTCGTTTATGGTTCTCCGACATTCGCTCCCCAAGTGTATGTAAATTATGAAGCCCGGGTTCTGGCACAGTTTACCACAACGGCCCCGCCCATCCGGCGCCGGCAGGCATTGCCATGTTCCGGTGGCAAGATAAAGGGCGGGTAAGTCGCCCGCCCCGTCCGTCAAAATTTCTCGGCTGTTGCGGCGGGGTTCCTACGGCCCGCTGCCCGTGGCCCGGCCCCCGTACAGCTCCAGTACCAGCCGGCTCATCAGGGAAGACAGGTATCCCACCCCGCTGATGGCGTCGGCGTAGCTCATGCGGGTGGGGCCGATAACGCAGATAGTGCCGCTGGCCTGGTTGGGTATGCCGTACTGGCAGAGGATTACTCCGAAGGGGCGCAGCGGTTCCTCCATGTTCTCAGCGCCGATAAACACGGCTATGTCCCCGCTGTCCGGCTGCTCCGACAGCACGCTGTCCAGCAGGACCTGTTCCTCCAGAAGCTCCACCAGTTCCCGGGCCTGGCTGCCCTGGGCCATTTCCGGCTGGTTCAGCAGCCAGCGCAGCCCGTCCACATAATGCTCCGGAATGGAGTAGTTGTCCGCTTCCCGCAGCAGGGACAGCGTGCTTTGCCTCACCCGTTCCGCCAGGGGCCCATAGTCCCCCGACACCGCCTCAATTTCCGCCGAGGACAGCCCGCTGAACCGGTCGTTCAGGTAGTTTGCCACCTGGCTCAACGCGTCCTGGTCCGTCGGCTCGTCCACGGTAAGCAGACGCCGCAGCAGGCGGGCGTCCTGCAGCACCAGTATCGCCAGGGCCGAAAATTCGTCCAGGTAAACCAGCTGGATATGCTTTACCCGGGGCGAACGGGCCTGGGGCACGGTTACGATGGCCATGTTGGTGGTGATGCGCGACAGGACCAGGGCGCAGCGTCGGCTCAACTCGGCCAGGTCGGCGTCGGCCCGTCCAAAGTGGCGGTGAATCTGCTCCTGTACGCTGTCGGAGAGCGGGGGTACTTCCTCCAGGGTCTCCACGTGGTACCGGTATCCCCGGTCCGAGGGTATGGCCCCGGCGGATACGTGGGGCCTGGAGATGTAGCCCTCCTCGGTGAGGAGCGACATGGCGTTGCGGACGGTGGCCGGGCTGACCTTGGTGGGCGACAGCCGGGCAATTTCCTCCGACGCCACGGGGTTGGCGGTGTTGATGTATTCGCTAACCAGGATGTTTAATACGCTGCCAGCGCGTTGGGTTAGCATCGCATTCCCCAAGAAGCCAACTGGGTATTGCTGCAATTATATACGATTCTGCCCCACGTCGGGGATTCAAGAGTCAAACGGTACTGGGCCGCACAAGAGGCGGCCTGCGACTGGAAATTAGCACGCCCCCAAAAAAGCTGTCAAGCGTTGACCCCCTCGCTGCAACCTACTTATACTGCCCTTTTCCGGGATCGGTTTTCCGGGATCGGGGCATGGCGGGCGACACGGTGGAGGGTGAGCGGCAATGTCGTTGAGCGGGAGCAGCATCGTCCTGCTGGCTATTGGAGCGGTATTGCTGGTGGTGGGTTCGATACGCGTTGCGCTGTACCTGGCCGACCCAGTCCCTGGAGGTCAGCCTTTGGTCCGGTCCGTTGTCCCTTCACCGCCATTGACAGCGTTGCAGCAGGGCGGGTCCACGGAAGCTCCGGCTTTGGCGCCGGCCCCCACCGTCGTGTCGGTTCCGACGCCGGTCCTCCCAACCGTTGCCCCCACCGCGTCCCCGGTCCCTGCTGCCGCGACCCTGCTCGGCGCGGCAGCGGATGATACTCCCCGGGAGTCTGCGGCCCCCTCCCCGGGTACCGGCCCTTCCGGTAAAGCCTCCGCGGTGCCCGTTGCCGAGGCCATGGCGCCCCTGGGAGACAACTTCGCCAGGGTCTGGCACTGGGTACAGGAAACGGGTGAGTTCATCTACTACGACCCCCTGGTGCCGGAGGAAAGCACCCTGGAGGCCGTAGCTTCGGGCCGGACCTATTTGATTCTGGTCAACGAATCCGTTACCGTATTAATCAACGGGCGGGAGCTGGAGTTCATTTGCGACGAAGGCAACTGCTGGAACACGGTGGTCTGGCCGTGATCCGTGCCGGGGCCGGCCCCGGAACTGCCACTACTCTTGAGACAGGAAGATTCCCTTGAACCTTAATGCACAAACTGTATGGCCCGTGCTGGCCGATACCCTGATTCCCGCCAGCGACGGCGTCCGCCGCATCGTCCGCGACCTGGCCCTGGTAATCGGCGGCTGTCTCTTCACCGCCCTGCTTGCCCAGGTCGCCATTCCCCTGGGTTTCACGCCCGTGCCCATAACGGGGCAGACCTTTGCCGTCCTTCTGGTGGGCGCCACCCTGGGAAGCCGGCGCGGCGCGGCGGCCCTGCTGCTCTACCTAGTGGCTGGTACCTGGCTGCCCTTCTACGCCGACGGCGCGTCCGGGTTCGTGGGCAGCATCGCTTCCGGCGGCTACATCGTGGGCTTCATCCCTGCCGCCTACGCTGTGGGCTGGCTGGCGGAGCGGGGCTGGGACCGTAAGCCCTGGATTCTGCTGTCCATGCTGGCCGGCAACGTCATCCTCTACGTGCCCGGCCTCCTGTGGCTGGCCACCTTCGCCCCGGCCGAAAGCCGTTGGGCCACCACGCTGGAATGGGGTTTGTATCCCTTCATCGTGGGCGACATCGTCAAGCTGGTTGCGGCATCCCTGCTGCTGCCGGGTGCCTGGAAATTGGTGAATCTAGTGAAGGGACGGGATCAATAAACATGGAAATTACCTGGCTGGGCCACGCCTGCTTCCGACTCCGCTCCGACGACCTGGTGGTTGTCACCGACCCCTTTCCGTCCTCCATCGGTCTCCGTCCCGAAACCCGGCCGGCCACCGTGGTAACGGTGAGCAATACCCACGTCAACCACAACAACCGGCTGGAGGTGGGCGGCTCCCCCAAGGTCTTCGATGCCCCCGGCGAGTACGAATACTCCGGGGTGGCGGCCCGCGGCGTGATGACCAGCCTGAAGGAAGGGCAACCCCAGAAGGAGCGCAACGTGGCCTACTCCATCGTGATGGACAACGTCAACGTGTGCCACCTGGGCGACATCGTTACACCCCTGACCACGCGGCAGGTGGAGGAACTGCAGCCGGTGGACGTGCTGCTGGCCCCGGCCGGCGGGGGCTGTACCCTGGAACTGGAGCGAATCCTCCAGTTGATGCAGGACCTGGACCCCAAAATCGTCATACCCATGCACTACCAGATACCGGGGACAACCGAACCCCTGGGCACCCTGGACGCCTTTCTCCAGCTGATGGGGGTAAGCGAGGTACAACCCCGCCGCAGCCTCACCGTCACCACCGCCAACCTCCCCCCCAACATGCAAGTCACCATCCTCGAACCCAGAGCCCGCACGGTGTAGCCGGCGAACACCCTTGAACCCACTGCATTGCAGTGTCTGCCCGGCCTGCGACTGGTCCTACCACACTATTTGGTTCCAGCAATTGCCCCGGTAGCAGGTCAGGTTCAGAGATTCTCCGTTCAGGATCGCCCGTGTGGTCTCGCTGACCAGGACCAGGTAGGTTTCCCCTTCCACCATGAAGTCCAGGGTGCTGTCGCTGGCCACCGCCGGTGCGTAAAAGGACCAGACCTTGGCATCATTGTCGAAGTGGAACACCCGCAGCAGTCGGTCGCCCAGGTCTTCCAGGGCCTCCGCGACGGGTGTCGGGGTTCCCGGAACTACGCCGGACTCCGTTATGGTGAAGGCGGCGCTGGCGGTAACTCCCGCCACGGTCGCCAGGACGTTCTGCTGCCCCGCTTCCAGGCCCGGGGCCAGCAGTTCCACCGTGAATTCGCCGTTGGCGTCCGTGGTGGTGGCGCGCCCGGGTAAAACGTCGATAATGGAGAACATCACCGACGCCACCGATACGTAGGGCCTGAATCCCGTCCCTCTCATGGTAACGGCCGTCCCCGGAGGGCCTGAGTCAGGGAATAACTGCACCACCGCGCCGGGCACCTCGTGGGGCGCCATGGTAGCCACGGTAACGCCGTTGTCGTCGTCAAACTCGACCCGCACAAAATTGGAAGAAGGAGTGGCCGTTCTCAGGGGAATCTCGATTTCGCCGGAAAAGTTGCCAAAGGCGTCCGGTTCCGCGGAAACCACCGTGGACCCGTCGCCCGAATCATAGTAAACGCGCAGGTTGACGCTGGACCCGTAGTTGTTGCGACTTGGGAAGCCCGTACCGGTCACCTCGACGACGGTACCCGGGCGGCCCCACAGCGGGGTCACCGTCACCTTCCTGGGCGGTACCGTAACCTCCACCGTACCGGTGCGCCCCTGGCTGTCCTTTACCTCCAGGGTGTGGGTCCCCTCCCTGGTCGTGGCCGTCACGATGGGCAGGTCCACCGACCCCGACCAGTTGCCGTCCCCGCCTACGTCGATTGAGCCTGCGCCCCCGTTAATTCGGGAAGGCTTTAGCGTGTAGCCACCGATTGTGACTTCATCAATTGTCGTGCCGCTATCATCGTGAAAGCCCAGCCCCGACAGCGCCACCCGCTGATTGGCCAGCGCCGTCTCCGGGAAAATGCGTACAATGGCCTTGGGCTGGGAAATGTCCACGATGACTTCACGGGAGTAAGGGTCAGGCTCCTTGTCGTCGTCCCTGTCCACCTCCACCCGCAGGGACTGGCGCCCCATACGAACTTCATCGGGGACCGGAACGCTGAAGTACAGACGGCCCGATTTCCCTACTTTCATTTCCTCTACATCCGCTGGCACCCCGCCAATGGAAACGCTGGTTATCACGCCCTCCGGAAAATCAATTACTCCCACCTGGATATCGCCGCCCGGCCCCTGCACAATATCGGCCTCAATCCGGCCCACCAGTTCCAGCAACTGGTCGGCCTCGTGAATCTCCTCCGACCCCTTTCCCAGGATTATTGTGGAACCGCTCAGGCCATCTACCGCGTTGATGAAGTTGCAGTCCAGGTCAATTGCAATTACGTTGCCATCGTCATCCGTCTCATCGGGGCAGGTTCCTGCGCCCGCTACAAACGGTGGCGAATGAACCACGAAGTCGCAGTAGCCGATGTCGTTACTGGCCACCTCCACCCGGCACAGATCGCTTTCTCCGGTCTCCCGCATGCCGTTGACATTTGCGTCCCGCCACACTGCCAGGGTATGGCCGTTCTTAAAGCCCCGCGCAATGACCGTGATGGACTGGCCCCGGCTTATTTCCTCGTGGCTCAACTGGATTTCCCGGTCCACCAGCAGCCCCACGTCGGCGCCTTCCTCCGCGCCGGAGGCCATACGGAATGCTTTTCGGACGTCGGGATCATCGGGATTTTCCGGGGGAGGGTGGACGGCATCCAACAGGTTTTCTTCATTGCCCACGCCCACCTTCCAGGAAAAGGCTCCGCCCTCGGTGGGGTTGGAAATACCGGCGCCTTTCTGAAAAATTACAGTTACTTCGGAATTAGGGGGTATGGCCTTGGGCGGAGCGTCCCGACCATCCCCTGCGATAACAGGGTATAGGGTCAACGTAGTAGGCCGGCGTGGGTCGTCCTGGTCCGTCAGGTCGACTGCGGAAGCGGAGCCGCGGCCTGAATCTTCACCGCAAACGTAATGAATCCGAACTTGGAAAGGGTTAATCCCCCGGGGCACCCCAATATCCTCATGCAGATCCATAACGATGCTGTCAAAGTGGGGCGCTAATGCCGTAGGAGTAACAAACTTCACCTCATATCTCGTGTTGGCGGTGGGAGTGCGAGACGATGCTTCAACCGTGGGCAGGTCTTCCATCGGACTTGGGCATTCTGCCTGCGCCTCAACCGTCACCGGCCGGCCGCCAACGGTCAAAAGGAAGAAAATGAGAAGGGAAAGAAAAAATCCGGCGAGGGCCGGGGGGATGGCGGCGCCACTGAGACTTTTCGGCATTACGACACTGGAAATAAAGCTGGAATAGTCGTTCAACTAGCTGACGCTCTCGAATTGCCGTGGCAATCCATCTACTTCCGGGGCAAGACTCGGCCCGGGAACGCCAAGACCGGCGGCGTGGCGCTCCCGCAGACATGATACAGCCTGATTATGGAGAAATTATGCCGGCGGCTCCGCAACTCTTCAATTATACATCTGCCATTATATTGAGGCTTTCCCAACTTAGCGATGTTCCCTTTTGATTGCGATAGCCCTGACGAGAAAGCCCCTGGATTCCGGCTTTCGCCAGAGTGACGGTTGGACCCCGCACCATCATTACGATGCGGAACAGCCGCGCCATTGGCGCGGCTGTTGAACTACTAATCCTCCACTTCCACTATCATCTCAATCTCTATGGGCATATTGCCGGGAAGAGTACTCATGCCCACGGCGGAACGGGCGTGGCGGCCCTTTTCCCCGAACAGGCTGACCAGCAGGTCCGATGCCCCGTTGGCCACCTGGGGAGTCTGGGTAAACTCCGGCGCCGCGTTGACCATGCACAGCAGCTTCACCACCCGTTTCACCTTGTCCAGGTCGCCGATTTCGCCCTTCAGGTTGGAGAGCAGGTTCAGCATGGTCAGCCGCGCGCAGTCGTACCCCTGCTCGATGGTAATTTCCGCGCCCAGTTTCCCCACGTGGAGCAGGCCGCCGTCGGGCAGCCCCGGGCCAGTGCCCGCCGTGTACACCAGGTTCCCCGTCCGCACCGCCGGGACAAAGTTGCCCACTGCCGACCGGCGAGGCTCGGTGAGCTGGTAGCCCATTTCATTCAGTTTCTTCTCTATTTCCGGCATGAGTTTCCCCCTTGTGTTCATGATTCGAGATGGTTGAATTGATGGTTAATCACCCCGTTCGCCATGAGCCTGTCGAAGGGCCTTCCTCTGTTTACGGCAACTCCACCTGCGATATCCACGCCGGCCGGTTGCCAATCGAAGTAGTCGCCAACCGGCTCAACTGCCCCGTCTCCCCGTCAATGGCGAAGGTGGCCAGGTTCCCCGACTCCACCCCGGCGGAGTAGAGGAACTTCTCCTCCGGGCCCACGGCCAGGGCGTTGGGTATGGCTTCGGCTTCCACTCTGCCGTTGTCGCCCAGTTCTCCCGTGGCGGAGTCCACGGTGAAGCAGGCGATGCTGTTATGGCCCCGGTTGGGGGCGTACAGGAACCGCCCGGTGCCGGTCACCTGTATCTGCGAGCAGGTATTCCGCTCGGTGAAGTCTTCGGGGATGGTGGGCACCGTCTGGAACTGGGTCAGCGTGCCGTTGGCGGTATCCAGCCGGTAGGCGCCCACGCTGGAGCCCTGCTCGTTGGAAAAGTACAGGACGTCCAGCGACGGATGGAAGCAGAAGTGCCTGGGGCCGTGGAACCCGTCGGGTTCCACCTGGGCCGGGGAGTTGGGCGCTATCTGCCCTGTGTTTTCGTCGAACCGGTACTGGTAGATGCGGTTCGGGCCGTTGCCGGCGATGTGGGGAACAAAGGCGTAGGTGTTGGTGGGGTCCGTCTGCATGGCGTGGGCGCCCGTGGCCGTCTCAATCCACACAACGGGTTCGCCGCCCACCGAACCGTCACCGCCGATGGGGTGGACGCCCACGTGCGCGCCCTGGTAGTAGGAGGACAGCACGTAGCGGCCCTTCCGGTCGGTGTTGATGTAGGTGGGATTGAACTCCAGGGCTATCTGCCCCGTGCGGGTCAGGTCGCCGTTGGCCTGGTCAATGGCGTAGCTGATTAGCTGCGGGTCTTCCCGGCAGCCGACGTACAGGTGGCCCCCGTCGGGGCTGACGGCCATGGTGAAGGGGCCGCCGGCAACGGCCAGGTCGCGCTGGTGGGCCAGGGCCCCGGTGTCGGGGTCGATGGTGAAGGTGGCAATCTTGTCGTCTTCCTGGATGGCTATGTACATGTAGTGGGTCATGGTACTCTCTCCTTCCCTGCCATGGCGGCGGGTTAATCCAGGCCAGGTAATTGTTCCGGCGCCCGAAATGAGCCGGCGCAACAAATATGCTACATAGCCGGCCAGTATTCAAGGGGCAATGGGCAACGGAGAAGGACTAACGCAGCGGAAACTGGTATCCCGCGGGGAATGTTGTGTCATAATGGGGCAATTCCAAAGACGGGAGGGCTCCCATGCTGGCCCGGAAAGGCATAATCCAAACTGTCCTGGGAAATGGCGACGAGGGGTGGGAGGGAGACGGCGGTCCCGCCCTGGAGGCGGCCTGCCAGCTTCCCTACGCCTGCGAGTTTGACCCCCGGGGCAGCATGGTCGTCTGCATGGGGCGGCAGCATCTCATCCGCCGGATGGATGCGGAGACGGGCATCATCACCCGGGTGTGCGGTAACGGCGGACCGGGCTATGCGGGGGACGGCGGGCCGGCCCTGCAAGCCGTCATCAACCAGCCCTACGGCCTGGCCATCGACGGCAACGGCGATATCTATTTCGCCCAGCGCTTCGACCCGGCGGTACGGAAGATAGACGCCCAGACCGGCAACGTCTCCACCATCGCCGGCACCGGCGAGTTCGGTTACGGCGGCGACGGCGGCCCGGGCAATGAGGCCATGCTCAAGGAGCCCAACGACCTGTTCCTGGACGGCAAGGGCGGCCTGCTGATTGCGGACATCCAGGACCAGCGCATCCGGCGGGTGGACCTGGCCACCGGAATTATCACCACCTTTGCGGGCACGGGAGAAAAGTCCCGCGACGGCGACGGCAAGCCGGCGACGGAGGCCAGCCTGATGGGCCCCCGCGCCGTCTGCATGGACCGCCGGGGCAACGTGTACGTGGCTGAGCGGGAGGGCAACGGCGTCCGCCGCATTTCCCCCGACGGCATCCTGACCACCATCGCCGGGGCTGAGTCGGTCTTTGGCTACACCGGCGACGACGGCCCGGCCCTGGCCGCCACCTGGGGCGCGCCCAAGGCCATGCGTTGCGACCTGGAGGACAACATTATCGTCGTGGACACCGAGAACTTCGCCGTCCGGCGCATCGACCCCCGCACCGGCATCGTCACTACCATCGCCGGTGGACGTGAGGGCGGCGACGGGGACGGAGGGCCGGCCGTGGACGCCGGCCTGTCCCGCGCCCACGGCTGCGGCATCAGCGCCGACGGCAACCTGTACATCGCCGACACCCACAACAACCGGGTGCGGGTGGTTGGGTTGTAGTCAGCGGACTGTATCGTCACCTTTGAGGAGGGATTCCCATTCCGAAACCGTCATACCGGCGAAAGCCGGTATCCAGAAATCTTGCCATTCACAATGTCGCCGGTTCACTCACCTTCCTGGATTCCGGCTTTCGCCGGAAAGACGGTACCGGGGGACAGGATGGCCCCAGACTCTGAACAGTTATCGCAGGAATTGGGCAGTCCCACTGATCGTGGGTATCAATGTACAATAGCTAATTCGATCCGGTCATCCCGGGGACAGTGAAGCATGAGGACTGGCGCTGATTACAGGGAAAGCCTGCGCGACGGGCGCAATGTCTGGGTGGTGGGCGAAGGCCCGGTGGACGACGTTACCACCCACCCGGCCACGGCGGCCATGGTCAATGAATACGTGGCCTGGTACGACCGCCACTTCGACCTGGCCTGGCAGGATACCCTGCTCACCCCGCCCGACAACCAGGGCCGGCGGCGCCCCCTGGCCCTCACCCCGCCACAGACATCCGACGACCTGCGCCGGCTGGGCAAGGCCATCAGCGCAGTCCATTACCTGACCGGCGGCAACATGACCCACACCCCCGGCTACGGAGCGCTGATTGCCCTGGGCATGCTGAATGTCCTGAAGCGGCTGGACTACTCTGACGAAGATATTGCGGCAGCGGAATCCTACCGTGATTCCCTGGCCGAAACTGGCCGGTTTCTCACCTTCGCCGGCGGCGGCCCGCTCATCGGCGCCCGGCTGCGGGAGGACGAGAATGACCGGGCGGCCCTGAAGCTGGTCAGCGAGACGGACGAGGGCATCGTCATATCCGGCAAAGTGCAGATGCACACCAGCACCCCCTTCGCCGAGGACCTGCTCATCACCAGCCGGACCGAGTTGCCGCCGGACAGCGGCCGGTACCTGTGGTTCATCGTGCCCGTCAACGCTCCCGGCCTGCGGGTGGTGTCCCGCCGCATCGCGGCCAGGCACGTCAATCCCTTCCTGTCGCCCCTGAGTAGCCGGTTTGACGAGCTGGACTCCATGGTGTGGCTGGAGGATGTTTTCATCCCCCGGCACCGCGTCTTTACCGCGGAACCCATCAACCGCAACACCCGTCACTCGCTGGTGTCCTGGCTGCTGTGGCACCACAGCTACGGGTGGCTGGCCAAGGCGGAACTGACCCTGTCCATCGCCCTGGCCCTGGCCGAGGTCATGGGCCTCAAGGAAACTCCCCAGACCGTCGAGCAACTGGTAGAGTTGACCGTTAACGTCCAGACCACCCGCACCTGCATGGTGGCGGCGGAACTGGAACCGGAGACGACGGCCGGCGGCCACGCCCTGCCCAACCAGCTTCACGTGGCGTCCGCTGGCATCAATACCCTGCGGGTGCGCCAACGCATGGGCGAAATCCTGCGCGCCCTGCCCGGTTCGTCGCTGGTCAACGCCCCCGCCGACACCGACTTCGCCGACCCGGCCATGGCCGCCGAACTGGAGGATGCCTTTGGCGGAGGAGGCTATACCGCAATGCAGCGGGCGGCCCTGCTGCAACTGGCCTGGGACCAGGTGTCTTCTGGCCTGGACGGTCGGGAGGCGGTCTTCGAGCTTCACGCCAGCGGCGGGCTGGCGGCGTGGCAGCGACGGCTGGCGGCCTGGTTTGAACGGTACACCGAACTGGCCAACGGGGTGCACAACTTCGTCCAGGTGGACCTGCCGCCCCTCGACCTGTCCAGCCTGACCGAACTGCCGGCCCCGCCGCGCAGGATGCCCCAGGCAACGCCCAGGCCGTAAAGCGTTGTCGCCGGTGGCAGGGTTCCGACAAATAGCAACTAATCCGGCCCGCCCCAATTCCGGCGGGCGCAGACAAGGAAAATGAACGCGAAGGTGTTGCCATGACCACGACTGAAACGCAGAGTGTCCCCAACATTGCCCCTTCCATGCCCCCGGAACTGCTGGGCGCGGTCCGGTGGCGATGCATCGGCCCGCCCCGGGGCGGCCGGGTGGTGGCGGTGGCCGGCGACCCGGTCAACCCGATGGTCTTCTACTTCGGGGCCTGCGCCGGCGGCGTCTGGAAGACCACCGACGGCGGCGCCTACTGGGACAACGTTTCCGACGGCTACTTCAACACCGCTTCCGTGGGGGCCATCGCCGTCGCTCCTTCCGACCCCAACGTCATCTACGCCGGCATGGGCGAGTCCACCATTCGCGGCGACGTTACCTACGGCGATGGCGTTTACAAGTCCACCGACGGCGGCCAGACCTGGGCCAATATAGGCCTGTCCGACACCCGCCACATTTGCAAGGTGCGGGTCCACCCCAACAACCCTGACATCGTTTACGTAGGCGCCCTGGGCCACGCCTACGGCCCCAACGACGAGCGGGGCGTCTTCCGGTCCCGAGACGGCGGCAAGAACTGGGAGAGGGTCCTGTTCCGCAGCGAAAACGCCGGCGTGGCGGACCTGTCTCTGGACCCCGGCAATCCCCGCATCCTGTTCGCCGCCATCTGGCAGACCCGCCGCACTCCCTGGAGCCTGATCAGCGGCGGCGAGGAAAGCGGCATCTTCAAGTCGGCGGACGGCGGCGACACCTGGACCGAGATTACCGACAACCCCGGCCTGCCCGGTGGGCTGAAAGGCCGAATCGGCATCGCCGTATCTCCCGCCAAACCCGGAAGGGTATGGGCCACCATCGAGGCTGAGGCCTGCGGCGTGTACCGCTCCGACGACGGCGGCGATACCTGGGAACTGGTCAGCGACAACCGCGACCTGCAGGGCCGCCCCTGGTACTACCAGCACATCTTCGCCGACCCCCAGGACGCCGACACGGTGTGGATTCTCAACTACCAGTGCTGGAAGTCGGTGGACGGCGGCCGCAACTTCAACCGGGTAACCACGCCCCACGGCGACGACCACGACCTGTGGATTGACCCCAGCAACCCCCTTCGGATGATTGAAGGCAACGACGGCGGGGCCTGCGTCAGCTTCAACGGCGGGGAAAGCTGGTCCACCATCTACAACCAGCTCACCGGCCAGTTCTACCACCTTACCACCGACAACCGCTTCCCCCACCGGGTGTACGGCACCCAGCAGGACAACACGGCCATCAGCGTGCCGTCCCGAACCCACAAGGGAGCCATCCCCTGGGGCGACTGCTACGTGGTGGGCAACTCGGAGAGCGGCTACATCGCCCTGCACCCCGACGACCCGGACACCGTCATTTCCGGAGCCATCGGCAGTTCCGCCGGCGGTGGCGGCAATATGCTCCACTACGACCACGCCACCGGGCAGGTCCGAATCATCACCGTGTGGCCGGAACTCTATTCCGGCTGGGGCGCCAAGGACATGAAGTACCGTTTCCAGTGGACCTATCCCATCATGTTCTCGCCCCACGACCAAAATACGCTATACGTGGCCGGCAACCTGGTCTTCCGCTCCACCGACCTGGGCGGCAGTTGGGAGGCCATCAGCCCCGACCTGACCCGCCACGACCCGTCCACCCTGGAACCGTCGGGCGGGCCAATTACCAAGGACACGTCCGGCGCTGAAATCTACGCCACCATCTTCGCCTTCGTGGAATCCCCCCACGAACAGGGCGTCTTCTGGGCCGGTTCCGACGACGGCCTGGTCCACTTGTCCCGCGACGGCGGCGCCACGTGGGATGCCGTAACGCCCCCGGACCTGCCCGAGTGGACGCTAATCTGTATGATCGAGGTCTCGCCCCATGACCCGGCCACCGCCTACATTGCGGCCACCCGCTACAAGCTGGACGACACCCGTCCCATGCTCTACCGCACCACAGACTACGGCCAGACCTGGACTTCAATGACCGACGGCCTGCCCGGCGACGACTACACCCGCGTGGTGCGGGAAGACCCCGTCCGCCCGGGCCTGCTCTACTGCGGCACCGAGACGGGAGCGTACGTGTCCTTTGACCGGGGCGACTCCTGGCAGCCGCTCCGGGCCAACCTGCCCGTCGTGCCGGTCTATGACCTGGTGGTCAAGGAAGACAACCTGGTAGCCGCCACCCACGGGCGTGCCTTCTGGATTCTCGACGACCTGACCCAGCTGCGCCAGCTTGAACCGTCCCTGGCGGACGGCGCCTGCCGCCTGCTCCAGCCCCGGGATACCTACCGCGTCCGCTCGCCCTTCCGCGACCGCAAGCCCACCACCGGCAAGAGCTACCGCGCCGGCCTGGGCGCCGACGTCACCTACAGCGAGTCCCTGGGCAAGCACGGTGAGGTGGTGCGCAAGCTGTGGGACGCCGGGGAAAACCCGCCCGACGGCGTACTAATCCACTACTACCTGAAGGAGGCCCCGGAGGAACTGACCATCACCATCCTGGACGGTGACGGGCAGCCCATCCACAGCTTCTCCAGCAACGCCCCGGAGGCCGGAGACGACAACCCGGAACCCCGAGCGCCGAAGGAACCGGGGATGAACCGCTTTGTCTGGAATATGCGCTACCCCGCGGCGACCAGGGTGCCTGAAGACAAGAGCACCGAGGACTCCCTGGTCGGCCCCCTGGCGTCGCCGGGCGCTTACCAGATAATGCTGCAGGTGGGCGACGACTCTCAGACCCAGTCTTTCCGCATCCTCAAGGACCCCCGTGTGTCGGCCACCCAGGAAGACCTGGACGCCCAGTTCCGGTTCCTGGTGGAGATTCGGGACAAGGTTTCCGAGACCCACGACGGCATCAACCAGTTGCGCCGGGTTCGCCAGCAGGTGGACCAGTGGGTCAGCCGCGCCCAGGGCCACCCATCGGAGGAGACGGTAACCGACGCGGCCGAAGCGGTGAAGGAGAAGCTCAAGGGCATCGAGGACGAGCTAATTCAGTCGGCCTACCGGGGCGCCCGAGACCGCCTGGATATGCCCACGCGGCTCAACCGCAAGCTGGCGGAACTCACCGCCGTGGTCGCCACCGCCGACTTCGCGCCCCCGCAGCAGGCCTACCAGGTCTTTGAGTACCTCTCCGGCGAAATCGACGTGCAGCTCACGGCCCTGCAGGTGGTCATTGATGAGGACATCGCCCAGTTCGCCAACCTGGTAAGGGACTTGGACATTCCGGCTATTGCGACGTAGAGGGTATCTCAAATTTCCTTCCCCCTTGACGGGGGAAGGCTAGGATGGGGGTGAAAACATTGCCAAACTCCTGCCAGGGGCGGAAAATACAGGGTGAGGATGGTGAGAATGGGAACGGTAACCGCAACAATAGAAGTGGGCGACCCCCAGGGGCGGAATTTTCGGGTGATTGAACTGGAAGTGGATACCGGCTCCACCTTCACGGCGCTGCCCCGGGAAATGCTGGAGTCCCTGGGAGTTCCGGTCAACCGGACCGCTCGGTCACGGCTGGCCGACGGGACTGTAC
This sequence comes from Dehalococcoidia bacterium, assembly GCA_034422655.1. Lineage (GTDB taxonomy): Bacteria > Chloroflexota > Dehalococcoidia > Lucifugimonadales > UBA3495 > Bin22. Next base: position 112,660 of record DAOUJN010000005.1, read on the forward strand.
AGTCGGTGGAAGTGGGATGGACCCAAATCAGGTTGGCCGGTAACCAGTTCCCTACCACGGTCATCTTCGCTGAAGAGGGAGAACCCAGCCTCCTGGGAGTCATTACCCTGGAAGACGCCCTGCTGGCCGTGGACCCGGTGAACAATGAACTGATACCGGTGGTGGCCAAGCGTTATTGATCCCCCGCGTTCATCACTTGGATTGTCTTATTCCCCTCACAACTTCGCCAGTTTCTGTACTCGCTGGTTGGCGGTGTCTATTCCGTATATGCTGCCCTGGGAATCGGTGTAGACCTGGTGAGCGTTTTCGAAGGTCCGGCCGCGCGCAAGCAGTTCGCCATCCAGGGTCAGTATGCTGATGCGGGGAACCTGGTCCGTCACGTACACCACCTGGTTGGCGTCGATGTGGACGCCCATGGGGCACTTGAAGTCGGTCCATTCCGCCAGGAATTCGCCTTCCCCCGTGAACACCTGCACCCGGTTATTCTCGCGGTCGGCCACGTAAACCCGACCGTCCCCGGACACTCGGACGCTGTGGGGCACACGGAACTGGCCGGGCCCGTTGCCCGGGCTTCCGAAACTGCCAATGTAGTCCCCATTGGCGCTGAACCGGTGAACGCTGGAATTTCCGTAGCCGTCAGCTACGTATAGCTCCCCGGACGGGGCCACGCAAACATCCGCCGGGTGGTTGAACGGCGCCTGCATTGCCGCCCTGTCCCGGGTGCCCAGCGAACCCTGCAAATCGCCGGCAGTGTCGTAGAGCAGAATTTGGTGGGCGTCGCGATCGGTGAGATAGACGGTGTCGTCGGGGCCGACGTGAATGTGGTGGGCTTCCAGGGGGACGCCATTCCGGCGCTCCCAGGCATGAAGGAAATGCCCGTCGCGGTCAAAAACCAGCACCGGCGGCCCCTGGCGCTGGAACACGTACACCCGATCCACGGAATCTACGGCTACGCCGCTTGGTCCCTGCAAAGACATACCGTTGGGAAGCTTTGCCCAGCCCGGTTGGTATTCGTACCTGAAGTCACCCGCTCCTATGACCGGTGGCATGACCTCCTCCATTTCCGCTGCCCGGTTCTATCGGCGAATCTCCTCGCCCCCACAGCTACTCCGTCGCCCGCACGTTGGCCGGCAGGTGGCTCTCCCAGTCGGGAATCTGCCGCTCCCGGGGCGGGGGCAGCAGCCACGACGACACCAGGCCCAGCGAGCTGAAGCCCAGGGACAGGAGCAGCGGCGCCAGGTAGGTGCCCGTCACGTCCCACAGGATGCCCGCGCACACCGGCGCCATCCCCATTCCCAGGCCGTTGCCCAGGTTCTGCCAGCCGAACAGGCTGCCCTGGGGCACGTTCCCGTAGTATTGCCGGTTGGCGATGGGGAAGGTGGGCACTTCGCAGGCCTGCCCGATGCCAAACAGTACCGCGAAGGTGTAGAAGGCCCAGGCATCGTGCAGGAAGAAGATTATAAACAGCGGGAACACCTGCAGGGCCATTCCCACCAACCAGACGTTTCTGCTGCCCCAGCGTTCCGCCACCACCGGCACGAACCCCCGGGCCACCACGCCCACGCCTTGCTGCGCGGCCAGCACTCCCGCCGCCACCGGCAGGGACAGGCCCCGGTCCACCGCGATGGCCACCAGCAGCACGTTGATGATGTTGTGCCCCATGCACCCCCAGTAGTGGATGCCGATGAGGTTCCAGAAGGTGAAGGTGCGCCTGGCCTGCTGGATGAACACCCTGGCCCGCACCTTGGCTACCTCGTCTCCTGCCCTGCCCGCGCCGGCCCTCTGGACCGGTTCCTCGGCGCCGGCGCCCAGGGGACTCAGTCCAATGGCGGCCGGCCCGTTGTGAAAGAATCTGACCATCAGGAGCAGCAACGCCCCGCCCCCAATGCCCGGAATCCAGAATATCCACTGGACTCCAAGCTGGCTGAAAGCCGCACCAATCAGGATGAGCAGAAGTATCACGCCCGACCCCTGCAGCGACCACACTATCCCCATGGCTATGCCCAGGTGTCTCCTGAACCACAGGGAAACCCCCGATACCGGCAGCACCGTGAAAATGGAGGTGGAGATGCCCAGGAATACGCCGAAGAAGAGGTAGAACTGCCACAGGTCCGTCATAATGCCGGTCGCCAGCATGCTGGCTATGAAGAACAGGGCTCCCAGCAGCAGGAGCTTGCGCACTCCGTACCGGTCGCCAAGGAACCCGACGTAAGGACTCGCCAGCCCCAGGACTATCCACTGGAGGCTGAACGCGAGGGTCACCGCGCCGTAGCTCCAGCCGAATCCCTCCACCGGGTCGATCAGGTGCGGCACCAGCGCGGCGGCGGCGAACCGCATTGCCGACGTGATGAACCCCATCATCCCGGCCAGGGCCACAATGACCCAGGCGTAGTGAAATCGTTCCTTCAAAAACGTTGGCGTCATAAGGCAGGAATGAAGCGGGCCGGAATTCGGACACTTTCAGATACCAGACTCGCGAATCCGGCGAAAATTCACTACTGTGAAACAGTTGCAGTATACACCCCACGGGAAACCGGACAAATCCCATTTTCGTTTCCCCCGGTTTCTTGCAAGGGAGGGTTTCACCACAGAGACTCGGAGAACCCGGAGATGCACAGAGTATCTCTGCGAACCTCCGCTTTCTCTGTGCCTCCGTGGTTAAGGGAATTCATAGCATGAGACCGGTCCGAGACTCGAACTTCGTTCCGGCATATTTCCGACGCTTCTTGTGGTAAATTAGGGGCAATCAAGCGAGAGGCGCAGACAGTGGGTAAAGCAGGCGGCACATTCTACGGGTGGTTCGTGGTCATGGGCTGCTCCCTGGTGGCCCTGGGCACTGCCGGCACCCAGTTCTCCTTCGGCGTTTTCCTGCAGCCCATGACCGAGGAGTTCGGCTGGAGCCGGGGTACCCTGTCCCTGGCCTTTGGCATCACCTTCATGCTGTCCGGCCTGATGCGCCCCCTGGCCGGCTACCTGGCCGACCGGTACAGCCCCAAGCTGGTGGTCCTGTCCGGCCTCACCCTGCTGGGCGTCATGCTGTTCATCGTTCCTTCCGTGCGCACCCTGGCCCAGCTTTACGCCGTCTTCGCGGTGATGAGCATCGGCCTGACCATGGGCGTCGGCCCCATCCTGACCAAGGTGATCAGCGCCTGGTTCTACTCCCACCGCGGCCTTACGCTGGGCCTGTACAGCAGCGCCGGCTCATTTGGCGCGTTGATTCTCGTGCCCACGGCTTCGTTGTTCCTGATCCTGTTCGACTGGCGGGACGCCTACTACTTCCTCGGTGCCCTGTGCCTGCTGGTGATTCTGCCCATCGGCCTGATATTCATCCGCAACACCCCGCAGGAAATGGGCATGGAACCCCTGGGCGAAACGTCCGACCTGCGCCGCCGGGGAGGCGCCGGCGGCGATGACTCGACGCCCATATTCGGGCGCGATGCCACCTTCAAAGAGGCGCTGGGCTCGAACCTTTTCTACCGGCTCACCTTCGGGTACTTCGTTTGAGGGTACTCGATGAGCTTCGTGAACGCTCACTTCGTAACCTACGCCCGCGACCTTGGCTACCATCCCATGGCCGCCGCCGGGGCTTTCAGCCTCATCGGCGCCTCCGCCGTCATCGGCAGCCTGATTATGGGCCATCTATCCGACAAGTACGGGCGGCGGTGGCTGCTGTCCGCCTCCTACCACATACGGGCCATGGGCTTCGTGGTGGTGCTGCTGTCCATGGGGGTGCCGGCCCTGGGCATTCCGTCCCTGGGGATCGGAACCCTGCTGGCGGGCGTGCTGCTGGTGGGGTTTTCCTGGAACTCGGTGGTCAGCGTTACCGCCGCCTACACCTCCGACCGGTACGGCGTCCGGAACCTGGGCACCATCTACGGGACCATGTTCGCCGTCATGCCCATCGGCAGCGGGTTCGGGGCCTTCCTGGGCGGCCTCTTCTACGACATCAACGGCACCTACGCTGTGGCCATCTGGTCCAACATCGCCCTGCTGCTGGCCGCCGTGGTGCTGGTCTTCTTCAAGGGAGAAACGCGGCCCCCCGAACTGCAAACCGCGGAAGCGGCGGCGTGAACCCTTTTACTACCCCTCCCTGATCCAGTCGGCCACCCGCTCGGCGATCATTATGGTGGTGGCGTTGGTGTTGGCGCGGATGCAGTCGGGCAGGACGGATACGTCCACCACCCGCAGGCCCTCCAGCCCGTAAACCCGGCAGTACTGGTCCACCACCGCCATGCCGTCGGTGGACGGGCCCATCTTGCAGGTGCCGGATATGTGCTGGGTGGTGGTCACGTTGCGCCGCAGCCATTGGTCCAGGGTGTCGTTGGATGCCAGGTCTTCCTCGGTGGGGCTGATGCATTCCTCCACAATGTCCTGGTAGGAGTCGCTTTCCAGCAGCTTCAGGCACAGGCGGACGCCCTCCCTGAGCCGCTCCCGGTCCCACTCTTCCGCCAGGTAGTTGTAGTCAAGGACGGGCTGCTCGTAGGGGTCGGTGGACGCCAGTTTCAGCTCGCCGGCGCCCACGGCCAGCTCAATGATGCAGGTGAACCGGATGCCCTCGCCCTCCAGCGGGTCGCCGCCCATGGGGGATGAGAAGGAAGACTGGAGAATCTGCATGTCGTTCCGGTCGTCGGAACCTTCGGCAGTGTAGCGCAGGGCAAGCTGGGTTCGTGGCGCCTCCGGGTCCAGGGGGAAGTCCTCCTTCACGCGGATCGGAATGCGCACGTTGGGGTGGTCCCGCAGGTTCTGGCCCACGCCGGGCAGTTCGTGGTGGACCGCGACGCCCATTTCCTGCAGGTGTCCCGCCGGCCCTACCCCGGAAAGGAGCAACAGCTGGGGCGAACCCACGGCCCCGCCGCAGCAGATAAACTCGTCGCCTTCCACCACAAACCTCTCTCCGCCGCTCTCCACGTCCACGCCCACAACCCGGTTGCCTTCGAAGATAAGCCGGTGGGCGGTAACGCTCGAGCGGACGGTCAGGTTCAGGCGGTGCCGCACCGGGTTCAGGTAGGTCAGCGACGTGCTCATGCGGATGCCGTCGGGGTTGTTCATGGGAATGGGTCCTACACCCCAGGAATCGGGGTTGTTCATGTCCGGGTCGTGGGGATAGCCCTCGTCGCGGCAGGCCTGGTGGAAGGCCACCTGGGCCGGCAGCCAGGTCTCCTCCTTGTGGCGGCGCACCGGAATGGGGCCGTCAAAGCCGTGGAAGTCGTCGTGGATATCCGTGTCCGTCTCCAGCTTGCGGAAGTAGGGCAAAGTCTTGACGAAGGACCACTCGTCGTTGCCCCACGACGCCCAGTTGTCGTAGTCCTCCGGGACGCCCCGCAGCAGCACCTGGCCGTTGATGGCGCTGGAACCGCCCACCACCCGGCCCCGGGGCACGGGCATCGTGTTGCCCTGCTCCTCGGTGGCGATGCCGGTGAAGGAATAGTTGTGGGGGGCGTTGACGGCGGAAGCCAACTGGTTGTAACCGTATTTCAGGTCGTTGGGGTAGGACTCGAAATCGGGGTAGTCCGGCCCGGCCTCCAGCAGCAGCACGGTGCGGTCCGGGTCCTCGCTAAGGCGGGAAGCCAGCACGCACCCGGCCGACCCGGCCCCAATTATTACTACGTCATACTTCATAAGTCCCTCCCCTGGGTGGGTATTGTGATTTGGTTCAAGTTCTGAGGGAGGAAATGGGCGCTAACTCCCCAAACCCTCCGCCCGCTTCAGTTCATCCAACTCGTCCCCAATATAGGCCACGTCATCCCCCTCGCCGCGCAGGGCGGCCAGCACCCGTTCCCCCGACAGGGGCAGTTCCCGTATCCGGACGCCCACTGCGTCGTAGATGGCGTTGGCTATGGCCGCCGGGGGGCCGAAGCCCGGGGGTTCCGCCACGGCCCGGGCGCCAAAGGGCCCGTCCTCCGACGGTACCCGCACCAGCAGGGTTTCCAGTTCCGGCAGGTCCAGCGCCAGGGGCATCAGGTAGGTGGCGAAGGACGGGTTGCGCACCGCGCCCGTCTCCGGGTCGAACTGCATGTCCTCGGTCAGGGCGCGGCCAATGCCCTGAACCGCGCCGCCTTCCAGCTGTCCTTCCACCGCCATGGGGTTGATGGCCACCCCCACGTCCTGGCACTGCACGTAGCGGGTGAGCTTGACCTGGCCCGTATCCCGGTCCACCTCCACCTCGGCGGCCTGGGCGCTGAACACCGGCGCGTAGGGCAAAGTGGACAGTGACGCATTGCCGATGATGGGGCCGGAGCGGGATGTAACGCTCATGGATGCCAACTGGCCCAGGGTGTAGCCCTGCGGCGGGTTGTCCTGCACGTACACCCGGCCCTCGGCGCAGACCAGCGCATCGGCGGGAACTCCCAGCCGCTCCGATGCCAGGGACAGCAGCTTGCCGCGGGTATCGTCCGCCGCCAGTTCCACCGCCTTGCCCTGGCTGTACACGATGCGGCTGCCCCCGCTGGGGCCGGTGAAGGGCGCCAGGTCCGTGTCCCTTTTGGCGACGATAACCTGCTCCATGGCAATGCCCAGGGCCTCGGCGGCGATGGACGCCAGGGAGGTGTCGCTGCCCGAAATGTCCACCGAGCCGGTCAGCAGGCTGACGGTGCCGTCCTCGTTGACGCTGATGGCCGCGGTGGACGGCCCGGCGCCGCTGCGCCACTCGCACAGGGCGATGCCCACGCCGTGGCCCTCGGGCAGATCCTTCGGAAGGCCCAGCCGCTCCTTCACGGCAGCGAGGCACTCCGCCAGCCCGTTTCCGGGTACGCGGGAGCCGTTTACCGCCGTGTCGCCTTCCTTGATGGCGTTCTTCAGACGGAACTCCAGCGGGTCCATGCCGATCTTGTGGGCGATTATGTCCATGTGCGACTCGACGGCAAATGTCATGTCGGCAACGCCGGACGCGCGGTAGGAACCCACGTACACCTTGTTGGTGTAGGCGGCGTAGGAGCGCAGCCGGAAGTTGGGGATGTCGTAGGCGCCCAGGCCGTGGCCGATGCCCGAATTGGGGCCGGCCCCCAGGTAGGCCCCCACGTCGAAGATGGTGTACCCCTCCCGGGCCACAATGGTGCCGTCCTTGTTGACGCCCGTCTTCAGGTAGTTGGTAACGGGATGGCGGGGGCCGTTAAGGGTGAAGACCTCCTCCCGGGTGTTGATCAGCTTCACCGGACTGCCCGTCTTCATGGCCAGCAGGGCGGGGTAGGCCTCGAAGGCCAGCCGCAGCTTGGCCCCGAAGCCGCCGCCCAGTTCCATGGGAATGACTTTGATGTTGGACAGGGGCATGTCCAGCACCGACGCCAGCTGGGCGCGCACCTGGTACGGCCCCTGGGTGGACGCCCACACGGTCAGCCGGCCGTTGGCCTCCACGCTGGCGACGCAGGCCATGGGCTCCAGGAAGCCCTGGTTAATGCCCTGGGAGCGGAAGGTGTCCTCGAAAACGTAGTCGGCCTCCGCGAAGGCCTGGTCCACGTCGCCCCGGTCGGCGTCCAGCAGCGTGCAGATGTTGCCGCCCTCGATGGTGAAGCCGTAGCCATCGTAGCTCTCCAGGTCGGGATGGACTGACGGGGCGCCGGCCCGCAGGGATACCAGCGGGTCAACCACCGGCTCCAGGTCTTCGTATTCCACCTCGATCAGGCCGATGGCTTCCTGGGCGGTAATCTCGTCCTCGGCGGCCACCGCCGCCACCGGTTCGCCGATGTAGTAGACCTTGTCTCGGGCCAGAATGTACCGGTCCTTCAGGGCGCCGGAGCCAAAGCGAATTTCGGGGAAGTCGGCGCCGGTAATGACGGCCCTCACCCCGGGCAGCGCTTCCGCCTTTGACGTGTCGATGCTGACGATGCGGGCGTGGCTGCGGGTACTGGGCAGCACCTTGCACATCAGCATGCCGGGCAGGTAGACGTCGCCGGCGTAGGTGGCTCGGCCGGTAACCTTTTCCCAGGCGTCCACCCTGGGGTTGTTCTGTTCCAGGACCTTGAAGGTTGTCATCTCGCCTGCTCCTTCGGACCTTAACGGATATTCGTGGCACCGGGGGCAAGTCAGGGACTACTCCCCGATGTTTTTGCTACTCCACAACCGCCATGCGTTCCGCCGCCAGCAGAATGGCCTCCACCACCTTGGTGTAGCCGGTGCAGCGGCACAGGTTGTTGCCGATGGCGAACTTGACCTCTTCCGCGGATGGCTGCGGGTTGTCCTGCAGCAGCCCCACGGCGGCCATGATGAGCCCAGGGGTGCAATAGCCGCACTGCAGGCCGCCCCGTTCGATGAAGGCCTGCTGCACCGGGTGGAGCGTCTCAGGCGATGCCAGGCCCTCCACGGTGGTAACCTCGGAACCCTGGGCGCTCAGGGCCAGTACCAGGCAGGAAGTAACGGGATTGCCGTCCAGGATGACGGTGCAGGCCCCGCAGTCTCCCTCGTCGCACCCCTTCTTGGTGCCCGTCAGCTGCATTTCGTCCCGCAGGGTGTCCAGCAGCGAATAGTAGGGGGCCACCAGGACCTGTCGTACGCGGCCATTGACGGTCATTCGTAGCGGTTGCTTGTTCACCAGAACACCTCCGGGCTTGATGGGAAATCCGGGGGAGCAGTCCGGCGCCAAATCTCTCTGCGGCGCCGGGGGTAGGGTCGGGTCAGAAGGCAGTCTGCACCGCCAGCCGGCGCTGTTCCTCAAAGGACACACGCCGCCCTTCGGCCAGGCGCAGGGCGTGCTGCAGGGTGCGGCGGGTCAGGGCTTCCACCATGTCCTTGCGGTAAGCGGCGGTGCCCCGCACGTCGTCAATGGGCGTGGCGGCGCTGCGGGCTGCTTCTGCGGCCTGCGCCAGCGCGTCCGGGGACATATCCCGACCCTTCAGCACGCTCTCGGCCTCGGTGGCACGGAAGGGCACCGGCCCCACGGCGCCCAGGGCAATGCGGGCGTCGCGGCAGGTAACGCCGTCCTCCTCCAGGGTAATCACCGACGCCACTCCCACGGTGGCAATGTCCATGGCGCCCCGGGGGCTGTGCTTGATGTAGAGAGACCCGGTCCGTGGCGGCGGGGGCGGCAGGGTCAGCTGGGTCAGTAACTCCCCCGGCTGCAGGGCGGTGCGCCCGGGGCCCTGGAAAAACTCAGTCAGGGGCAGGACGCGAGTGCCGTCGGGCCCGGCTATGGCGCACTGGGCGTCAAAGGCCAGCAGGGCGGGCAAGGTATCGCCGGCGGGGGATGCGTTGCAGACGTTCCCGCCCACGGTGGCCAGGTTGCGCACCTGCACCCCGGCGAAGGACGTGGCCCCCGTGGCCAGCGCCTGGTAGCGGCGGCGCACCTGGGCGTTGCTTTCAATGGCCTGTACCGTGGCCAGTGCCCCCAGCCGCAGGCCGTTCTGCGGGCTGTACGTTATGCGGCCCAGGCCGGCAATTCCCTTCAGGTTGACCACGCAGGCCGGCCGCCAGAATCCCTGCCGCCACCGCACCAGGAAATCGGTGCTGCCGGCCACCGCGCGGGCCTCATCGCCATGGCGTTCCAGCAGGGAAATGGCGTGACGAAGGTTCCTGGCTTGCAGAAAATCGAACCGCAGCATAAGCAACTCCGGCCACAGGTTTGCACGGGGCAGGCGGGACCAGCGACATTAACAGCAACTGCATGGCCCCCCTTGGTCGCCAATTATAGGGTTGGCAGGACAACGGGGCAACAGTTAGCCGTATAGGAACGGTGGCAGGCCAGTTGCGTTCAGGGAATGTCTGGCAGCTGAAAGAGGCGGGCATTAGTGTGTTTTCTCGATGATAAGGGGCACCCCATGCCCAACACCCTCTTCTACGGCGACAACTACCAGGTCCTGCGCGACCTGCCCCGCGCCTCCCCTCCTACCAGCCCGCAACCCGCGTCCGCCCCCCCGAAGGGGAACAGAGGGAGTTGAGGGAACTGGCGGGATAGGTTTCTTTATTTATCCACGAATGAGCACGAATGTTCACTAATAGTTCAATAGATCAATTCGTGAATATTCGTGCCTATTCGTGGATAACGGACCGGCACTCGTACCCTGTGCTATAATCCCCGTGCGGCCTCCCCCGCTCCTACACCCCCGGAGGTACCACCCATGGTAACTGCCACCGACGACCAATCAGATCGGCTTAGCGCGCTGGAAACGGGCGTTTCTGAACTGCGCACCGAAGTTCGCGTCCTGAGTGCCCGGGTCACCGCCCTGGAAACGGGCGTTTCCGAACTGCGGGCTGAAATACGTGCCGACATCCGCGCCCTGAATGACCGCCTGGACCACCACTACACCAACATGAGCACCCGGATTGACGTCCTGGGCGCCCGCATCGAACGCGTCTTCTGGGCCGTCATCGCCGTCGGTCTCCTCATTGGCGCCGGCTTAATCGGCACCATGCTTACTTTGGTCTTCCGCCTCAGCTGAATCGCTTTTCCACGAAGGACAGGAAAGTGGACATCCCCGTCCCTACTCCTCCTGGGGCAGATAAGCGTTGGGCACCACGGCGCTGCCCTGGCCCACGGCGGTGGTGTCGCCCCGCTGGTTTTCCGCTTTGATTTCCACGGAAACCCGGCTGCCGTTGGCCTCCCGGCCCACGCCGGTGATGGTCCCGGTGAAGGTGACGGTATCGCCGGGGCGGACGGGCCGCAGGAACCGCAGGTCCACCGTTCCGGCGTGGTTGAACACGTCGCCGCCGAAGAACCGGCGCATCATTTCGATGGCGAAGGACAGGGACATCCGCCCCGAAGCCACCGTGCCCTCGGTGCCCAGCGTCTCCCGGGCCGTCTCCTCGTCGGTGAACTGGGACGGCCCCAACTGGCCGGCGCTGCCCTCGAACAGGTTGATGGCCTCCTGGGTCATTTCCTTTACCAGGGGCGTCAGTTCATCCCCCACGGCGTAGCTGCGGACTAGCCCCCCCATTTCTTGCCCACCTCGGTTGGCTGCTTCAGTTCGTGGGTGATGACCCGGTCGATTAGCCGCCCGTCTTCGTCCACCGACACGGCCTCGGTGACGATGTAGTTCTTGCCCCGCCGCAGGTACTTGTCGGCAATCCAGGCCCGCACCGTTATGCGCTTGCCCGGCACCGGCGGATTGTAGCAGGTGAAAGCGCAGCGGGCGTTCACCGAACCCGCGTCCCGGTACCTGGCGTTGTACTGCTTCACGTCCACCTTGTGGGAGATGGTCGGGAAGCTGGCCTCCGGGTCCATCACCCCCTGGCGGTAGGTGTCAATCATCTCCTGGGTCAGGACATACTCGTAGGCGTCGAAAGTCTCGCCCACCTCCAGGACGTCCCAGTCCAGCAAAATGCGTTCATCCGCTTCAACCATCGGTTGCCTTCCTTATAATCAAAATCGTTATTCGCCGCCCCTCGCCCGTGTCGGTCACGGCACAAATCTACACTGGCATTATCACCTCCGTCAATCCGATGCTGACCTTGCCTTCCAACCCCCAATTCTTAACTCCTAATTCCTGACACTCCCCCTTGCCACCCAGGGTAACCCCCTACGACCATGAAACCATGACCCAATCACAGCCGCATCCCATCGTAGGGGCGGGTTTATAACCCGCCCTGCCCCGGGCCGAGACCCCCAAAATGGGCCAAAATGGAACCGAATGGAACGATTTTAAAAAATTCCCATTAGTGCCCATTCGTGTCAATTCGTGGATAAACGGATATGGTGACCGTCACCAACCCTGAACAGTTGCCCGCCGGCGTCATAGTCGACATACCACTTCGGAGGATGGCATAATTAAACAACTCTCAGCACAGTTTCAAGGAGATTAGCATGTCAGCAAGAGTCAATGGACTGGGTCACGTCGGGTTCTACGTCAAGGACCTGGAAGTAATGAAGGAGTTTTACGGCAATTTCATGGGCATGAAGCTGACCAAGGTGGGCCCCCTGGGCGCCTTTTTCAGCGCCGACCCCGAGGGCGTCGACCACGAAATTGCCCTGATTAACGGCCGCGAGTCCCTGGACGATCCCCACTGGATTCAGCAGATTTCCATGCGCGTGGACTCGCTGGACGACCTGCGCGACTTCAAGAGCCGCATCCTGGAGCGCGGGTACCAGTTGGACCGCATCGTCACCCACGCCAGCGCCATTGGCTGCTACTTCCGCGACCCGGAAAACAACCCCACCGAAGTGTTCTGGCTGACGGGCTACACGTCCTGGGCCCAGATTGGCGTTCCCATCGACATCGACCAGTCCGACGAGGCGGTCATGGAAGACGTGCGCCGTTCCTACGATGTGGCCAAGAACGTCGAAATGGGCAAGGCGCCCACGCCGGAGACGGTGCAAGCCATCCGCGACCTTAACGCCGTAGCCGCCGGCAGCCGCTAGTAACGATGGAAGAAGCGGCCAGGCCCGCAATCGGCGCCTGGCCGCTTCTTCATGTATTGCTCTTCAGAACCCGGCCTCTCCCGCCGGCCTGTTTCCGTCCGTTATGTACGGAGGTCACCCCTTGCCCTTACTCAACGACGTGCAGTCCCGCCTCAACGCCACCGACATGCAGCGTATCGATACTCCCGCCAGCCCCCCGGAAGTTTCCGCAGCCATCGCCCAAGCCACCAGCCAGGGCCTGCCCGTCTGCCCCGCCGGAACCCTCCATTCCATGGGAGGCCAGCAGTTTGCCGATGGCGGCGTATCCCTCAGCTCCGCATCCCTCACGGGTATCGGTCCCATGGACCCCGAACAGGGTACGGTATGGGTCCAGTCCGGCGTAACCTGGCCCAGGCTGGTGCAATGGCTCAGGCGCAACGAAGGTAATGAAGGCCCGGCCTTGTCCATCATCCAGAAGCAGACCGGCGCCGATGAACTGACCCTGGGCGGGGCCCTGTCTTCCAACATCCACGGGCGGGTGCTGGGGCGCAGGCCCGTCGTGGACGACATCGAGTCCTTCTACCTGGTCCGGCCCGACGGCAGCCGCGTGAAGTGCAGCAGGGACGAGAATGCCCACCTGTTCGCCCTGGCCATCGGCGGCTATGGCATGTTCGGCTTCGTTGACGCCGTCAACCTGCTCCTGACTCCTCGGCGGTTGCACGTGCGGCGGGTACAGGAGTTGCCCCTGGAGGATGTCATCCCCGGCCTGGAAGCCCAGGAAAGGGCCGGCGCCACCTACGGCGACTTCCAGTACATGACCGATGAGACCTCGCCTGACTTCATGGCCAGGGGAATAATGTCGGTGTACCTTCCGGAAGGGGGAGTATCACGGATACCGGAAGACCAACTGGGGCTTTCGCAGCAGGAATGGTCGCGTCTTTACGTCCTGGCCCACACGGACAAGGCTCGGGCCTACGACGAGTACGCGGCCCACTACCGGGAGACCGACGGGCAACTGTACTGGTCCGACGACCTCCAGTTCAGCCCCTACCTCCCCGAGGCGGGGGATGCCCTGTACCGGCAACTGGGGCGGCAGACCTACGCCTCGCTGATGATTACTGAACTGTACGTCCCCAGGGACCGGTTCGTGGACTTCATGGCTGCAGCCAGGGAGACGGTTCTGAAGACCGGTGCCAACGTGGTCTATGGGACCGTGCGGTTGATCGAGGCGGAGGATGAGACGCTGCTGCGCTGGGCTCGCGAGAGCTACGCCTGCGTCATATTCAATCTGCTGGTGGAGCATTCGCCGGAGGGCATAGAGAGGGGAAGAGACCGGTTCCGCGCCCTGACTGACTGCGCCCTGGAGCGGGACGGCAGCTTCTACCTCACCTACCACCGCTGGGCGCGCCGCGACCAGGTGGAGCGGGCCTATCCCCACTTCCGGAAGTTCCTGGAACTGAAGGAGAAACACGACCCCGACGGCGTATTCAGCAGCGACTGGTACCGCCACCACCGGGAGATGTTTCAGTAGATGAAGCCCAGTTGCAGCCCGCCGTCCACTCTCCGGTGTGGAAGCGGCCGTACGGGAGCAGCCGGGCTTTCTTGCCTTGATTCAGCCCTGGACCAGCCTAGTCATCCGCCGCTACCGCTTCGGCCACCGGGGCGGTCACGTAGCGTTCCAGGAAAAGGGCGACCGACTCCACAATGGCCTGGCTGAACTCGGGAATCTGGTCGAACATGTGGTCCTGGCCGGCGAAGAGCCGCATATCAGTGGGCACTCCGGCCTCCTCCAGCAGGTCGAACAGGCGCATGGACATCCGGTGGGGGACCCGGTCGTCGTTGGTGCCGTGGAGTAGCAGTACCGGCGGCCAGTCGGTGTGGACCAGTTCCGTCGGGTTGGCGGCGGTCAGGGCCGCATCCGAGGAGTCGCTGGCGGTATAGGGAATCAGCGGGTCCCGGCGCCAGTATTCCCGTATGTCCGAGGCCGCGGCCACGCCCACGGCGGCGGAAACCCGGCTCAGGTCGGCCGAGGCGATGCCGGGGCCCTCGTACTCCACCCTGCCGTTGGTGGCGGCGGTCAGCAGGGCCAGGTGCCCGCCGGCCGACTTTCCGGCTACGGCGATGCGCTCCGGGTCGATGCCCAGGCTGGCGCTGTTGGCGCGCATCCAGCGCAGAATTGCCTTAACGTCCTGGATGGCCGCAGGCCAGACGGCCTGTTCCATTATTCGGTAGGGGGCGGTGACGCAGACGAAGCCCCGCTCCGCCAGGGGGATGCCATAGCGTTCCTTCAGGAGTTCATGGTTGGCGGTCACCCACCCGCCGCCGGGCAGGAACAGCAGGCCCGGGGCGCTGCCGTCGCTGTCGTCGGGGCGGGAAACGTCCACCGTCAGTTCAAAACCGTCGGCGCTGGCAACCACCACGTTTTCTTCAACCGTCACGTTGGGCATAGGTACCTCCTTCTAGGGACAGGATGGGGTGTTCTATTGCGCTATGTTTCGCTGTTTCTCCGGGCCAGTTCCGCTTCCAGTTCACGGACCTTGGCCTGCATTTGCTCGAAAGTGGGTATATGCTGTCCGGTGGCAGGATCGTACCACCGCAACTCGGCTTGCTCCCACCGGATATACAGGCCCAGAACAGGGCTATAACCCTGCAATACTCCGGCTGCAAGGGACTCAATGGGAATCTGCCGGTATTGACCGTCTACCAGTAAGTCGCCGGCCAGGCGGGTTCCGTGGTAATTCCCCGTTTCGTCGAAGCGCCAGTATTCGGGAATGCCCATGGCGAGGTAGTCCTCGCGCTTTGCCGTGGCGTCACGGCGCCCCGTGCCCCGGGATGCTACTTCCATCACGAAGTCCGGGGGCTTGCCCTGCTCCGAAATGATGTACGCGTTGTTGTCCCGGTAAACTTGCGGGTAGGCATTGAAGGCGATAAGCAGGTCGGGTATTCGCCATTCCGTTCGCGGCGCCCCGGGGGCCTGCAGCAGATACCGCTCTCCAACTATGATGGTGGTGTCGGGGCTGCCAAAGTGGTGGATCAAGTGGTGGACATTGCCGTTTCTGGCGAGATGGTCGAAACTGGTCATTTCCCCTGGCCTGTGCTTGGGCGGGTCGGGCAGCATGATGCGGGGGCGGCTCCCCTGCTTGTCTTGTGCCGTATTTCTGGTGGTCATGGCGGACCTCGACGGGCAGGCCTGCCCGCTCTAATGCCGATGGGTTGCTCCAATTGTACTGGAATTTGCGGGATTTGCCAGTGCCAGCAGCGAGTTCCGCTGGCGGAGGCAGCCCAGTCCTTCTTCTGATGACACTGTTCGGTTGTCCCACAAATATGGTAACCTGAATCAACTGGACTATCCCGGCATCGCGGCCGGGCTTGACGTTATGAGCAGCCAGAGTTCTTCCGCCGTTCCCCCGGGCCCTCCTTTGCCCGATATGTTTGCCAGGTACAAGGACCTGGTGGAGCAGGGGATGGCTGCCATTGTGCCTGCCCCTGGCCTGTCGGAACTGAACATTCCTCTGCAATACCATCTGGGCTGGACCGACCGGGAGGGCAATCCGGCGGCCACCCCCGCCTCCCAGGGCAAGGCTCTGCGGCCTACCCTGTGCATGTTCGCCTGCGAGGCCCTGGATGGCGACTTGAACCATGCCGTGTCCGCCGCCGCCGCCATCGAACTGATACACAACTTTTCCCTGGTTCACGATGACATTCAGGACCAGGACGTGGAACGGCGCCACCAGCCCACCGTCTGGTCCATCTGGGGCCAGCCGAAAGCACTGGTGACCGGGGATTCCATGCAGTGCCTGGGCGACCTGTCCATGCTGCGGGGCGCCCAACTTGGAGTGTCCCCCGGAACCGCCGTCCGCGTCTCCCGCATTCTCACTGAAGGCTACCTGGAGATGATCGAAGGCCAATGCCTGGACCTGGGCTTCGAGACTCGCACCACCATTACCACCGACGAATACCTGCACATGATCGCCTGCAAGACGGGGGCGCTGATCCGCAGCGCCGTGGAGATCGGGGCGGTACTGGCCAGTGACGATGCGGCGGTTGCTGCGGCCTTTGCCAGCTTTGGAAACTACCTGGGGCGGGCCTTCCAGATACGCGACGATTACCTGGGCGTGTGGGGCGACGAGGGGGCCACCGGCAAGTCCACCGACAGCGACATCCGCCGCCGGAAGAAGTCCTTCCCCGCCGTTTTCGCCCTGGACCGGGCCAGCGGCGGCGCCCGCCAGGACCTGCACCGTATCTATGCCCAGGAGGAACTGGACGATTCCGACGTGGAACGGGTGATGGCCATCATGGATGAACTGGGCGCGCCCCAGTACGCCAACCGCCTGACCGCCGAAAGCGCCGAGCAGGCCATCCGCGCTCTGGCAGACGTAGACCTGCCCGGGTGGGTGCGGGACGAGGTTGACCAGTTGGTGGACTTCCTGGCGCGGCGGGAGTTTTAGACCTGCTTTCTACTTTCCCGCGCCGGTCATATACAGGGACAGCTTCGTTGCTCTGAGCCTGTCGAAGGTCACGTTAACCACCCATGACCAGCCAAGTCACCACAACACCCGCAACTTGGACTATCGAGGCCGCGCGCCAGTATTGCCAGCGGCTGGCCCGGTCCCACTACGAGAACTTCACCGTGGGGTCCTGGCTCATCCCCAGGGACAAGCTGCGCCACATTTACGCCATCTATGCCTACTGCCGGACCGTGGACGACCTGGGTGACGAGGCGACGTTAGACAGGGGACCCTCCCCATCGCCGGAGACGGACACTATTTCCCTGCTGGCGGGCAGGCTGGAGGATTCGACCGGCGGCTTTGGCGCCGACGACCGGGCTTACCGCCTGGCCCTGCTGGACCAGTGGCAGTCGGAACTGGATGCCTGCTACTCGGGAACGCCCACGCACCCGGTAATGGTGGCGCTGCGGGAGTCCATCGATGCCTTTGACCTGCCACCGGAACCCTTCCTGAAGCTGATCGAGGCCAACCGGATGGACCAGCGGGCACAGCGCTACCCTGCCTACGGCGACCTGCTCCATTACTGCGACCACTCGGCCAATCCAGTGGGCCGCCTGTTCCTGTACCTGTTCGGGTACCGGGACGAGGAACGGCAACAGCTGGCGGACGCCACCTGCACCGCCCTGCAGCTGGCCAACTTCTGGCAGGACGTGGCCCGCGACTACCGGAAGGGCCGCATCTACTTGCCGCTGGAAGATATGGCCCGGTTCGGCTACACGGAAGAGGAACTGGCGCGGGGCGTCGTTACGCCGGAGTTCCGGCAACTGATGGCCTTCGAAGTAGAGCGGGGCATGGACCTGTTTCGGCAGGGTGCTACCCTGGTGCCTACGCTGAAGGGCGTCGCTCGGCTGGACGTGGCCCTGTTCACCCGGGGCGGCGTGGCCGTCCTTGAAGCCATAGGCAAACAGCGATATGATGTTTTGACTGAACGCCCTTCCCTGTCCCGCGCCCGCAAGGCGGGGCTGTTCCTTTCCACCTGGCTGAGCTGGAAGCTGGGACTGGGTTTACGGCTTCCCAGTCAGCCCGGGGGGTGAAGCAATGCGCCGCCGCGCCGACTTCAGTCCTTTTTCTCTCCACGGAAGCCCGTTTTACCAGGCGAGGCAACGGTGACAGACCTGCAAGCTGCCTACCAGGAATGCCGGCAGATTACGCGGCGGGAAGCCCGCAACTTCTACTACGCCTTCGTGCTGCTGCCATCGGAGCGGCGGCGAGCCATCTATGTCGCCTACGCCTTTTGCCGCTACTGTGACGACGCCGTGGACAGCGAGTCCTCCACCGACGAGAAGCTCCGGCGCCTGGCAGATTTGCGTCGGATGCTGGAGCGGTGCTACGAGGGCGAGGCCGACGAACCGGTTTTCCTAGGGCTGTCCCAGGTGGCCAGGGAGTACGCCATACCCCGGGAGTATTTCGAAGACGTGCTGTCGGGCATGGAGGCGGACCTGGTGAAGACCCGGTACCGGGACTTCGACGAGTTGCGCCAGTATTGCTACCAGGTGGCTTCGGCGGTGGGCCTGATTTGCATCCACATCTTTGGCTTCAAGGACGAACGGGCCAGGGCCCACGCCATTGACCTGGGCCTGGCCATGCAGCTCACCAACATATCCCGGGACGTTAAGGAAGACCTGGAGTTTGGCCGCATCTACCTGCCGCAGGATGAACTGGCCAGGTTTGGCTGCACTGAGGAGGACCTGCGGGCGGGACGGGCCAACGATGCCTTCAGGGAGCTTATGCGGTTCCAGACCCAGCGGGCCCGGACCTATTTCCAGAGCGGCTTCCAGCTTCTGCCCTATCTCAGTCCCAGGTCCCGCGCCTGCGCCGCCGTCCTGGGCAGAATTTACAGCAGGCTGTTGGACCGGATAGAGGTTGCCGGTTACGACGTCTTCAGCCAGCGGGTCAGCCTGTCCACATCCGAGAAGCTGGGAGTTATGGCCCGGTCCTGGGCAGCCAGCATGTGGCCGCGCCGCGTCCCTGATTCCTACCCGGAGCCATAGCGGGTTTCCCCGGCATGTCCGCCGTTGATCCCCAGCCTCCGTCCGACGTGGTAATCCTCGGGGGAGGTATTGCCGGAATCGCCGCCGCGCTGGAACTGCTGGATGCCGGCCGCACGGTTACGCTGGTGGAGGCCCGCAATTTCCTGGGTGGCCGCGCCTTTTCCTTCACCGACTCAAACTCTGGCCTGGTCCTGGACAACGGACAGCACGTCATCGTCGGGTGCTGCACCGAATTCATCGCCTTCCTGGATCGGCTGGGAGTCCGTGACTCCTGGTTCCTGCAGGACCGCTTGCGAATACCCGTCTTCAGCCGTGACGGCAGGGGTGGCTGCCTGGCCGCTTCCCGCCTGCCATCGCCCCTGCACCTGCTGCCGTCTTTCCTGGCCTACCCTCACCTTTCCCCGTTAGACAAGCTGCGGGTACTGTGGGGAATGGCGCGGGCCAGATTCACCGACCGGAATGCTCCAAGGCTGGAGGACATCACCTTCTACCAATGGCTACGGGACAGTGGCCAGTCGGAACGGGCCATCAACAACCTGTGGAACCTGGTGGTGGAACCTACGCTCAACGATAACGTGCGGGACGTCAGCGCCGCCATGGGGCTGATGATAGTCCAGGAGGGTATGCTCTCGGGCGCCAACAGCGGCAACCTGGGCTATGCTCGCGCCGGTCTGCTGCCCAGCATAGGGGAACCGGCCAAAAGGCTGCTGGAGGAGCGGGGCGCCACCCTGCTGCTGGGGGATGCCGCCCGTGGTGTCCTGGTGTCCCAAGAACCGGAAGGGGAGGGGCAATACGGCGCGGTGTCCGCCGTGGAACTGGCTTCCGGTCGCCGCGTCAAGGGACGGGAGTTCATTAGCGCCCTGCCCTTTTCCGTGCTGCGGGGCCTGCTGCCCCCGCAATTGGCCGGCCTGGAGTCCTTCGCCAGCATTGGCAGGCTGGAATGGTCGCCCATCCTCAACCTGCACGTCCTGTACGACCGCCCCGTGATGTCCGAACCCTTTTGCGCCTTTGTGGACAGCCCCCTGCAGTGGGTATTCGACCGCAGCGCCATTACCGGCGGGCCGTCCGGCGGAGGTCAACTGGTCACCATTTCGGTAAGCGCCGCCTGGACGTATATTGACCTGCCCCGGGAGGAACTGGCCCGTATTTTCCTGGCGGAAATGGCGTTGGCATTCCCCGGCGCCCGGGAGGCCAGCGCGCTCAAGGTGACAGTGGTGAAGCAGCGAGAGGCTACATTCCGGTGCCTTCCCGGGGTAGGCCGGCTGCGGCCCGGCGCCGTCACTCCCCTTTCCAACCTCTTCCTTGCGGGGGAGTGGACTAACACGGGCTGGCCTTCTACCATGGAGGGCGCGGTGCGCAGCGGACTGATAGCCGCCCGGGCCGCCAGCCGAAATTCGAGGCTCTGATCGGATGCAGAGGCGCCCCAAGACAGTGGCCATTACCGGCGCTGCCGGCTATATCGGCAGCAGACTGCTGCTGCAGCTGGAGTCCAACTTCAACATAGGCAAAATCGTTGCCTTTGACCGGATGCCCCTGCCCTATCCCATACATAACATCTCCTTTTACCAGCGAGACCTTACACCGCCCGAATTTGAGGTTGAAGAGGAAGACGAGGAGCAGGACGCTTCCAGGCCCAGGCCATTGAGGAAAGACACGGGCTTGATAAATATCCTGCGCCAGCACCGGGTGGACACACTGGTGCACCTGGTGAGTGTCTTCTCACACACCAGTACCTACCAGAACTGGGGCCGGGAAAGCCACCAGGACACGGCCATTCTGGACTCTATCCAGGATGCCTGCGTGGAAGCGGGAGTGAAACACATCATCTATCTCAGTTCCCATACGGTCTATGGGGCCTTCCCTGACAACCCGATCCCTTTGACGGAGGCGGCAGCGTTGCGCACCCGCGGGGGAGACTTCCTGGGCCAGGTCAGCTATAACGCTGATGCGTCCATGCTGGAATTCCTTGCCGGCCACCTGGAGGGTGGGGAGAAAAGGCCGATTAAGGTAACCATTCTGCGGACCTGCCCGGTGCTGGGGTACTCGGATGACCACCAGCGGGCGGAGCTGATATTTCCCAGGCGCTTCTGGGGGGCAGGCGACAATCCCCCGTACCAGTTCCTGCACGAGGTGGACCTGGCGGAACTGCTGGAACAAGTGATAGAGCGGGAAGCCGGCGGGGTCTTTAACGTGGCGGGGGAAGGAGTGGTCTTCCTGAAGGAACTGGCGGACATCACCAACAGGAAGCTGACCCAACTGCCTCCGTTCCTGGCCTGCCTGGCGGACTGGATATCGTCCAAGCGGAAGCAGCCCAGCACCGGCAACTGGAACCTGCACACCACCCGGTACCCGATCATCATGGGTACGGGCAAGGTCAAGCGCGAACTGGACTTCCGTTTCAGCTACACATCCATGGAAGCCCTCAACGCCTTCGTGAATTACAACGGCCTTTAGTCACCGTTTCCATCCTATACGCAGGACATAGAACTTATGCTTTCAAACCCGATGAAACAAAAACTGCTGGCCGGGGAGCCGGCGTTCGGCGTGTCGGTAATGTTCCCGTCGCCCCATGTCGTGGACATGGTCGGGCGGCTGGGGTTCGACTGGGTGCTCATCGACTGCGAGCACGGCTCTATTTCCATAGAGAGCGTGGAGTTGATGGTGCTGGCGGCGGAGGCGGCCGGCATCACGCCCATAGCCAGGCCCCAGGTGAACTCCTTTGAGGCCATTTGCCAGTTGATGGATCGCGGGGTGATGGGGGTGCAGGTCCCCCACGTGAACAACGCGGCGGACGCCCGGCGAGCGGTGGAGGCGGTCAAATACCACCCCCTGGGCGAACGGGGGCTGGCCGCCGGGCTGAGGTCGTCTTCCTACGGCTTTGGCATCTCCATGTCCGAGTACGCCGAGGAGTCGAACCGGGAGACGCTGGTATGCGTTCAGCTGGAGGAAGGGCAGGCGGTCCGGAACGTGGATGAGATCATGAGCGTGGATGGGGTGGACGTATACTTCGTCGGGCCCTCAGACCTGTCCCAGTCCCTGGGATACCCCGGCCGGCCCGATACGCCGGTGGTGCGAGAGGCGATGGAGCACGTGTTCTCGACGGTGCGGGACAGAGGCAAGATATCGGGGTCGGCCGGCAATGCTGCCGCAACCCTGGGGTACCTGGACCAGGGCGTAACCTACCTGTACACCCACCTGACCGCCCTCCTTTCTGCGGGGGCCGGAGCCTTTCTCAAGGAAGTGTCCCGCTGACCCTGGCTGCCAGGGCGTCCCGGGCATCCAGCATCATTGGGTGGACTTCCTTGCCCCGGTCGGTCAGGTCAATTACCTGGCGTCGCAGGAACTCCAGGATGGCGGCGTCCAGGCTCACCCGGGCCAGTTCCATTATCTCGGGCTGGTAGGGAATCCGCTTGCGCTTGTTGGGGTCCAGCTTGTCGGCCAGGAATACCACCTTGCCCATCGCTTCCACCAGGGTGGGATGGAAGGTGGTGTGCCAATAGACGGCCTGGTACAGGTCCTCTTCCTCGCCCCGGGCGGCCAGTCCGTCCTCCACCCGCAGGATTTCGGCGCCCACGGGCCCATGCAGCAGCAACGGTACGCTCTCTTCGACGGGCCTGATGGGCAGGTGGAATCGGGTGGCGTGGGCGATTAGTTCCGGCCCCGGCATGGCGCGGGCCACGTCGTGGGCCAGAATGCCCAGGGCCGCCCGGTCGGGGTCAACCTGGTGATAAGGGGCCAGTTCGCGGGCCACCTCCTGGGCGCGGCCAATGTGGGCCTGCAGTCCGGCGGGCAGAGAGGCTACCCGCTGCTGGATGCGGGACTCTATGGCGGCATCTACCTGGCCGGCGGCGGTCTGCGACTGCATCAGTGGCCTACCCCATCGGCCCCAGGTCGCGGCCGCCCAGCAGATGCACGTGAGGCCAGGCAATGGTCTGTCCGGCGGCGGCGCCGTTGTTGACCACCAGGCGATAGCCGCTGATGGTCACGCCCTCGCGGCGAGCCATTTCAGCGGCCACGACAAAGATATGCCCCATGGTGGCTTCCATGGCCGGGCTGATGTAGTCCAGGCCGTTGATGGGCATGTTGGGGATGATGAGCAGATGCACCGGCGCCTGGGGGTTGATGTCGCGCACCACAAAGCAGCGGTCGTCGCGGTAGATGACGTCGGGGTGAGCCGGGTCGTTGGCCATGGCGGCGAAGGGCGAACTGCGGGCGGGAATCATGGTCATTGGGGCGCTCCTTGAAATGGTTACTGTTTGAGAGGGGAGAGACTCTTTCAGACTTCCCTTAAGCGCCTCACGCCGCCTCAATCTGGCGCATGGCAAGTTCCTTGTGGAAGTTTACGTCGCCGTAGGTGAGTTCCTGTACCTTGCCGCGGCGGGTGTAAAGCTGAAGATCGTGCTCCTTGGTGAAGCCGATGGCACCGTGGCACTGGTGGGCCAGGTTGCAGACCCGCTGGTAGGCGGCGCTGACCCAGGCCTTGGCCATGGCGACTTCCCGCTCCGCCGGGTCGCCTTCGGAGACCTTCCAGGCCGCCTGGTAGGCTATCTGGCGGCAGCCCTCCACGTCGGTGGCCATGTTGGCGCAATGGTGCTGTACCGCCTGGAAGGTGCCCACGGGCCGCCCGAACTGGGTGCGCTGCTTGGCGTATTCCACGGTCATTTCCACCACCGCGTCGGCGCCCCCCAGCATTTCCACGCACTTGCCGGCCACGGCCCGCTGCAGCGCCCGCTGGATGATGGGCCAGCCCCCGTCCACCTCACCCAGCACAGCCTGGGCGGGAACCGTGACGCCGTCCAGGACCACCTCGCACTGGCGGTCGGAGGAAATGGTGCTCAGCTGGTTAACGGTCAGCCCCGGGGTGTCGGCGTTGACGAAGAACAGGGTAATGCCCCGGGCCGGGTCGTCGAACCGGCCGGTGCGGGCCGCCACCAGGATGACGCTGGCGGCGTGGGCGTCGGGCACGAAGAGTTTCTGGCCGTCGATGCGGAACCCGTCGCCCTCCCTGGTGGCCGTGGTCTCAACGCCCCAGGGTTCGTAGGTGGCGGAGGCTTCCGTCAGGGCCAGGGTCATCATGGTCTGGCCGGTGCAGATGCCGGGCAGAATGTGCTGCTTCTGCGCGTCGGTGCCAGCGTCCAGCACGGTAAAGCCGCCCAGCACAACGGTGGAAAAGAAGGGCCCGGGAGTGAGGGAACGGCCAATCTCCTCCAGCAGGACGGCCAGGTCCAGGAAGCTGCCGCCGGTACCGCCGTACTGCTCGGGAAAGGCGATGCCGGGCCAGCCGAGGCCGGCAATCTGCCGCCAGAGCTCATCGGTGTAGCCCCGGTCGTCCTCCTCCATTTCCCTGACCAGCGTCAACGGGCATTCCTGGGACAGAAACTCCCTGGCGCTGTTCTTTAACATCTGCTGAATTTCAGTCAGACCCAGGTCCATACCTACACTCCCTGAATCAATGAATTGCAATGTGACGAAGGAGCCGATTGCTCGGCTAGTATAGCGCAAAAGGCCGGCAACTGCATGGGGCGCGTAAGTTTCCGGTTGTTTTATCCACCAAGGGCACGAAGGAGCACGAAGATGGAGAGTCTTTGGATATCGTTCCATGCGCTTGGGTGCCAAACTTGCGTCCGCCGTTGTATGGGGGTTATAGTTGTTTAACACTTTATATTGAGCCAGCAAGGCGACGCTCTCTTCCTGGAGCGTCGCTTCCGTGAACCGGGCTTCGCCCCATACCTGTCCTGGAGCGGATATGACGCAGCAAGAACTGGTGGCCTGGCTACGCGACTGGGGAGTGCGGGTAACGCCGCAGCGGCTGGCAATCGCCGAGGCCGTGCTTAACTCCACCGACCACCCGTCGGTGCAGCAGATTTACGAGCGTGTGCGGGACCATTTCCCGTCCATGACGCTTGCCACCATCTATTCCACCCTGGGGGTGCTGGAAAAGAGCGGTCTGATCCAGGAACTTCCCTTCGCCAAGCTGTCCCGCTACGAGTCCAACCTGGAGCCGCACGTAAACCTGGTTTGCGTCGAGTGCGGTAACGTGGTGGACACCCATCTGGGCCAGGAGGCGGTGCTGCGGTTGAAGGCGCTGATTTCCGAGGAATCCAACTTTGACGTGGCCTGGCAGCGGGTGGACTTTCACGGGTGGTGCCGCCGTTGCGCCGCCGAACGGGAGAAACGGGGGCAAGCCTCGCCCGCATAGGGAAGGCGGTCTTGCCCGTTTCCAGTCGCCTCCGCTAATCAGCGACCCGGCCCGCGAGAAAAACTGCATGATTAACAGCGTGGTTGGCATCACCCTTTGGACCGACGACCTGGACCGTCTGTACGGGTTCTACCACGACCTGCTGCAGTTGCCGCTGCATTCCAACCATGGTGACTTCATCTCCTTCCAGTTGGGCGCGAACATGCGCTTCAACATCGGCATCCACGACGGCGTGAGCGGCGCCAGCCGGGACCCGTTCCGGATGATGCCCCACCTGGGGGTGGAGGACATCCACGGGGAACACCGCCGCCTGGCCGCGGCCGGTGTGGAGTTCCTGCGCCCCCCCGAGCAGGAACACTGGGGCGGCTGGGTGGCCACCTTCAAGGACCCCGACGGCAACGTCCTGCAGATGCTCCAGTTCCCCAACTGACGCCTTCCCCATATTTTCCATTTACACTACATCCTGGCATTGGTTTAGAACCTGCGTTGCCGCCTGGCGCGCAGGAATAGCCACAGGCTCATGGCCCACAGAGCGGGGCCCAGGGCTTTGAACAGGATGGGCCACACCGGCCAGGGACCATTCGTTTGCCGCGACGAGCATGCCGCCGCCCGGGATTGTATTTCCCTTGTTACCGCCGTAGCGGGCGTGGTATGCTTGTTTTCCAGCGAAAGAGCGTGTCCCCGTAGCTCAACGGATAGAGTGCTGGCCTCCGGAGCCAGAGATGAGAGTTCGACCCTCTCCGGGGATACCACCCTCCTTTCGGCTGTCCTCCAGTGTGTCCGTTACATAGTCGACACCCACGGAACGGGGCGTGGCCCAGCGGCAGGGCGCCTGGTTTGGGACCAGGAGGTCGGCAGTTCGAATCTGCCCGCCCCGACCAATTGCTCTTCCAGTTCAGCCAACCGGAACTGAACCCTGAATACCCCTAAGCGTCCCCGCGACGATAGACTTTTCCCCACCAACGCAATAGACTACCCCCCAACAATCCATACCCCCGGAGGTTCCTGCTATGCCCGTATTTCCCCATGAATACCTGCACAAGGTTGCCTACCACGTCTACGTTGCCAAAGGCACCCCTGAAGAAGAGGCGGAAATCGTCGCCACCCACCAGGTGAAGTCCAACCTGGTGGGGCACGACTCCCACGGCATTATCCAACTTCTGGAGTATTGCAGCCGCATCGACCGGGGCCACATCGTCCCGGGCGCGCCCTTCGAGGTGGAGCGGGAAACCCCCAACACGGCCGTGATAAACGGCAACTGGGGCTTCGGCTTCGTGCAGACGGAGAAGGGCATGCGCATGGCCATCGACAAGGCCAGGGAACACGGCGTGGCCGCCATGACCATCCACCACCAGAGCCACGTCGGGCGGGTGGGCGACTACCCCACCATGGCGTTGAACGAGGGGATGATCGGGCTGGTTACCGCCGACTCGGGCGCGGGGCCCAAGAACGCCGCTCCCTTTGGCGGGCGGGCCCGCCGCCTGGGCACCAACCCCATCTGCATCGGGGTGCCCAGCGACCTGCCCGGGCCCGTGCTGCTGGACATGGCCACCAGCGCGGTGGCCATGGGCAAAATCAACCTGCAGCGCAGCCGGGGCGAACCGGTGCCCTTGGGCTGGATTGTGGACAAGGACGGCAAACCCACCACTGACCCCAACGACTATTTTGCCGGCGGCGCCATCCTGCCCGTGGGCGCCGACCAGGGCCACAAGGGGTACGGGCTGTCCTTCATGGTTGAAATGTTCTCCGGGCTGCTGACGGGACTGGGCTTCGGCATCGACCCGCAGGCTCGCCACAACGACGGCGTCTTCATCTCGGTCTACAACGTGGAGCACTTCCGCCCCCTGGAGGACTTCAAGCGGGAGATGCGGGAGTTCGTCGAGTTCATCAAGACTTCTCCCCCCGCCGAAGGCTTCACCGAAGTGCTGTACCCCGGCGAAATCGAATACAACACGGAAATGAAGCGCCGGGAGGAGGGCATCTACGTGGAGGACCAGACGTGGGACGGCATCGTGGCGCTGATGGCGGAAGTGGGGGTGACGGAGGCGGTGGGGAGCCCGTAGGGGCAATGCCCACTTGTTACAAAAAATTGTAACCACCTGGGATTTGTTACAAAAAATCCGGATTTTTTGTAACAAATCCCAATTTTATTGGGTATAATACTTTGTGACCTTCAAGTGGTTATGCTTCGCTAAGAAATGCGCCAACTCCAGCAACTGAGGACCTTAATCGTGCTACAAGAGGAAGGCCCATCCCAACGCGTGGGGAGATATGTACGGCAGTTAACCGGATACCGCGCCTTTATTCCCAATTCATTGCCACCGGAACCACCTCTGAGGCTGGATAGTGAACTTGTGGCCTTACTGTCCGTTGCGGACCAGGCTTTGGGCAGGCTTGATGGAATAGCTGATACTCTGCCTAACCCCAATATTTTTGTGCAAATGTATATTCGCAAAGAGGCTGTGCTGAGTTCTCAAATCGAAGGCACCCAAGCCTCTTTGGCGGACGTATTGGAGTACGAGGCTGAAGTAAGCCACCGTCAGTTCCCCGGCGACGTCTTGGAGACCTTTAACTATGTCAAGGCGCTGAACGCCGGGCTGGAGCGACTGAACGAACTACCCTTGTGCAACCGCCTGCTCCGCGAGATTCACGGCATTCTGATGCAGGGTGTCCGGGGACAGGAAAGGTCCCCCGGTCATTTTCGGGAAACGCAAAACTGGATTGGGCCACCCGGGAGCAATCTGAACAACGCCACCTATGTTCCGCCTCCCGCTGACGAAATGTTTCGGGCAATGGGAGACTTGGAGAATTACCTGAACTCTGGGTTGACAACTCCAGTCTTAATCAAGTGCGGTTTAGCCCATGGTCAGTTTGAAATGATTCATCCCTTTCTGGATGGCAACGGGCGTCTGGGCAGGCTCTTGATCACTTTTCTATTGTGCCAGCAAGAGGTCTTGAAACGCCCGCTTCTGTACCTCAGTGCCTATTTCAGGGAATATCAGGACGAATATTATGCTCGTCTGTACGCCATAAGCCACGAAGGAGACTGGGAAGGTTGGCTCAAATACTTTCTTAAGGGTGTTGGGCAAGTATCCAGGGAAGCCACCGATACTGCCCGCGCTATAATTGCCATGCGCGAAGGGCATCGTCAGCTTGTTCAGCAAGAAGTTTCCGGGCGAAACGGACAGCCGCTTCTGGATTATTTGTGCCAAAATCCCGTCGTAATGGTGGCCAGCATCGAGAGATATCTTGGCGTCTCTTATGTTACTGCCAATAATTTGGCCCACGCCTTCGAAGATATCGGTATACTGGAGGAGATTACGCATCGCCCACGCAGCAAAATATACCGGTACCGACCGTACCTGGACATCTTGAATCGTGAGTGACGATGTACGATGAGGCGTTATTAAAGAAAATTTTTAGAACACGGCCCTCTATTACAAAAACCAGCCATTTTCTTTAATAAGGGCAGCTCTCCACTCACCCAGCCACAATTTCTGCGGAACGGTATAGGCGCTACCTCTTGTTTCCACAAGTCCTCCAGGCCATTGCCCCTGGGGTGATGTGGGTTGCTTCGTGGCGACCGTGGCCGAAAAGGTGAAAACTTCGGGGCAGACGAGATCAATAAGGCCGCCCCTTCCGCTATCCGGAAGGGGCGGCCTTTTTCGTTGCGTTGGGCGAAAGGGTGTTCAGGATGGTCGCTTAGCGGGTGGTGCGGCCGCCGCTGTTGCCCAGGAAGCGCCGGTCGGAGACGCTGCCGCCCCCGCCCCGGTTGCCGCCCTGGCCGCCGCGTGGACCGCCGCCGCCGCGGTTGCCGCCGGGGCCGCCGCCCCGGGGACCGCCACCACCGCCACCGCGATTGCCGCCGCCGCCCCGGTTGCCGTAGCCGCCGCCACCGCCACCGCGCCGGTCACCGCCGCGATCGCCCCGGTCCTGGGGCGGGCGGGCCGGCCGCGGGGGACGTTCGCCGCCTTCGTCGCCGAAGAGGGCGCGGCGGGAGACGTTGACCCGGCCCATGGAGTCAATCTCCTGGACCATTACGGTGATTTCCTGGCCGAGCTTGATCTCCTCTTCCATGTCGCCCAGGTCCTCGTTGCGGACCAGGCCGTCCTTGCCGGGGATCAACTCCACGAAGGCGCCGAAGCTGGCCAGGCGGTTGACCTTACCGGTGAGGATGTCGCCCACCACCAGTTCGCGGGTCAGCCCCTCGATTCTGCTGCGGGCCAACTCGATGGAAGTCTGGTCGGAGGAGCTAAGGGTCACGCCGCCGTCGTCGGCCACGTCAATGGACGCTCCGGTCTCCTCGATTATGCCGCGGATGACCCGGCCGCCCGGGCCGATTACCGCGCCGATCTTCTCCACCGGAATCTGGATGCGGATGGTCTTGGGGGCGTAGGGGCTCATCTCGGTACGGGCCTCGTCGATGGCCTCGGACATCTTGTTCAGGATGTGGAGGCGGCCCAGGCGGGCCTGCTCCAGGGCCTGGCGGAGGATTTCCTCGTCCAGCCCCTTGAGCTTGATGTCCATCTGCAGTGCGTTGATGCCGGCGGCGGTGCCGGCCACCTTGAAGTCCATGTCGCCCAGGAAGTCCTCGATGCCCTGGATGTCGCTCAACACGGCAAAGCGGCCGTCGTTGTCGGTTACCAGGCCCATGGCGATGCCGGCCACCGGGGCCTTCATGGGCACACCGGCGTCCATCAGGGCCATGCTGGTGCCGCACACGCTGCCCATGGAGGTGCTGCCGTTGGAACTGAGCACCTCGGACACCACGCGAATGGTGTAGGGGAACTCGGTTTCCGAGGGCAGGGCGGACAGGATGGCCCGCTCAGCCAGGGCGCCGTGGCCAATTTCCCGACGTCCGGGGGAACCAACCCGCCGGGCCTCACCCACCGAGTAGGGCGGGAAGTTGTAGTGGTGCATGAACTGCTTGGTATCGTCGGGGGACAGGGTGTCCAGGTTCTGCTTCATGCTCAGGGGGCCCAGGGTGGCCGCGGACAGCACCTGGGTCTGGCCCCGGGTGAAGAGCCCCGAGCCATGGGTGCGGGGCAGGACGCCCACCTCGCAGGCGATGGGGCGGATTTCCGACAGGCTGCGGCCGTCGGGGCGCACCTCCAGGTCCAGAATGCGGCGGCGCACCTCGCCCTTGACCACGTTCTTGAACCCCTCGGCCACCTTGTTCTTGCCAAATTCCTCGGCCAACTGCTCGGCTACCTCGTCCTCAATCCGGTCGAGACCTTCGTCCCGCTCCGCCTTGAATGCGTTCTGCTCAAGGATTTCGGTGACCCGGCCGTTGACTATGGCCTTGATCTGGGTGTCCAGCCGCTCCTCTTCCTCGGTGTGTTCTTCCACTTCGTACTTGGGCTTGCCGACCTGGGCAACCAGTTCATCGATCAGGTCGATAGTAATCAGGTTGGCCTGGAAAGCCTTCTGGATGCCTTCCAGGATTATCTCTTCCGAGACTTCATAGGAACCGGCTTCAACCATCATTATGGCGTCGCGGGTGCTGGCCACTACCATGTTAAGCTGGCCGTCGGCAATCTCGGCGTAGGTGGGATTGACGATGAACCCGCCGTCGTTGTAGGAGACTCGGCAGGCGCCAATCGGCCCGGCGAAGGGCAGGTGGGAAATGGACAGGGCCGTCGATGCGCCGATCATTCCCAGGATTTCCGGGGGGTTCTTCTGGTCGGCGGAAAGGACGGTGAGGATGACCTGGATTTCGTTGTGGAGGCCCTTGGGGAAAAGGGGGCGAATGGAGCGGTCGGTTAGGCGGGCGGAAAGGATGGCTTCCTGGCCGGGGCGGCCCTCCCGACGGAAGAAGCTGCCCGGAATCTTGCCCGCGGAATATAACCGCTCTTCAAACTCCACTGTCAGGGGCAGGAAATCTATGTCGGCCCTGGGCTTGTCGGCCATGACGGCGGTGGCCAGTACCACCGTGTCCCCGTAGGTGAGGACAGCGGAACCGTGGGCCTGGAAGGCCAGCTTGCCCGACTCGATTACCAGCTTTTCGTTGCCAATGATTCGTTCTACTACAGTAGCTTCAGGCATGGGGAATTACTACACCTCGCACATTAAATATAAATGGAGAGGAGACAAACGCGAAGCTAGCGCGTATAGCAGACGGGCGGCTATTACCGTGGTAACTGGACGGGCGCCGGCCGGCGCCGGCGGCCTGGCCGGTGTGGGGATGCGTTTAGCGGCGCAGTCCCAGCCGGCTGATCAGGGTCTGATAGCGGTTGACGTCTTCGTTACTGAGGTAATTGAGTAGCCTGCGGCGTTTTGACACCATGCTGACGAGGCCTCGGCGGGAGTGGAAGTCCTTCCGGTGGGTACGAAGGTGGTCGGTCACCTGGCGGATTCGCTCGGTGAGCATGGCGACCTGCAGTTCGGTGGACCCGGTATCGTTGGGGTGGGTCCGGTATTCCCGCGTTATTCGTTCCTTGACGTCAGCATCCAGCATTACTAATGCAGTACCTTCTATCGCATCTTCTCTAACTTTGTGAATTATAGCACGGGGTGGTTGGCGGCGCAATGAGGGGGTTGGTGGGGCAGGCCAATCCCGGCGTCAATCAATGTCATGACCGCCCCGGTTTCCCCCCAACCCCTGTCTTATATATAATGGCTACCGAAAAGCCGGGCCCGGCATGATAGCCGGGCGCAATTCTTGGATTCAGACAGCCAGTACATGGGAGGAGTTATGCCCGACGATTTCGTTAAGGTTGCCGCGGTCAGCGAGATAGCCCCTGGGGACATGAAGGTGGTGGACGTGGGCGAAGACCAGATATTGCTGGTCAACGTGAACGGCGAGGTCCACGCCTGCGACGACATTTGCAGCCACGCCTACGCGTCCCTGTCGGAGGGCGACCTGGACGGGGCGGAAGTCCAGTGCCCGCTGCACGGCGCCATCTTCAACGTCAGGACCGGCAAGGTGCTGACGCCGCCGGCAATGGAACCCCTGCGTATCTTTGAGGTGCGGGTGGACGGCGACGACATCATGGTGGGGCCGGCCCGGGAGGGCCAGGGGTAAGCTCCGCCGCCGGTCGGGGTTCCTGAACAATTGTCCACGGAAGGAACGTGAAGCCTGCCCGCGAGGTGGGCTTCACCCTTTGTCCGTGGATGGTTCTTGTTCCGGCCAGGACGGCCCTTCGACAGGCTAAGGGTGAGCGGAAAAAACTCTCATCATTTCCATAGCATCACACCACTAGCGGGGCATGCCAAACTCGGCGAAGGGCCAGTAGATGAGCCACACCTTGCCCACCACGTTGTCCTCGGGGACGCCGCCCCAGTTGCGGGAGTCGTTGCTGTGGGACCGGTTGTCGCCCATGACAAAATACTCGCCCTGGTCCACGCGGCGCGGGGCCATGCTGTCGGTGAAGGGTCCTTTCAGGTAGGGTTCGGCAAAGACGGCATCGTTGACCAGCACCGTGCCGTCAACAATTTCCACCTTGTCACCGGGCAGGCCGATGACCCGCTTCACAAAGTCCCGCTGGGGTTCTCCGGGGAAGTGGAAGACGATTATCTCGCCCAGCCTGGGCGGCCGGAAGGGACGGCTGGCCTCGGACCTGTCCACGTTCCAGATTGGAATGATGCGGGAGAATCGCTCGACGTCGAACTTGAAGTAGACCAGCTTGTTGACCAGAAGGTACTGCTGCCCCTCCAGGGTGGGGGCCATGCTGGAGCCCTCTACCCGGAAGTTCTGGGCGCTGGCCTGGATGAGGATGAACACCACAATGGCCAGGGCCAGGGCTTCCAGTATTTCCCGAAAAACCGACGTCATTCGTTAAATCTCGCCATTTCAGAAGGTAACCCAACCCTTCTGTCCGCCCCCTCAAGTGCCCGTCTAATTTAGACCAGCCGACAGTCATTAGCAACAGGCGCCTTGCCGGATTCCGCACTGTTGCAGGGCGACCGGTGAGCGCCTTCACAGGTTTTCAATTGCCATAGGGAAATGCCGCTCCTAGCCGGCGCGCTACCGGTCCGGCAGGATGAAGGGCCTGGCTCCGTTAGCTTCTGCCCGTCTTCGCTCCTCTTCGGGGATGATTGCGCCCACAACCACTGGCCTTGTGGTAGCTCCGCTGAGCCACTGCAGCGCCTCGGCCCTTTCCAGGGCCCTTTCGACATCGTGGCGCTCAACGGTGATTGAGATTTCGCAAACTGCGTATGTTGGGCCTTGTCCCTCAATTATCAGGTCAGCTTTGTAGATATCGCTCAGGGCCTGTGCCGCCTTCTCGGTCTGGGCCGGGTCCAGCGCTTCAGAAATGGTATCCATGGCTTCCTGCAGCCGTGACGTGAACCTGGGATTCACGTTCCCCTTTCGGCTAAGCACGGTTCGTGGAGAACGCATGCCGAGGTCAAGGATCGCCCTGGCGATTAGCTTGGGCTCCACCTGTTCTTCGTAGATATCCCCGGTCAGGTTGCCCAGGTGTCCCTCCGCGGCATTCAGCCGTTCGTTTAGCCGGTCCAGGGCCGGGGCCAGCCTTCCCGTAACGGCGCCCAGTTCTCTGACCGCTTTTGACAGGGCGTCGACGTTGGCGGGAAGCTCCGAGATGTCCTTCCCGACCAGGACCTGTTTCAGCCGCTCGGCCAGTTCGGGCTGGGTCTCCAGCAGACTCAGGAGGTCGTCAATATCGTTGATCTCGTTATTTCTCATGCTTGTATTCTATCCGCTCTCTGCGTTCCGGCAAGCCCTGAAAAACTGCGAAGGGCGCTGGGATCCCTGATTTCAGTGGCGATATTCAGGATTTTCGCAATTCAACCCACTGGTGGACATTCGTGGTTATTCGTGGATAATTGCGGTATCCAACCAGCAGATCCAGGAGGAGCAATACCATGGCCTGGCAATACCATTTTGAACTGCTCACCCGACCCTACGGCGGCGTCAGCGAGGGCCCCGTCTGGGACGGCGAGGCGATTCTTTTTACGCACATTCCCAGCAGCCGCATCATGCGCTACGACCCCAACTCGGGCGCCATCACCGAGGCCCGGGGCGGCACCAACCACACCAACGGGCTGGCCTTCGATGCCCGGGGCAACCTGTTCGGCTGCTGCTCCGGCGGCCGCGCCATTGTCCGGTTCGACGACGATGCCATCGTGCGCGTGGCGGACCGGGTGGACGGGCAGAAGCTGAACACGCCCAACGACCTGGCCATCGACCGCAGCGGGCGCATCTGGTTCACCAACCCCTGGAACGCGGGGAACATCGATCCCAGCGAGGTGGAGGAACTGGACAACCGCTCGGTGCTGCGGGCCGACCCCCAGCCCGACGGCAGCTACACGGTAACCCGGGTTACCTTCGACACCACCATGCCCAACGGCATCCTGGTATCGCCGGACCAGCGCACCCTGTACGTCGTCGAGAGCAACAGTGAGCGCATAGACATTAACCGGGAACTGCGGGCCTACCCCATCAACGACGACGGCAGCCTGGGCTCCTACCGGACGCTGCACAGCTTCGGGCGGGACGCCAACGCGGTGCACCGGGGCATTGACGGCATGTGCTTCGATGCCGACGGCAACATCGTGGCCACCGCCGGCTGGGAACTGGGCGGCCCCGGGCCCATGATTTACATCTTCTCGCCCACGGGGCGGGTGCTGGAGACCCATCCCATCGCCTGCAACCGGCCCACCAACGTCTGCTTCGGCGGCCCCGGCCTGTCCACCCTGTACGTGACCTCCACCGACGGCCACTTCTACCGCGCGGACACGGACCGGATAGGCTGGGCTATCTATCCCTAGCGGGATAATTTAGAATTGGCAGCTAAGAGTTACGAATCACGAATGCGCCAACGGGGCTCTGTCCATTCGTAATTCCTAATTCGTAATTCCTAATTGATTGCGGAGCAATCTTATGAGCATGAACCTGAGCGGCCACGGCTTTACGCGGCAGCAGTTGCGCCAGGGCGGCGGTCGGGGCACGGGCAACGACCACGTTGAAGACCTGTACGGCTGCACCGAGCTTTTCGTTTACCAGACACCCAACCGGAAGGTGACGGGTTTCGAGTCGCTGAAGATGTTCATTGAAGCGGAGGGGTGCGAGGTCATCTTCACCGCCGACGCACCGCCGGAGTTGAACGGATACGAGACCATGCGCATCACCCAGCGGCAGGGGCAGCCCATACCGCCGGCGGTGGTGAAGCGGTGCCATTCCTGGGCCCACCAGCGCAACTTCCTGCACAGCTTCTTCAAGCCCATGTATCGCTAGAACATTTTTCCACGAATCCGCCGCGGCGGACGAATCACCACCAATAAGCTATCGCAAGAGTCCCTTCCCCCTCGACGGGGGAAGGTCAGGATTGGGGGTGAGGGAGTCCTTATGATTGTTGATGCTCAGACGACCCAGGAACAGTTGCAGGAGATTGAGGACGCCGCCGTGACCCTGGCCTGGGGCGCCGGACGAATCCTGTCCGGCCAGTTCGGGCGCCAGCTTTCCATCGAGTACAAGGACAAGAACCAACTCGACCCGGTAACCTCCGCCGACAAGGCCACCCAGGAATACCTGGTACAGGAAATCTCCCGTCTCTTCCCCGCCCACGGCATCCTGGGCGAAGAGGGTTCCGACGAGACCGACCCGACTGGCCCTGCCCCCGACTTCCTCTGGGTACTGGACCCCTTAGACGGAACCACCAACTTCCTCAACGGCCTGCCCGTTTACGCATCGTCCATTGGCATACTCTACCGGGGACGCCCCGTGGCCGGCGCCCTCTACATCCCCTGGCCCTCGCCCGGGGGCGGCTTTGTGCTGCATTGCCGTCGTGACGGGGGCGCCAAATTCACCCTGACCGAGGGGGCCGCCAGCGAACCCGTCTCCGTCTTTTCATCGGAAAAGCCCGTGGGTAACCGCCTCATCGGGTTGCCAGGGTTCTTCGTCCAGACCACCAAATTCGGCAAGCCCGTTGGCCGCAACCCCGGGGAATTGCGCACCACCGGCAGCATTGCCTACGAACTGGCCATGACCGCCTGCGGGGTGATGCAGTACGCCATCATCGGCGCGCCTCGCATGTGGGACATGCTGGCCGGAGCCATCGCCGTCCAGGAAGCCGGTGGCACGGTAATGACCAGGCTCAAAGGGGAGAAGCAGTGGCATCCCATGGACTCCCTGGTGCCCACCTGGGAAGAAAAGCCGCCCACCCTGAAAGAACTGCGCCAGTGGATAGCCCCCCTGGTAGCCGGCAACCACCAAGTGGCCCCCCTGATAGCCAACAACATGAAGCGTCGCTTCCGGCCAGTGGTTATGGTTAGGCAGTGGGGGAGGAGGGTGAGGGGGAAGGTTAGGAAGAGGGACTCAAACAGCAGGAAATGAAAGTGCAGACTGCAATCCCTCTGGCAGCCTATTCAACCGCTAAATCCCTTGAATTCAATTGGTGCCAGAACACTTCCCCTGATTCAATCTGGCTTTCAATACGGTTGTCTTGGTGTACCCCGGCAATAACAGGATGGGCAACGCAGCCGGTGAAACGAGTCAAGAACCCGGCGTTGCGAATGGCGCGGTCGATGTCTCTGTCGTCGGCGGTATAAGAGATTTCTACGGCGATATAGCGGGTTTCGCCGGAGGAGTCGGCAGCTTCAATAACCAGATCCGCCAGATGAAAACTGTCTATCTGGTTGCTGGAAATGTCGGAAATATCCACGGTATCAGTCATATTCCAAAGGTCTTCGTCCGTGAGATTCCTGACTCGCTTCAAACCGATTTTACGAGCGATGGTATAGGAATGAGACAGGGCGGCGGTTCGGGCATGGCCGCCTTTCAGAATGCCTATATCATTTCGTATTGCCGCTAAGGCGTTGTCCGTTGCATTAAACCGCTGGTTTGTTGCCTCGACGAAATCCGCTACCACCTGGGAGAGCCGGTCGAGACTCTCGGAGAGCCGGTCCACTCTCTCGGGCAACTCCAGCAGGTCGCGCGTCAATATGCGGGCGCGCACGGCTTCCAGCCACTCGGGATTCTCGTCGAGTAGCCTTATCAGGTCTTCTATGTTGTTGATGGTGGTCAAGGTCGGTCTGCTCGCCAGATTTTCTTCAATTTTATCCGGGGCCCAGTCCAGTGTCTACACACTATCCGGCTCCCACCCCCACGGCCTGGGACCCCAGCCGGCTTCGTAAACCTCGCCGCGCTTGACCGTCAGCACTGGCACCACCGCCTTTTCGGTGCGGCGGCTTCCGCCTACCACGTCGTAGACCACCCAGTCGCCCTCTACCATGTCCAGCACCGAAATGTCGGCCTGGTGACCGACGGCCAGAGAGCCGATGCGGTCTTCCTGGCCCAGGGCTTTGGCCGGGTTCAGGGTGGACATCTCCACCACCTGCTCCAGGGTGAACTCCATGGCCAGGAAGCGGGTCATCATCTCGGTCATGCTGTGGACGGTGTGCTGGCGGCCGGGCAGGGTCAGGTCGGTGCTGATGCAGTGGGGCAGCAGGCCCTGGTCCAGCACTCGCTGGCCCACATCGAAGCTGAAGTTCATCCGGCCATGGGCCGTGTCCAGCCACACGCCCCGTTCCTGGGCCTCCCTGGCCTCGGGCACCAGCTTGCCCTCGGAGTCGATGACCCCGCCGGGGTTGGCGGTGAACAGGTGGGTTACGATGTCGCCCTCTTCCAGGATGGGGAGAAGCTGGTGAATGACCTTCTCGTCGTAGCGCTTCTCCGTGTCGCCGATGTGGACCATCAGCTTGACGCCCGCTTCCACGGCGGCGCGCTTGGCCATGCGGGGCATCTCCATGCCCATAATCTCCAGGGCCGGGGACACCATGCGGGCCTTGATGCCGAAGATGGTATCCCGGTTCTGCTCCACCACCTGTATCGTCCGGTCCAGGTCGATGCTGGCGGGACTGAAAATGTCCGGCGTGGTGGCCAGGCCGGTGCGGCAGATGTGCAGGAAGGGGATAATCTCCGTGGCGTTGTTGGGAATGATGTGGCGGGGAAAGCCGCCGTACGTGTCGCAGCCGGAACTGCCAGCGTCCACCATGGTGGTGACCCCCGCGCGGACGCCGCCCAGGTCGGCCTCCACGCCGTTGCCATTGACACCGTCGTAGATGTGGGTGTGCAGGTCGATCAGGCCCGGCGTAACCAGCTTGCCCTTGACCTCCACCACCCGCGTGGCCTCGGACTCAGGGATATCCGGAGCGACAAGGGCTATCTTGCCGTCCTGCACCGCCACGTCATTGGCGCCATTGATGCCTTGGGAAGGGTCGATTACCGTGCCGCCCTTGATTAACAGGTCGTACATGGGGAACGCTCCTTACATTAGAATGTGGCGGTCCAACAGGCCGGGCTGCTTTGAAGTAAGCCCATGCTGTGTGTTACCTTAATGGAAACTCACCCGCAATGCCAGCGGTCCCGCTCCCGGAGATGGAAGATGCGCTACGAAGTAGTTCTGTTCAAAACTGAGGAAGGCTATGCGGTTACCTGTCCGGCGCTACCGGGTTGCTGGTCTCAAGGGGCCACCAGGGACGATGCCCTGGAGAACATAGCTGATGCCATTACCTTGTACCTGGAATGCAAACTGGAGGAAGCCAAGGAGCGAAGAGATAATCTGGTAAGTGAGGCGACCGAGGAAGGCCTGCAGGTCGAACTTTGCAGCATACCCATTAATGAACCGGCGATTGCTTAGATGCCCCGTTGCCCAGGTATTAACCATCAGAGGGCAGTTAGGGGTTTTGCCAAGCTGGGATATGGAGTTCCCCGACAACCCGCTGCACCTGGTCACAGCGGCCGGTTGGGAAACTCCGGGTAGCTGCGGGTGCTGAAGAGTTCGCCTACGGACTGGCCCCCGTGGATTCGGCTTATGGCCTCGCCCAGCAGCGAAGCTACGGACAGCACCTTGACCTTGTCCTGGTTCTTGACTGGGTCCAGGGGCAGCGTATCCGTCACCACCACCTCTTCAAAGCCGCTGGCGGCGATGGCGTCGTAAGCCTTGCTGGCGAATACGGGGTGGGTGGCGCAGCAATAGACCTGGGTGACGCCGTTTTCCAGCAGGGCCTGGCCCGCGTTGACGGTGGTCCCGCCCGTTAGGATTTCATCGTCAAAGGTCAGGGCCACCTTGCCCTTCACGTCGCCGATGACGTTGAGGGTTTCGGAATGGTCGGCGTTGTCGATGCGGCGCTTTTCGATGATGGCCAGGGGGCAGTCCAGGTACTCGGCCACGTCCCTGGCGCGCTTGGAGATGCCAATGTCCACGGCCACCACCACCAGGTCTTCGATTTCCTTGGCCTTGAAGTAGTCGGCCATGATGGTCATGGCGGTCAGTTCGTCCACGGGGATGTTGAAGAAGCCCTGTATCTGGCCGGCATGCAGGTCTACGGTCAACAGGCGGTCGGCCCCGGCAGTGGTGAGCAGGTCGGCCACCAGGCGGGCGGTGATGGGTACCCGAGGCTGGTCCTTCTTGTCGGTGCGACCGTAGCCGTAGTAGGGGATAACGGCGGTGATGCGCCCCGCCGAGGCCCGCTTGCAGGCGTCAATCATGATGAGCAGTTCCATCAGATTGTCGTTGGTGGGCGCTCCGGTAGGCTGGATGATGAAAACGTCCCGCTGGCGAACGTTTTCCAGGATCCGGGCGAAGGAGTTGTCGTTGGCGAACTTGAAAACCTCGGCCTGGCTGACCGGCATCTGCAGGTAGTCGCAGACGGACCTGGCCAACGCCGGATGGGAATTGCCGCTGAAAATCCTCAAGTCGTCGGATGCGACCAACGGGCCCTTAGTGTAGTTCATGCTTGCGGGCTGCCCAACCGGACAACGGCAGCCATACCCCCCTTCCTGATACTCACCCGGCTGGGACACCCGACCGGCGGTAACTGCCGCCGGAACCGGTCCCTGGCCGGAAAAATACCTGGAGCGAAGGCACCCGCGCCGCTTCCCCGCCCCCAAAGCACGCACTGTGCCACAAGCCCCCGTCCAAGAGCGTTGCGATTATAGCACAGGGGCAAAGGGCGAAAAAGGCGGGAGGCGGCCAATACTTAACGCTGCCCGGACCCTATGTTAAAGTATGCGTCAGCCGCACAGGCTCCGGAGTTGTTCCCGCTTCGGGGCTGGCGCAGATACCGGATTCCGCCTGCGTGGAACCCTTCGGAGCGTCCCTTGACTCTACCGGCCCCAATCCTTAGCGACAAGACGCGCCACCACACGCTGTGGAATTACCCCACCCCGGCGGGCCAGGTCTCCCTGCCGTGAACGGTTCCCTGCAACGACTGGCCCAGCGCCTGCCCTTTTTCTACGGGTGG
Organism: Dehalococcoidia bacterium; assembly: GCA_034422655.1. Lineage (GTDB taxonomy): Bacteria > Chloroflexota > Dehalococcoidia > Lucifugimonadales > UBA3495 > Bin22. The sequence goes on from DAOUJN010000005.1 coordinate 152,827, forward strand.
GTGGTCCTGGCTTCGGCCAGCAGCACCCAGGTGGTGCGCAACGCCTCCGCCAGCCTTACGCTGGCCGTGTTCATATACCCCCTGGCCGCCGACCCTGAATTGGGCTGGAGCCGCACCCTGGTAGCCGGGGCTGCCAGCGTTGGGGGTCTGGCCGCTTCGGCCCTGTCCCCGCTGGTGGGCTGGCTGATTGACCGGTACGGGGCCCGGCTGGTGCTGGCCTCCAGCGTTTTCATCATGGGCCTCGCCACCATTTCCCTGGCGTGGGCCACCATACCCGTATTCTTCTACCTGTTCTACGGAATCAGCCGGGTCATCTTCGCCAGTCCCATTCCCATCGGCGCCTCGGTGGTGGTGTCGCGGTGGTTCGTGCGGATGCGGGGCCGGACCAACGGCATTCTCTTCGCCTCCCATTCCATCGGGCTGGTGGCCTTCCCCCTGATTGCATCCGCAGTGATCCTCAGCCACGGCTGGCCCATGGCCTGGATTGTGCTGGGGGCCCTGGTGTGGATTATTGCCCTGATTCCGGTGACTTTCCTGATTGTCCAGCAGCCGGAAGACCTGGGCCTCCGGCCCGATGGCGACCCGGAGCCGGAACCGCAATCGGACATCGCAGACGCCTCGCCGGGCGAGCAGGCAACCCAACCGGCGGAAGAACCGGCCTGGACCCTGAAGGAAGCGATGAAGACCCCGGCCCTGTGGATACTGGCCGCCGGGGTGGGCACCCTGTTCCTGGTGCAGGCGGGCATCAACACCCACCTGGCCGCCCTGCTGCGGGACGAAGGCCTGGGCGTGGTGCTGTCGGGCTTGGGCCTTAGCCTGTCGGCGGCCTTCATGGGCGCGGGCAGCCTGCTGTGGGGCTGGATTGCCGAACGGTTCCCCGTGCGCTACGTGCTGGTTGCCGTTTCCCTGGCCGTCGCCATACCCGCCCTCCTGTTTCTGACCGTCAGTTCCACCCTGGACGCCCTGGCCTACTCTGCCGCCTTCGGGTTCGGCGTGGGCGGCATGCTGTCGGTGCCGCCGGTGGCCTACGCCGACTACTACGGCCGCCGCTCCCTGGGCGCCATCCGCGGCGTCACCGAGCCCTTCACCAGCCTGGAGCAGGCCATCGGCACCGTGGCCGCCGGCATCGTCTTCGACGTAACGGGCAGCTACGACATCGCCCTCACCGTATTCGCCTCCCTGGCCGGACTGACCGCGGTGGTAATCCTCTTCGCCAGGCCCCCGGCGCGGCGGGCGACTGTTGCCGCTTAGCGAAATACGCAAGTCTGTTGACTTCGACGTGCCGGTGGGTGGGAGTGTAACCCCGATGTTTAACGGACACCCCCAAAGTTGACAACCCCACCGCCCAATAAGTAATATCACCCTTAATTCCTGTATTGCGCATACCCGAATGCAGGTTATTCGACTGGGGGGTGAACCGCATGGCCACTGTGGAAAGCCGAACGGCTTACTGGGAGCAGGCTAAGGAACAGGGGTTCGATCTTTCGTGGCTGGAGAAGCTGCGGGAGCACGTGGCCGGCGAAGGGGTGGAGGAGCATTCCGCCAACGACACCGGGCGCGTCCAGGGCTCCATTCCCCGGGGCGACGTTGCCAGGTTCGGCGCCTACACCTTCCGCACCAAGAGCGAGGTCTGGGCCCATAACCTGTCCAAGCTCTACGACGAGTTCATCACCCGCCAGTGGAGTTCCGCCACCGACATTCCATGGGAGACCGTCAAGCCCCTGCCCGACGACATCGAGGCCTCCCAGTGCCAGCTTGCCACCTTCTTCACCCAGGTGGAGTTCATCGCCTCCGACGTGCCGGGCCGCTTCATCTCCACCATGTCCCCGGACTACCAGGAAGTGCGGCTGGCCTTGCTGGCCCAGGTAATGGACGAGTCCCGCCACCTGGACGTCTTCCGGAAGCGGGCCCTGGTCAACGGCGGCGGCCTGATGCGCATGATTGACAGCGTCAGCGACGTGGTGGGCGGCAGCACCGACAACGCTCGGGAGTTCACCGAGTTCTCTTCCCGCCTCCACATCACCGGCGAGGGCAACGTGCTGACCCTGTTCCGGCTGGGCGAGATGATGGCCTATAACGAAGCGGAGAAGGCCATCTACCGCCGCTGCGCCCAGGACGAGGCCCGCCACGTGGCCATCGGGGTGCTGCACCTGCGCTACATGAACGAGTTTTCGCCGGAACGCCGCGAGGAAATCCACGGTTACCTGGACGAGGGCGAGTCCCGCCAGGCCACCGGGGCCGGCGGCGAGAATCCGGCCGGCCAGAACCAGCTAACCAGCGGCGCCCTGGCCGTGCTGCTCGGCGGCGGCAAGGACAAGGTGGATGAGGGCCAGAAGATTCTGATGGCCATCCGCCAGCGGCAGACCAAGGAATACTTCCAGCGGCTCAAGTCCGCCGGCTTCGACGACCGCATCCACAACGGCCGGGTAAGCCCCGTCCTGCTGGAACAGTACAAGGCCGCGGCGTAACCGGATAGGCAAAGGCCCACTAGACCTCCCACGGCAATTCGCGGGAGGTCTTGCTTTGTATTGCTAAACCAAAGCCAAGATGGAATGTGCATACAAACATCAAACTGTCATTCTGAACGGAGTGAAGAATCTAGAATTCTTGCCAGTAGGAAGGTTGATTTCAAGCGAGAATCTGAGATTCTTCGCTTCACTCAGAATGACAGTTCGGTGGTCGGGCGCCCTGAACAGTGAGAATCCCCATCTCACATTGGCATTAGTTTAGTACTGAAACTTGAGCAGTTAGAGGCTGATTATGGCCTTGGAAGACGAGCAACAACAGGCCGACCTGGAAGATGGTCGCCAGTCCCCCGCTTCAGAAACCCCGCCGGAGCCGGAACCGGACCGCTTTCCCTGGATGAACGACACGCTGGAGTGGGGCGTCCGCGCCCAGCCGGGGAAGCGTGGCCTCACCATGCGCGACCTGAATGTCGGCAGCTACGGCGAGGTGCCCGAGTCCAGCTCCGATATGAGCCGCAAGCCCCGGGGCGCCTTTCCCATCTCCGGCATACCCCGCACCGACCTTTACGCTCTTAGCGCCAAAGCTGACCTGTGGGCGGACAACGCCGTGGACCTGTACGAGGAGGCCATCCAGCGCCGGTGGATGGGCCACCTGGAAATAGCCTGGGACGATATAACGCCCCAGCCTTACGAGTACGAACTGGCCATGCGCCAGCTTTGCACCGAACTGGCCCAGCAGGCCTCCATCGAGACCGACCTCATCGGCCAGTGGCTCCACAAGATGAACTACGCCTACCACGAGGTCAAGACCTTCTTGGCCTCGGAAATTTTCGACACGGGACGCCACTACACCATCCTCCGCCACCGCGCCCTCCACAACGGCGGCAGCCTGGGCCTGGAAAGCGCCGGCCAGTTCAACCGGCGCATGATGGAGACCCGCCCCGGCTGGACGGAAGTCGCCATGTTCCTGTACCTGGTGCGGGGGCCGCTGACTCTGCTGCTGTACCGGTACGGAGAGGCCTGCGCCCGCAACCGGGCCGACAAGTTCCTGTTCCGCAAGTGCCTGGAGGACAAGGCCCGCCACATGGCCTACGGCATGGCCCACGTGAAGTATGCCGTGGACAACCAGCCCGAGGGTTTCGGCGCAGGCCTGGGCAACCTGATGCGGGGCGTGGAACGGGACCTGGTGCGGGACCTGAAGGACCCGGTGCTGTGGGAAGCCCTGGCCATCCTCATCGGCGGCAGCGTCGAAAACATCGCCCAGGGAATGGCCGTGGTGGAGGACGTCAAGCAGCGGTACATCGAGGACTACCTGCGGCGCATGCAGTGGGCCGGCGTCAACAAGACCGAGGCCAACCTGTCGCCGGACCTGGCGGCCTTCCTGCGCCGCGAAGAAACCGCCCCGGCGGGAGACTGACCGTGCCCATTTACGAGTACCGGTGCGAGGGCTGCGGCGGGGTGAGCAGCGTGTACCTGCGCACTTTCAGTTCCGCTGAACCGGCGGAATGCCGGTTGTGCGGCGGCGGTTCTCTGCACCGCATTATTTCCCGGGTGGCCTACCTCCGGTCGGAGGCGGACAAGCTGGAGCAGCTGGACCCCAGGTATTACAAGATGGTGGACCAGGCCCTAGCCAACGCCCCGGCCAACTCGGACCCGGACTATCACATGGACCGCATGGTCCCCTTCAGCGCCGCCAAAGAGAAGGGCGAGCCCTACTTCAAGGAATAAGAAACCGGCTTTAGAAGTCCCTTCCCCCTTGATGGGGGAAGGTCAGGATGGGGGTGAATACCCAGAGACTGCACACCCTCCGTTGACGAACCAGCTTACCTAAAAGTACGCCTCTGTTATTTTGCCAGGAGACTTTACATGAGCGAACACGGAACATCCGCCCTGAAATTTCCCTCGGTCGAATGGTTCCAGGCGCTGCAGGAACTGGTCAACAACGATGACGAGTTCCGGCGGCTTGGCAACGTCGACGCGGTAATGGGCGTCAAGGTGGGAAACCGGGTGTTCGTGATTACCTTCGAGGCCTTCGAGTGCACCGGCGTCAGGGAGGGAACGGAGTACGACCTGATTGACGCCGACTTTTACCTGGCAATGACGGCGGAGCAGTGGCAGGACCTGGTGACCAACACCAGGGAGAACAACGGCGCCGACCTGAGCCACACCCTCAATACCCTGGACCTGACGATTGAAGGCGGCATATCGGACAACGCCACCGGCGACCAACTGCGCGCCGACGTTTTCTTTCGGGTGAACCAGAGCCTGCAGCACTTCTTTGACAGTTCCGCCAGGCTGGAAACCGTGTTTGAATGACCGGAGGCGCATCGCACTTGAAGTGATGTGTTGGGAATTAAGCGTTATTCCGGCTCAAGGCCGGGATGACGGTTAAGATCTGGCATTCATCATTTCAATTGCGATAGCCTGCTGTTCACGCCCTTCCCTATACCGATGGCTGGGTAATCACCCCTGGCGCCACCCTGCGGGGGAGCCAGCGGCCGTCCGCGGGACTGCCGTGGAGCCGGCCATTGCGGACTATTACCTTGCCCCGCAGCAGGGTCATTACCGGGTAGCCCTCGCACTCGAAGCCGTCCCATATCGAGTAATCCGATTCGGCGTGCAGCTCCTCAATCGTAATGGTCTTCTTCAGGTTGGGGTCGAAGATTACGATGTCGGCGTCGCTCCCTACGGCGATGGCGCCCTTTTTCGGGTACATGCCTAGTATCTTGGCGGCGTTGGTGGAGGTGATGGCGGCGAACCGCTGCAGGTCGATGCGGCCGGTGGCGGCCAGCTTGGTATAGGTGACCGGCAAGCGTGTCTCGATGCCGTTGTGGCCGCCGCATAGTGTGCGAATAGTGTCGCCGGCCAGTTTTATGTTCTTGTAGGTGGTCCACTCGTCGGTGGCCGTGGTGCAGATGGGGCCGTCCACCAGCCCCTGCTGCAAGGCGTCCCGGTCGTCGGAAAACTTGATGGCCGGATAGGTATGGATGGCGAGACCGTCGGGCTCCAGGTAATCGTCGCAGGTGAACTGCAGGTAATTGTGCAGGGCTTCACCGTAAACGGGCAACTGGGCGGAGCGGGCCTCGGCGATGGCGGCCACGCCCTCCTTAGCGGTGGTGTGGACGAAGTAAATCCCCGTCTCGGTGCTCTGGGCCAGCCGCACCACCTTCCGGAAGGAGATATCCTCGGAGATATTGTTGTGGGCCAGGTGCAGGTTGGACCCGTGGTCCCGGCCCTCCCGTTCCAGCTTGTCCTCCATGAAGGTTACGATGTCGTCCTCTTCGGCGTGCACGGCCATGATGCCGCCGTGTTTGCCCACCTCCTGGAAAATCTCCCACAGGTGGCCCATGGGGACCCGGGCGTGGAAGGTGGTGAAAATCTTGAAGCTGGCTACCCCCGACTGTATCGCTTCGCCAATCTCGCCCATAGTGCCGGGCGGCACGGCCCCGGCCAGGATGTAGTGGAAGGTGTAGTCGATGTAGGAATGGCCCCGGAAAGTATCCCGCCGGGTCTCAATCTGTCCCATGATGGGGTCTGCTGGCGGCACCGCCCCGGGCGTTAGGGGCAGGCTTCCGGCGAAGTCCACGTAGGTGGTGACGCCTCCGAATGCGGCGGCGCGGCTGGCCGCTTCCGGCGGTTGGGTGAAGACGCCGGCATCGCCGCCAGCCCAGTAATCGGGCACGGGTACGTTGATGTGAGCGTGAGGCTCGATCCCGCCCGGGAGGACCAGCATTCCGGTGGCGTCTATGGTCTCCCCAGCCTCCATGTCGTCCAGCGCTCCGGGGGAGGCCACCACCGCGATTTGCTCGCCCTGTATGCCCACGTCCATCAGGCCCGTAGTTCCGGGCGTTACCACGGTACCGCCCCTGATTATCAAATCGAGCATGACCGCCTCCTATTCTGACGTTTTCGACAAGACAACAGAGTTGTGATAGCGTTCAACACTAAAGAGATTGGTTGATTATAACGTAAAGCGCGATTGCCCTGGTTGCCAACCTTTCCCGTTTGACGTATTCCTTCTCCTGGATGGTAGAATGCGAATAAATCGGTAGCATTGTTTCTTCAGGAGAGGACTGATGCCGGATACCAATGTAGAGTTGATTGCCCATTTGTTGAGGCGGGCCGGTTTTGGCGCCAACCGGGAGACGCTGGAAACCTACGCGGCCAAGGGATACGAGGCCACGGTGGAGGAACTGCTGAACCCCGAGGATGAGCGGCGGCTCAGCGACTACCTCATTCGCCGATTCCACCCGGAACTTTCTGGGATGATGGGCCCCCTGGCCCCGGGCGAGAACTGGCTTTACCGCATGGCCACCACCACCGCGCCCCTGCAGGAAAAGATGACCCTGTTCTGGCACGGCATTTTCGCCACGGGCTACAACAAGGTCATCCACGGCAAGGCCCTTTCCGACCAGACCAGGATGTTCCGCAAGCACGCTATGGGCAACTTCCGCACCCTGCTGCTGGAACTGTCCCGCGACCCCGCCATGATTATCTGGCTGGACAACCAGGACAACCACAAGGGCGCCATCAACGAGAACTACGGGCGGGAACTGCTGGAACTCTTTTCCATGGGCGTGGGCAACTACACCGAGCAGGACATCAAGGAATGCGCCCGGGCCTTCACCGGCTGGACCATCGCCAATCGGGAGTACATGGAACTGCGTTCCCAGCGAGACTCGGACTGGCCCTACGGCCGCATATCGTGGCACTTCGAGTACCATCCGGAAGACCACGACGACGGGGAAAAGGAGTTCCTCGGCCAGCGGGGCAACTTCAACGGCGAGGACGTAATCGACATAATCTGTCGCCAGCCGGCCACCGCCCGCTTCATCTCCCGCCACCTGTACAGCTTCTTCGTGGCCGATGAGCCGCCGGTGCCGGAATGGCCCTACACTCCACCCGCGGACGAACAGGCAATAGAAGAGCTTTCCCAGGCCTACTTCGACAGCGATTACAACATCGGCGCCATGCTCCGAGTCCTTTTCAACTCCGACTTCTTCAAGTCGGGCGAGGCCCGCTACCGCAAGGTCAAGAGTCCGGTGGAACTGGTGGCCGGGGTGCTGCGCCTGACCGGCGAGTTAGACCGTCCCCGCTACGAAATCCTGGAACACTTCAACCAGGCCTCTTACATGGGGCAGATACTCAATAACCCGCCCAGCGTGGAGGGCTGGCACACCGGCACCGACTGGCTGAACAGCGGCACCCTGGTGGAACGGATCAACTTCGCCAGCAAACAGGTCGGCGACGCCACCAAGCCGGGCATTCGCGGCATGGTGGACCGCATTAGCGCCGAAATGGGCCACTCTACATCTCCCGAACGCCTGGTGGACTCATGCCTGGAGGAGGTGGGAGCCCTGCAGGTGGACGAAGATACCCGTCGCGTGCTGGTCGACTTCTCGTCCATGGGCGGGGGCAACATTGACCGCCACCACATAGCGGACGTGCTCAAAATGGTGGCGGCAACCCAGGAGTTCCAGCGGGCCTAAGCATGTCTTCCGCTTCGCCCTGGCGCCGCGGTGGAAGTCCTGGAAGCCCCGGATTCCCTGTCCGGCGACCCGGAACTGCCCGGCTTTGTTTTGGACTTGAAACCCGTTTGGGGGCTGGCCTAGTGACCGGTACCGCCCGATAAACTTGAACGGAGGCGCAGCTATGACGACAACAGCGCAGCAAATCGATTTCCTGGTTTACGACCGCACCCTGGGCATGACCGTCATGGAGGGCAAGGGTTTCTACTATCCGGTGGATACCGTTGCTGGCCAAGGCGACCGCCTCTATGTGATTAGCCGTAGCAAGGAGGAGACGGTGCGGGGTATCCGGGTCACCATGTGCGACCTGGACAGCGGGTACTTCGGCAACTTTGGCGGCCACGGCACCGGCGGCGGCCAATTCGTCTGGCCGGCCTGCGGGGCGGTGGACAGCCAGGGCCGGTTCTTCATCAGCGACGAACGGCTGAACCGGGTTACCGCCTACGACCCTGACGGCGCATACCTGTTCCACTGGGGCACGCCAGGTTCCGGTGAAGGTGAGCTGGATGCCCCATCCGGGCTGGCCTTCGACAGCGCCGACCACATTTACGTGGCCGACGCCTACAATAACCGGGTCCAGAAATTCACCTCCAACGGGGAATTCATACGGGTTATCGGCGGCGATGGCCCCGGAGCGCTCAGCCTGCCCTGGGGCCTGGCGGTTGACCGTGAAGACAACCTGTACGTGGCGGACTTCGGCAACGACTGCGTCAAGAAGTTCTCAAACCAGGGCGAATTCCTGTCCCGGTTTGGGGAGCCGGGCCGCGCCGACGGCCAGTTTACCCGCCCCGCCTCCGTCGCCGTTGACCGGGACGGCTACATCTACGTGGCCGACTGGGGCAACGAGCGGGTACAGGCGCTGGACGCCAATGGCAACTTTGTGACCAAGCTCCGGGGCGAGGGCACTATTTCCGAGTGGGCCGCCAATTTCCTCAGCATCAACCGGGAAGAAGCCGCCGCCCGCGCCACCGCCAACCTGGAAATGGACATCGACTACGTGATCGACGATCCCCACGAGGAATCGTCTCACATTGAGAAATACTTCTGGTGCCCCTCCTCCGTCAGGCTGGACAGCCGGGGCTACCTGTACGTTACGGAGACCAACCGGCACCGCATCCAGGTTTACCGCCGGGGCAAATAGGGAAACTCTCAAAAGTCCCTTCCCCCTTGATGGGGGAAGGTCTGGATGGGGGTGCGCTCAGGCAACCTTTCACCCCGCACTTCCTCCTCCCCCTGTGGAAAGGGTATAAATCTTCAAGAGAAGGAGCAGGATCATGGTATCGACCAGCAAGGAACGCAACCTGGTGGTCATTGAACTGGTTGGGGGCAACGACGGGTTGAATACCGTGGTCCCCTATGGCGACGGCCTCTATTACGACAATCGCCCGGGCATAGGCATTCCCCAGCAGGAGGTCTTGCCCATTGACGTTAACCTGGGCTTCAACCCCAGCATGAGGGAGATGAAGACCTTGTGGGACCGCGGCGAATTAGCCGTCGTCAAGGGCATCGGCTACCCGCGGCCCAACCGTTCCCACTTCCGGTCCCGGGATATCTGGTACACTGCCGAGCCCGAGACCATCGGCAGCCAGGGCTGGCTGGGGGCCGCCATACGGGACCTGGACCCAAGGGGTGAGAACGTTCTTACCGGCGTTAACTTTGGCCGGGGTCTGCCCCGGGCCTTCGTCTGCAAGGGTGTGCCCGTGGCCTCGGTGGGCAACCTGGAAACCTACGGTCTGCTGCCCGACATAGACGACGAGAACGTGCGGGTTCACGCCATGGACGCCCTGGGCCGGATGTACGGTCCCGAAGGCGGCCGCGATATCGTAGCCCAGGCCCTCCGCGAAAACGGCGCCCAGGCGTTGATGGGCGCCGATGTCCTCCGCACCGCCCCGGAGCTCTACTCGTCCACCGTGGAGTATGGCGACACTCCCATTGCCACCAGCCTCAAGGGCGCGGCCCAGGTGATGAGCGCCGGCCTGGGAACCCGCATCCTCTATGCCCAGCACGGCAATTTCGACACTCACAGCAATGAGCTTCAGTCCCACGCCAAGCTGTGGCAGGACTTTTCCGCCGCCATCACCGACTTCACCGACGACCTGAAGGAACAGAGGCTCTGGCAGGATACCTTGATACTTGTCTGGTCCGAGTTTGGCCGGCGGGTCCGGGACAACGGCACGGGCTGCGACCACGGCTCAGGCGGCGTGGCCTTCGTCCTGGGCGGCTCGATACAGGGCGGTCAGTATGGCCAGTATCCGTCCCTGCGCGAAGCAGACCTCTCCGAGGGCGACCTGGCCTATACCACCGACTTCCGCTCCACGTACGCCACCATCCTTGACCGCTGGCTGGGCCTGGACCCCGACCCCATAGTCCACGGCCAGTTCGAGCAGTTCGGGTTCGTAGCCCAGTAACGGTTCACCGGAGGAAAACAGGACAGGAAAGAACCAGGGCGCCGGCTCAACCGGCGCCCTTTCAATTTCAAGAACCCCTGAATTAGTCCCTTCCCCCTTGATGGGGGAAGGTCAGGATGGGGGTGAAGGAGGTTTCGCATGTAATCCAAGTGAAGTCTTGGAGCGGGTGATGGGAATCGAACCCACGTAGCTAGCTTGGAAGGCTAGAGCTCTACCACTGAGCTACACCCGCTGGCGGAAAAGGTGGTACAGTCTCCACATTATAAACCCACCTGCGGGCTTTCTACCAGATGAACCCTCCGTCACGTTCCCCAGGGTGAACTCTCATGCTGCAAACCCGATTTACCGACCTGCTGGGGTTGAAATACCCGGTAATGTCCGCGCCCATGAGTAACCACAGCGGCGGCCAACTGGCGGCGGCGGTTTCCCTGGCCGGCGGGCTGGGGACCTTCGGCGGCAGCAATGGCTGGGACGCCGAATGGATGCGCCAGCAGATTGCCCACATCAGGTCGCAGACGGACCGGCCCTTCGGGGTCGGCTTTATCACCCAGCTTATCGAACCTGATCCCACCAACTTTGAGATTGCCCTGGAAGAAAGGACGCCGGTGATAGTGTTTTCCTTCACCGATCCTGAACCCTGGCTGGGGCGGGCAAAAGATGCCGGGGCGCTGACCATCTGCCAGGTGCAATCGCTGGAGTTGGCGGAAGCGGCGGTGCGGGCCGGCGCCGATATCCTCCTGGCCCAGGGCAACGAGGCGGGCGGTCACACCGGAAGGATGAACCTGCTGCCCCTGCTGGTGGACCTGGTGGAGCGGTATCCGCAATTGCCGGTGCTGGCGGCCGGCGGCATAACCGGCGGGCGGGCCCTGGCGGCGGCGCTGGCGGCCGGAGCCCAGGGCGCATCCCTGGGTACGGCCATGCTGGCGACCCCCGAGGCGGTGGAGGTACCCGAGTCCTTCAAGGAGCAGATTGTCCTGTCCGACGGGCAGGATACCGCCTTTACCCGCCTGTACGACCTGCTGGGCGACACTCCCTGGCCCGAGGAAATCGCCGGGCGCGTGTACCGCAACCGCCTGGTGAAAGAATGGGACGGCCGGGACGCGGAGGTTCTCGCCCAGCGGGAGGAACTGGCAACGGACGCGGCGGCAGCCCGAGCCCGCCACGACCCGGAACTGGCGTCGGTCTACATGGGACAGGGAGCCGGACAGGTACACGCCATAAGGCCGGCAGCGGAGGTGGTGCGGGAGATTTGCGACGAGGCGGAGGAGATCATCCGCAATTTAGCGGGGCTGGCAACGGGCGCTTGACCGAGGGATGGGAAAATAGCGGCGTGACCGGACGGCCACGCCAGCCTTTACCTTCCGTTGACTTGACCTACACCCGGGCCGGAATGGCGCTGTTGGCGCGGGTTACCGAGGTTACGCTTTTTACCCCTTCCAGCTTGGCGAACAGCTTGCCTAGCTGCTCCAGGCCCGTGGTGTGCAGGGTCAGCTCCATTACCACGGTGCCGTCGGTGCGTTCCTGGGTTACCACCGACGCGATGTTGACCTTTTCCTCGGACACACGCACGGTTACGTCCCGCAGCAGGCCCACCCGGTCGTAGGCCTCGATGCACACCCGCACCGGGTACAGTTCCCGGGCCTCGCCCCACGAAACAGGGACAATGCGCTCGGGTTCGTCCTCGTTGAGCAGGCTCTTGCAGTCCATCTTGTGGACCGTAACGCCCCGGGCCCGGGTTACGAAGCCGGAAATCTCGTCGCCGGGAATGGGGTTGCAGCACCGCGCCATGCGGGTCAGCAGGTCGCCCACGCCCAGCACCGAAATGCCGGAACTGGGGCTGGACAGGGGCATGTTGTGCCTGGGCTGGGGAAGCGCCGGTTCCGGGCGGACGGCCTGCGACAGTCGGTGGGCCAACTGCCCCTCGGTGAAATTGCCGGAACCCAGGTTCACCAGGAAATCGTCCAGGGTCTCGAAGCGGACCAGTGACAAAATTTCCTTGTCGTCCATGTCCAGGTTTAGGCGGCGCAGTTCCTTGCGCAGCTTGTCCCGCCCCCGCTCGATGTTGCTGCCCCGGGCCTGGTGGTTGAACCACTGGCGCACCTTCTGGCGGGCGCTGGCGGATTTGACATATCCCAGGTTGGGGTTAAGCCAGTCGGGGCTGGGACCCCGGTTGGACTTGGTGGTCATTATCTCGACGGTATCGCCGTTCTGCAGGGGAGTGTCCAGGCTTATCAGGCGGCCGTTGACCTTGCCGCCCATGCAATGGTGCCCCAGTTCGGTGTGAATCTTGTAGGCAAAGTCCACCGGGGTGGACCCGGCGGCCAGTTCCACTATGTCGCCCTTGGGGGTATAGACAAACACCTGGTCGCGGAAAATGTCCTGCTTCACCGACTCGATGAAATCTTCGGTCTCGGCGGCCTCCCGCTGCCACTCCAGCAACTGGCGCAGCCAGGTCATTTTCTCCTCGAATTTCAGGTCCCGGGCCTTGCCCTCCTTGTAGCGCCAGTGAGCGGCCACACCATACTCGGCCACCTGGTGCATTTCGGTGGTCTTGATCTGCACCTCCAGGGGCTGGCCCCCCTGGCAGATTACGGTGGTGTGCAGGGCCTGGTACATGTTTTCCTTGGGGGTGGCGACGTAGTCGTCGAACTGCCCGGGTATGGGGCTCCAAACCTGGTGGACCAGGCCCAGGGCACGGTAGCAGTCGCTTTCCGACTCGACGATGACCCTCAGGGCGTAAAGATCCAAAACGTCGCGCAGTTCGTTGCCCTGGGCGGCGTACTTCTGCATCTTGTTGTAGATGCTGTAGATGCCCTTGGGCCGGCCGTACACCTCCGCCTCAAGGTCAGCGGATCCCAGCACTTCACGAAGCCGCTGACACACCTGTTCCACGTACTCCTCCCGCTCGGCGCGGCGGACGGCCAGCATGCGGGAAATTTCCCGGTACCGGTCCTCGTTCAGGTGCCGGAATGCCAGGTCGTCCAGTTGCCACTTGATCTCCCAGATGCCCAGGCGGTGGGCCAGCGGGGAGTAAATGTCCAGCGTTTCCTGGGCGATGGCCTTGCGCTTGGCGGAGGGCAGGGCGTCCAGGGTCTTCATGTTGTGGAGGCGGTCGGCCAGCTTTATCAGCACCACCCGGATGTCTTCGGCCATGGCCACCAGCATCTTGCGCAGGCTTTCGGCGTAAAGCCGGTCCGGGTCGTCGGCGGAAGACAGAATTGCCGTATCGGAGCCGGGCAGGCGGTAGTCCATGCGGGTTAGCTTGGTAACCCCGTCCACCATCTTGGCGACTTCGGGGTCGAAGGCCTTGCTGATATCGTCATAGGTAACGCCGCAGTCCTCCATTACGTCGTGCAGGAGGGCGGCGCAGATGGTATGGCAGTCCAGGTTCAGGTCGGCAAGAAAGGAGGCAGCCTGGAGCGGGTGGATTATGTAGGGTTCACCGGACTTGCGCGTCTGTCCGTCGTGGCATTCCTCGGCATACAGGTAGGCCCGCTCAACCTGGGCCACCGCATCCTCCGGAAGGTAACGGGAAACCTTGTCAAGGAGGACATTGGCCTCCTTTACATCTACCCCATGTTTCATATCCTTACTTCTTCACTTTAAGGGATGATAATGCCTGCCCCATGCCAAAGTCCATACTACTGACGATGAGAAATGGCCTGATTTGGACTATCCGGTCTCCGGAGGAATCTAAGTCTGCCCTGCCTGATCGAATCCGGGGCGAAATGGCTTGATGTCCAGCACCGGCGACCCGTCCTGGGCGTCCAGGCCCGTCACATTAATAACATTATCCACCACCGAAACTATTTCGGCTACTGTGGCAGCGATGGCGTTGGGCCGGTACTGGCTGCGGGTGGCGAATACGCCGCGGATGGGATTTTCGGGATTGTGGCCCGGGTGAAGCTGCAACTCGTACTGGGTGGCGCGATGCAGGTTAAAGAGCACCAGGATATGCTGCTCCCCCTCCAGCCCCATCAGCCCCGGGGCCATTTCAGGCTGCAGCACAATGCGCGAAGGCCGCTTCCGCATTTCATCCGACGGAGCGTAGCCGGCAAACTCGCTTTCCACCCACCCCACGGGGGTGAAGGTCACGCCATGTTCGTGTGCTCTGCTTTCCGAGTCAGTCACAGCATCAATCCGTTATTGATCATTAGTGCCCATTTTTCGATAATGGCAGTTGACCGGTTAAGCAAGCATCAGCCGGGCGCCCTTTGGTTCCGGCACAGGGTCGCCAAATTCACGGGCGGTATCGATCCAAAGGCCCATAGCATCCTGGATGTTGCAGAGCGCGTCTTCCTGCGTGTCGCCGTGGGCCATGCAGCCAGGGAGTTCGGGTGCTTCCGCAACGAAAACGCCATCGGAATTGCTCCAGTAGATGATGACTTCATACTTATACATCAGGGTTCCTCAAGGTTGTTGTTAATGATTATCTGCCGGACCTGTTGAACCTGGTAAGGCTTTGCCTGGCTGCCATCGCGTTGCAGGTTTATCTTATCGACTACTCCGGGCTTGCGAAATGTATGGTGGCTGCCCCGCACCCTCTCAGCAAACCCAAGCCGCCGGAGCAGTGTACGCAAGTCGTCGAAACGAATATTGGCGTCAGAACGTCCGGCGATAATTCTCCGGTAAAGCCGGGAAGGCCGCCTCAAGACCCGTATTCTCCAATGGCTGCTAAACCGGCTCTGAAGGACCGACAGGCCGGAAACCGCCTTGCAAACGAGCGGCCGGTCTTCGCTTCAGAGTTTGGCTCACCGGATCAACCTCGATACCCACCGACTCAAGGGCGGTTACGCCCAGCAGAGGCGCAGCGTTGTCTGGCCCCATAATAATTGTTGACCAGGCAATGTCTCCCATGAACTCCACTATGGTGCCCGTAATGTCCAGCTTTAGTTCGGTACCGTCGGCCAGTTCATAAGTTCTTTGCCTTTCCGGAACGAGGCCAATCGTTTCAAGGTGTTTCCGAGGTACCAGGCAGTCGGTGGCCCCCGTATCTACCAGGAACAGTCCTTCCCAGGACTGTTCCCGGTCTGCGGGGTTTGTGATAGTAACTGTAACGTGAGTAGTACCCATAGTTGTCTTCTCTCGTCTACTGGCAATTCTACTAAAAAGCAAAAAATGGTGGCCACTAACAGATAAGGCAGAACTGATGCCCCTAAACCCCCGCCTCTACCGGCGCCAGCGATGCCAGCCACTCCAGCACCCTGGCCGAAGCCTTGTCCATGCTGTTCAGCAGGGAGTGGTTGCCGCCGGGGACTATATGGTACTCGGCCCGGGGGCTGTTCACCGCCGCGGTGATCATGTCCTGGGGGCAGTCGCGCAGGCGGGTGTGAGTTTCCTGTTCGCCGCCCATTACCAGCATGGGCACCCTGATTTTGGGCGCCAGGGCCACCAGGTTATACCGTTCGGCGGGGCCATGCTTGTCCAGGTAGGACGCGGCGCTGAACATCTGGGGGATGGGGAACCGCACCTCCATCAGTTCCAAAGCCCGGTCCTCCGCCTCCATCCGGTCGGCCCGCTCGATGATGCTGCGGAACTCGTCGGCGTTCTCCGACTCCATGTAGTAGGAGTAGGACAGGCGCACCGGCGATATGGGTATGACCGTAGCTATGCGGTCGTCATCCTCGGTGGCGGCATAATATCCCACCTTCACCGCGCCCATGCTGTGCCCCAGCAGGCCGATGTTGCGGTAGCCCTTGTCCCACAGGTAATCAATGCCCGCCCGCAGGTCGTAGCGGCTGTTGTCCAGGATTTCCAGGGCGTTGCCGTAGTATTGGCCCGAACCCTGGGGCGACCAGACCGTGTCGTGGCCCTTGGTGTTAATGGCCAGGCAAGCGTAGCCCTGGTTGCGCAGGTCTTCGGCCATGGCCTTGGTGGCAACCCGGTAGAAACTGCCGCCGGACCCGTGGATCAGCAGCATTGCGTCCACCGGCCCCTTGGGTGTAACCCCGGCTGCGGGTTCGCAGAATATGCCGTCCAGCGTCATGCCGTCGCCGGTGGTGATGGTAATCAAGTCGACCAGCATGGAGCATTGCCTCCTGTTCGTAAATGGGGACTCAGGCTATGTCGCCATTGTAGGCCAGGGACAGGCATGGCGCAATGAAGGCCAAATAGAAGGGCCCTATTGGTGAGTATTCGTGGGCATTCGTGGATAAATCGGAAGCGGACCTGGCTAGTCCAGCAGGGGAATGCGGCCCCAGGTGATTGAGTCGGGGTCCTCGGAGGCGCCCTGCTCACGGGCCAGGTCCCGTATGTGGAGCAGGGTGGCGTTGACCTCCGGAGTCAGCATGACCCAATCCGGCTCTTCGGGAAACCAGTAGGGCGAGTTTATGCGGACCACCTTGCCCTCGGCGGCGTTGAGGTAAATGCCGAATTTCGATAGGTGCTGCATGGCTGCGGCCTTTTCCACTGTTCGCGGCCCTTTTCAGGGTATTACCGGTTCCACCAGGATGGTCTCGTCCCGGCTGCGGCCCGTGGAAATAATCTGCACCGGGCAGCCCACCAGTTCCTCGATGCGATGGACATAGGCGCGGGCGTTTTCCGGCAGTTGGTCAATGTAGGTAACGCCGGCGGTGGGCTCATCCCAACCGGCCATTTCCTCGTACACCGGCACGCACTGTTCCAGAAGGCGAGTGTCCGACGGGTACCGCTTAACTTCCTGTCCGCCAATACTGTAGCCCACGCATATCTTGACCGAGGGAAAGCCGTCCAGAATGTCCAGGCGGGTCACTACCATGCCGGTGAGACCGTTGACCTGCTGGCTGTAGCGACCCGCCACGGCGTCGAACCAGCCGACCCGGCGGGCGCGGCCCGTGGTCACCCCGAACTCGTTGGCCATTTCCCGCCAGTCGTCGGCGGCCTCTCCGAACACCTCCGTGGGCATGGGGCCTCCGCCCACCCGCGTTGAGTACGCCTTGTACACGCCCAGCACGCCCTTGATGGCCTGGGGATTCAGGCCCAGGCCGGTGCAGGCGCCGCCAATGGACGGTGAGGACGAGGTAACGTAGGGATAGGAACCGTGGTCCAGGTCCAGCAGCGTTCCCTGGGCGCCCTCCAGCAGGATGTTGTTGCCGGCATCCAGGAGGTCCTGCACCAATTGTTCCGTGGGATGAACGTAGGGACGCAGGCGGTTGCCCCATTCCAGCGCCTTTTCCATCACTTCGTCGGCATCCAGGGCTTCCCCGTCGTACACGGCGGTGATGAGCTTGTTCTTGACAGAAAGCGTCTGCTCCAGGCGGGGGCGGAGCGACTCCGGGTCCAGCAGGTCGCCAATGCGAATGCCCATGCGGGCCGTCTTGTCCATGTAGGTAGGGCCGATGCCCCTGCCCGTGGTCCCGATGGCCGCATCGCCGCGGGCCTGCTCTTCGAGGGCGTCCAGCGCCACGTGGTAGGGCATTATGACGTGGGCCCGATCGCTGATGAACAGCTTGTCGGTGTCCATGCCCCGCTCCGCCAGTTCGCCGATTTCTCCCAGCAGAGATTCCGGGTCCACCACCACTCCATTGCCGATTAACCCGTAAACGTCGGGCCAGCAGATGCCGGAAGGGACCAGGTGAAGCTGGAATTCGCCCTTATCGTTGACCACGGTGTGGCCTGCGTTGTTGCCACCGGCAAAGCGGACCACGGCTGAGACGCGTTCGGCCAGGTAGTCTATTACCTTGCCTTTCCCTTCGTCCCCCCATTGTCCGCCAATTACGGCAAAAGCCGGCATCGTGCCTCCATTGCATACAAAACCTTGTCCGCCTCCCTCAGTCGAGGCGGACACCGCAGGGCAGTATAACAAAAAAGGGGTGTCAAGGGAAAGGGTTGCAACGTGAAAGGGCCGCTCCGAAGCAGGCCACTAACGCTCCGGTACCTCGTAATGAACAGTAGACAGTTTGGGTTATAATGAGCACATGACCACGATAAACACCATAGAAGACTTGGCCCGCCTCCTGAGGGAACAACCCGCTTGGAGGGAGGCTCTGCGCGCCCTGATATTGAGCCAAGACCTGTTGGATCTTCCGGAACGGTTTGAGAAGTTTATGCAGGCGCAGGGAGAGTTCAATGCCAAGTTGACCCAGTTCGTGGAGGAACAGCAAAAGGCCAACCTCTTCAATGAAGTAAACCAGGACCACACCGGAGGACGCTTGGGCAACCTGGAAGGTCGGGAGTATGAACGTACTTCCCGCACCAAGGCGTTTGCGCGTTCGATGTTGTATCTCGGCTTGCAGTCCCCCTACGTTGCTCTCACCCAGGACGGCCATGTGGACTCTCGCTTGACCCGATCTGTGGCCTTGGCCTTGAACAGCGGCAGCGTCGGCAGGCAGCGCACTGCTGACCTGTTTGAGGCTGACATTATCATTTCGACCCAGGACAATCGTCACGCAGTTTTCGAAGTGTCCGTGACCGCCGACAATGACGATATACACCGGGCCAGGGCGCGGGAGGAAATTCTAGCAGACGTCACCGGCGGAGAAGTGAAACCCGCTGTCATCACTGCAAACTTGAACGATCCCCAGAAAGAACAGGCTGAAGCGGAGAACGTAACCGTATTTGTGATTCCCCATTCATAAGGCGTATACACGTCAACACTTGCTGAAGGCATTTCAACAGGGCAGCCCCGACGGCTGCCCTGTCTGTTTTCCCACGCGAAACTGTTCTAACCTCGGCGCTGGCGGCCTCAGGTATAATACCGCCGTCCCCAACACTTTCGTACCAGGAGGTAGGCCATGAAGACTATCGAACTGGACTTCAGCAAGCAGTGCGGCGACGAACCGGACAAAGGCCATAACCGCTGGCATCCCGACATTGCCCCGGCTGTGGTCGCCGATCCCGGGGAAGAGGTGGTGATGCAGACCCGCAACGCCTTCGATATGCAGATAACTCCCGCTTCCCAGGCAGCGGACCTGCTCACTGCCGACCTGAACCTGGTACATCCCTTAACCGGCCCGGTGTACGTCAACGGCGCCGAGCCCGGCGACCTGCTGCAGGTGAACATTCTGAACATCCAGCCGGCAAGCTGGGGATTCACCACCATACTGCCCGGGTTCGGGTTTCTGCGTGACCTGTACACGGAGCCTTTCATTGTCCACTGGGAAATGCGCGACGGGTTCGCCCGGTCGGAGCAGCTTCCCGGCGTGCAAGTGCCCGAGGCATCCTTCATGGGCACTATCGGCGTCGCCCCCTCCAGGGCGCTGCGCCAGGAAATTCTGCTGCGGGAGGACGAATTGTTGCGCCGGGGCGGCATGGTAGTCGGCCCCACGCCGGCCGGCGCCGTACCTGCCCACGAACCCTTCGCCACCGAGGGGTTGCGCACTATTCCGCCCCGGGAGAACGGTGGCAACGTCGACATCAAGCAACTGACCGGCGGCACCCGTCTCTACCTGCCCGTCTTCACCGAGGGCGCGCTCTTCTCCGCCGGCGATGCCCATTATGCCCAGGGCGATTCCGAATGCTGCGGCACAGCCGTCGAGATGGACTGCACCCTGCACGTGAGCTTCGAGGTTAAGAAAGGGGAGGCTGCCAGCCGGGGCATCAACTTCCCCTACTTTGAGCGGGACGATTACTTCACAGCGCCGGAGATGGCTGCGCCCCGCCGGTTCCTGGCGGCCACCGGCATGTGCATCGCCGACGGCGCCAACGAATCGGAACATGCGACCCTGGCTTCGCGCCAGGCCCTGTTAAACATGATCCACCTGCTGATGGAACGGGGCTGGAGCCGGGAGCAGGCGTATTGCATCTGCAGCGTGGCCGTGGACCTGAAGGTCAGCGAGGTGGTGGACGTGCCCAACTTCGTTGTTTCGGCCTTCCTGCCATTGGACATTTTTGTGGAGTGAGGGGTCAGGACTGTTCCTTTGACTCCATACAGTCGCCGTTGACACCCATTTCCGGCCCCGTTTATAGTACCCTGCACCCTTTCCCACCGGAGGTACCAACTTGGCCGGAAATGGCGCCTATGACCTTCTTATAATTGGCGGCGGCCTGGCCGGAATGACGGCCGGAATGTACGCCGCCCGCTACGGTCTTACCACCGCCCTCGTCGAGCAGATGATGGGGGGCGCCCAGATTATCAACGTGGAGCGCATCGAGAACTTCCCCGGCTTTCCCGATGGTATCTCCGGCGCCGAGCTGGGCCCCTTGCTTCAGGAACAGGCCATGAACGCCGGCATGGAGTTCATCATGGACGAGGCCACCCAGGTGTCCCGGGACGGGGGCTTCAAGCTGGTAGCCGGCCACGGCGGCATATACCGGGCCCGCGCCGTCATCATCGCCACCGGTTCCACGCTGCGTTCGGCGGGCATTCCCGGGGAAGAGGAATTCCGCGACCGGGGCGTTTCCCACTGCGCCACCTGCGACGGCCCCATGAGCATGGGCCAGACGGTGGGCGTGGTCGGGGGAGGCGATTCGGCCGCCGACGAAGCCCTGACCCTCACCGAGTACGCCGACCGCGTGCTGCTGTTCCACCGCCGCGACGAACTGCGCGCCCAGCACCTTCTCCAGCAACGGTTGCTGGAACACCCCAAGGTTGACATCCACTGGAACACCCAGGTTACGGAAGTCCTGGGCGAAAACTCGGTCACCGGGGTGCGCCTGCGCAATGTCGTCACCAACGAGGAAAGCCGGGTGGACCTGAACAGCCTGTTCATCTACGTGGGGCTGGAACCCAACTCGGGACTGGTGCGGGGCCTGGTGGAGACGGACAACGCGGGCCACATTCCCGTGAACCTGTCCATGGAGACCGGCGAACCGGGCCTCTACGCAGTGGGCGACGTGCGCCAGCACTCCGTGGCCCAACTGGTGGCCGCCGCGGGCGACGGGGCCACCGCCGCCATCGCCGCCTACAAGTGGTTGCGGGGCTCAACCTGACATGGATGAACAGGATAGACAGGATGTAGGGACGGGTTTCAAACCCGCCCTGCCCGCGGGCGACGACCATCGCCCAGGCTCTTGGCTTCTCGGGACGGACCCGGAGCAGGCGCGAAAGCGCATTCGCTGGGGCGGGGGGGCCGGCCTGGCCGCGGCGGTTATCAACTTCATCGTCATAATGTCCACCTACTTCGTGGGGGACACGGGCGTTGAAGGTGTAATCCAGCCCAGTGGGGGGCAGTTCCTGTTTGTGCTGGTGGAGGCGGCGGTGGTGGCGGCCCTGGCAGTGGCAGTGCTGCGGCGCAGTCGGACGGGCGCCATGGCCCTGTTGGCCTACCACATTATCAGCAAGCTGGCGCTGTTCGGGCTGGCTGCTTTCGGGCTGGGACCGGGCAACCTGAACCCGATTTCCTTTGTACTCAATCTGGTCTTCGCCTACTTGTTCCTCCAGGGCCTGCGGGGCGTCCTGACCTGGCATTACCTGACCCACCCGGATTACCCTTCATTCAGCTCGGAAAGTAATATCCACGAAGGACACGAAGAAACACTAAGGGAAGACTCTCCGCCTTAGTGTCTCTTCGCGCTCTTCGTGGATAAAATTGTTCCAGGGCAGAGTGCCGCCAGCTACCGACCCTGCATCAGCGGGAAGACACCCTCGGCGAACTTGGTCAACTGGTCCTTGAACACTTCCTGGGGCATCCCCATCACGGCGCCCAGGTTCACCCGCTCCACGCCGGGGTACTTCTCCTCAACGCTCATCAGGTGCTCGGCAATCTGCTCGGGCGGACCGCACAGCCACACCTTGTTTTCCACCGCCTCTTCCAGGGTGGGCAGGCCAACTCCCTGCGCACGGCCGGGGCGGGCCACGGCGTCAATCTGGTCCTGGCTCAGGCGCATCAGGTTCAGGGGAGCGGCGAACTTCATGGCTTCCTCGAAGTAGGGCCGCGCCTCTTCAATGGCCTTTTCCTGGGTGTCGCCGATGAAGAAGCGGTACCCGAGGGCTGTGTCTTCTCCCAGGGCCAGTTCCCGCCCGTGGGCCGCCGCCGCCGACTGGTACATCTCCATGCGCTCCCCCAGGGCCGGCTCCGGCGTGTTGGCTATCAGCGCCCGGATGCCCATCCGGCCCATGAAATCGACGCCCTTGGGATTCCCGCTCACCAGCGGCTGCCAGATTTCCACCGGCTGGGATATGGGCCGGGGCACCAGGCTGATCTTCTCCAGTTGGTAGCCGCGGTAGGGTACGTCGGCGGGGAACTTGTAGTGCTTGCCGTCGTGGGAGAAAGAGTCCTCGGTGAAGGCCTTGGTCAGCACCTCCACCTGCTCCTCGAAAAGTTCCCGGTTGGCGTCGCCGTCCAGCATGGGAGCGGCGAAGGTCTCCACCTCGCGGGTGTGGTATCCCCGTCCCACGCCGAAAATGACCCGACCCTTGGTCAAGATGTCTGCCATGGCGAAGTCCTCCGCCAGCCGCAGGGGATGCCACATGGGAGTAATGTTAAAGCCGCACCCGTACTTCAGCCGCTCGGTGTTCGAGGCCAGGTAAAGGCTGAGCATCAGCAGGTTCGGGATGCACTCGTAACCTTCCGTCTGGAAGTGGTGCTCCGCCATCCAGAACTCATCATAACCCAGGCTCTCCAGGTGCCGCGAAAAGTCCAAAGCCCAGTCAAAAGCCTCGGCCAGCTTCTCGTTGGGATAGTTGCGGTCATTGGCCGGCATCCCCTCAAACCCCAGGTTATCGTCCACCACGTGCCCGGCATAAGAAGCGCTAAAACTGCGAAACATGGGCAATTACCTCTTTCTTTTGTTTATCCACGAATAAACACGAATGGGCACGAATACTCTGGCATCATTACGAACTATTCGTGAATATTCGTGCCTATTCGTGGATAGGCTCCCCTAAACCCCCGGCGGCGGCGCTGGCGCCGGGTTGTGCAACTCCACCCCCAACGTCGCCGGGAACACCCGGATAATTTCCTCCACCGACCAGCGTCCGTCCTTGTGCATGGTGCGGACCGGTTCCGGCTCGTTCAGTAGGCTTACCAGGCCTTCGGTTACGTAGAAGACGTGGCCGTTGACGTGCGCCGCCTCGTCCGATGACAGCCAGGTAACGAAGGGGGCCACGTCCTCGGGTTCGCCGCGCAGGCCTCCCACGTTGCCGCCGCTCATGCCCCGGGCCGCCCGCAGGTTGCGCGCCTCGTCGGGGACGCTGCCGATCATGCGGGTCTGGGCGCTGGGGGCGATGGAGTTGGCGGTGACGCCGTAGCGTCCCATGTCGCGGGCCACCACCCGGGTGAAACCGGCGATGCCGTCCTTGGCTGCGCCGTAGTTGGCCTGGCCCGAGTTGCCGTACAGCCCGGACGTGGAACTGAACGTGACTATCCGGCCCGACCGCTGCTGCCGGAACAGAATGCAGGCGTGCTTGACCACGGTGAAGGTGCCCTTGAGGTGGACGGCGATGACGTCGTCCCACTCCTGCTCGCCCATGTTGAAGATCATGCGGTCCCGCAGGATGCCGTGGCACGTAACGACCACGTCCAGCTTGCCGTAGTTATCTATGGCGGTCTGCACGATTTGCTCGCCGCCCTCCATGGTGGCCACCGATTCCTGGCAGGCCACCGCCTCGCCGCCGGCTTCGCGTATCTCCGCGGCCACCTGCTCGGCGACGGACTGGTCGGCGCCGCTGCCGTCCAGGTTGACGCCCGGGTCAACGACCACGACTTTGGCTCCCTCGGCGGCCATCTGCAGGGCCACGCCCTTGCCAACGCCGCGGCCGGAACCCGTTACAATTGCTACCTTGTTTTCAAGAAGATTGGGCATTTATGCGCTCCCTTTTCTTATTGCTCCACAAATACACACGAATGAGCACGTATCGATTTCGCTATACAGCATCTATTGGTGAACATTCGTGCCCATTCGTGGATAAACAAACTACGCCCGCGGCGGAGCCGGGTTGTAGATGCCCCGGGTCAGGTGGTTCCTCGCCTGGGGGGCGATGTCCTCCATGGACCAGTGGCCCTCGTTGTAAATGGAACGCTCCGGCCTGGGCTGGGACATGAGCGAAATTTCGCTGGCATAGACCAGGAAGGTCTGGCCGTTGACGTTGGCCGCATAGTCGCTGGCCAGGTAGCACACGAAGGGCGCGATGTCGTCCGGGTCCATGCTCTCCGGCTCATTGCCCTGGTCCAAAGTCTGCACCCCGCCCCGGGCGCGGATTTCCGCCGCGCTGTCGGGGATGGCCCCAATCATGCGGGTGGTGGCCCTGGGAGCGATGGAGTTGGCGGTGACCCCGTAACGGCCCATGTCCCGGGCCACTACCTTGGTGAACCCGGCGATGCCCGACTTGGCCGCTCCGTAGTTGGCCTGGCCCGAGTTGCCCTGCAACCCCGACTGGGAGCTGAATGTAATGATGCGGCCGTAACGCTGCTGTCGGAACAGGATGCAGGCGTTCTTCACCACGCTGAAGGTGCCCTTCAGGTGGACGGCGATGACGTCGTCCCATTCCTGCTCGGTCATGTTGAAGATCATCCGGTCCCGCAGGATGCCGGCGCAGGTTACGACGATGTCCAGCTTGCCGAAGTTGTCGATGGCGGTCTGGACAATCTTTTCGCCGCCTTCCATGGTGGCCACCGACTCCATGCAGGCGACGCCCTGCCCGCCCTCCTGCCGGATTTCCGACACCACCTGCTCGGCGATGGACTGGTCGTACCCGCTGCCGTCCACGTTAACGCCCGGGTCCACCACGACCACCTGCGCGCCCTCCTGGGCCATGAGCTTGGCCACGCCGCGCCCCACGCCCCGGCCGGAACCGGTAACGATGGCTACCTTGTCTGTGAGTATGTCTGCCATGTGTGTTCTTACCTCGGTTTTGATTCTTAGTTTTCGGGTTTAGGAACTGACGCTATCCTCCCGCACCTCACCGGTAAAGTTGGCGAAGCCCTGGGCATCGGTTGCGCCCAGGTCTGGCTCGTAGCCTGTAATCTGGGCGATGCGGTAGGCGTCCGCTGGCCTGGCAACAGTGCATGGCTTGGGTGGGTCAGTCATCAATTGCGCTATCTCTTGCACAAAGGCCTCACCAAAACCAATGTCCCGCAATATGTCCTCTGCTGAGAGGACATTGTCATAATGGTTTTGGTGTTGCTCATTGGCCGCTGCTCGTCCGCGATAAAGTACTTGCGCCGCCCGAGACGACTGCCCAAGTTCCATCCCAATCTGCGATATTATGGAAGTCCGCAGTCCGTGGCTGTCGTGTCGCCAGCCCCGTTGATGTGCGATGGCTTTGACCGAAGTGGCCACCGCTACGGAAACCTTCTCGGATGCCTGGAGGCGGTCATCCTCCCCCAAGTGCAATCGCGACTGCTGGATGAAGCGGCGGCTCATCTGCAAATAGTCATCGGGACTCTGTTCACCAGGTTCTGGCAGTGGAATAAGTGGCTCGGCCATGTCCCTACCCCTGCCGGCTGGGCAAAATCACCGTGGCGTAGCCGGGGGTGGTGTTCTGGCCCTCCGCGTTTTCCAGCCAGATGGTGCAGTCCACCAGGCGCTGCCCGTCCTCCTCGTACTTGCGGGTGACGGTGCCCCTGGCGGTAATGGCGTTCCCCGGGGCGTCCATGCCCCGGTACTGGCACTGGAGACGCTTCAGGGCGCCCTGCGGGCCGATCCAGTCCGTTACCAACTGGCCCAGGAAAGCGCTCTTCAGGGCGCCGTGCAGAATGGGCCCATCAAGCTGGTTGCCGATGGCGAAATCCTTGTCATAGTGGATTTCGTAGAAATCGCCGGAAGCTCCGGCGTACTGCACCAACTGGCGGGTGGTGGGTTCCTTGACCAGGGAAGGCAGTTCCATGCCCTCGGTCACGTCGTCCCAGTAAACTTGCTCGGCCATCAGAAGAGCACCTCTGTGAAATCGGCGCCCTTTGCGCCGCTGCGTTCAGCCTTCAACCCGCCAAAACGGCGCCGGCGGGTGAAAGGCTGCTTAATATGCTATCAGGGTATTGGTCTGGGTGGCGACCACCTCGTCGAACTGGTTGCTGTAGGTGGTGATGGTGGTCATGAATACCATCGTGCCCAGCCGTCCCGTGCGTTCCGTCATCTCGGCGACCCGTGCCACGGCGGTGATGCGGTCCCCCGGGCGCACCGGCTGGAAGTACTCCCAGTCGCTGCCACCGTCCAACCGGCGGCTGAAGGAAAGCTCGAAGGGCAGTTCCAGGTTCACGCCCCGCACCGACCGCAGGAAGGTAGGCGGCGCCACCAGGCCGCCGTAGCCGGTTTTGCGGGCGGCGGCCTCGTCGTTGTAGACCGGATTGGGGTCGCCGATGGCCTCGGCAAACCGCTGGATGTGCCCCTTCTCCACTTCTATGGTAACGGGCTGGCTCTCCACGCCAATAGCTTGCTGGCGCATCTCTTCGGTAAGGAAAGTGGCAGGGGTGGACAAGGCAAAAACCTCCCTTGGGCTGACGGGCAAAAGGATACAACCGGTACTTGGCAGTGTCAAGGAAAAGGCCGCCGTCCGCAGCCCCTGCCCACCCTTGATGGAAGGCGAAATTCAACGGCAGCGGGGAGCTTCTCAGACCTGCACCCCGTACCTGCTGAAGTTGTGGTACACCCGCTCGGGCATCTGCCAGCAGGTCGCCTGTTCGGTGCGTTTTTCGGCGGCGCAGGCGTGGCAGAATACGGCGTGGAGTACGTACTTCCGGTATTTCCGGCCCTGGCGGCGAACGCCGATGACGTTGCCGGAGTGATCTTCTATCGGGTGACGGCAGAACAGGCAGCCCCGGCTGGTAACGACAGGGCGAAACGGGTGAACGCGCCTCATGGTAAGGAGTTCTTTGTCGGCAATATCGGGCATAATAAGAGCAACCTCCTGTACACAGATCTTCCGGCGGGCCTTAAGGTGGCTGCCGCCGCCCGCCGGAAGCGCGCACTGTATCTGACCTGTCAACCCCCATTTTTCGGGTATTTTTGACAATTCTATTGGACGAATTAATGACCGCCCCCGTCGAACCATCTCCTGCCACCATCAAGCCCCGCCGCCTTCCGCCTCTCCTGCGCCGCTGCCTGCTGGCGGTCCTGGCCCTGTTGGCCGCTGCGGTTGGGCAGGCGGAGTTCCGCCCCACCGAGTTGGAGATGGCCATGGCGCCCCACCGTTACAGCATCCTGGAATGGGAACTGGGCCACCTGTCCCACAAGTGGACGCACGCCCTGGGCCTGCTCCTGCCGGGCCAGCGCGACTTTACCGATGAGGAAAAGGCCGAAATGGTGCGGGAGTTCTTCGACCTGGGCCTGGCGCACCGGCGAATGGAGGCCCAGCTACGGCAGGCGGAACTTGGTGGAAGAGGTCGGGCCCCCGGCGGCGATCTTGCCCCGCCCCTGCCCGGGGCATCCTATCTGCGGGGCCAAATGGCTGAGAACAAGCTGCGACGGGAAGAGTTGCTGCCTCACGTGGAACACACCGTGGAAGGAACGCTGTCCCGCATTGCCCGGCAGCACGGCCTGGAACACCCGCAACTGGGCCTCTTCCCGCCCGTGGATACCGCCTTTGGCAGCACCCCCAATGTGCTCGTGCTGTCTCCCCGCGACCGGATTTATCGGCAGGACGGTTTCCTGCTGCGGGCAAATCTGGAGGACGGCGTCAAGCAGCAACTGGAAGCTGTGGCCCTGGATACGGAAAACCTGTCGGCGCTGGTGGCGCCCACCGGCGGGCTGTCCGTCTATCCCAGCGTGGTGCTGGATACGGCAGGCATGCGCTATGGGCTGGAGGTCGTGGCCCACGAGTGGGTGCATCACTGGCTCTTCTTCCATCCCCTGGGCCGCAATTTTCGCCGCAGCCCCGAAATGCTGACCCTCAACGAAACGGCGGCCACCATCGCCGGCGAGGAACTCGGGGACCTGGCCTACACGGCCCTGACCGGCGAGGAAGTTGTCCGTCCCGTGGCGCGGGGGAATGACAGCGATTTTGACTTTACGGCGGAAATGCGGGAGACCCGAATCCGCGCCGAGGAATTGCTGGCCCAGGGAGACATCGAGGGCGCCGAGGCCTACATGGAGGAGCGCCGCCAACTGTTCGTAGGCCAGGGCTACAACATCCGCAAACTGAACCAGGCCTACTTCGCCTTCCACGGTTCCTACGCTACCGGCCCCGGGTCGGTCAGCCCCATCGGCGACCAACTGCAGGAACTGCGCCGCCGCAGCGGTTCAGTGGGTGAATTCCTGAGGACTATGGCGCAGTTCGGCAGCTACGAAGAGTACCTGGAGTTCTGGGAGGGGTTAGAAACCGGGACCGGTGAAGCTGATGTGAAATAGACGGAGAACAGCGGTCACGGTCACACCCACGGCCGGTGCTTCGACCGTTCTTTCTGCGAAGTGTAGGTGGGCAGGCCTTGGCGCTCCAGGGTTTCGGCCACCATTTCCCGGAACAACTGCCGGTCGCGGCCCGTAACCACCGCCTGCTCGTGGGCCTCGGTAATGGCCACGGGGTAGCCCTGCCCCTTGCGGCACTGCTCCGCTATCAGGCTATGGCCCAGGGACAGCAGGGACTCGCTCTCCGCCACCCACTGGGGGACTTCCACGCGGGCGATTTCCTCCCCGGCGTGGAGGTAGTAGAAATAGACCTGCTGCCCCGGGCCGTAAAGGTCCCGGGGCACCGATGAGTTGGTGCGGTAAACGGGAGACCGGTGGAAAGGCGCCAGCGTCCCGTCGAAAAGCTCCCGGTCCAGGAAGTTGTTGGCCCGGCTGCAGGGTTCCAGCTCCGACCGCCGGTTGCTGCAGGACATCCGGCACCTGTCCAGGTCATAGCGGCAGAGGCAGCGCCGGATGGCGTTCACCACCTCCGTCGTTCGGGGCAGCGACACGTAGGCCGCCAGCGTAACGTCCCGCTCCTGGGCCAGTTGGCGAAAGCCTTCCAGGGCGGGCAGCAGGCCCTCCTGGATAATGTGGCGGCGGACAAAGTCGGGGTAGCCGCGGCCGGCCAGGCCCCACAACACCAGGGTGCCGTCCACCAGGGCCAGCGCCGGCCGGTCGGGGGGGCATTGCCGCGCCTCCTCCAGCAGAACGGTCAACTCGCGGACGGTGCGGTACAGCCCCAGCAGGTTGCCGGTGACGGCCTCTTCCTGGTTGCCCTGGACCGGGTCTCTCAGGTAGAGTTCCTCCTCCCGCGCCGCCAGGTGGGGGCGGCTGAAGAAACGCGCGTCGGCGTCGGCCCCATACGTTAGCACGCAGCCGCCGAGGTTAAGCAGGTAGCAGGGCACGGGCAGGTGCCGGTCCACGTCGATGTGGGAACCGTCAACCGAAACCGCGGTCCAGTCCCCGGGCGGTGGCGGCGGCGCCACATCCCCCAGCAGAGTATCCATCACCTGGGCGGTCAGGAAAGGCAAACCCGGTTCTCCCGTCCGCTGCCGGGCCTCGGCCGGTGGTACGCCGGACGCAGCGTCCCGCAGTTGTTCCAGCCTGCGCTGCCGGTCGCCGTGGCCCCGGCCCAGGGATTCCGACACCCGGTCCAGTTGAACTATGGTTTCGCCCAGGTCAAGAGACATGATGAATCGCTCGCAGTTGCAGGATATGAAAAAAGCAAAAGCAGCCGGGTGCCCGTCAACGCCCGGTCCCGCCCGGGCCGGGAAACCATCCTACCAGCCGCCCCAATCCCCCTTCAATAGTGTGGAGTCAGCAGGGCCATCGCATTTCAGCCTTGGGAAAACCCGTCGTTCCCGCGCAGGCGGGAACCTCGAAAAAGTTCTTGTGCCCTTTGTTAAATGTGCTATAATGCGGGGTGTGTCGACTGGCCGAGGTGGTGGAATAGGTAGACACGCGGTCTTGAGGGGGCCGTGGGCGCAAGCCCGTGTGGGTTCAAGTCCCGCCCTCGGCACCATTCCGGCCCGGACCCGGCAGACATGAACCCGTGCAGCGCGAGGCGACGTAGCCAAGTGGACTAAGGCGGAGGTCTGCAAAACCTCTATTCGGCGGTTCGAATCCGCCCGTCGCCTCCACTCTTCTTTCCTGCCGGGAACTGCCAGCATCCCCTTAGCTTCGGTCGGCCGCAGTTTTCCTTCGGCAGGGCCGGCTCCCTTGCCGGACCTTCACTGTTAAGCCGGTGTGGCGGAATGGCAGACGCGGCGGACTTAAAATCCGCTATCATTACGATGTGTGGGTTCGAGTCCCTCCTCCGGCACCAACTTTCTTCCCCCAAGTCCCCTTGTTCCTCCCCAGACCAACCTGGACTACCGGCGGCGCCCTCCCCGCCTACTCGTAGGGTTGCAGCTTGACCTCGTGCAAAGCCGGAATTACTTC
This sequence comes from Dehalococcoidia bacterium, assembly GCA_034422655.1. GTDB lineage: Bacteria > Chloroflexota > Dehalococcoidia > Lucifugimonadales > UBA3495 > Bin22. The sequence goes on from DAOUJN010000005.1 coordinate 183,349, forward strand.
CTTGCCCAGCAGTTCGATGGACCGCATCACGTCCTTGTGGTCCATGTGCCCTTCATTGCCGTAGATGTGCACGTATCCGGGGCTCAGCCGCTCTATCACTTCCGTGAGCTTGCGGGTCACCGTCTCCGGGCTCCCGACGATGATGTTGTTCACGCCCTGTAGCTGCTCGTAACTGAGGCCAACCCCCAGTCCTCCGGCGCCGGCCACATTGCCCGTGGGCCGTTGGGCCTTGACCTCCACTGCCGCGCGAGACTGGTAGCCCGGCGGGTCGTTGTGCTCCATGGGGCCGCGCTGCCGGTGCTCAATGGTCCACATGAACTCCCGGCCTATCTCGATGGCCTTCTCGTCGGTGTCCGCCACCAGGCACCGCAGCAGGTACCCAAAATGTTCCGGCCCCGCCTGGTACCCCTCGTCCTTGGCCGTGTCGATATACACCTGCCTCAGCCACTCGGTGGTATCCACCAGTGCGCCCAGGTTCATGTAAGGATGCCGGTGCTTCGCCGCCCAGACCACGCTCTCCGGGCTGCCCGTCCCCGGGAACCAGATATCCGGGTGAGGCTTCTGCACCGGCAGCACCCAGGGATTCACCACCCGGTAATTGTAGTGCTGCCCCTCGTAGCGGAAGGGGCCCGGGGTGGTCCAGCACTTGATGATGAGGTCGTGGGCTTCTTCAAAGCGCGACCGGTTTTCCGGCGGCGCGATGCCGGCCTGCAGTGTCTCCACCGCCGTGCCCCGCACGAATCCGGAGATTATGCGGCCGCCCGAATAGCAGTCCAGCATGGCAATCTCTTCCGCCATACGGATGGGGTCGTTGACGGCGATGACGTTGCCCAGGATGGCGATCTTGACGTTCTTGGTGAGCTTGCTGATTACGGCGGCATCCAGGTTTACCGAGGGTTTCATGCACCAGTAGGAGGCATGGTGCTCGTTGCTCATGATGCCGTCGAACCCTACCTCGTCGGCCAGCGCGTACTGCTCGTGGTACTCGTTATACAGAACGTGCGCCTTCTCCGGGTCGAAGTGGGTGTTGGGAAAGCCCAGGCGTCCCGAATCGTACTGCTCCAGATCCTGGCTGGTAACGTGGCCGTAGGGCTGCTCCGAGAACCAGTAAATTTCCGCCTTGTCGGTGGGGCGTGCCAACTGTTCTGCCATGACTGCCTCCTCCATTCCTGTATCGGGTAGCTCTTGCCTACATCTTAGGGTCGGTTGATGAAGGCCGCAACCTGTTTTCGTTGCGGTTTGAGTATGACGAAGAACTTTATGACTTTATTTGGTTGGAATTTATGAAATCGGCAGGTAATTTCCGTCTAATGCCACGGATTATGGCCGGCGTAATTGGCATCGGCTTTTGAGTTGCGGCAGAGGGATGTATAATCGCCCCATTCCCCAACAACCACGCAAACTCCATGGCAGCCCACGCTAAACAGGAGGATTGATTATGGCCGATAGCGCCGAAACCTCAATGGAAGAGTTCAAAATGCTGGCCGAACGGGCCGGTCTGGGCATGAGCCAGGAAGAACTGGATGCGCTCAAGCCCATTTATGATGTCTATGCCGCCTACGCGCGCGAACTGCACACCCTGAGCTTCGGGGCCGAAGAGATGGTCGTGGAGTTTCACCCGGACTGGCCGGAGGCCTGAGAAACTATCTGAAAAGTTCCTTCCCCCTTGATGGGGGAAGGTCAGGATGGGGGTGACGAGTAGCCCGATGTCGCCCCTGACCTGCTGAGGAGGAATCAGAAAATGTCCACTTCCGACACTCAACTCCATTACCTGACCATCCACCAGGCCGGCCAGCTAATCCGCAGCGGCGAACTCTCGCCGGTGGAACTGACCCGCGCTTGCCTGGACCGCATCGAGGCCACCGACGACCGCCTGCATTCCTTCATCCTGCTGCTGGCCGACCAGGCCCTGGAGCAGGCGAGAAGGGCGGAGGCGGAGGCGCTGCAGGGGAATTACCGGGGCCCCATGCACGGCATTCCCTTTGCCCTGAAGGACCTTTACGACACGGCCGGCATCCGCACCACCTCCGGTTCCCGGGTTGACATAGACCGGGTGCCCACGGAGGATGCCACCACCACCGCCCGGCTCAAAGAGGCCGGCGGCATCCTGCTGGGCAAGCTGGCCATGCACGAGTTCGCCCTGGGCGGCCCCGACTGGACGACGCCCTTCGAACCGGCCTGCAACCCCTGGAATCTCAACCACATTACCGGCGGCTCCAGCAGCGGTTCCGGTTCCTCGGTGGCATCGGGCCAGGCCATGGGGGCGTTGGGCTCCTGCACCGGCGGCAGCATTCGGGGGCCGGCCTCCCTTTGCGGGATCGTAGGCCTTAAGCCCACCTACGGCCGGGTCAGCCGCTCCGGGGTGGTTACCCTGAGTTGGTCGCAGGACCACGCCGGCCCCATGACCCGCACGGTGGAGGACACCGCTTACATGCTCCAGGCCATCGCCGGCCACGACCCCCGGGACCCCACCTCCAGCAGGGCCCCGGTCCCCGACTATTCCCTGTCCCTCAGGGAAGACATTCGCGGAGCCAGGATTGGCCTGCCCCGGCACTACTTCTTCGACGACGACCCCGGGGTCAACCCGGAGGTGGTGGCCAGGGTGGAGCAGGCGGTTACGGCGCTGGAAGAATTGGGCGCCCACGTCGAAGAGGTAACCATCCCCAGCCTGGAATACGTGCGGGCCGCCAACTCGGTGATTATGGTCAGCGAGGCCTTCGCCTACCACGAGCCCAACCTGAAGACCCGACCCCAGGAGTTCGGAGAGATAGTTCGGGGCCGGTTCCGCATCGGTGGGATGCTGAGCGCCTCCGACTACCTCCAGGCCCAGCGGGTGCGGACCTGGGCGCGGCGGGACTTTGCCCAGGTGATGAATACGGTGGATTTCCTGGTAACGCCTACCATGACCCAGCCGGCCGCGGCCTTCGAGGGCTACGATCCCATGTCCACGACGCGGGGCAAGAGTTTCACCGCCCCCTTCAACGTAACGGGCCTGCCCGCCATTTCCGTGCCCTGCGGCTTCACCGAAAGCGGCCTCCCCATCGGTATGCAGATTGTGGGCAAGCCCTTCGACGAGCCCGGCGTCATTCAGGCCGCCTACACCTACCAGCAGCACGCCGGCTGGCACGAAATGAAACCGCCTATATGAGCGCGGGCCCCTTTCTAAGGAACCTCTGAATAAGTCCCTTCCCCCTTGATGGGGGAAGGTTAGGAAGGGGGTGAAGCCCTCGTAATTTCCACTCCCTTAAGTGGCCGCTACAAGGGCATGGCATTTCCGGCGAAAGCCGGAATCCAGGAGGGTTGCCACATATCAACCGCAAAGCACGAGAGAAACCCCGCACCAACACCCCAAGGGGAACGTCAGGAAATTTCAATGCCCACCGGGCAGTGATCCGACCCCATCACGTCGGGCAGTATGAAGGCATTGGTCAGGTTGGAGGCGAAATCGCTGTCGGTGAAGAAGTAGTCAATGCGCCAGCCCACGTTCCGGTCCCGGGCGCGGGTCATCTGGTCCCACCAACTGTAGTTTTGCGGTTCCTGGTTGAACTGGCGGAAGGTATCAACGTGGCCGTGTTCCAGGAAGGTGTCCATCCAGGCCCGTTCCTCCGGTAGGAAGCCGGAAATCTTCTCGTTTTCCTTGGGTCGGGCCAGGTCAATTTCCTTGTGGGCCGTATTGACGTCGCCGCACACAACCACGTTGCGGCCTTCCTTTCGCAGTTTGTCCACGTAATCCAGGAAGGCGTCGTAGAACTCCATCTTGTAGCGCAGGCGTTCGGCGGACTGCTTGCCGTTGGGGAAATAGATGCCCAGGAACACGAAATCGTCGAAGTCGGCGACTATGGTGCGCCCCTCGCTGTCGAACCGCTCAACGCCCAGGCCGAAGCTGACGCTGCGGGGTTCATGCCCTTCCCGGGTGTAAAGTCCCACGCCGCTGTAACCCTTTCGCTCCGGAGTCGTGAACCAGCAGGAATAACCCTCCACCTGCTTCAGGGCGTCGGGCAACTGGTACTCGTGGGCCTTGGTTTCCTGCAGGCACAGCACGTCGGGCTGCGCTTCCCCAAACCACTCCAGGAACCCCTTCTTGTGAGCTGCCCGTATGCCGTTGACGTTCCATGAAATCAGCTTCATGCTCTACTCCCCCAGTTGCACCCTCCCCGGCGGGAGGGCCAATTTGCCGCTAAAACCCGATTTTACCACAGCCAGCGAACCCTATCAGATGCCTGAAAACCGGTAGGGGCGGCCACATTGGCCGCCCCCGCAAAAACCCGTTCTCCATCAATGCGCGTTAGGTGAACTGGTACTCCTGGGTGGACACTATAAGCTGCAGCACCTGGCCCACCTGGCTGCTGAAGCCGTCGTCCTCGGTGGATATTTTCTGGTCGGCGCCCAGGTGGTTGAGCAGCAGGCCCCGCGTCTCGTCCATAAGCTGGTAGCCGCCCAGCATTTCCAGGCACCCGTTCAGCAGGTCGGCGGACGACACCACCGAGCCGGCGTCGCTGAACCGTCGCACCACCGCCCGAATGCCCGGCGCGTCCAGCCGGCCCATTTCGCTGGCGGCGTAGTTCACCCGCTCCACCAGGGTGCCGCTGTCGATCCACTCCTTGCCCGTGTGCCACCCCTCCACGGTGGGCGGATTCATCAGGTCCTGCCCCATGTAGCGGATTTCCAGGGGTACGTCGTACATCCGCGGCATGGGCGTGCTGAAATCGCCCATGAACCGCAGGGTGCTGCACACCAGTTCCGCCGGACTCTTCACCTTGGAGAACCGGGCCTCTTTGAAGAAGTCGGAGTTGAAGAGCACGCGAAGCATGGACCGGATTTCGTAGCCCGTCCGGAAGTACTCCTCCTCCAGCAGCCTGATGGCCTCCATGTCCCGGGGAGGTATGTCCTGCCAGGACGGCACCTGCGGCTCGTCCGCCACGAAGAAGTTGTACAGGTGACGGGACAGGAACCGGGCCGTGGCCGGTTGCTTGGCGACAATGCGGATGATGTCGTGGCCGTTGAAGTCGCCCGTCTCGCCCAGGAAGGTCTTTTCGCCCTCAATGTGGTCGTGGCGGTTGTAGAGGAACTGGTTGAAGTAGCGGCCGTAGGGATAGCGGGGCATCCCGTTGCCCACCGTCCAGCCGGTAAAGGCCTGGGCGCAGGCCTTCACGTCCTCCTCCGAGTAGTTGGGCTGGCCGTCCATGCCCACTCCCATGGAGAACAGTTCCAGCAACTCACGGCCCCAGTTTTCGTTGACCGCGTCCTTGTGGCTCAACTGGTTGTCCAGGTAGTAAAGCATGGCGGGATTCGTGGCCATGCGCAGCAACAGTTCGTCAAAACGGCCCAGGCCGTGGCTCCGGAAATGCTCCAGTTGCTCCAGGATGTTATGGGGGGCCATGATCTTGGAGTCGCCGACGCAGAATATGCTGTGCCAGAAGAGGCACAGCTTTTCCTGCAACTGGCGCGGCGAGTTCACCATCCGGTACGTCCAGTAACCCTGGTTGGCGGCCAGGTAACCCATGTCCCGCCACCCCATGTAGCGCTGCATTACGTCCGTATCCAGTTCAGGCTGGCTCTCCGGGTTCAGCAGGTCTTCCACCGTGGCCTCGTAGCCCCTGGCGGCCCGTTCCTGCAATTCGGCATAGGAAGCGCCAAAGCCGGCCCGGCGCATAAGGTGAGCCATCAACAGGACTTCATTGTCTGCCATAACTCTCCTCCCTTCTTATTTAGCTCTATGATACAAGCCCTATTCTACCCGATTTCCGGGCGGATGTCTCAAGGAATAGTGAAGAAAGGGGCAACCGGTCCCCGGGTGCTATCCTAATCCCCCTCCTTCCGTCATAATTAAGCAGCGGAAATTTTCCGGACTTACACGGCTGGCTGGACTGTCCCCCGTCTTCCCTTACAGCCCTGGAGCGATGAAAAGATGACCATGCAGACCAACCGGGAAATCAAGGCCTACTGCCCCGATTTTCGGCCCGTGCGGCAGGCGCTCACCGACCTGGGAGCCTCCTGCGAAGAGCAGACTCGGCAGGTGGACTACTACTACAACCTTTCCGATTCTCCGGATGAGAACTCCCACCGCCACCTGAAAATTCGGGTGGACGATGGTTCCTCCCAGGTAATCTACTACGAAGAGGGCCAGGTATCCGGTGGCAGGACCAGCAGTTTCCGCGTCTGGGGCCTGAACGGCCTCGAAACCAAGGAGATGCTGGACGCCGTCCTGGGCATTCGTGCGGTCGTAAACAAGCAGCGCGAGGTCTGGGTCAAGGACAACGTCATCTTCAACCTCGACGAGGTCGAGAAAATCGGCCGGATTCTTGAGGTTGAAATACGCCGGGAAGAGGGCTTCGACGTTGAAACCCAGCTGAAGGAATACCTGGACCTGTTCGGCCCGCACCTGGGTGAACACATTGACGGCTCCAACGAAGACCTGGTACGCCGGCAATAGCAACCGCCCTTCCCGCGCCGGCGCCCCATCCTCCCTTCTTTTAAGTTCCCCTCTTCACGTTTCACCTCCCGTGCCGCCCTCAATGCAGCCTTTAACATAACCTTAATGAAGATTTTGTGATGATAGGTTGCCAGCTATAATCAATGTGTTATATTGCATTGGTGTGCGATGTAGTTTATTTATAAATTGTATGAATATGACTATATGGCTTAGCTTAAACGTGTGAAAGTGCTCTTGATATGCTGAAGGAAGAAGAAAGCCCGGGGATTGAAAGCCCTACCTCGTCGGAACACCTCACAGAACTACAGGAAGCCTGCCTGAGCATCAGCGGCAACCTGGACTCCGGAACCCTCTTAAGAGAAATTGTTGACTGGGCATGTTCCCTGACCGGCGCCCGGTACGGGGCCCTGCTGACCTTTAACGAGGCGGGCGAGAGGAACGAACTGGTAACCAGGGGAATCAGCCCCGAACACGCCGCCCTCATCGACAACGTACCCCGCGAAAATAGCCTCATCGGCAGCCTCCAGGCGGCCGACGGACCCGTCAGGGTGAGTAACGTCGGCAGCCATCCCGATTCCACCGGCTTCCCCGACCATCACCCCGTGATGACCTCCTTCCTCGGCGCTGCCATACGCCACAATGGCCACTGCCTGGGCAACCTTTACCTGGCCGACAAGTCCGCCGGCCCCGAGTTCACCCCTGAAGACGAAAGCATTATTTCCGCCCTAGCCGCCCAGGCGGCCATCGCCCTGGACAACGTGGGCCGGTATGAGCGGGCGCTCCACTCCGCGGCCAGGCTGGAAACCCTGATCAACATCTCTCCCGTGGGCGTCATAGTCTTCGACGCCAGGACGGGCGACCTGGTTACCCACAACCGGGAAGCCGAGCGTATCATCGGCGACGTGGGCATCCCCAACGGTTCCTGGGAAGACACCCTCAAGGCCCTTTCCTTCCGCCGGGCCGACGGGCGGGAAGTATCCCTCAGCTCATCCCCCATAGTCCGCGTCCTGCGCAGCGGAGAAACCGTCCGTGCCGAGGAGATAGTCATCTATCTTCCCAACGGCAGGTCGGTAAAAACCCTCGTAAACGCCGCCCCCATTTACTCAAAGGACGGCGAAATTGAATCCGTGGTCATCGCCCTGCAGGACATGTCCCCCCTGGATGAAATGGACCGGCTGCGGGCCGATTTCCTCAGCTTGGTGGGCAGCGAACTGCGAACGCCGCTGACCGGCATCAAGGGTTCCGTCTTCGCCCTGGCCGAAAGCATTGCCGCTTCCGGCAGCGACGAATCGCGCCAACTGCTCCGCATTCTGGACCGCCAGACCGACGCGCTGCGCAATCACCTTGACCGCCTGATAGACCTGACCCAGATCGAGACCGGCGCCCTTGGCGTTAACGCCGTTGCCCTGGACCTGGCCCCCATCCTGGAAGAAGCCCGCAAGGAGTTCCTGCGTTCCAACGTCGGCCACCGCATCGAGCTGGATGTTGCGCCGGCCCTGCCCAGGGTATTGGCCGACGCCCAGCGGGTCAGCCAGGTATTGCGCACCCTGCTCCAGTGGGGTGTGAAGAACTCCCCGCCATCCGCTTCCCTGCGTATCAAGGTTCACCGGGACGACACGCACGTTTCGATATCCATTTTCATGGACGGGCTGTCTGCCCACGCCTGCGTCATCGGCGAAGCCCTCATCCTCAATATCGCCGGCCGCCTCAAGGAAGCCGCCCGGGACGACGAAGGAGACAAGCTGGCCATCGCCATCTGCCAGGGCATAGTCAACGCTCACGGCGGACGTCTCTGGGTGGAGCCGGTACAGGACGACAACGGCCTTACCCTGGGCTTCAGCATTCCCATCGCCGGAGAGGCGGACGAGCCACCCGACTCCCCGGCCAGGTCACTCCAAAGGCAGTCCACCCCCTCGGCTGGCGGCAGGAAGCGCATTCTCTCCGTGGTCGAAAATCCGCGCATGCTGAACGCCATTCAGCGCGCCCTTTCCCACGCCGGCTACGTCCCCATTGGCGCCATGGACCATTCAGACCTGCCCCGCATTATTTCCGAGGAAAAGCCCCACCTCGCCCTGCTGGACCTGGCCACGGGTAGCCGGAAGGACTTCGGCGTGGTCCAGAAGGTCACCCGGCAACTGGGCATTCCCGCCATCGTGCTGTCCGGCCAGGGCGACGATGAGAGCATTGTGCGCGCCTTTGAGCTGGGCGCCGACGACTACATCGTCAAACCCTTCTCACCCTCCGAACTGGTGGCCAGGATCAAGGTCTCTTTCCGGAAGCGCGCCGAAGCCCTGAACCGCAGCGAGCAGGAGGACTACGCCGCCGGCGACCTGGTCATCAACTATCCTGAGCGGAGGGTAACCGTGGCGGGCAGCAAGGTTCACCTCACCGCCACCGAGTACCAGCTGCTCTACGAACTGTCCACCAGGCCGGGCCGGGTGCTGTCCCAGGATGAACTGCTGCGCCGCATCTGGGGCGAGGAATATACCGGCGACATCCAGCTGCTGCGGGCCTTCGTGAAGACCCTGCGCCAGAAGCTGGGCGACAACGCCAGGCGCCCAAGCTACATTTTCACGGAACACGGCGTCGGGTACCGGATGCCCAGGCCGCATCAATAACCGCAATGGCGCCCTGCGGGAGAGAGGACGCGCTTCAGGCGTCCGGGTAGCTGTGGGGTGGGAAGGGCGTCCACGCCGGAGGGGGCCTCCGCATTTCAGAGGCCCCCTCCTCCTCTCCACCGGCCGGCCTCAGTTGGGGCGACTTGGTAACTGCCCAACAACGACCCGTTCCCGCCAGGTTCACCTTTTCCCCGACAGCATCTCCCGGAAGCGCCGGTCCTGCTCATCATGGGGCAGCAGGATGCAATTGGAACAGTAATCATTGGCCCTCGGCGACCGCCACCAGAGGCAGCAACCGCGTCTCCGCGAAAAGAACCCCGTCCTGCCCTGGTGCCGGAACTCCTCCATGCCGATCTGGCCGTAAATGGGGGAATCCGGGTCGGAGAAAAGCATTTCCGCCGCCCCCACCACTTCCTCCCGCTTGCCGTTCACGGCGTACAGGCGGTTCAGCGCCTGGGAAAAGGCGGCGGCCACGGCATTCCACGAAACCTTGACGCTGGCCCCCGCTGCCCGCCTCAGATCGGGTATTACCACTTCCAGGTTGTCCCGGAACAGCCACTCCTTCATCTGGACGTACAGGGCGTCCGCATCCGCCGCCGTAACCGCGTCGGGGTGATTCGCCCCCGGGTCATCGGGCATAACGGCGAAGGCCAACCGGTCCAGGCCGGTGGCATCAATGGCCGGGCCGGTCCAGTGGAAGGCCAGGTTGTCCAGCGACACGTCGGGGACCCTGCCCGCCAGCACGTACTGCCCCACCAGCGGAAAGACCACCCGGCTCAGGTAGGCCACCAGGAAGGCCGATGCGGCCACGTGGGGATTGGAGCTTTCCCAGGCCCGCTGCCCGTAGGCTGCCACCAGTCCGGCCAGCCGGTCGTCGTCGGCCTGGAAAAGGTCCCGGGCGCCGGTCCAGCCCCCGTCCTCCGGCCTGGCGTGGCCCATGGCGAAGAAATTGCCCCACTCCCCGGCGGCGGCCATGCTGTCCGTCAGCGGGTGCTGCCCGCCGTTCACCTCAGCCCCGTTCTTTTCAGCCCCGTTCTTTTCAGCCATGGAAAAACCTGGGGGCCGAGCGGTCCACCGGGTCGCTGCCCTGGGCCAGGTATTTGTGCCGCAGCCGGTCCCACAGGTAAAGGCGGTCCCAGTCCGGGCTGTCCACGTAATTCTGTCCGTCATCCAGGTGGGGGTTGGGCAGCAGGACGGTTATCTGCTGCTGGCCGCCCCCGTTGAACAACCGGAATCCCCAGGAGGTGGGCTGGTGGTCCGGGTTCAGCCGCCGGTACAGTTCCGCCCGGGCGGTGCGCCGCAGCCGGGCCGTTTCCGGCGGCGCCGCCCGCGACTCCCCGATGCACAGGTGCAGGTGCCACTCCTGGAAGTCCACCGTCAGGTACCCGTCCAGGAATCCGGTCCTCGGCTGGCGGGGTGGCTTGATTTCCCACACGGCCCCGGGCACCAGCATCCCAATGCGGACGTGCTCCCACTCGGCCAGGCAGTCCAGCAGGATGTTCCGCAGAGTCTCTTCGTCTGTCGGCAGGGGGAAAAGCTCGTAGGTGCCGTCCAGTTGCTGGATAATTTCCCCTCGGGGCAGGGGTGTCGTGGTACTCATGGCATTGCTCCGGTCTGAATGATGAGTTGCGCTCGTGGTGTGGAGCAGCAATCGGATATGGACAGGTTGGCTCACCCCTGCCGCCGCTCCAACTCCTCCCGCGTCCGCTCTTCCCGTTCCGCCTGTTCCGGCGTCACCGCGTCGCCGAAATCCTCGATTTCATACAGGGGGCGTATCTCTATCTCGCTGGGCCCGGGCATGGGATTGGGGCAGCGTCTCACCCAGTCCACGGCTTCTTCCATGTCCTTCACCTCCCACACCCAGAACCCGGCCACCAGTTCCGACGTATGGGCGAAGGGCCCGTCGCTTACCGTGCGGCCGTCGCCGTCAAAGGCGACCCGCTTCCCTTCCGACGACGGCTTCAGTCCGTCGCCGCTCCGCATAATCCCGGCGTTGACCAGTTCCTCATTGAAACTGAACATCGCCTCCACCAGTTCGGTGGAAGGCATCACCCCCGCCTCGCTGTCAACCGTAGCCTTCACCAGCACCATAACCCGCATCGCGTCCATCCCCCCCAAAAAGCACCAGCAGCCTGAACCAAGCCACCACGGCCAATAATACACGATTTGGCAGGCGGGCACAGGCTCCGCTTCCTAACGAATTGTCATCCTGAACGTCCAGCACTGTCATTCTGAACGAAGTGAAGAATCTAAACTCCCTCCCACAAACCAATCCTCGGACCCGCAATGCACCTCAGGCGACACGTCCGCCCTTTGGCTTGTGTAGGCGCGGCCCTTGTGGCCGCCCTCCTCAAGGGCATTCTCCCTACGGGAGAGGGCCGGGGATGAGGGTACCTTCCTGCCCAACCCCCAATTCCCAATTCCTAATTCGTAATTCGTAACTCTTAATTCCTGACACTCCCCCCCTTGCCAACCTGGATGACCCATCTATACCGTAATTAATACATACCCCACCACCCGCCACTCAGGCCAGGAGACTATCCATGCCCAGAACTCGTAGCCGGAACAAACCCGCTCGGCGGCTCCGGACGCCTGCGCCCAACCCCGCCAGCCACCTCGTCCTGGTCCCGTCGCAGGACAATCCCTGGCCCGGCGAAGCCGAAGGCGCCCACGTCGACCTTTCCGACCTCACCTTTCGGCAGCAGTCCGCCCTGCCCGTCATCGCCGCCTCATCCTCCCTGTCCCAGGCGGCCCGCAACGCCGGCATCGACGAAACCACCCTGCGCCGCTGGCTCCGGGAACCCGTCTTCGCCGAACGACTTGCCGCCTTTCGCCAGCAGTCCGCCGTCATCGCCCGCGAGGAACTCAACGTTATCGCCCGCCGCGGCATGGCCGTCCTTGCCGAAGCCATGTCCGACCCCGACTCTGCCATCCGGGTCCGCGCCGCCCGTTACGCCCTCTCCTACACCGTCCAGTTTGCCGAAATTCAGAATCTCACCGCCAGCATCGAGGAGATGCAGCGTATGCTCTCCAACGCCAACCTCCAGGAAAATGCCCGAAAATAACCGGAAATGCAGGCCCTGTAAGTTTTTCTCGGACTGTCCCTTCCCTCTTGACGGGGGAGGTTGGGATGGGGGTGACCCCCCATTCGTGAAAATTCGTGCCCATTCGTGGAGGAACCCTTCATCGCAAATAACCCGCCCTCCCCCTGTGCTATACTGGCTTTACGGCCTTCTAGCTATAATCCTGTGTTCCATCACGGAGGGAAACGATGACCTCACTGGCTCGGTTGGGCGCCAACCTGCCCCAAACCTTCGGCGAACTGCGCGACAGCGGTTATCGGGTGACCTCGGTGCGCGAGGAAATGCGCAACAACCTGGTGGCTAAAATGCGGGCCGAGGAGGTCGTCTTCCCTGGCATCGTCGGCTTTGAGGACACCGTCATCCCCCAGCTGGAAAACGCCATCCTGGCCGGACAGGACGTAATCCTCCTGGGAGAACGGGGCCAGGCCAAGTCCCGCCTTATCCGCAGCCTGGTCAACCTGCTGGACGACTTCATCCCCAGGGTGGCCGGCTCCGAAATCAACGACAACCCCTTCCAACCCATCTCCAGGGAGTGCCGGGACATGGCCCTGGAGATGGGCGACGACCTGCCCATTGAGTGGGTGCCCCGGGAGGAGCGCTACTCGGAAAAGCTGGCCACTCCCGACATTTCCATTGCCGACCTTATCGGCGAGATCGACCCCATCAAGGTGGCCGAGGGTCGCCACCTGTCCGACGAACTGGCCATCCACTACGGCCTGGTGCCCCGCACCAACCGGGGCATCTTTTCCATCAACGAACTGCCCGACCTGGCCGAGCGCATCCAGGTGGGCCTGTTCAACCTGATGGAGGAGCGGGACGTGCAGATTAAGGGCTACCGCATCCGCCTGCCCCTGGACGTGTACGTGGTGGCCACCGCCAACCCCGAGGACTACACCAACCGGGGCCGCATTGTAACGCCCCTGAAGGACCGCTACGGCTCCCAGATTCACACCCACTACCCCCGCCACATCGAGGAAGAAATCACCATCATGGACCAGGAGCGGGCCCGCTTCATGGACGAGGACAACCTGGTCGTCCCCCAGTACATGAAGGAGATCCTGGCCGAGATTACCGCCCAGGCCCGCAACAGCAACGAGATTAACCAGCGCTCGGGCGTCAGCGTCCGAGTATCCATCGCCAACTACGAGACCCTGCTCAGCAACTCCGTCCGCCGCGCCATCAAGGCCGGCGACACGGTGGCCTGCCCCCGCATCAGCGACCTCCCCTACATCTCCGCATCCTTCGGCGGCAAGATAGAACTGGAAACCTTCGAGGAGGGACGCGAGGACCGGGTTATGGAGGACCTGACCAAGCGGGCCGTGCTGCGCGTCTTCGGCCGCTACTTCGACGTGGATGCGCTGGAGGACGTGGTAACCGCCTTCGACCTGGGCAGCCAGGCCGAAACGGGCAGCGAAAAGCCGGCAGAGGAATACCCGACCATGGCCGCAGCGGTAGAAGGCCTGACCGGGGCGGTAGCCCTCCTCACCGACGACCCCCGCCCCGAACTGCAAGCCTCCGCCGCCGAGTTCGTCCTCGAAGGCCTGCACCTGAACCGCCGCCTAAACTGCGAACGCACGCCAAGGGGCTACAGTTACCGGCGCTAGGGGCATCAGGCCCGTTTCAGGTATTGAAGCGCCGCTGCCCTGACCTCTTCCCGATTCAGGGCCACCGCCAGTTCCCCGTTGTCGTTGGGCTGGAACGCTGACTCCTGGTGCAGTTCGGACACCAGTGCGGCCACGGTCTCCTGCCGTAGTTCCCCGTCGCCGGACTCGGCCTCCGCCAGTTGCGGCAATGCCAGGGCTGCCAGGTGACCCTCCACCTCGGCGGTCAACAGTTCCACTTCCACCGCGTGGCGCTGTATCTGGCCCACGGTCTGCAGGTGGCGGCCCAGGTAGCAGCCGCCAAACTGCAGCACCTCGCAGGGGCGGCCGCCCTCTTCTATCTCGTATTGGTAGCGTGGCTCCAGTTCGTGGTCGGCCAGGTAGTCCCGCACCTCCTGGTCCTCCGAGTCGGGGCTGCCAGGGTCAAAGATCAACTGCACCGTGTACATAAAGAACCCGGCCGGCTCAACCTTAATGAACATGGGAACCTCCCTGCGATTACTGGCAGACCAGTCGTTTTCACGGATGCTCAGTGTGGAGAACGGGTTAAAAAGTTCGATTCCGAAACAGCTTTCCGCCACGCGAATTGCTCACGACAACTCACTGTACCAAATTGACAAAACCCCAAGACTTTGCTATCCTTCTAGTACCACCTCTGTCTCTTCGGCGGCAGAGCGCGAGGCCGCCTTCGGGCGGCTTCAGCCATTTACGGGATTGCTTCTTGAAATCCAACATTTACGTTGACGGATTCAACCTGTATTACGGCTGTCTGAAAGACACCATTTACCGCTGGTTGGACTTGGCCAAACTGTGCAACCTGCTTCTCCCTTCCCAAGAAATCAACCGTATCAGGTACTTTACCGCTCCCCTAAACATCAGGCCGGATAATCCTCACCAACGTCAGCGACAACAGACGTATCTTCGGGCGCTGCAAACCATACCTAACCTGTCCATCCATTACGGACATTTTCTGACTAACCCTGTTAGGATGCCTCTGTTCCAGCCTTCTCCCGAAGGCACGCAGACGGCGTTGGTGTTGAAGACGGAAGAAAAAGGTACTGATGTCAACCTGACCACCTTGCTGATGGCCGACGCTTTCAGCGAGGATTGCGAGATGTCGGTTCTGCTGTCCAACGACTCCGACTTCAAAGCCCCTATCGAGTTTCTGCGGAGTCAGTTGGGAATGACCGTCGGAGTCTTCAACCCGCAGAGAACGAAGAGTTGGGCCCTGTTTCACGCCGCCGACTTCTACCGCCCTATTCGACGCGGTCCCCTCGGCGCCAGCCAGTTCCCGCCTCAACTGTCTGACGGGCAGGGCATAATCACCAAGCCGCCAACCTGGTAGACTTCAGCCATCCAACACCTTCAAGCCTACATCCCAACGGCCTTCATAATGATGTCCACATTCGACGGGTCCGGCTTCAGAGAACCGTCGTCTATGCCGTGCATGGTGTCCACGATGGCGTCGTGGAAGGGGGTGGGCACTCCGGTCTCGCGGCCCTTGCTGCAGATGAGGCCGTTCATGAAGTCCACTTCGGAATGGCGGCCCTTGTGGACGTCCTGGGCCATGGATGCCAGCCAGTTGACCCGCCCGCCGGCCTTGCTCATGATGTCGTTCAGTTCCTCGAACACCTCGCCCTTGTCGGCGTCGGCCCACGTCTCGGCGGGGATGCCGTTGATGGCCACCACGTTCAGGCCCTGGGCCAGGCCCACCTGCGCACCCTCCTTGGCCAGCTGAATGCGAAACATGCGGAAGCGGGCGTCTTGGGCCATCTCCTGGGAGCCCAGGGTGGTCATGGCGGAGATGGCGTTGCCCATCCCGTTCTGGCACAGCTTGGCCCAACGCTCGCCCCACAGGTTGTCGGTAGCGTAGGCGGCGTCAATGTTGTCCAGCTTCCGGGCCACGCCTTCGCTGCGGGGAGTGATGTTGCCCGACTGCTCGCCCACGCGGAACACCACGTGCCCGTGGTCGCGACCCGGCGCGCCGCCGCGAATCACGTGCCCCGGCTCCCACAGGGCCACCTCGATGTGGGACGCAATGCAGCCCATCTCCCGCTGCGGCCCCACTATCTCGCCGATGAGGGGATCATTCCAGCAGTTCTGCAGGGAGACGAAGTAGCCGTCATCCTTGACATACCGCTTGATGAAGTGGGTGGCCCACTCGGTGTCGTAGGACTTCATCGCGACGAAGGCAAAGTCGAAGGGTTCGGTGATGCCTTGGGCGTCGGTCAGGTGCATGGCCTTGACGGGGACGGTGAAGTCGCCCTGGCTGCCGCTGGCCCGCAGACCCTCGGCCCGCATGGCCTCCACGTGCTCGGGCCACATATCAATGAACGTAACGTCCTCACCGGCCTGGGTCAAAAAGGCGCCCACATAGCTACCCAAAGCCCCCGCGCCCATGATGGCAATCTTCTCTGGCATGATACTTATCTCCTTAGTTCATTACCTTTGGCCGGGCTGGCCCGGTTTCCGTAGCATACCACAAGGAAAACATAATCCACGAATGAGCACAAATGACCGCCAATAGCTGGACCTCGGTATCCGGGTTGACGCTCCGACTAACCGTGAGACCGGCAATCTACGGCAAAGACTTCAGCTATCAGTGAAAATTCGTGCCTATCCGTGGATAAGTCCTACAGCTGCACCAGCCTCGCATCCGAAATATGCGGCAGGGCCTTGATTTCCTCCAGCACGTGGGTGGGCATGGGGTCGTCCAGGCCCAGCACCATCATGGCCTGGCCGCGCAGGCTCAGGCGGCCCACCTCCATGAAGCTGATGTTGATGTTGTGGCGGCCGGCGATGGTGCCAACCGCGCCCACGGAGCCGGGCTGGTCCCGGTTGTCCACGAACAGCATGTAGGGGGCCGACGGCGGCAGGTCCAGCCAGTAGTCGTTGACCTTGACGATGTGGGGTTCGTTGCGCAGAGACGTGCCCGCCAGGGTGAAGTCCCCGCTGCTGGTGGTCAGGGTAACGGTAATCAGGCTGGCGTATTCGTGGGCCTCCGAGTATTTGTGCTCGGTTACGCTCAGGCCTCGCTGCTGGGCCAGCACCGGGGCGTTGATCAGGTTCACCTGCTCCGACGATACGGGCGTCAGCACCCCGGCCAGCACCGCCGACTTGAGCATTATGGTGTCGTGCTGGGCGATTTCCCCCTCGTAGGAGATGTTGACGCTCACAAACTGGTTCTGGGCCAGGTGGGTCAGCAGCTTGCCCAGCAGGGTTCCCACCGGGATGAAGGGCGACAGCAGTTCGTGGGCTTCGGAGGCCATGAAGGGTGCGTTGACCGTGTTGCGCGCGGGCCGTCCTTCCAGCACCGCCAGCACCTGCTCCGCCGCCTCGATTGCCACCTCCCGCTGTGCCTCCTGGGTGGACGCGCCCAGGTGAGGCGTGGCCATTACCCGGGGGTGGCTCACCAGGTCCCGGTTCTGGGGCGGTTCCTGGACAAATACGTCCAGGGCCGCGCCGGCCAGACGTTCCGCTTCCAGGGCTTCCAGCAGGGCCTCTTCGTCAATCAGTTCACCCCGGGCCACGTTAACCAGGCGAGCGTCGGGCTTCATCAGGGCCAGTTCCCGCTCCCCGATGAGGTTGGCAGTGTTTGGAGTAAGCGGCGTGTGCAGCGTCACAAAGTCAGACCTGGCCAGCAGGTCGTCCAGGGACAGCAACTCTGCACCCAGGCGGCGGGCATATTCCGCGCCGACGAAGGGGTCGTAGGCCAGCAGGTGCATCCCGAAACTGGCCGCCCGTCGGGCCACCTCGGAACCCACGCGGCCCAGGCCGACCACGCCCAGGTACTTGTTGCGGACCTCAATGCCCATGAAGGCGCTGCGCCGCCATTCTCCATCTTTCAGCGACTGGTAGGCCTGGGGAATGTTGCGGGCCAGGGCCAGCATCAGGGCCAGGGAATGCTCCGCGGCGGCCACGGTGTTGCCGATGGGGGCGTTGACCACCGCGATGCCCGCGCTGGTGGCGGCGGACAGGTCGATGTTGTCCACACCGATGCCCGCGCGGGCGATAACCTTCAGGTTCTGCCCCGCCTCGATGACGGTGGGCGTTACCTTGGTCTCGCTCCGGACTACGAGGGCGTCGTAATTCTCGATGGCCTCTACCAGTTCCTCGGGCTTAAGGCCTGTCTTCACCTTAACGTCGGTGCGGGTGTTCAGCAGTTCAATCCCCTCGGGGGCTATGGGGTCGGAAACTAAAACTCTCGGCATATAAACTAACCTGTCCTTCCCAATTGGTATGGGCTAATAATACACCAACCGGGCCTGACAGGTGTTAACGGGAGGTAACGGCAGCGGTGCGGCCAGATACGAAGGATGAAGAATTAGGTCCATGAAATGTGGAAAGCTGTCTGATAACGTAGGGGCGGGTTTCAAACCCGCCCCTACCGGCTGAAGCACCTAGAACGTCGGCGCTACCGTTAATGACCGATTTCCGGGCAAGCTACGTCCATTGACCCTCTTAAACCTCAATCCCCGCCGCCGCCGCCACTGTGGGCACGTCCTTGTCGCCCCGGCCGCTCAGGCACATCAGGATGATCTTGTCCGACGACAGACGGCGGGCCATTTCGGCCACGTGGTACACGGCGTGGGACGGTTCCAGCGCGGGGATGATGCCTTCTGTGCGCGACAGCAGGTGGAAGCCCTCCAGGGCCTGGCCGTCGGTTACCGACGTGTATTCGGCCCTGTTGGCGTCCTTCAGGTAACTGTGCTCCGGCCCCACGCCCGGGTAGTCCAGCCCCGCGGAAATGCTGTGAGTCTCGTGGACCTGCCCGTGCTGGTCCTGCAGCAGGTAGGACATTGAGCCGTGCAGCACCCCAGGCCGTCCCGCGCTCAGTGTGGCCGAATGGCGGCCGGACTCGACTCCTTCTCCTCCGGCTTCCACGCCCACCAGGGACACTTCTTCGTCACCGATGAATTCGTAGAAGGCGCCTATGGCGTTGCTGCCGCCGCCCACGCAGGCCACCACGTAGTCGGGCAGCCGGCCCTCGGCTTCGATAATCTGGGCCCGGGCCTCCCTGCTTATCACCGACTGGAAGTCCCGCACCAGCATGGGGTAAGGGTGCGGCCCCACCGCGCTGCCTATAAGGTAGTGGGTGGACTCAACGTTGGTAACCCAGTCGCGGATGGCCTCGTTGATGGCGTCCTTCAGGGTGCGGGTGCCCGACTCCACGGTGATGACCTCGGCCTCCAGCAGGCGCATGCGGAAGACGTTCAGGGCCTGGCGGCGGATGTCCTCTTCGCCCATGTACACCACGCATTGCAGCCCCAGCATGGCGCAGACGGTGGCGGTGGCTACTCCGTGCTGCCCGGCCCCGGTTTCGGCGATGATGCGTTCCTTGCCCATGTGCCTGGCCAGCAGGGCCTGCCCCAGGGCGTTGTTGATTTTGTGGGCGCCGGTGTGGGCCAGGTCTTCCCGCTTCAGATAAATCTTGGCCCCACCGCAGTGGCGGGTCAGGTTCTCGGCGAAGTACAGGGCGGTGGGACGTCCGGCGTAGTGGTGCAGCAGGGATGACAATCCCCGCTGGAAATCGTCGTCCACCTTTGCTGCCCCGTAGGCCTCTTCCAACTCCTCCAGGGCCGCCATCAGGGTGGCGGGGACGAACTTGCCCCCAAACTCGCCAAACCGGCCCCGCGCATCGGGCCAAACCGTAGATTCATTGCCGGTCATTGATTATTACCTCTTCAATTGAACATGGATGGACAGGATATACAGGACTGGCTTCTCGCCATTCTGGAACTTACTTGCGGCCATGACTGACCAGGGGAGGCCAGAAAATCCTGTTCATCCTGTCCATCCATGTCT
This sequence comes from Dehalococcoidia bacterium, assembly GCA_034422655.1. Taxonomy (GTDB): domain Bacteria; phylum Chloroflexota; class Dehalococcoidia; order Lucifugimonadales; family UBA3495; genus Bin22. The sequence continues at coordinate 202,889 of DAOUJN010000005.1, forward strand.
GAATTCATCCAGCAGCCCGGGCGTTGTTGATGAAGGCCCGGATCTTTCCTTCGTCCTGCTGGCCCTCGGTCTCCACGCCGCTCGAAACATCCACGCCCCAGGGGTTGACCTGGGCGACGGCCTGGCCGACGTTATCCGGAGTAAGCCCTCCGGCCAGCAGGAACCGGTGGCCTCGCTGGGAAAGCTGGGCCGCCACATCCCAGTCAAAGCTCTGGCCCGTCCCGCCCTGCAGACCCTCCACCAGGCGGTCCAGGGTAATGTAGCAGCCGGTTTCCAGATAGGGCGCCATGCGCGCCTCGACTCCTCCACCGTTACCGGCGCCGCCAACGGTTTCCGCGGTGGACACGTGCAGCACCTTGATGATTTCCGCCCCTGACCGTTCAGTAACGCCCCGGCAGTAGTCGGGTGATTCCTTGCCGCATAGTTGGGCCAGATCCAGGCCGCAGGCATTGATGGTTTCAATCACCTCGTCCAATGGTTGATCGGCAAAAAGGCCGACCGCCTTGGGCGGCTCAGGGACCAGGGTACGCAAGTCTTCGACAATTTCCGCCGCCTCAGGTATTTCGACGCGCCGCCGCCGTTCCGGCACGAATACCAGGCCGAAGTAGTCGGCTCCCGCCTCGGCGGCGATGACGGCGTCCTCGGTGCGCCGGATACCGCAAATCTTGGTGCGAATCATGGGCGACTCGCCGCGGCGATGGGAGCGGTCAGTTCCCGTACCTTGGCCGCCGTATCCGGGGCGGTAACCAGGGCCTCGCCCACCAGCGCCGCGTTCACGCCCAGTCTGCCCAGGCGCTGCAAATGTTCCCGGGTAAAAATGCCGCTCTCGCTGACGATTACCCTGTCGCCGGGTACCAGGGGCGCCAGGCCCTCGGTGGTTGCCAGGTCGGTATTGAAGGTGCGCAGGTCCCGGTTGTTTATGCCCACGATGCCGGCCCCTGCGTCCAGGGCCGCTTGCAACTCGTCCTCATCGTGGATTTCCACCAGGGCGTCCATACCCAGTTCCCGGCCCAGCGCCAGCAGTTCACCCAGCTGGGATGCGGACAGGATGGCGACAATCAGAAGGTACGTGTCGGCGCCCATGGCCCGGGCCTCGTACACCTGGTAGGGGTCGAAAATGAAGTCCTTGCGCAGCACTGGCGCGGCGCCCGAGACTCCCGCTTCTTTTATGGCCGAAAGGTGTTCCGGTTCCCCCAGAAACCTGGGGTCGGTCAGCACGGATATGGCCGAAGCCCCGTTCTCGGCGTAGGTGGCGGCCAACCGCACCGCGTCAAAGTCAGGGCAAAGCAGGCCCCGCGACGGTGACGCCTTCTTCACCTCGGCAATCAACCTGACCGACCCGCCCCGCAGGGCGCCGGCCAAGCTCAGGGGCGCGGCACGCCGGGCCAACCGGTCCCGCACCGCTTCCAGGTGAGCCGATGCTTTAACCGCAGCCAGTTCCTCCCGCTTGGCGGCAACTATTTCGTCAAGAATGTTAGGCATTTCAGGAAAAGGTGACCTCCTCGGACTTACATTCGCTCACACTTTTGGGCTGGCATTTACTCCCCGTCCATAAGGCCCAGGACGATGGCATTGAACAGCAGCGTGTAACCACAGTTCTCACATGAAAGCACTATCAGGGGATAGGCTGGCCCGGAGTTGGGCAGCCACCTGGAACCCGGACTAATCTGCCGCATCTCCCCAATGGCCTCTCCCATGAACCAACCCGTGTTGCCGCAAATGGCGCAAGCCTTTTCCCCCACCCAGTTTTCTTCAATCCACTGGAGCGCCTTTTCCAACCTGGCTCTTCCCGCATCCGCCATAGTTAATGCCCTCGACTGTGCAAACGTTATCAGGTCTGAGCTATTCGAGGCCCTGGCTCACCTCCACCATCGCATCCACCCTGGCCTGGGCTTCGCCGCTGTCTATGGCCTCCGATGCCAGTGTTATTCCCTCTCCCAGGTTGGCGGCTTTGTCCGCAGCCACCAGGGCGGCGGCGCTGTTGAGCAGGACCGCGTCGCGAACGGGGCCTCCCTCTCCCTGGAACAGGCGGCGCATGGTTGCGGCGTTTTCTTCGGCGCTGCCTCCTCTCAAGTCTTCCGTGGTGGCGGCAGGCAAACCGGCGGCGGCCGGATCGATGGTCCACGTACTAACCGCTCCCTCCTTTACTTCCCAGACGCTGGAGGGGCCGGACAGGCTGATCTCATCCACACCGTCTGCGCCGTGGACCACCAGGGCGTGCTGAATATCCAGCAGCCTCAGCGCCTCGGCCATCAGGCTGCCCAATTGCTCGTAGGCCACGCCCAGCAGCATGCACTGGGCACGGGCCGGATTGGTCAGGGGCCCCAGGATGTTAAAGACGGTACGGATGCCTATCTCACGCCGCACAGGCCCGGCGTAGCGCATGGAAGGGTGGAAAGACGGTGCGAACATGAAGCCCATGCCGACCCGCTCAATGCACTGGGCCACGCCTTCGGGCGACAGTTCAATCTTGACACCCAGGGCCTCCAGCACGTCGGCGGCGCCGCAGGAACTGGAGGCGGCACGGTTGCCGTGCTTGGCCACCCGCGCCCCGCAGGCTACGGCCACAAAAGCTGAGGCGGTGGAAATGTTGAAGGTGTTTTTGCCGTCTCCTCCAGTACCCACCACGTCCAGCAAGGGCCCCGGGGCGTTGACCCGCAGGGCCTTCTCCCGCATCACCTCCGCCATGCCCGCGATTTCCTCGGTGCTCTCGCCCTTGAGTCGCAGGGCGGTCAGGAAGGCGCCCAACTGTGCCGGGGTAGCCTCGCCCTCCATTATTTCCTGCATGACCTCCGTGGCCTGCTCCCTGGTTAGCGAGTGGCCCGAGACTACGATGTCGATAGTTTCCCTGATCATTGGGAATAAATCCTCCGGCAATGGCTACTGGGTCAGTGATTCCCGTTGGTGTGGTCGAAAGGGACGATTTACTCCCCGGTATCTTCCTCGGCAGACGGTGGCGGCAGCATGGCATCCACCGGCAACTCCAGGTCGGGCAGGGACACGGGCGTCAGCGTGTCCCCGCGATGATGGACGGTGTGCTGGGCGTACCCTTCCGGTCCCGGCTCCGTGAATCTCTCAATGCAGTCTTCAGGCAAATTCTTGACCCAAGTCTCCGGCACCCCGGCGCGGCCGTAAATGTGGGCCTTAACCTCCCGGTCATACTCCAGGGAAGAATCCGCCACCTCGATAACCAGCAGCACGTCGGCGGGAGTGGGGTGGGCAGTGAAGTAACCCTCTCTTCTACGCAAAATAATGGCTATGTCCGGTTGCGGTTCGGAGCCATCACCCAAATGTACCGGATTTTGAGACCGCACTATGAACCGTTCGTCCAGCCGCCGAGTGATGAAGTCAGCGGTAAAGTCCACACTCCCAGCATGGCCTGGTCCAATAGGCGCCATTACAATAATCTCCCCCTCAATAAGTTCCACCCGCTCTTCGGGTCGGAGGATGCCCACCTCCGCCATACGGTAATACTCGGCCACGGTGAACTTGCGCTTCTCCGGTACGGACGCTACTGCTTCCGGAGTCGCGGGAACTGCCGCCGGAACTTTTTCCTGCGTTGTCATAAGTAAATTCCCCTCAGGGGCCTATCTTAATTGACCGTCAACAGTTGAATGGATTGATAATAAGGCGACTGGGCCGGTTATTCAAGGAAACGTAGCCGAGTATGGTTATCCACCAACCGGCGAGGTTGTCATCGTACCCTTGAATGAAGCGTTCCTCCCCGGTTTTCCGCATCTTTATGCGTGTAAAGGAAGAAAATCCCGCTATAATTGGTGGCGACTTTAGCTGCTGTGAGGAAAACAACTATGCCTGCTATGGAAGCCGCCATTGAACGACGCATGAAACGCTGGCAGGACCAGCGCTGGCTGCTTGACGTGGTAATCCAGACCGTGGGGATTGAGTGGGACCAGCGACGCATCGGCTACACCCTGGGCCCCTGCGGTCCCGAAGCGGCCCCCGACTTCAACGGAGTGCGCGCCCGCACCAAACGTTTCAACGACGCCAGCCGCGAATTCCGGCGCGCCGCCGTCCGCCGCGAGAACAAGGCCCGCCAGCACGAGGCCGAGGGACACCTGGTAGCCGCGGGGGAAAGCTACTTCATCGCATCCCTGCTCTACGGCAGCGCCCAGTGGCCCATCTTCGCCCACACCCCGGAAAACGAACGGCTGGGCGACAAGAAGGTGGAGTGCTACACCAAATATACCCAGTACGCCAACCACGAAATCCGGCGCGTGGACATCCCTTTCCAGGACAGCGCCATTCCCGCCTGGCTGCACCTGCCCAACGTGCCTTACAGCCAGGCCTCCGCCAACGGCAATCGGGGCCAACTCCCCTGCGTGATGAGCATCCCCGGCATGGACAGCTTCAAGGAGACGGGCGTCGCGCTCTACGGCGACCGCCTGCTGGAGCGGGGCATTGCCGTCCTGTCTATAGACGGCCCCGGCCAGAAGGAGGCCTTGCAGCGGGGTATCCACGTTACCGCCACCAACTGGATGGACGCCGGACGCGCCGTCCTGGACTGGATGCGGGCCCAGCCGGAGATTGACCCCGACCGCATCGCCGTCAAGGGCACCAGCATGGGTTCCTTCTGGGGCACCCAGGTGGCCTCCATCGACGACCGAATCAAGGGCTGCGCGGTGCAGGCCGTGTGCCACGAACCCGGCATGAACACCATCTTCAACGTGGCGTCGCCCACCTTCAAGCTCCGGTTCATGTACATGGCCGGCTACGAAGACGAGGACGAGTTCGACCGCTTTGCCGAGACAATGACCCTGCAGGGCGTGGGCGAGAACGTAACCTGTCCTTACCTGGTTCTGGCCGGCGAGGACGACCACCTCAGCCCCATCGAATGCACCTATGACCTGATGGATACCATCGCCGGCCCCAGGCAGCTGGTTCTGTACGAAGGTGCCGACCACGGCCTGGGCGGGTCATCGTCATCCGACCTGGGCCCCAATCCCCAGACATACATCGCCGACTGGCTGCTGGACCGCCTTAACGGCAAGCCCATGGAGAGCCAGCACATACTGATCGACATGGCCGGCCAGCCCCAGGCAAGCAGCTTCGCCGACTACGTCCGGGCCATCTGAGAAAACTAAAACATGGATGAACAGGATAGACAGGATGGGGTTGGTTGATGGCAAAAGGTTTGTGCTGCCTGTATTCTACTCCTTCTACAACTAAATCCTGTATATCCTGTCCATCCATGTGAATAAAAGGTGAAATATGCGAGACAAGTTTGCCATTCGCGAGGAAGTCTGGACGGCACTGGAGCAGGCCAAGGTGGTGCGCGGTCGCACCGTCCACGACAAGATACCCGACTTCTACGGCTCCAAAGAGGCGGCCGAGCGCGTCTTTGACCTGGAGGTCTGGCAGCGGGCCAGGGTAATCAAGAGCAACCCGGACAAAGCCCAGCGGCCCCTACGCCAGCAAGCCCTGGAGGAAGGCAAACTGCTCTACATGGCAGTGCCCCGCCTTCGGGACGAACGCTGCTTCGTGGAACTGGACCCCGCGGAAATGGCCTGCACCCCGGCCCAGGGTTCCACCATCAGCGGCGCCTTCCGCCATGGCCGTCCTGTATTCGTGGAAGAAATGAAACAGGTGGACCTGGTAATCTCCGGCTCAGTGGCCGTCAACCGCGAAGGAGTGCGGGTAGGCAAAGGGGGCGGTTACGCTGACCTGGAATACGGCCTGGCCACCGCCGCCGGCATCGTCACTCCGGACATTCCGGTGCTCACCACCATCCACCCCATGCAGCTGCTGGTCGAAGACCTGCCCCGCACCGACCACGACGTGCCCCTGGACTACGCCGTGACCCCGGACGAAGTAATACGCTGCCCCGGCAACCTGCCCCACCCCAAGGGCATCTACTGGGAAGACCTGGACGAACGGAAAATCAAGGCTATTCCGCTCTTGCAAAAGTTGCGGGAGGCGGCCGGCATACCGTAGGGGCGGGCTTCAAACCCGCCCCTACCCTTGGTCGGCCTCGCTTAATGTACGGCCCGCCCCTACACTGCCTGGTAGCCCTTCTCCCGCCCCACGGTTACGGGCTTTAGCCGCTTTTGGCCCTGCAACTCCCGCAGCGCCTTGTTCACCTGCGGGTCGCCATGGCGGCGGAAGTTGTTCATTACCTTGCGGTGGGATTTGGGGTGGGCACAGAACTCCCAGATGCCGTCCGCCAGGTCGTCTACCGCTGCGGGCAGGGGTTTATGGGTCGTAACCAGGGTGTGGCCCGGATTGCCGTCCACAACTTCGCCGGTGCGGTAGGAAAGCAGGCCCGCCTTGCTCTGTCGCTCCAGGTAACTCCGCAGGCCGGTCTGCAGCCTTCCACCCTGCCCCGTGGAGCCGTAGCCATGCACCACTTCCAGCTGCACCCCGCCATTGGGGTGGCTGCGGGCCGCGTCATTATAGAAATCCCGAAATTCGGCAAGGGACTCAGCCCAGGTCTTGCCGTGCAGGTCCAGCGTGCGGGCAGGCATGGTGCGGCGTTACTCCGGCAGGTCTTCCAGTGGCGGCAGCTCTTCGACGGCCACTTGCTCTCTTGCCGGCGGCTGCATCAGTTGGCTAAGGCGGCGGCGTTGCTCCCGGTTGAGGGAGGATGAGGGCAGCGGATTAGGCTGAGCATCGCGGAGTTTGTCCAGCCTTTCAACCAGCCTTCTGGCGACGTCAAGGCCACCTCGGACCCTGTTGGTTGGCAGTTCATATTCCAGGTAATTGTTATGAAGCGATTCGATGATGCCGAAATCCGAAGACAACGTCAAATCACTCTCTTCATCGCTCAGCTGGTCGTAGATTAGCCCGATTCGATAATGGCTGAAGTGGTTCCAGCCCCTCAGCTCACCATACCCTTTGGCTGCGTGGAAAACTGCCCCGTAAGCCTTTTCCGACGCCTGCATTGTGTCGCCCCGCTCCAATTGTTCCTGGGCGTGCTTTAGCAGCCACTTGCTGAGTTGCGCGTGGCGGTCAGACTTGGCGCGGCGTCCGCCTGAGGCGGATTCGTTTGCAGGGTCCGGTGGCGTAGTAGTCAAAGCAGGTGGTTCTCCCTATGGGTTGAAGTAATGATAGCAGATTCGCCACTATGACGGCATGCGATTAAACTGTCTCGCAGGGCAGTCCCCTCCCAACAGAAACTCATTCCCCACCCCCTTGGTGCCCTTCATGGATAACACCCTCAATTCCTAATTCTTAATTCGTAATTGCTGACATTTCCCCCCTTGCCAACCTGCATAACCCATCTCTACCGTAAATAACGCATAACCCACCAACCCGCTACTCAGGCCAGGAGACTATCCCTATCTAAAATTCAAGGAAATGCCGGAAAATAACCGAAAATGCGGGGGATATATTTTTTCTTAGGGCGCCTTGGTGCCCTTCGTGGATAAGAAAGTCGGACCGTGGCGCCCTTTGCTATAATGGTTTTCCAATGAGATTGCACCTATTCTTTGTCAGCCGGAAAGGAAGACCATGACCGAACCTGTGGTAGAAGGCGGCGAAACGGGAGGCGGCGAAAACTGGCCCATCCTGCGGGCCCAGCCGCGTTCCTTTTTCAAGGCGCCCCTGTGTGCCAACCTGGACGAACTGGAGGCCGACGTGGCCTTCATCGGCATGCCCTTCGACCAGGGGACTCTGGGCCGTCCCGGCGCCCGCTACGGCCCCGACGCCATTCGCGACGCGCCCCGGGCCTATTCCTACACCGACCCCTTTGGGCGCAATCAGCAGGCCGAGGGCTTTTACAACATCGAGGCAGGAGACGAACTGCTGCGCGGCATTACCATGGCCGACTGCGGCAACATCACTACCATCCCCAGCAACGTCCACCGCAACTTCGACAAGCTGACCGAGGCGGTGGAGAAGGTGGTTGCCCGCGGTTCCTTCCCCGTGGTGGTGGGCGGCGACCATGCCATCACCTACCCCGTGGTGCGGGGGCTATCAAAGTTTCAGCCCCTGAACATCGTCCATTTTGACGCCCACCTGGACTACAGCCACGACTACCAGGGCGAGCTTTACACCCACGGCAGCCCCATCCGCCGCTGCCGCGAGTTGGACTTCGTCAGCCACATTACGTCCATAGGCATCCGCACCGCCCGTCGCCAGCCCTACGAGGACTCGCAGCGCGACGGCAGCCTGATAATTACTACCAGCCAATTCCGTTCCCTGGGCCTCCAGGCGGTGGCGGAACAGATACCCAGGGGCGAGAACCTTTACATCACCCTGGACATCGACGTGATGGACCCCAGCCAGGCCCCGGGCACCGGCACCCCTGAAATTGGGGGCCTCTTCTACCACGAAATGCGGGACTGCCTGGCCGCCCTGGTGGATGGTCACAACCTGGTCGCCTTCGACCTGGTGGAAGTGGCCCCGCCCTACGATTCGTCGGAACTGACCAGCCAATTGGGTGCGGCATTGATTATTGATATACTGGCGGCCAGGTTTCCTTCCAGGTGACCGGATACTGTCCTGAATGGAAAATTGGTCTGGGCAATTCCATCTACCTCCCCATGCGTCCAGGCAAGGGCGAAGGGCGAGGGCCGGGGATTTCCAAATGACGGCGCCGGAAAAACAGCAAATTGGGCTGGCCCTGTCGGGTGGAGGCTTTCGCGCCAGTCTCTTCCACCTGGGCGGCCTGTGGCGGCTGAACGAAATGGGCAAGCTGGCCGAAGTCGGCGCCATTTCTGCCGTGTCGGCCGGGGCGCTGGTGGCCGGGGTCCTGGCAACCCGCTGGAAGAAGCTGGCCTTTGACAGCTTCAGGGCAGCCAACTTCAAAGATGAGATAGCCGAGCCCGTTTTCCAGCTTTGCAGCCGCAATCTGGACGTGGGCAGCGCCTTCGCCGGGCTGGTGGTGGGTCCCACAGCCCTGGAAAGACACTACGAAGACCTGCTGGTGGGCAATTTGACCCTGGGACAACTGCCCAGCCACCCCCAGTTCATCTTCAATGCCTGCCACCTGGAAACCGAAAGCAACTGGAGCTTCTCCAGGACAGGCGTAGACGCCGGAGAAATCGGGGTTATCGACGCTACGGACGTTCCACTGGCGAAAGTCCTGGCGGCCTCCTCCGCGCTGCCGCCAGCCCTGCCGCCGGTACGGTTGCGGATTCAGCAAAAGCCCTTCGGCGGCAGGCGGGGGCCAGGCCGCGGCTGGGGTTCCTTCCCCAGGACTGCTACATTGGCCGACGCCGGCTTTTGCGACGGCCTGGGACTGCACGCCATTCGGCACATGAAACACGTCCTGGTATCCGACGGGACCAAGTCCTTCAGGCGGGAGGACATTCCTCAATGGGAGGTCTGGACCTCCAGGATCACCAACCCCTTGCACACCGCCCTGGAGCAAATTCGCCAGCTGAGGGTGGACCAGTTGATGGCGGATATTGAGCGGGGAGACAAAGAGGGCGCTTTCTGGGCCCTCAGAACCGACCCGACGGAACAGGCAGACAGGACGCCGTTCCCGGTAAGCTCCGGATGGGTCGAATACATGTGCGCAATGCGGACCCGGCTGGCCGCCTTTACTGAAGAGGAACAGAAACGGTTGGTGAACTGGGGATACATCCAGTGCGACATGGCGGTCAGGGGCGCGCACCCTGGCGAGTTGGCTGCTCCCGAGGCCCTTCCTTTCCCGGAGTTCAGTTTTGCCCTGGAGCCTGAGGAGAACCCGAGACACGGCAAAGGATACCAGAGCAGGAAGGAATACCGGCGAATAAGGACCAGGCGCCGGCCGCGCGAGGCATAACTGCAAAGAGGCAAGGCCATGCAGTCGCTCTTTGGCGAAGGCAAAGCATTTATCGGCGTGATTCACCTGCCGCCCCTTCCCGGGTCGCCCCGGTGGGGCGGCGACCTGTCCGCCGTGCTGGCACAGGCGGAGCGGGAGGCGGCAACCCTGGCCCAGGGCGGGGCCAGGGGCATCATCGTTGAGAATTTTGGCGATGCTCCCTTCCGCATCGGGCGCGTTGAACCGGAAACGGTGGCTGCAATGACCCGTGCCGTGGACCTGGTCTGCCGCACTACTCCCCTGCCGGTGGGGGTCAACATGCTGCGCACCGACGCCCTTTCCGCCCTGGCGGTGGCCGTGGCTGGCGGCGCCCGGTTCATCCGCGTCAACGTCCACTACGGCACCATGGCCGCCGACGAGGGCCTGGTTACCGGCGAGGCATCTGAAACCTTGCGTCGCCGCCGTCTGATGGACGCCGAATACATTGCCATCCTGGCCGACGTGCTGGTGAAACATGCCGTACCCCTGGGCAACCCTGACCTGGCCCTGATTGCCCGGGAGACGGCCTACCGGGGCCTGGCCGACGGGCTCATAGTAACGGGGCCGGTCACCGGCCAGCCCGCCGTCGCCAACGATGTGACCACCGTGCGCCGGGCCGTCCCCGACCGCCTCCTCCTGGTGGGCAGCGGCATAGATGCCAAAAACGCCGCCAACTTCCTGCCCCACGCCGACGGCGCCATAGTAGGCACCAGCCTGAAGCAGGACGGCATAATCACCAACCCCATAGATTTGGAACGGGTAAAGGCAACGGCCAAAGCGTTTGAGGAAGCGGGGTAAGAAAGTGGTTGGACGATTTGCTGAGGCGTTAGGCGTAGTCTGACCTTGCCCTCTGTACCGCCCCGGTGTACTCTCTCCCTACATTCTCCGTTGAAGAGGCAACCCTTGCGGCAAATCGCGTTGAAGGCAAGGTTCGGCGCCTGGTTTGGAAGCGGTGGAATTCTGCCTGGCTCCCGTACTCTCGACTCACGGAGCGGCCTTGCTTGGTGGCGGCGGCTGTTCCTGCCCGCGAATTTTGAAGCGCTGACTGTCCTTTGCCGGGAAGAGAACCTGGAATGCCGCGAATTTGTAACGGAGCATCTCACAGTACGGGAAAGCTGCCGGACAGCGACCATCAGTGTAGGAGAGTCGCGAAAATACCACCGGAACCCTGATCACCACCCCAGGGAATTCAGAAACCGGCGAATCACCTTTATCGAGAGTGAAGAGAAACTACAGTGCAGCCGGTGTAAGGGAAAAGGAAAAATCGATTGCAGTCCCGATGTTCGCTGCCCAAGCTGCAAGGGCCGGAGGACCCGCAGCGAATTCTGTTTCTCCTGCGGGGGCAGCGGGCGGGCCGGCCAGGACCATAAGGAACCTTGCTGGTCCTGCCGGGGCCGGGGCATCCGCTCCGAGGACTGCGCCGCCTGCGCGGGTGTCTATTCCACCAGCACCGGCAGGGTGCGGTGCGGTCGGTGCGGCGGCGCGGGCTGGGTTGTGTGCCGCGCCTGTGCGGGCGCCGGTGAGAAGGTCCGAGCCACTCTCTTAACCAGGCGTTATTCCCATTCCACGGCGCGCCGCTACCAACTGGAAGGGCTGGGAGCAGGCAAGTTCGGGAACGGCCTGGCCACGCACCATTTCGAGTCCACACCGGGTTACCTGGTACATCGAGAGTACCAGGCGCCTACCGACCCGGCGGTCATCATGCAGCGACTGGGCGTATACTCCTACCCCGTCGAATCCAGGACCTACCGGTACAAGGGCGTCGACTTCTACGTTAACCGGATAGCCACCGGCAACGGCGCCAGGTTGGTAACGAAGAACCTGCCCTGGTCCAGGCCCAGGCTGGCCGCCGCGGGCATCCTGGGCACGCTCCTGCTGTCCGCCCTGTCTGCGGCGCTGCTGGTGTATTGAGAAGACCGGCGCATCTTACTGGCAGTTTGCCCACCCGCCCTTTCCGGTGTAATCTCCTGTCAATCACCCCAACGCCAGCCTTCCCTGAAGGAGACTTGCCATGCCTTCAATCTACGCCGACACCGTAATCCGCAACGCCAACGTAATCACCATTGACAACAGCCGCCCCCGGGCCGAAGCGCTGGCCATGCTCCACGGTCGGTTTGCCGCCGTGGGCAGCGCCGACGACGTGGCCGACTGGGTAGGCCCGGATACCCGCGTGCTGGACCTGGACGGCAAGACTGTCCTGCCCGGCTTCATCGACGCCCACATTCACGTCCTTAGCAGCGGCATCCGCCACGTCATGGCCGCCGACTGCGCTCAGCCTACCATCGCCGCCATCCAGGATGAACTGCGCAAACGGCTGGACGTCACGCCCCCGGGCCAGTGGGTGCAGGGTTTCAAGTTCGACGATACCAAGACGGCCGAGAACCGTTTCCTTCACCGCGCTGACCTGGACGCCGTCAGCACGGAGCATCCCATACTGGTGTCCCACCGGGCGGGGCACGTCTATTACATGAACAGCCTGGGCATGCAACTGGCCGGGTTCACCCGGGATACCCCCGACCCTTCCGGCGGTCGCCTGGGCCGAGATCCAGACACGGGGGAACTGGACGGCGTGGTCTACGAGCGGGCCATAGAACCGGTGCGCTTCGGGCTGATTCCCGTGGAGACCCCGGCAATCCGGCGGGAGGGCCTCCGCACCATCTGCGGAATGCTGAACGAGGCGGGAATCACCAGCGTCCACGACGCCCGCGTTACCTCGGAGGAGTTCACCACCTACCAGGAAGGCTACAAGCAGGGCGACCTGTCCCTGCGCGTCTACTGCCTGCTGTACTATCCCCACTTCCCCGCCCTGCGGGACGCCGGCGTGGTTGCCGGCCTGGGCGACGACCGCCTGCGCATCGGCGGCATCAAGATGGTGGCCGACGGGGCCATCGCCAGCCGAACGGCCTACCTGTCGGCGCCCTACGAGGGAAGCTGCTGCGACTACGGCATCCTGGCCATGGAGGCGGACGAGATAAACGAGCGGGTGATGGAGATGCACAAGGCCGGGTTCCAGGTCTGCATCCACGCCAACGGCGACAGCACTATTGACATGGTCGTGTCGGCCTACGAGCGGGCCCAGGCCGCCGACCCCCGGCCCGACCCCCGCCACCGCATCGAGCACTGCACCCTGGTCAACCCCGACCTGCTGTCCCGCATGAAAGCCCTGGGCGCGGTGGCCACTCCCTTCTGCACCTACGTGTACTACCACGGCGAGAAGATGCCCTTCTACGGCGAGGAACGGCTGCGGTGGATGTTCGCCCAGCGGTCCTTCCTGGACTACGGCATCGTCTCCACCGGCGCCACCGACTACCCTCCCGGCCCCTTCGAGCCGCTGATGGGCATCCAAAGCTGCGTAACCCGAACCGACAGCGAGGGCCGTCTATGGGGCGAGAACCAGAAGGTAACGGTGGAAGAGGCCCTGCGCATCTACACCCTTCACGGCGCCTACGCCGGCTTCGAGGAAAACATCAAAGGCTCCATCGAACCCGGCAAGCTGGCCGACCTAGTGGTCCTGGGCGAGGACCCGACGGTGGTTGACCCGTTCACCATAATAGACATTCCGGTGATGCAAACGATTGTAGGCGGGGAGACGGTTTATGGGGGGTAGTTCCTTAATCCACGAATAGGCACGAATGTCCACTAATGTTCTGGCATGGTTCCGTTGGCGTTATTACGATTCGGGAACACCAAGCATTCCAGCGGTCAGCCAACAACATTCGTGCTAATTCGTGTGCATTCGTGGATAAGAGACCGTTTGGTGGTAAGATATAGGGCAAGTCAGCTTGATCGGTAGCAGGGGAGGTTGCCATGGCGCCGATAAAGGTCGTAATCCACGGTGCGACGGGCAGGATGGGTACGGAAACCGTAAACGCCTTGTGCCGCGCGGATGACCTGTCCCTGGTAGGGGCCACCTGCGGACGGGAGCGGGGCCACGCCCTGTCATTGCCCACCGGCGGCGAGGTTCCCCTGTCCACCAGCCTGGAAGACATCCTTGCCGAAACCAGCCCCGACGTAATGGTGGACTTCACCAACGCCGCCGTGTGCCGGGAGTCGGTGGCCGTGGCCGCCGCCCATTCCTGCAACATAGTTGTGGGCGTCAGCGGCCTGGTGGAGGAAGACCTGCAACGCCTGGACGCCCTGGCCAGCGACAGCAGCATCGGCATCATCGTCGCCCCCAACTTTGCCCTGGGTGCCGTGGTCCTGAAAAAGCTGGTGGAGCAGGCCGCGCCCTACTTCGACTACGTGGACATCGTCGAGGCCCACCACGAAGCCAAGATAGACGTGCCATCCGGCTTTGCCTACGCCTTGGCCCAGGCCATTGGCAACGAAAAGCAGTTCACTCGCAACTACCCCGAGAAGGAAACCCTGGAAGGCACCCGGGGCGGCGAATACAACGGCGTGTCCATCCACAGTATCCGGATGCCCGGCCGCAGCGCCCACCACGAGGTGATTTTCGGCGCCGCCGGCCAGACCGTCTCCATCCGCCACGACACCCTGACCCGGGACTGCTACATGCCCGGGGTAATCCGGTGCATCCGCGAAGTTGTTAACAAACCGGGCCTTGTGGTAGGCTTGGAAAACGTACTGGGTTTGTAGCTGAACCCTGTGCCCGAATACAGGTACCAACAGGGCTGCCGGCTGTAGTGACGCCGGCGGCTCTCAACTTTTGATTGAAGAGACAGTCCAATGACCATTCCCAGCCTCAACCACCTTACCATCGCCGTCGTGGGCGCCACCGGAGCCGTGGGCGCCGAATTTTTGAAGATTGTCGGACAGCGCCACCCCGGGCTGCATAGCCTGAAGCTGCTGGCCTCCAGCCGTTCGGCTGGGACCAAGCTGACGGTCAACGGCAAGGAGTTCACGGTGGAGGAGACTACCGAAGACTCCTTCCAGGGCGTGGACATTGCCTTTATTTCCGCCAGCACCGAGGCCAGCCGCCACTGGGCGCCCATCGCCGTGGCCGCGGGCGCTGTGGTAATCGACGACAGTTCCGCATTCAGGATGCAGGAGGATGTGCCCCTGGTGGTGCCCGAGGTCAACGGGGCGGACGTCACCTGGCACAATGGCATCATTGCCATTCCTAACTGCTCCACCACACCGCTGGTGATGGTGGCCCACCCCATCCACCGGGTAAACCCCATCCAGCGCATCATCGCCGACACCTACCAGTCAGTATCCGGCGCGGGCGGCGCGGCGGTCCAGGAACTGAGGGAGCAGTCGGAAGCCTTATTGAAGGGCCAGCCCGTAACCCCACGACACCAGCCCAGGCAGATTGGCTTCAACGTCATCCCCCAGATCGACAGCTTCCTGGACAACGGCTACACCCGGGAAGAGCAGAAGATGATTGACGAGAGCCGCAAGATAATGCACGCGCCCGACATCCGCGTCTCCGCCACCTGCGTCAGGGTGCCGGTAATGGTCAGCCACAGCGCGGCGGTGCATATTGAGACTGAACGCGCCATGGACTTGAGCGACATCCGCGCCCTGTTGATGGACATGCCGGGCCTGACCGTACTGGACGACACAGGTGCAGGCAGTTACCCAATGCCCTGGGACGTGGCCGGTGAGGACGACGTCTTCGTGGGCCGAATAAGGAAGGACGCATCAGATCTAAACGGAATAGCGCTGTGGATTGTTTCGGACAACCTGCGGAAGGGGGCCGCCCTGAATTCCATACAGATAGCTGAGGAGCTGGTGGCGCGTGAGTGCTTGAAGCCCGGGGCCATTCCCAAGCCCAAGTTCAGTTTTGGGGAACCTCTTAACATTGAAGACGCCAACGTTCAGGCGGACTACGAGTATTTTAGAGCCAATGTGGATGAGTTGCTACCGGAATACAAGGAAAAGTATGTTGCAATCATAAACAAGACTGTCGTCGATTCGGACGTCGAGCGACCTGCACTGTCCAAGAGAGTACGGGCGAAGTATGGCAATGGGGCCATATTAATGGCTCAAGTCAACTTCATGCCCCGCGCCGCCAATTTCCCAACGATCTCGACCGACGGGAGTTTGGGAAAGAGTTCCTTAGGGGCTGAGATTGTATAGGTACAGCCCTCGAGTTTCTCCTCCTGGTCCTTTCCTGTTTGTGAGAGTTGCTGCATTGGAAGGTTCGGCGCCAATGAACGTGCATGCGCTGCTGGACACAGGGGCGGACAGTTCAGCGCTTCCTAATGACATCATTGGTTTACTTGGATTGCAACAAATCAATGCTGGGTTTGTGGGCGGTCTAACCGAATCAAGAACCCTCGGGCCGATCTACGAAGCTTCAATTTCGATTGAAGAAGGTCAACAGGAGGACTTGGAGATCTACGGGTTGAATTTGCCTTTCGCCATCCTGGGCCGCGATGTCCTCAACCAGTACCGCATTACCCTGGACGGCCCCAATCTGACGCTAACCATAACCAGGTAGGTTTTCCCCGCGCCAACACCAATCGCCGCACTAGAGGTTGCCGATGACTGCTCAACGCACCGATGGCCAGTACTCCATTGAGTTGCCCCTTTCCTGTCCCCTGCTGATTAACGGCGAGGAGGGGCCGGCTACCGGCGGCGGTGAGTTCCAGAGGGAGAATCCGGCCAATGCCCGGCAGGTGGCAACGGTAGCCGCCCAGGGAACGCTTGAGGACGCCCGGGCCGGGATCGACGCCGCCCGCCGCGCCTTCGACGGCAATGCCGGCAACTGGCTCAACAACTACAAGCTGCGGGAACAGGTCCTGTTCCGCACGGCCCAGTTGATGCGGGAGAACGCCGACCGCCTGGCCCAGGTGGTAAGCCTGGAAGTGGGCATGCCCATGCGCCAGGCCGTCCCCCACATCGCCGCCGCCGCCGACATTTTTGAATTCTACGCCGGGCTGGCTGGCAAGATTTACGGCGAGTCCTTCACCCTGCCCAATGGCTCCCTGATCAACCTGGTCAAGGAACCAGTGGGCGTGGTGGGCCTGATTACGCCCTGGAACTTCCCGCTGACCCAGACGGCCCGCAAGGTGGCTCCGGCCCTGGCTGCCGGCTGCACCATTGTCCTGAAACCGGCCAGCTACACCCCAGCCGCCGCCTACGAACTGGTCAAGCTGATGCACCGGACCGACATTCCCGCCGGTGTCCTGAACCTGGTCCCCGGTCCCGGCACCGTGGTTGGATCGGAACTGGTAACCAACCGCGACATCGACAAGCTGTCCTTTACCGGGGAGACGGGCACGGGCAAGATGATTGCAGCCCAGGCCGCCACCGAGGTCAAGCGCATCAGCCTGGAACTGGGCGGCAAGGCTCCCTACCTGATTTTCGACGACGCCGACGTGGAGGCCGCATCCCGCGCCGCCGTATTCGGCATGTTCCGCAACGCCGGCCAGGCCTGTGGCGCCACCACCCGCCTGCTGCTGCAGGAGGGCATCCACGACCAGGTGCTGGAACGGGTAACCCAACTGACCCGCAACATCGAGGTGGGCAATCCCGCCGCCAACAGCACCGACCAGGGGCCCCTGATCTCAGCGTCCCAGGAACGGGTGGTCCAGGAATACATCCAGTTTGGCCTGGACGCCGGTTTCGACCTGGTAACCGGCGGCAACAAGTTGCAGGGCGACGGCTACGACAATGGCTACTATGTGGAACCTACCATATTTGACGGAGTGGACAACGCTTCCCGCCTGGGCCAGGAGGAAATCTTCGGCCCCGTGGTTGCGGTAACCACCTTCCGCGACGAGGCCGAGGCGGTGGAACTGGCCAACGCAGTGGACTTTGGCCTGGTGGCCGGGGTCTGGAGCGCGGACTACCCCCGGGCCATGCGGGTGGCCCGAGGCATTCGCGCCGGTACCGTGTGGATCTGGGACAACTATGCCCAGCCTGTCGAGGGAATCTGGGGCGGCTACAAGCAGAGCGGCATGGGCCGGGAACTGGGCTACCACGGCCTGGAAGACTTCCTGGAGGTGAAGCAAATCTTCACCGACGGCACCGGCCTGACCAGCAAGCCGCCATACGGCCAGGTGATAAAGGAGTAAAGGCTAGCCAAGGCTGCCGTACCACTCCGCAATCGCCTCCCCAATCTCCTGGGGCGAGTCTTCCTGGATGAAGTGAACGCCGGGTACGGTTACCTCCCTCTGATTGGGCCATAACCGACAGAACTCCCGCTGCCCCCCGGTGAGGATGGCGCCCGGCTCGGCGTTGATGAACAGCTTGGGTATTTCGGACTCCGACAGCCAGGCGGCATACTCGTCAACGATGGCAACCACATCCGCCGGTTCACCGTCGATGGGTATATCCCGCGGCCAGGACAAGGTGGGACGGCGCGACTCTCCCGGTTCAAGGTAGGGACGCCGGTACACTTCCATCGCCTCATCGCTGATGCCTATTAGGGTGCTGCCCGGCAGCACCCGCTCCACGAATACATTATTGGTCAATACCATCTCCTCGCCGGCCGGCGAGCGGAAGCCCTGGAATACTCGCCTGGCCGCCTCGGGCCACTCTTCCCAGGTGACAGGCCGAACCAGGGCCTCCATGTAGGCCAGGCCCTTGATTCTTTCCTGGTGGCGAAAGGCCCAGTGGAAACCCAGGGCCGAACCCCAGTCATGGACCACCAGCGTAACCGGCCCTTCCGGCGCTACGGCCTCGAACCAGGCGTCCAGGTGGCGGCGATGGTCAACAAACCGGTAGTAACCGTCGGCAGTCCTGCCCGAGTCACCCATCCCCACCAGGTCCGGCGCCAGGCAGCGGGCCAGAGGCGCGACATGGGGGATTACGTTTCGCCACAGGTAGGACGAGGTGGGGTTGCCGTGCAGGAACACTAATGCGCCGCCGCCCGAATCTATCCCCGTATCCACGTAGGCCATCTCCACACCGGCGCAGTTGACGCGGTTTCGGGGGTAAGCGTCATGGGCAGAGATACTGGGACCGGTCATGGCGAATCCTCCTGCTTGTGCCGGAAAGAGACAGGGCAGCCACCAGGGCTGCCCCTACAATGATCGATTCAGGTTGGGCCTACTTCTCCCACACCACCGGGTTGCTCAGGGTGCCGATGCCGTCAACCTCGATGTTGATGACGTCGCCGTCCTTCATGTTCTCGGGGGCGCCGTCGGTGCCCATCCAGATGACATCGCCCGGATAGAGGGTCAGGTACTTGCTCATCCGGCTGATGTAGTGCTTCACCCCGAAGATGGCGCCGGACATATTGTACTTGCTGATGAATTTGCCGTTCAGCACAATGCGTACTTCGCAGTCCTCCGGGTCCACGCCGTCGGTGACGATCCAGGGGCCCATGGGCTTGAACGTGTCGGTGTTCTTGCCCCGCCACATGGTCCGGTCGCCCCGCTGCCATACCCGCTCGCTGACGTCGTTCCCGATGGTGTAGCCGAAGACGTAGTCCAGGGCCTCATCCTCGGTTACGTTCTTGCATTGCTTGCCGATAACCACCACCAGCTCGCCCTCGTACTGTAGAAGCTCGTTGGCGTCGCTGGGGACCACGATGGATTCGCCCTCGGCGACCAGCGCATTGTTGGCCCGGTAGCCCACGTCCGCCGCCGGCGGGAACTGGGGTTCTTCACCCCGCTTGGCCGCCATTTCTTCCACGTGCTCCCGGAAGTTGATGCCCGCGGCGTAGAATGTGGGCGGAATTACCGGCACCAGCAGTTTCACGTCGCTGAGGGGCTGACTGTTGCCGGTCCTCTCGTATTCGCCGCGAATGGGGTCGCCATTAACCTGGATTACATTGTCGCCCTCGATGATGCCGTAAGACGGCCCATCGGCGGTCTGAAACCTGCACCACTTCATAGCTGTTTCCTCCGTTCATATTCAATACTTGCCGGGGTTGGTATGCCCCAATTCTGGCATTTACCTACCGGGTGGTCAAGCAGAGGCGCGCAAACGCATTCATAAGCTGCCCACTACCCTTGCTTCTCTGTGTTGAGAATTCCCGAATATAGGCTATGATGATACGCGGTGGACCAGACATTGCGTCGGGCCTAGCCCTAGTCGGCCTATTAGGAAGGTCTAATGAGCAAGTACGGTACTATTGATGGGTGGAACACTTTCATAGATTGGGCCAAGTGGTTCTACGAAAGGCCCGAATTTGAAGAGGAGGAAAGGACTTACAAGCTACAAATCGCTAAAGACTTGGCATCTGCTAAAGAGGCTCTGATCAACGGTGCACCAGATTGGCTAGACTTGCTAAAGTTAGCTATCCGCAGTGGCAACAACAACCTGACAAATTGGCGTGCTAATCAAGAACTCCTGGACACTGACGAGCCGGTCCTTAAGGAAGCGCTGCTCAGGGTCTGGGGCATGCAAGGTGACAGTTCACTAGAGGGCCGGGTAAAGGGTTTCCATGAAATGGTCCCAACGATAACCCCTAGCCTCTTCCCTTCCTTCCTCTTGATGGCGGAAGGAGCAGAACAGTACCCAATTTATCAGAATCGAGTCCTCCGAGACGCCTGTAAGCTCACGGGGTACCCGAGTTATAGCGGCGTTGACGCCTGGGGACGCTACAATCACATGCTCGGTTTTTACGACGAGTTTATCCAGCAGTCCTGCTCACGCGGTCTCCAGTTGAGCGACCGCTTGGACGCGCAATCTTTGGTTTGGTCAGTTACCAGAGGGAACCTCAAAGCGTACCCCGAAGAAAAAGAGAGCATGGCCAAATTGGACGCGTACCGTAAAGGAATGAATACATCACCCCCTCAACATGAACCACTATCCATCCCAGCTATAGAAAGCCCCTGGTCTCTCTCCAAGATATCCACCCTCGCCCAAGAACTCTTGTGGGACCCGGCATATCTGCAAGAAATCATCGAAGATCTCCAGGAAAAGCGACAGGTCATTTTCTACGGGCCGCCGGGTACCGGCAAAACCTATGTTGCCCAGGCCATCGCCCAGCACTGCAAGGATAACGGCGGAGGCTTTGAAATTTGCCAATTCCACCCCTCTTATTCCTATGAGGATTTTATGGAGGGATTTCGGCCAACTCTTACGGACAACGGACAGGCCGGGTTCAAGCTGATTCAAGGCCCCTTGCGTCGTATTGCTGAAAAGGCCAGGGCCAGACCGGAAGCTGACTTCATCCTGATCATAGACGAACTGAACCGGGGCAATGTCGCCAAAGTATTCGGCGAACTGTATTTCCTGCTTGAGTACCGAGACAAATATGTCCGTCTCCAATATGGCGGTGATGATAGCAAAAGATTCAGGCTCCCGCCCAACCTTTGGTTTATCTGTACGATGAATACGGCAGACCGCTCAATTGCGTTGATGGACGCAGCTCTCCGGCGTCGCTTCTACTTTGCGCCCTTCTTCCCCAACGAACCGCCCATTGAAGGGCTGCTGCGCGAGTGGCTTAAGAAGAATGACCCCGCCAATGTCTGGGTAGCCGACCTAGTTGACAGGGCCAATGAAGGATTGGAGCGGGATTCGGTCATCGGTCCCAGTTACTTTATGGTAAAGGACAAGACTTTGGACGAACGTCGTGTCCGCCGCATTTGGAACCGGGCGGTCATCCCGTACGTTGAGGAGCAGTGTTTCGGCGACGATAAAAAGCTCAAAGGGTTCAACTTTGACACGTTGAAGGGGACGCTGGCCGGAACAGATGCCGCGGAAGTGCCTGACTCATTCGATGACGAAACTGCGCCACTCCAGGCCAATGACAATGACGCTGACGCTTAGAGAATATCAGCCCTGCAACATCAACCTGCCCCTGGACCTGGAACAGCGGGAAGTTCTAAACAAGTCTCACATTGCGGTAACTGCTCCAAGCGTGGAAGGGAGCACGTGGACGCTTACACCGTCCTCCTACATTGGTACGGTTCGACTTGATAACCTTTCCATCATCGTTCGGCCCAAGATTTCCATTGACCGGGTGATGTTTCTGGTCGCCTATGCCATTGACCCCAAAGACTGGCGAAGTTATTTCGACCTGTCCCCGGCCCCAGACGTGCTGGAAAGCATCATTCCTGCCTTTATCCACCACACTCGCCAAGCGGTGCGGCGGGGATTGCTGCAAGGCTACCGGCATGAAGAAGAAGCCCTCCACACGGTTAGGGGGCGTATTCGATTTGGGGAGCAACTAAAACGGCGCAACAACATCATTCTGCCCATAGAAGTGGCCTACGACGAGTTTACCGAAGACATTGAAGAGAACCGCCTGATCAAGACGGCTCTGCACCGATTGGCCCGCTTGCCCGTCCGCTCGGCTACGTGCCGGAGGGATATTCACGCTCTGCGCCCGGTGTTCAACGCCGTTGGGCTGGGCGGTTATCACCACGGAGCACCTGTAATCCGATATAACCGGATCAACGACCACTACCGCCCGGCGGTGGAATTGGCCCGTCTTATTGTCGACAACTCCATCCTGGAACTCTACCAGGGCGCCGTGTCCGGTGCTTCTTTCCTGCTGGATATGAACGCAGTATTCGAGCGGTTTCTGTTCGTTGCCCTGGGGGAAGTGCTGGAGCTCTCGAAAAGTGAGTGGCTGCGGGGCAAGAGCCTGACTCTGGACCAAGCGGGAGCGATAAAGCTGGAACCCGACCTGTCCTGGTGGAGGCGTGGGCATTGCCGGTTTGTTGGTGATGCCAAATATAAGCGTCTGGACCCCGAGGGATTCAGGCACCCCGACATTTACCAGATGCTGGCATACTGCACTGCAGTCGACTTGCCTGCCGGTTTGCTGGCTTATGCTCACGGTGAAGCCGAATCCGGCGTCCACCAAATCAAGAACGCCGGCAAATCCATAGAAGTCGTTACGTTGAACTTAAACGGCTGTCCTGAAGCTATCCTGAAGGAAGTCCGCCGTATCGCTGAACGCGTCTATGCTCTGGCCTGCATGGTACAAGCATAAGTATTGATGTTAACTCGCGGCTAAACGGCCATGACGAAAACCAACCAAACCGTTGTCGATTACCCTGTGTCATTGCTTTGCACTTCGTTGACAACGAATATGCGCCAATGTTAAACTCCCCTCAATTAGCCCCTGTATGTTTCCAGTTTGGCTGGGCGCTCTCCGGTGCGATTCTGGAAGCAATGTGCCCGGCGGCGGTTGCCGGCCCGGGTGTCCGAATTGTAACCATAGATCAGGGCGCAGGCCCAGGGAAAAGTCCCGCTATAGACGATGACAGCCACCGGGAAATCCCCACGCCCCATACATTGGGGCACTAATTTTCTTTCAGAGTTCCCTCTTCTCTATTTCAGCGACCGGCAACAAATACCGGCCGCCGGTCAGGCTGTCTTCTCGCCCGGAACGAGTCAATAAGGGCCGCCCTGGGTTACAATGGCAGGAAAACGGGGCGCCGGTAAACGTAACCATGTTCCTGAGCATTAGGATCAGGAGGAGATAGGCAATGCAAATGCGCGACTTTGTCGTCCGCTTCGCCGGTGAAGGCGGACAGGGCGTAGTAACGTCGGCGGAAGGTCTGGCCCAGGCTTCAACCCAGGTGGGCTACCACGCTCTTACCTACGCCACTTTCCCATCCCAGATTCTGGGAGGTCCTACCTGGACCCAGGCCCGGGTTTCCGTTGACCCCATTTTGAGCGCCGGCGACGACGTGGACGTATTGGTCGCCTTTAACCGCGAGGCCTACGATACCCACCGGGAAGAGGTGCGGGACGGCGGCCTGGTCATCTACAACTCCAACGACTTTGACCTGGAAGGCGACGAGCGCAGCTACGGCCTGCCCGTTGACGAACTGGCCCGCTCCACCGGCAACAACCGGGCGGCCAACATGGTCATCATGGGCGCCCTGGCCCACCTGGTGAACATGCCCCAGGCTTACCTGGAGCAGTTCGTGGAAGCGCGGTTCCGACGAGGCCGCGCCAATGACGACGAAATTATCGATTCCAACAACCTGGCCCTGAAGCTGGGCCGGGATGAAAGCGCCAACAGCGGCTTCTCCCTGGGCGACCTCACCCCGCCGGCCATGCCCGAATACCCCCAGATTATGCTCAAGGGCAACGAGGCCATCTGCCTGGGCGCCCTGGCCGCCGGTCTCGACTTCTACGTCGGTTACCCCATTTCCCCCGCAACTACCATCCTTGTCTTCATGGAACGCAACCTGGTCGGCGAGGGCAAGTTTGCCTACCAGGTCAGCTCCGAAATCGAGTCCATCACCACCATCCTGGGCGCCGGCTATGCCGGCAAGAAGGCCATGACCGCCACCGCCGGTCCCGGCTTCTCGCTGATGAGCGAGGGCCTGGGCCTGGGCTGGATGGCCGAGGTCCCCCTGGTGGTGGTTGACGTGCAGCGGGGCGGCCCCGCCACCGGCCTGCCCACCAAGACCGAGCAGTCCGACCTGCTGGCCTGCATGTACCCGGCTCACGGCGACGTAAAGCTGCCCGTAATCGCCGTCGGCACCGTTGAAGAGTGCTTCTTCGGAGCCGTCAAGGCCCTGAACTGGGCCGAGCGCTACCAGGGTCCGGTTATCCTGATGACGGAAATGGCCCTGGCCGAGCGGGTCCAGAACATCCACCGCCCCGACCTGTCCAAGGTCCAGCCCGAACGCCGGCTGGTCTACGACGGCAGCAACGGCTACAACCGGTACCAGGGCTACGAGCTTTCCCCCATGCCCCTGCCCGGCAGCCCCGGCGCCTACGTGGCCAATGGCAGCGAACACGATGAAATGGGCGACACCACCCACCTGCCCAGCCGCCACATCCAGATGACCGAGCGGCGCTTCGGCAAGCTCAAGCTGCTGGAGGAGAACGAGTACGAAGCCGACAATGCCGATGAGCCCGTGGTGGTCATGCCCTGGGGCGGCTCCAAGGGTCCGGCCCTGGAGGCCTACAACCAGTTGCGCGAGGAGGGCGTCCCCGTCGGCTGGTACTACACCATGCTGCTCAGTCCCCTGCCCCCGGCGCTGCTGGAAGAACTCAAGCAGAAGGAACTGGTCATTGTCCCGGAGCTCAACTACCAGGGCCAGTTCTCCGGCATTCTGCGCTCCCAGGGCGTGAATGCGGTGTCCATTACCCAGTACACCGGCCTGCCCTTCAAGGTCAGGGACCTGGTGGAGCGCATTACCGAGATGACCAATTCCCATCCCAAGGAGATGGTGCGAGCATGAGCAAGAAGAATCCTGAGTACGACTTCAAATGGTGCCCCGGCTGTGGCGATTTTGGCGTCCGCCGCGCCATTGAATTTGCCATGATCAACCGGCTGGAGGAGACCGGCCTGCCCATGGAGAACAACGTTGTGGTGGCGGGCATCGGCTGCTCCGGCAACCTGGTCCACCTGCTGGAGGGACAGCAGCCCTACGGCTTCCACGGCATTCACGGCCGCACCCTGCCCGTGGCTCTGGGCGTCAAGATGGCCCGGCCCGAGCTTAACGTGCTGGTGGTGGCCGGCGACGGCGACTTCCTCAGCATCGGCGGCGAGCACATCGGCCCCCAGGCGGCTCGCAACCTCAACATCTGCGCCGTGGTGATGGATAACGGTGTGTACGGCCTGACCAAGGGCCAGAGCTCTCCCACCACCCAGCTCGGCACCATAACCAGTTCCACTCCCTACGGCAAAATTGAAGCCGAAGCCGACCCCCTGGAGTTGTACCTGACCCTGGGCGCCAGCTTCATAGCTTCGGGCTTCTCGGGCCAGCCCCGGGAGTTGGCCAAGCTGATTAACCAGGGAATGGACCACGAAGGGTTCGCCATGGTACACGTCCAGTCCCCCTGCACTACCTACAACGATACCTACGAACTGATGAAGGGCAACGCCCGCAAGGGCATAGAGCCCCTGATGTACGACATCCCCGAAGACCACGACGTATCGGACAAGGGCGCGGCCTACAACCTGGTCCAGCAGCGCGGCCTGCCCGTGGGCATCATCTACAAGGACGAGACCCGCCCGTCCCTGCAGCAGCGCGTAGACGACATCAAGGCCAAGGCCCCCCGCCGCTCCGTCGAGGATTTAATGGACAGCTTCGCGTTCTAGGGCGCTGTAACTACACTCACCCTTGAAAGTTAACTCCCCGCTCGCAAGGGCGGGGAGTTGGTTTTTGGGGGAAACTCCGTAAGGCTTGGCGCTCCGGAAGGGGTCTTGGGCCCTGCCAACAACAAGGCCTCGCTTGACGGGCATGAGAGTCGAGTAACTAACCCTGAAGTTGTATGAGGGTGTTGCGGAGGTCTGTAACGAAACGGTCGAACGAAGCGTCGGCCCTGCTCGCACGGTCTATGTCCATGGAGTTAATGAGGTCTGCGGCGCGCTCCAATCCTCCAAGA
Organism: Dehalococcoidia bacterium; assembly: GCA_034422655.1. Taxonomy (GTDB): domain Bacteria; phylum Chloroflexota; class Dehalococcoidia; order Lucifugimonadales; family UBA3495; genus Bin22. The sequence goes on from DAOUJN010000005.1 coordinate 228,804, forward strand.
ATTGGTTGCCGGCCCGCCTCATATATTGCTTGGGTCAGCAACTGCTTATATCGGTCCCTATCGCACTTTTGGTCAGGAGCGCTACAGCCGCGACCATAGACTTCCCGAAAAGCCGACCCGTCCAGCAGCAGCCACCGCTCTATGTGGGGGTCTGGAATGGCGAGAACCAGGTTTGTAGGGACTTGAAAGTCTCGAAAGTCTCTGGTTCGCCTGTTGAGCCCTTGGCAATTTGCGTCTGTAGCGACAATTATTAGCTCGGGGAAGCGACCGCCTTGATTCCTTAAGTCTCTGAGATAGTCGTGGAGAGCCTGAGCTACCCTGCCATGTCCTCTGACGGCGCTAATCCACTCAATCTCTATAAAGATTCTCTGCTCGTAAGCTATGCGATTCACCAGCGGAGTAATAATCTGACGATGGGCAGTGTCTTCCCCGAACAGGGCTGCCCTAACCATTAAAGTCCCCCCGCCTTATACGTTCCGACACGGGTAAGACTGACTCCAAACCTTCAAGAGCCCTGTCTATGTCCTTTCTTTGCCCTAAAGGTCCCCAAGTAGTAAACGCGTCTATAAGGGTTTCCCTGTCAATTTTCCTGGCCGCGTAAAGGGAACCACCAGGCAGCAGATCCGGCAGGATTGGTGAGTGGGTAGTAACAATATACTGAGTGTTACCGACGAACATCTGCGTCCTAAGAAACTCCGCAATAAGTTCTATTCGGCCCGGATGGACGCCATTCTCAGGTTCTTCAAATCCAACTAGAGAGGGCGGCTCATCGGCGCCGGTTAGAGCGAGTATGCCCAGCATCCTCAGAGTACCTTCCGATAACACACGGGCTGGAATTGGTACGTTGTTTTCTCTGACGAAGAGTTCTACTTCTCCCAAGTCGCTGACTTCGACGTCTATGCCGTCCACATCAGGCAGCAATAAGCGCATAGCCTTTTCTATGTCCTCAAACTGCATTGGTTTAAATGCCCTTAAAGTATTCAGGTGCGCAGCCAATTCCTCCCCCATCAATCCTATATGCCGCACTTCCTTTACCGGCCCCGTAGCCCGCATTCGCTCTCTGGGTTCAAAGTAAAAGAACAGCCAACTTTCCAACTCCCGCCTGGCAGCCGTCAAATGTGGGTAATGGGGCGGATAGTGGGGCAAGGATAGTATGGTGCGGTCCATATACCGGTCATAGCCAGTCGGATGTGACTGCCCCTCCAAACGCATAGTTAATTTATCCCCTTCGGCCTCTAGAAAAGGTTTTCGGCTGCCGGTGGGTTCTCCCCTGGCATTAAGTGCTGCTAGGTACTCGTCGCTTACTCGCAAAACCCCGGACCGAGGTGCCATCTCAATTTCCACTCGATACCGCAGGTTGCGCTCGCGGACTCGTCCCGGGGTATTGCCACCTCCAGCGGTACGGTTGTCACCACTTGGGCGTCGCATTTCTTGTATTTCCCGATTCACTGCTTCAACCAGCGACTCGGACAACTCTAGGTCCGCTTCAATGGAAAAAGTCAGGCGTTGCTTATTCAGCAGCCCTTCAATGCCGCCCTCCCCCATAGTGAAGGATTCTAGGGGCTTGCCTCGGTAGGGAGGTTCGAATGCTTCCCTCAGGGTTCTGCTTGTTGCCATCCTGGATAGAAGTTGCAGCGCATCGAGAAAATTGCTCTTGCCAGTAGCGTTTGGGCCGAATAAGAGCGTCAGCGGAGAAAGAGTTACGTCCAAGTCCTCCAGAGACTTGTACCCCTTGATACGAACTCGCTTTAGCATCCTACCCCCCTCCCCTCAACTCATCTATCTCCACTTCCAGCGAATACACGCTGGCCGTGTCGCCGTCGGAGAGGCGGAAGCAGCGGTCCAGGTATAGCTGCGCCAGGCGCGAGCCGCGGCCGGTGGCTTCCCGGGCGGCGGCCAGCAGGTTGAGCACCTGGAACTCATCGGGCAGGTGGCGGGACAGGGCCGTTATCTCCTCGGTTACCTCGCCCGTCATGCTGTCGTCGCTGCCCTCCTGGGCGAACTGCAGCTTGCCCAGGAGGCGGGAAAGTTCGGCCAGCTTGTCCCGTTCGCTCATCAGGCTGAGCAGCACCTCGTTGACCGAATAGGACGTATCTTCCTGCTCCTGGGCATCTGCCTCCGGCGGCGCTCCCGGTGGCAACCCCTCCGACGGAGCGGCCGCGCTCAGCCCCTGTCGGTCGTAGTAGTCGGCGCAAAGCTGGGAGTAGGACTGCACCGCATCGGTGATGCCCTCCATCATACGGGGCAGGTCGAAGGAGAACATGCTGGAAGCAAATACCAGGTCGTCTCCCCTAAGCTCACTCAGCCGTTCCAGTTCGACGTGGCCGCTGACCTCTTCCGGCACCGGCGGCATGGCAAAGGAAGAGAAGTCGTTCAGGGGCAGGTTGCCCAGGTGGGACGCCAGGAAGGGCGGCACGTACTTGCCGAAGTCGGCCTTCACCGGCAAGACGACAATGTAGCTGGCGTAGAGCTTGTCGGGTTCCGTGTCCACGCGAAAATACACCAGGGCATGGCCCCTGGGGCGTTGGGAGTCTCCCCGTTCAAAGGTCAAGTCCATTTGCACATCCTGCTGGCGCCGCGTTGGGCGCAAGGTGTTTTGGCCGTTCGCAACGGGCTGCTATTGGGAAGATTATAGTTTATGGGCGGACAGGGATACAAACGGAGCGATGCACGGTGACCATCCAGAACTGGGGCATTACCACGATCCTATGCAGTTAGTGATGGCGATTTGGCGTAAATTGCGGGGTATAATGTTGCGTCATCCAGCTTATGGGCGAGGCATACAATTGGGCTCTTTGAAATACTGGGCGGCTCTGGCGGCATTGGCTGTCGTACTCCTGCTGGCGTTTGCCGTCTGCAATGGAGAAGACGATGCCACCGTCACTCCGTCTGCCGGCAATCCCCGGGACCAGAGTTCGCAAATTCCATCGGGTGAGGATAGTTCACGTCGCAGGATACCTACGCTGCATATTCCAGCCACTTCGATTCCCACGCCGTTGCCTACAGAAACACCAACGCCCACGCCCACCGTGATTCCCACGCCGTTGCCTACGGAGACTCCAACGCCCACTCCGCCCACCGAGGCCCAGATGGCGGTAACCCTTGAACTCGCCCACGATTACTTAACCAGCAATGGGGAGCAGAGAGTAAACTTCACCATAACCAACCAGTCCGCCGTTCCTGCATTTGATGTCAAACTGGAGTTTGACGTGACCGGAGATGGACGGCTGGTTTCAGCCGACGCGGAGAGGGGGGACTGCGGGGCGACAGGCTGCCACATCAGGTCTTTCGACAACCATGCGTCGCTTAAGGGACACCTGGTCGTCGCACCCGACCGGGGATTTGACCGGGAGGCCAGGGTTAGCGTGGACGTGTCCTGGGAGTTGAGCAACTCGGGGCGGCGACACTACTACGACGATATTATGGTACAGCCAGTGGACAGCGGCCAACCGGGAGACCTGATCTGGCTTACTATCGCCGATGCGAGCGGGATCAGTTGCGGCGACAAGATCGTGGTTGGCCCCGACGCCGTATATGCGGATTTTTACGAGAAACTATACGCAGTTTCCAGGTCCAGCGGAGAAGTGCTATGGGTTGTGGAGCAAACGATAGGCGATACCTTACTCGCCGGCGGAAGCATCTACTACAGCACAGGTATAAGGGGCCGATCCGAATTCGACCACAGGTACTTTATCCTTTCGCTGGATGCACAGAACGGCGAATTGAACTGGGAGACGGAGATTGAAGGAAATACCAGGGGGCCAGGCCTCATCTATGGAGATACAGTCTTCTACACCGTAAACGTCCCCGAAACTAGGGACAGGCCGTGGTCCCACTACCTGCTGGCGCTGGAGGCTTCGACCGGAATCATGAACTGGCGCTACCGGGTGGGAAAATACATCAACACCAGCGCGCTGGAAGATAATGGCACCATCTATTTTGGCACGTACGGGGGACGACCCGACTTCCTCTACGGAGTTGACCCGGTGACGGGTGAATTGAGACACCAGCATCTTCTCACGGGCGGACCAATCGATACGCCCCACATAGAGGATGGAGTATCCTACATAAATGCGAGCGGGCAAACTGTGCGGGCGCTTGACTTGCCTACAGGGCAGGAAAAGTGGGTTTACTGGCCGGACGACATACCGTTTAGAACGCCTGTCATGACTGAAGGCAGCATTCACCTCGCCATAACGTATAAGGAAACTCATGAAATAATGTCCATCGCTACCCTGGATGCCGAGACCGGGGCCCTGAAATGGGACTACCGGTCAGACGAACCGCTAAAAGGGGTATCGGCCTCAGGCGAGAGCGTCTATGCGCCCTCCGCCACCAAACTGGTTTCGCTGAATGCCCATACGGGAAGCGTGAACTGGGAGGTCAACTACTCCCGTTTGTGCAGCCCACCAACAGTTGTTGACGGAATCCTGTACGGACGCGCTCACAACGACGGGGAGTACGTAATTTACGCTATCCGGGGAGAGTAGGCCAAATAGGGCTGTCATTTGTTCGAACCAAAGGTTAATGAACCCCCTGTAGAAGGATTGCAGCCTCTGCCCCATCCTGTATTATTGGCCCCAGAGACTCTCGCACAACCAACCAATAACCCAACTCCACCCAGGGAGCAACGTAAACATGACCACCTACACCGAATTTGCCCTTAACTCCATCCCCTACCTGAACCCGGATAGGTTCAGCGACGTTGAATTTTCCGGCGGCGTGGACCCCATCCTGCCCACGCCCTTCCGCATTGGTTCCGCCGCCGCGGCCAGCCTGGCGGCGGTGGGACTGGCCGTGTCCGATTTGTGGGAACTGCGCACCGGCCAGCGCCAGCAGGTGGGCGTTGACGCCCGCCGGGCCACCGCTTCCCTGCGCAGCAGCCGCTACATGACCCTGAACGGCCAGCCGGCAGCGGGCGAACGCAACGCCGTAATGGGGGTGTACCCCGCCAAAAACGGCCGGTGGAGCTACCTGCACTGCAACTTCCCCAACCACCGCGAGGCCGCGCTCAGCGTGCTGGGCGTGGAGGAAGACAAGGAGGCCGTCCGCCGGGCCGTGGCCCAGTGGGACGCCCGGGAACTGGAGGAGGCCATCATCGCCGCCCGGGGCGCCGGCGGCATGGTCCGCACCATGCAGGAATGGGCCCAGCATCCCCAGTCGGCGGCCGTGGCATCACTGCCCCTGCTGGAAATCGACAGAATCGGCGACGCACCGCCCCAGCCCCTGCCCGAGGGCGACCGGCCCCTGTCCGGCATAAGGGTGCTGGACTTGACTCGGGTGCTGGCCGGGCCCACCTGCGCCCGCACCCTGGCCGAGCACGGCGCCGACGTGATGAAGATTTCCGGCCCCCACCTGCCCTTCAACGAGGGCCAGGAGTACGACACCGGCCACGGCAAGCTTTCCGCCCACCTGGACCTGCGCCAGGGCCAGGATCTGGAAACCCTGCGCGGCCTGGTTCGCGAGGCCGACATATTCTCCCAGGGGTACCGCCCCAACACCCTGGCCCAGCGCGGCCTGTCCCCGCAAGACCTGGCGGCCATCCGCCCCGGCATCATCTACGTTTCCCTGTGCGCCTTCGGGCGGGTGGGCCCTTGGGCCGACCGGCGCGGCTTCGACACCGTCATCCAGACCGTCAGCGGCATCACCCACCGGCAGGGTGAACTGTTCCCCGGCGCCGAGCCGGGCCCCCAGTTTTACCCCGTGTCGGCCATAGACTATCTTACCGGCTACCTGATGGCCTACGGCGCGCTGACGGCCCTGGCCCGCCGCGCCACCGAGGGCGGAAGCTGGCTGGTGCGGCTCTCCCTGGCCCAGACCGGCCGCTGGCTGGTGGGACAGGGACAGGTGCCCGAGGACGAACTGTCAGGCATTCCATCCGACCTGACGCCCGAGGAGATTGAGTCCTGGTGCACCGTCAGTAACGTCCCAAGCGGCGTACTGAAGCACCTGGCGCCTACGGTGGAGCTGTCGGAGACCGGCCCCCACTGGGCCCGGCCGTCGGTACCCCTGGGCTACCACGACCCGGTATGGCCCGAACGATCAAGTAAATGATTTATCCACGAATGTACACGAATAAGCACGAATCAATTATTTATTCATTAGTGAAAATTCGTGCCTATTCGTGGATAAAAAGTTGAGAGAGGTAGCGCAATGACCACGTCGTCAAGGGTTCTGGAAGGCAGGATAGCTATTGTAACGGGAGCGGCCAGCCCCATCGGCATGGGACGCTCCATAGCCGCCGGCCTGGTGCGGGCGGGGGCCCGGGTGGCCATGCTGGACGTAAACGAGGACTGGCTGGACGAAACCGCCAGCGTTATGCAGGAACTGGGCGGCGACGATGCGGTGCTGCCCATTGTCGCCGACGTTACCAGCCCCGACTCGGTGGCCCAGGCCGTGGAGCGCACCATCAACGAAATGGGCGGCCTCCATATCCTGGTCAACAACGCGGGCATTAACCTGCGTTCCGGCGGTTTCGCCAACCCCGGGGAGACAGGCCGCCGCACCGACTTCTGGACTATAGACCCCTCCGGGTGGCTGCGGGTAATTGCGGTCAATCTCAGCGGGCCTTTCCTGATGTCCCACGCCGTGGCGCCCCACATGGTCCAGCAGGGCTTCGGGCGGATAATCAGCGTCACCACCAGCATGGACACCATGTGGCGCAAGGGCGGCGCGCCCTACGGCCCGTCCAAGGCCGGCCACGAGGCCCTGGTGGCCATCATGGCCCAGGACCTGGAGGGCACCGGGGTTACGGCCAACGTGCTGACTCCCGGCGGGGCCACTGCCACCAACATGGTGCTGCCGCCCGACGGGACCAGTTCCCGCACTCTCATCCAGCCCGAGGTGATGCAGGCGCCGGCAGTGTGGATTGCCTCCGACGAGGCCGGCGAGTGGAACGGCCGCCGCATCATTGCCTACTACTGGGACGAGTCCCTGCCCCTGGAGCAGCGCCTGGAGAAGTGTGGGGCGCCGGCGGCGTGGCCCCAACTCGGCCTGCAGGCCGTGCATCCCGACTGGTACGACCAGGGGTAGGCCTGCCCTAGCCCGTTAGCGCGGACCAATTGCCGGCGGGAGGATGAAGGCTCTGCCTGGCCTGGACGGCTAGGGAACGAGCGGCTCACCCACCAGCGTCCAGAAGGGCACGGCCACCAGGAACACCACCGCTATAGATATCACCGTCATCACCAGGGCCCACCGGAAAATCTCCGGGTTCCGCAGGTTGGCCTGCTGGAACACGAAGACGGAGGCGGTTCCGGCTGCGCTGTAGTAGACCAGGGAATCTCCCACCACCACCACCGCCATGCCGCACACCAGGGGATTCAGCCCTAACGCTTCCCCGCTGGCCATGGCCACCGGAATCACGAAGGCCAGGTACCCGGCGATGTTGGGCATCATCAATCGGACCACCGCGGCGCAGATGGACAGTGCCAGCAGCACCATCAACGGCCTGTCCTGCACCTGGGTGGCGCCGCCCACCAGCGTCTCCGAGAACCACCCCGCCGCCCCGGTAACCACCAGGGTGTGGGCCAGCGAAAGCGACGTGGCGATTACGAAGAAATTGACCCAGCCCAGGTTGCGCTCGAAGTCCTGCCAGCTTAACAGGCCCACCCGGGGCAGCAGTATCAGCACCATGGCGATCAGGGCCGGCACCGCCGGGTGCATGCCGTGGGCAAAGTCGGTGAACCACAGCGCCGCCGTCGCCAGGACAATGATCCCCGCCCGGTACTCGACCTCCTTCACCGGACCGGTATCCAGCCGCACGTCGGTTTGCGACACGTCCAGCCGGAACCCCTGGCGGTACAGCAGGAACAGGAGCGCGCCGCCCATTATCAGGTTGCAGTAGAAGGGCACGGCCATCAGGATAAACCAGCCCGACCAGGAGAAGTCCCCCAGCAGAGCCGAAGCCACCACTGGCGTTATGCCGCCGGCCAGCAGCGCCGTGGAACCCAGCCGGTTCATGCTCCCCAGCGCCAGCATCAGGGCCTTGTAATACTTGTGCTCCTTGGGCACCCCCCACCGCTCCATCACCTGGGCGTAGATATGCACCATGATCGCCCCCCGGGTGCTGGCGGAAGGGAGGGCGAAGGTCAGCAGGGCGAAGGAGAACAGCATCTGAACGTAGAGCAGGCCCGGTTTGCCGCCGGCTCCCCGGATAAGGAAGACCGCAACCCGCTCGGCCAGTCCCGACCGCCGCACGGCCAGCCCGATGGTCAGAATGCCGACCAGGAAATAGGAAACGGGCTGGGAGAAGCCGTAAAGCCCCTCAACCGGCCCGGGCACTGCGCCCAGCACAATCAGCAGCACCACCCCGAGCAGCCCGGTAACCGAAATGGGCAGCGCTTCCGTGGCCCAGAAGACCACCGCCAGGATCATGATCGCCAGCGCCTTCTGGCCTTCGGGCGTCAACCCTTCCGGTCGGGGCATCCACAGCGCCGCCAGGAACAGGGCAACTCCGGCGGCCAGCTTGGCGGCGGTCAGCGGCTGGAAGGATTCTCCGAGTAACCGGATGGCGTGCTGAGGTGTCATGGAGACCTGTGATAACCGGGGTGCAAAAAGTTATCCACGAATATACACGAATTGACCCCAATGAACACGGCAGAGGGGCAAGCCATTTCCCCATATTTCCGCCCATTCGTGTATATTCGTGGAAGAACAACTTCCGGAGAAGACCGCCATGCCCAACGCCGCCTTCGTCTACGATGACGCCCTTTCTCAACACGTCCTGCGTTCCGACCATCCCATGCGGCCCGTGCGCCTGCGCCTCACCTACGAACTGCTTTCGGCCTACGGCGCCTTTGACGGCGACACGTCCCGCCTTATCAACCCCCGGTCCGCCACCGAGGAGGAACTGGAATGGGTCCACACACCCGAGTACATCGCGGCGGTCCGCGCTCTCAGCGCCGGCCTTTCTACGGTGCGGCCGGAGCGGTTTGGCTTCAGCGCCCTGGGCGACAACCCCGTTTACCAGGGCATGTACGACGCGGCCACCCTGAGTTCCGGCGCAACCCTGGTGGCGGCGGAACTGGTGGCGGGACGGCGGGTGGACGTGGCCTTCTCCATCTCCGGCGGCCTGCACCACGCCGCGCCAACCCACGCCTATGGGTTCTGCATCTTCAACGACCCGGCCATTGCCATCAAGTACTTCCTGGAGCGGGGAATGCGCGTAGCCTACGTGGACGTGGACGCCCACCACGGCGACGGGGTGCAGGACGTTTTCTACCATGACGATCGGGTGTTGACCATCTCCATCCACGAGTCGGGCCGTTATCTGTTCCCCGGCACCGGCTTCGTTTCCGATTCGGGCGCGGGCGACGGGGTCGGCTATTCCATCAACGTCCCCCTGTTTCCTTACACCGAGGACGAGCCCTACCTGTGGGCCTTCCGCGAGGTGGTTCCACCCCTGATTCGCGCTTTCGCCCCCGACGTGCTGGTTACCCAACTGGGCATCGACAGCTACCACACCGACCCCATCACCCACCTGCAGCTAACGTCCCGGGGGTATGTGGAAATCATCAAGGAATTTGCGGCGCTGGGCCTGCCCTGGCTGGCCCTGGGCGGCGGCGGGTACGACATTGGCGCCGTGGCCCGCTGTTGGACCCTGGCCTATGGGGTTATGCTGGACACCGACTGGCCCGACCGCATCCCCGATGCCGTCTCCGACCGGTACCCGTCGCCCAACCTGCGCGACACCAACGTGCCCGACGTGCCGGCCAACTATCGCCAGGAAGGCCGGCTCTACCTGGAAGACGGCGTAGCGGAACTGAAGCGGGAGGTGCTGGCAAGGCACGGGTTGGGGTAGTGTGGACATATAGCCTGACCTGCCCAACAAACAGGCTATGAAAGGTGCATCATATTGGCCCGGGAGGTGGAGTTTTCGCTTATCCAAGAACATAGACAGGCTGACACTTAGGGGTTTCAGACATGATGGCAGGTGTTGTATATTCTTCAGACCCGATTTTCTGAATCAGGCTTAAGATTTGCTGGACAGGAAAGTGCATTACGTTGCATGGAGACTTGGGGGTAAATATGGCATCTGGTGGAAAAATTGCGGAAATTCTAGGGCAGGGAGGGTTTAGAAGTTTCTCAAAGGCAGTCCTCCTTGACTTAAACTATACTGACATTTTGAAAGATCCTTTTCCTACTCCTCAGGAAGCTGAAGTTTGGTTCCAGATAGGTGACAGTCAAAAATCGGCATTCGTTCCCCTGAGCTGGGTGGACACAGGAAGAAAGACGGCCAGGGCGGCATTGATAGGCGAATCGGGCGGGGAAATCCTGGTCTCTTTCCCCCCCACCAATTTCGGGCAGACCAGATTCTATGCTTCGAAAGAGGACCTGGAAAAAATCGCCGTTAGCTCCTCAACTGGGTAACAGGGTATGATTTTTTCCGACCTGGAGATAAGGGCCGCAATTGAGCAGGGACGACTGCAATTTGAACCTGAGATTCCTAGAGATAGCGACCGCATAGGCAGCTCCTCAGTCGATCTCCTCCTTGATTCAGAACTCCTGGTGTATCCACAGGCACCCACTGCTGGCATCAAGATTAACCCAACCCAGGCAGGAAGAAGCATTCGGCAACTGATACAGCAACTGTCTTCGCCGGAAACCATTGAACCTGCAAAACCTTATACAATAGAGCCCGGCCGCCTCATCATCGGTAAGACGCTTGAATTCATCAGGTTTGCCCCGGATATTGCGGGACGCATTGAGGGTCGAAGTTCATTGGCGCGTTTGGGTCTGGCGGTCCACGTAACTGCTCCTACGGTCCTGGCTGGATGGCAGGGTCAGCTCTATCTGGAAATATACAATGTAGGGCCCTTTTCCATCGAACTGGAATTGAATATGCCTATTGCACAGTTGGTGTTGGAACGTACCGGCGTTCCGCCCGACAACCCTTATAGCGGGCAATTCCAGGGTCAGCGATAGGATATAGGTGTAGTTTCAGCGCTCAAACCCTGTTGTTCCGGCCGCTGGGGAGAAAAAACGGGCCAGCCCATTTGGGCTGGCCCGTGTCTCGCAAACAATTCGGTTAAGGGTTCTAGTTTACCTGGTGCTCCTGGCCCAGAATCTCCCTGGCCGCTTCGCCCATGTTGGATTCGAGGCAGTCGCGGAAGGCGCTGTAGACGGACTTCTTGATGGCCTGCATCATCCACGCCTCGTAGTCCGGGTCGGTCTGGTAGGTGTTCTTGAGAGCGGTCAGACGCTCCAGCAGGCTAAGGTAATGGTACTGAAGCGGCGTTACGGTCTGCTGAACACCACCAATCTCGAAGAAGGTGCTCTCGGTGTTTATTACTTCCTGCTCTGCGCTCTCTGGTCCAGTCATTTGTTGTACCCCCACCTGAAACTCGGAAGATGTGGCCGAACCGGCGACCCTATAACTTTGCGCTTCCATTATAACAGATTCGGCGGTTCGGCGTAGCAGTGCTTAAACAGTTTTTATACCTCTCTGAACTCGCCTTCCACCGTGTCCCCGCCGTCGTCGCCGCCCATTCCGGCGTCGTTCGGCGGAGTGCCGGCCGTCTGCTGACCGTACACCGCCTGCCCCAGTTGCTGTAGCGAGTTGTTCAGGTCGGTCATGGCTGTCTGCATCTCGGCCACGTTGTTGGCGGCAATGGCCGTCTTCAGAGTGGCTATCTTCCCTTCCACCTCTTCCTTCAGGTCCTGGGGCACCTTGTCCGCATTGTCCTGCAGCAGCTTTTCGGTGCTGTACACCAGCGAGTCCGCCTGGTTCCTGGTTTCAACCTCGGCGCGGCGGCGCTGGTCCTCCTCCTCATGGGCCCTGGCGGCGTCCACCATCTCGTTAATCTCATCCTTGGAGATGCCGGAACTGGGCTGGATGACTATGCGCTGTTCCTTGCCCGTTCCCTTGTCCTGGGCGGAAACGCTCAGGATACCGTTGGCGTCAATGTCAAAGGTCACGTCCACCTGGGGTACCCCCCTCGGCGCCGGCAGCAGGCCGTCCAGGATGAACCGGCCGATGGACTTGTTGTCCCCCGCCATGGGCCGCTCACCCTGCAGCACGTGAATGTCCACGCTGGTCTGCCCGTCGGCGGCCGTGGTGAAAGTTTCCGTCTTCTTGGTCGGGATGGTGGTATTCCTGGAAATCAGCGTGGTCATTACGCTGCCCAGGGTCTCCAGCCCCAGGGTCAGCGGGGTGACGTCCAGCAGGACGATGTCGCCCACCTCGCCGCCCAGTACTCCGGCCTGGATGGCGGCGCCCATGGCAACGGCCTCGTCCGGGTTCACCGTCCGGCTGGGCTCCTTGCTGAATATGGTCTTGACCTTCTCCTGGACGGCCGGCATGCGGGTCATGCCGCCCACCAGGATAACTTCGTCGATGCCGCTGGCCGAAAGGCCGGCGTCGCTGAGGGCCTGGCGGCAGGGTGACTCGGTCTTGTCGATCAGGCCGCCCACCAGTTGTTCCAGCCGGGCCCGGCTGAGGGGCTTGACCAGGTGCTGGGGGCCGCTGGCATCGGCCGTAATGAAGGGCAGGTTGATTTCCGTTTCCAGGGTACTGGAAAGCTCAATCTTGGCCCGTTCCGCGGCATCCCGCAGGCGTTGCAGGGCCATCCGGTCGTTGGACAGGTCGATGCCCGTCTCCTGCCGGAACTCCTGGATCAGCCAGTCCAGAATCTGCTGGTCGAAGTCGTCGCCGCCCAGGTAGGTGTCGCCGTTGGTGGACTTCACCTCGAACACGCCTTCGCCCATCTGCAGGATGGTAATGTCAAAGGTGCCGCCGCCCAGGTCGAAGACGGCAATGGTGGCGTCTTCGTGGGTCTTGTCCAGCCCGTAGGCCAGGGACGAAGCCGTGGGCTCGTTGATGATGCGCAGGACGTCCAGGCCGGCAATGGTACCGGCGTCCTTGGTGGCCTGGCGCTGGGCGTCGTTGAAGTATGCCGGAACGGTGATAACCGCCTGGCTGATTTTCTCTCCCAGCTTGGCCTCGGCGTCCTGCCGGATTTTCTGAAGAACAAAGGAGGAAATCTGCGGCGGCGCGTAGGCCTGCCCAGCCATTTCCACGTGAGCGTCGCCGTTGCCGGCCTGCACCACCTTGTAGGGCAGCTTGCCCAGGGCGCCCTGCACTTCCTGGTCCGAGAACTTGCGGCCCATAAGCCGCTTCACGGAGAATATCGTATTTTCCGGGTTGGTGACCGATTGCCGCTTGGCAACCTGGCCGATGTATCTTTCGTCACTGCGGGGGTTTACCGCCACCACGGAGGGGGTCAGCCTTCCGCCCTCGGCGTTCTCCACCACCACGGGTTCTCCCGCATCGATAACCGCCGCCACCGAATTGGTAGTCCCCAAGTCTATTCCGAGAACCTTCGCCATTTTTCGCGCTCCTTAGCTTGTTTAACTTTGCCGTTTTGGTTGTAATGTCCTTCAGTTCAACGCAGTTCGTTCCGGCGGCGCCGACTTACCTGGCGACCACCACCTGGGCCGCCTGGATAACCCTGTCGCGCAGGCGGTAGCCGTTCCGGAGGGCTTCGACCACGTAGCCGGAGGGCTGGTCTTCAGAGTCCACTACCCCCACCGCCTCGTGCTGCAGGGGGTCGAACTGGACGCCCACCGTTTCTATCCTGGTCAACCCCTCGGCTTCCAGGACGCCGTAGGCCTTGCGATGGATCAGCTTTACGCCCTCCACCCAGGAATCGCCGGCGTCGGCGCCATTCAGGTGGTTGATGGCCAGTTCCAGTTCGTCCACCACCGGCAGCAGGTTCATAATCAGGCGCCGGTTGGCATCCTGGCGCATGCTAACCTGCTCTTCCTCGGTGCGCCGGCGGAAGTTGGCCAGTTCGGCCTGGCTCCGCTGCACCTGCTCCCGGCTCTGGCCCAGTTCCTCCCGCGCCTCGTCCAGGTCGCGCCGCAGTACCAGCATCTGCTCCTCTATGGGCAGGGAGTCAAAATCCACTATGACTTCCTGCTGGTCGCCCGTTTTCGGCTGGGGTTCCTCGGGAACCGGGTCGGGCATGTCGCCATTGTTGTAGCCGTTTGTCATCAGGGTCCCTCTTTGATTACAGGAATATTCCGCCTTGTCATTACCCCTGGGCTTCATCCGCGGGCAGGTTGAGGTTGCGGAAAAGCTGGGCCATGGCAGGTTCAACTACGGGTTCAACCGCCGTCCCAGCCGAGACCGTTTTCAGATACTGTTTGAAACCCTGCAGGTTTTCCACCAGGTTCAAGGCAAACTCCACGCCCGCCAGGTTAAGGCCCAGGTCTTCCATCAAGTGCCGGATCAGGAATACCTTGCGGATGTCTTCCCGGGAATACAGCCGCAGCATGCCCACGGTGCGGCCCGGGTTTATCAGCCCCAGCCGTTCATACTTGCGCAGGGTCTGGGGATGCATGTCCAGGATGCGGGCGGCGACGCTGATGATATAGACGCCCTCCATTCCGGCGTCAAATTCCTCCGTCCTTCCGGCTTCGTGCCCATTTCGCTGGGCGTTCGGAGCGCCTGGCGGCTGCGTCCTTTCCAGGTTGGCCGATTCAGGGGGGGCTGGCGGCACGTTGAACGACTCCGACCTGATAGCCTCCGCCATATCCGAATCAACCCATATCCGAAATCGCTGGTACATTACCTTCCCTCCCGGGACTGCCTCTTGTGAAAACCGGAACTAATTGTCGTCAATATGATAAGGATTGACATTCATTGTGTCAAGGTTTATTATTCGTTTCCATTATTTCATCTAATCCGGCTGGTGGCAATGGCGTCGCAGCCAAGAGGAGGTAAATCGCGATGCTAAAACTCAAGGGATGCCCCAAGTGCCAGGGGGCCTTAAATCTGGTATCGGATATGTACGGACGCTACGTGAACTGCCTCCAGTGCGGCTTCACCAAAGACCTGCCGGACACGCTGCCCCAGCCCAGGGCCGTGGCCAGCGAGGCGCCCGAGCTTCCAACCGTCCAGCGCAAGGCGGCTTAACCTCCCGGCGCCACCGACCCGGCAATTCGAGAAACCGGGGCGTCAGACCGGGGCTGTCATCCTTCGGGATGGCAGCCCTTTCCATCTTATCGTGGGCAAGAAGACAGGACCCTAGTTGCCTACGGAATCGAACCGGCCCACGAACTCGTGCAATCCCTTTTCCCGGGGCAGGCGGGCGAAGGCCAGGGAGTCGGGCAAGACTATGCCGCCCGAAAAAACCATTTTCATCGCGTCCTCCACCGAGAGGTCCGTCTCAAATACGTCGTCCTCCACGACAATGGCCATATTGCCGGAGGTGGGATTGGGGACCGTCGGTATGTAGATAATCACCACGGATTCGCCGGTGGAGGGAGAAATAGCGCGGCCCGTTACGAACCCCAGGGCGATCATACCCTCCCTGGGCCACTCGATAAATACCACCCGGCTGAAGCGGTACTGGGAAGACATCACCGCCGCCACGGTCTGGGTCAAGCCATAGATGCTTCCCACCAGCGGCGTCTTGCTCAGAACCTTGCCGGTCGCGTTGAAGAATACCCGCCCGGGGCGGGAAGAGGTCGCTATTCCGGTCAGGTAAAAAAGAAAGGTCAGAACAATCAGCCCCACGCCGGTAAAGGTCAGTCCGCCGATGAAGGGCATTTCCCAGGGGAGAAATCTGATAAGGGGATGGACGAAACTGTCGGCGTAGCCAATTATCACCGCAATCACCAGGATGGTGACCAGCAGAGGGAAGAGTTCCATTAGTCCGCCGATGGTCTTCCCTTGAACGTGCCGCTCCAAGCGACGAAGGACAGAGTAGTTGGGCTGGCCGTTCAGCCGGGGGGCCTGATTCTCTTCCGCGCCAGGCATGTCAAACTTCTCCCGTGTTATGGATTGGGGTGCCGTATCCCATCGGACCCATGGGCAGGTGGGCCAACCGGGGGCAGAGAGGAATATATCGAAGATAATGTACCACTATCCAGTTTGCCAAGACCAAATGGCTATTCGGCTGCAGTGACCGGGCGTTTCGAGACTAGCCTGGCCACATCCCCGGCCGGCGGGGAGCATTGCTCGCAAAGAACCGCCCCGGTCCAGTCAACCGGGGCGACAATGTATATTCGGTATCCAGAGGAAGCCAGCGCCTAGCGGGTCAGTTCGGGCCAGAACCGCTCCTCCTTCCATGGGTCAGCGTTGTTGTTGTAGCCCCGCTGCTCCCAGAAGCCGGGGGCGTCCTCGGTCATCAACTCCAGGCCGTTGACCCACTTTGCGCTCTTCCAGGCGTACCGGCTTGGGACGATCAGGCGCAGGGGCCAGCCGTGGTCCTTGCCCAGTTCGGCGCCGTTATGCCGGTGGGCCAGGAATCCCTCTTCCAGCACCATGTCCAGCGGCAGGTTGGTGGAGTACCCTCCGAAACAGTGGGCCATAACGTACTTGGCCTGGGGCCGCACTCCCGCCAGTTCCAGCGCCGTGGCCGCGCGAACGCCCTCCCAGGTCTGATCCAGGGCGCTCCACTGGGTAACGCAGTGAAAGTCGGCGGTCAGGGTTACCCACTCCAGTTCCGTGAACTGCTTCCAGTTCAGCGTTACTTCCTTATCCACCACGCCAAACACCCGGAAGGTCCAGAGGCTGATATCCACCTCGGGCCTGGAGCCGTAGGTCAGCACGGGAAAGCGCTTGCTGAGAAACTGGCCCGGGGGCACGCGCTCCCCCTGGTCGGGGGCCTCCTTGACCTGGTCGGGACGTTTCAAGCCAAATTGCGGTTCCAATTTATTCAACCACCTGCTGAGGGATTGGGTCATGCCCAGCGGGCCAAAGCTCATATTAAGTCCCCGTTCCTTTGGGTGTCAAACAAACACGAGCCCCGTAACTGTTCAGATTCGGGGAGTCGCTTTCGGCCCAAGGCGTCATTCCGGCCTTGAGCCGGAATCCAGAAAGGCCGGGCCCAATCCGGCGTATGGGGTGTAATGGTTCCTGGATACCGGCTTTCGCCGGTATGACGATATCGTGGGACAGCCTGTTGCCCATAATAGTGAAAAGTTACTCCGCCCCAAGCTGGCGGAACCCGGACATCTTCTTGTAACGGATCGACAGGTAAATCCAAAGAGTGACCGCTAGTTGGCAGGCTGGACTTCTTCATCGGTGTCATTGAGCTCCGGCGTGTTCCGGTAAACGGCGATGCCGAGGCTGAGATACCACAGCATTATGGGAATGCCGGCGATGCCGACGATACGGTAAAAGACTGCGGGGCTCCCCCCATGCTGGGCGGCAAAGAAACATACAATGGCTACCACGGACAGGATTATAGCCACTATTGCCAGGACCTTCTGAACTCCCCCGGCAGACCTGGAAACCAGTCCCAACGCCACCGCCAGGGAGCCCACAAAAAGCACCAGGGCCGCTGTGACCCGGAAGCCCCCTCTAACCGCCTCTATAGTCCCTACGGCGGCGTAAAGCTGTTGCTGCGGGATCTCGGTTACGGCTGGCGCGGTCAGGATGTGGACCACCAGGTTGGTCATGCCCCGGCCAATAGCGAGGCCGGCCAGGGCAAGAATGAGGATCAAGGAACCCCATTGGATCAGGACTCCGCAAATACTGCGGTTGTTCTGAGACCGCAATATGTACCAAAAGCCCCAGACCGCCAGTACCACCCCGACGATACCCAGGTTCGCGCTCAAGTGGGCCAGGGTAGGATACTGTTCCATGGCGCGGACGACGGCGACCACCTCACCGGCCCGGGCCGAGGCAACCACTATCCCACCGGGAGTCAATATGATTGCCGCAATCATCAGGCATGGGCCAAGGACCAGCGACAGACCGGCCAGCTTGTTAGCGGAAAATCCGTTCATAAGTTACCCCCTTCTCCTTATTCCGGAAACGCTCCCCGGAGGCTTGATGTGCGCTTATCTGACTTCCTGGAAGGGACTACCCTGAAGTTGGGCCCCGGGAGGGAGGGCTATGGAACCGGACATCGCCTTAGAGAAGGGGGCCTCTGGCAATTTGTACCAGTATCCACGGGAATGTCGCAAACTGCAACTGGATTGTCAATACGCGGCTGGAGGGGACGCAACCTGTGCCTGAGCTACAAGGTCACGTTTCTTAACGAATCCATCCCGGTTTCGCGCAGAATCGTTCGCGACCGCAGTCGCCGGAAGGGGTACCCGTGCCGGCGTGGGAGGGAAGCGGCCCCGCAGTCACTGGCAAGGGCTGCGGGGCCGTAACTGATTAGGGGTTGGCGATGATGGTCCCCGCTGGCCCGTCGGTGATGCGGCCCACCACGCTGGCGCAGGGGGTGCCATGGGCCGTCAATTCCGCCAGCAGTTGCTCTTCCTTGTCCCCGGACACGGCCATCAGCAGGCCGCCGGAGGTCTGGGCGTCGCACAGCAGCAACTGGTCGTTGTCGGAAAGGTCCGGGTGCCAGCGCACCGTGTCGGCCACGCTGTCCCGGTTGCGGCTCGTCCCCCCCGGCGCTATGCCCTGTTCCAGCAACTCCCACGTCCCTGGCAGGGTAGGCACGCTGCCCAGGTTGATTTCGGCGCAGACGCCGCTGCCCTTGACCATTGACTTGAGGTGGCCCATCAGGCCGAAGCCGGTAACGTCGGTACAGGCATGGACGCCCACCTTGTTCATAGCCTCGGAAGCTGCCCGGTTCAAAGTGGCCATGGCGTCCACGGCGCCCTGGAGCACGGCCGGCTCAACCCGTCCCTGCTTGCAGGCGGTGGTGATAATGCCGGTGCCCAGCGGCTTGCTCAGGACCAGCGAGTCCCCCACTCTGGCGCCGGCGTTGGTTACCTGCCGTCCCGGTTCCACGATGCCCACCACGGAGAGGCCGTACTTGGGTTCCGGGTCGTCGACGGTATGGCCGCCGACGATGAGGCACTCGGCCTCGGCGGTCTTGGAGTAGCCGCCCCGCAGCACCTCGCCCAGGATGGCCTTGTCCAGCGATGAAGGGAACCCGCAGATATTGAGTGCCACCAGGGGCTTGCCCCCCATGGCGTAAACGTCGCTCAGGGCGTTGGCGGCGGCGATGGTCCCGAACTCGAAGGGGTCGTCGGTAATGGGCGGGAAGAAGTCCACCGTCATAATCAGGGCGGTCTCATCGTTTATGCGGTAGACGGCGGCGTCATCGCCCGTCTCGGTGCCCACCAGCAGGTCGGGGTGGGTAAGCTGGGGAAATTGGCTCAGGACCTGTACCAGGTCCTCCAGGCTGATCTTGGCCGCTCAACCGGCGCAGTGTGAAAGCTCGGTGAGGCGGACTTCGCTGCTCTGCATGGGGCCTCCTGTGGGGATTGGGGAGCTATGAAAGAGTTGCATTCCGGAAGGATTGTAGCATAGCCTGGCTAAAGAAGATTCAACTGTCGTCTTATAGCATTCTCTATTCTGCCCATGTCCTCCCCAGACATAATGCCGGCGCGGTTCCTCAATCTCAGCTTGCTCACTGTCCTCAACTGGTCTGCCACAGCCTTAACGGTTTCACCGTTGAGGCTCACGCTTGCTTCCGAAGGGTAAACCCTGCTCAAGCTACGAGTGAAAGGAACGACCTGCAATCTGTTTGCGGTGTCATTGCTTCGGTCGCTGCTGACGATAACTGCGGGGCGCAGCTTCGTGATTTCTTCACCTACCGTAGGGTCAAAGTCAACCCACCACACTTCACCACGGAGCATCTTCTTTGTCCCCTACGCCCAATTCATCGGCGATTTCCTGCACCCAGCCCAAGGCTTCTCCCGGCCTTGTCTCGGTCATTAGCTTGGCTCGATAAATCCACCCCAGCAGTACCATTGCCCGGGCCTCCCGTTGTTCCTCTGCTGCCTTGGCCCGGTAGCCGTCGTGGAGCCACTGACGGAACTCGGCTTCCATTTCCGGATCGTCGAAACCCCTCCCCGCACTGGAGACCATCTTCTGCTGAAACTGGGCCACCTTATCCTCTGACACGGTATCCGGCCAGTAATCGAATGGCGATACCTTTGCCCTCGCTGTCTCCGGGTTGTCATCTAGGGTATATCCGGGAGCAGGCGAATAGGACACCCTGCCCCGCACCAATTCCTCAATGTATCGGATGCAGAATTCGTCATCATTACTACCGACGATATAGCGCAACCGGTCATATAAGGCATCGTCTAATGTGATGGTGAATTGTTTACCCATGACCCACCTGCCTGCTCGTGGTAATTCGTGCATCGTGGACGGCGCCGATAATCTTACCACACCAAACCCTGTTCCCTTCTACCCAATCTCCGCCTGCACTCTTCCCATGCGGCTGACGTCGTAGCCGCCCAGGGCGTTTACCGCCTGTTGGAATTCCTCGTTGGACAGCAGGGCCAGCAGCGGCTGCAGCAGGTCGCTTTCGTAGTGGACGCGGGGGATTACCAGGTCGTATTGCTCGTTCAGCAGCGGTATGAAATCCAGGTCCAGGGCGCGGGCCGCGCTGAGGATGCCCAGCCCCACGTCGGCAGCCCCGCCGTTGACCGCCGCCGCCACGGCCAGGTGGCTGTATTCCTCCCGTTCGTAACCCCGGACCTGTTCCGGCGTGGCGCCCATTTCCTTCAGCCTGTAGTCCAGCAGCACGCGGGTGCCGGAGCCCCGCTGCCGGTTGACGAAGGTAACGTCGGTACGCAGCAGGTCGGCCAGTGAGGTAATTTCTCGCGGGTTGCCCGGCTTCACGATGAGGCCCTGTACCCGCCCCACCAGGTTGACCAGCATCACCGGCACGCCGGGCAGGAACCGCTCTATGTACGAGACGTTGTATTCGCCGGTAGCCTCGTCCAGCAGGTGAGAGCCGGCCAGGTGGGCCTCCTCACGCCGCAGCGCGATCAGGCCCCCAAGGGAACCAATATGAGACGAAGACAGGTTGACGCCCGCTGGAACCCGCCGCAGGAAGCTGGACATCAGGTCCAGGGTCAGGTCGTGGCTGCCGATGGCGACGATGGTATTTTCCACCTCGGACAGGGGCCGCAGCAGTTCCACCGCCACCTCCGTCCCCACGTCCACGCCTTCGGAGAAACGCGGTATCTTCACCAGGCCGTCCGCGCGCACCAGGGACATGATGACCCCGGCGCCCCGCTGCAGCGGCGTAGCCACCATCTTCTCACCCACCCGGCCCAGCTTCACCCGCAGGAACTCGTCCTCGCCCGACGGCGAGGTTACCTTGCGGGTAATGTTTGCCTTGACGGTGGGACGCTGGCCGGAGTCGGCCTGCCCCAGCCAGCCTTGAATCAATGGTTTGAGCAGCAATTCCGCGGTCAGCATGGCGGAAACCGGATAGCCGGGCAGGCCCACCAGCGGCTTGCCCTGGGCTACCCCCAAAACTACCGGGTGCCCGGGCCGGACTGCAATGCCGTGGACCAGCAACCGGCCCAGTTCTTCCACCACCAGGGCGGTGTAGTCCTCGGCCCCGGCCGATGATCCCGCGTTGATGACGACCAGGTCGTGCTCGGACAGGGCCGCTCTTGCCGCGTCGCGAATGGCCACGAAAACGTCGGGGACCGGGCCGACAACCGTTGCCGAGGCGCCCCATTCCTCCAGCAGGCCGGAAAGCATCAGGGAATTGAACTCCACAATGTCGCCGGGCTTCAAGTCCGTTCCCGCGGGGACGAGTTCGTTGCCGGTGGGGATGATGGCCACCGAGGGACGGCGGCGGACCGGAATCTCGCTGAGACCGGCGGCGGCGCAGGCCCCCAGGTCGGCCGGGACCAGTTGATGGTTCTCCGGCAGCACCAGTTCGGTGGCGACAATATCCTCGCCCAGGGGCCGGACGTGCTGCCAGGGAGCTACCGGGGCCATGATGCTGACGTGGTCGTCGCCCACCAGGTGCAGGTGTTCGACCATAATTACGGCGTCGAACCCCCGGGGCATGGCGTCGCCCGTATCCACCCACACCCCCTGGGGCTCCGGCCCGCTTACTGCCAGGGTGATGGGAGATGTCTCGGTGGCGCCGGTAGTGTCGGCGGCGCGAACGGCGATGCCGTCCATGGCGGCGGCATCATAATGGGGGGACGAAGAAACGGCCCAGATGGGGCTGGCGGTGATACGGCCCCTGGCCATTGCCAGGGGAACCGGCTCGCCGGACATCGGTTCCAGGGCGCCAGCTTCCAGGAGGGACGAGTAAAACCGGTCCCGTGCCTCTTCCAGCGGGATATCGGAAAGGTAGTAGCGTCGCTGGGAATGGTGGGACTGGGTCACGACGGTCACTCCGTGTTTGCCGGATTCAGCTCAACTATGGATTGTATGGTGCGGTCGGGGATGGTGGGCGTGTTGTCCGGCAGGCCGTTGCCGCGCCAGTCCACCCAGATACCGTAAATGCCCACGGCCTGTGCCCCGCCAATGTCGGCGTACAGGTTGTCGCCCACCATCCAGGCCTCGCCCGGGGAGACCTGGAGGCCGTCCAGCGTGTGGGTGAAAACCTGGGGATCGGGCTTGGATGCGCCAAACTCGCCGGCTATCAGGATGGACCGGAAGTAGGGTTCCAGGCCCGCCTTTTCCACCTTGGCCCGCTGGCTGTCGGCGTTGCCGTTGGTAATGAGCCCAAGCCGGATGCCGCCCTCCTTCAAGGCCTGCAGGGTCTCCCGGGCGCCCGGTATAAGCTCCACGGTCTCGGCCTTGAGTTCCATGTACTCGTCGGCCATTTCGACTTTCAGGCTGTCGTCGTCTATCCCCTTCCGTTCAAAGGCCATTGATAGAATCTCCAGCCTGGCCTGTCTAAGGTCGACTCCGAACTGGCGTATACGGTCGGGATCGGCCCAGAACCAGCGGCGAATTTCCCGTATATCCGCTAGAAGTTCATCCGGGGAACAGACCGCAATGCGGTGGGCAAACCCACTGCACACCTGCCGAAAGCACTTCTCCGCCGCCCTATCGTCGGAGAGAATGGTGTCGTCCATGTCAAATATTATCGCCGGGGGCAGTTGCTCAGTCATACCTTTCCAATTTCCAATACTCTTAAATAGTTTGCATTCAACAGGATAGCTTCAGTTGACCAGTTCTACTATTGAACGAATGATGCGATCCGGCATCACTGCGCTATCGTCAGGCAGACCCCTATCCCGCCAGTCAACCCATACCCCGTAAATGCCCACGGCCTGGGCGCCTCCAATGTCATTGGTCAGATTATCGCCGACCATCCATGCCTGGTCGGGGGCTACATGCAGTTGGTCCAGGGTGCGGTGAAAGACCCGGGAGTCGGGCTTGGCCACGCCAAAATCGCCGGCTACCAAGATGGAGTCGAAAAGGGGTTCCAGACCAGCATTGCGGACTTTGGCCCATTGTACGTCAGCGTCCCCGTTGGTTATCATCCCCAGCGAGACACCCCATTCGCGCAGAAACCGCAATGTATCCACTGCGCCGGGCACGAGTTCAATTGTGACCGGCTTGAGTTCCTGGAAAGCGTCGGCCATCTCCTCCTTCAAGACTTGGTCCTTTATGCCATAGCGCTCAAAAGCCACGGAAAGGATTTCGTAGGGAGCCCGCCTCGGGTCTATGCCGAACTTACGATTCTGGCCCGGGTCGGCCAGGAACCAGCGGTGTATATTCCGAACTTCCGCCAGCAACTCATCGGAGGAACAGACGGCGATGCGTTGAGCCTGACCGTGGCAGACCTGACGCCAGCACATCTCCAACGCCTTGTCGTCGGAAAGAACGGTGTCGTCCATATCAAAGATAATTGCATGGGGCAACTGCTCGGTCATGCTTTACCAATCCCTAGTAGCCTCAGTTTACGAGTTCCATTATTGAGCTAATAATGCGGTCAGGCTTTACCATACTGCCTTCAGGCAGCCCAGTGCCCCTCCAATCAACCCATACGCCATAAATTCCTAGCGCTTGGGCGCCGCCTACGTCATTAAGCAGGTTATCTCCCACCATCCATGCTTGGTCGGCGGCAACCTGCAATTGTTGCAGGGTGTGACTAAAAACCTGGGAATCGGGTTTACCAACGCCAAATTCGCCTTCTATCAGAATCGAATCGAAAATCGGTTCCAGACCGGCTCCATCCACCTTGGTTCGCTGCCCGTAGGCGTTGCCGTTGGTAATCAGACCGAGCTTGATGCCTTGGCTGCGGAGGGAATGGAGTGTGTCCAGCGCATCCGGGAACAGTTCTATGGTAGATGATTTCAACTCTTGGAAGGCCACAGCCATATGTTCCAGCAGCACCTCATCCTCGATGCCCAATCGATCGAAGGCCATGGAGAGAACATCCCGACGGGCCTGTAACAGGTCAATACTACCGGGAATACTCAGAGCCGGATCCCAGTACCTACGGTCAATATCAATGATCACATCGGAGAAATTCTCAGCGTTGCGTCCCGCCAGGTAGTGATTCAGGTCGAGGCATACCTGACGCCAGCATTTACTCGCCGTTTCGTCGTTACAGAGAATAGTGTCGTCCATATCGAAAATTATCGCCGGGGGCAGGTCCGCAATCATACTTCCGCCTTCTCTTTACTTAACATGGATGCACAGGATATACAGGACTGGATTATCCCAGGGCAAAGATTCCTTGCCTCTTTATCCATCATCCTGTTCATCCTGTCTATCCATGTTTGATTCCCGTTCAAAACAGCCTCACCGCCACCGTCTCTCCCGCGTATAGCCCCGCCTTGTCCAGCGGCACTTGCACCAGGCCGTCGGCGCGGATGAGGGTGAAAATCAGGTTGGACTTGCCGAAAACGGGTTCGGCCTGCAACGCGCCATTTCCATTGCCGGTAAGCCGCACCGGAATGTAGTCCTCGCGTCCCGGAACTGAAGCAATGTCGTGGGTCAGCGCGGCCCCGGTGATGGCCGGCTCCGGCAACCGGTCGCACCCGGCCAGACGGTACAGGTTGGGCCGCACCACCAGGTCAAAAACAATCATGGCGGATACGGGATTCCCCGGCAGGCCAAAGGCCGGCTTGTCTCCCACCAGGCCCAGGATGGCCGGTTTGCCGGGCCGGATGGACAGGCCGTGGACCAGCACCCCCGGCTCGCCCAGCGCGTTGATGATGTCAGCTGTAAGGTCACGGACGCTGACGGAACTGCCGGCGGACATGACCAGCACGTCGGCGTTTTCCAGGCCCTTTCGCGCCACCGCCAGTTGCTCCTCGTATTCGTCCCCCACGATACCCAGGCAGACCGGCTCACCGCCGGCCCTGGCAACCTGGGCGGCGATGGTGTAACTGTTGACGTCCCTTATCTGGCCGGGCCCTGCTTTGGCATCCGGCGCCACCACCTCGTCGCCCATGGACAGAATGGCGACCCGGGGCCGCCGCGTTACCCTGACCCCGGTGATGCCCAGGGCGGTCAGGCCCCCCAAATCCTGGGGGTGCAGCAGGTGTCCCCGCGGCAGGATGGTCTCACCCCGGCGCACGTCCTCCCCCGGTTGCACCACGTTCTCGCCGGGGGCCACGGGCCGCATTACCTCAATGGTTGCGGCGTCCACCTGCTGGGTGTTTTCCACCATCACCACCGCGTCTGCGTTGTGGGCCAGCATCCCCCCGGTATAGGCCCCGGCTGCCTCTCCGGTGGACAGAGAGACCCCGGCAGCCCGGCCCATGGGCACCTCGCCAACCACGGTAAAATAGGCCGGCAAGCCCTCCGAAGCCCCAAAGGAGTCGGCGGCCCGCAGGGAATACCCGTCCACCGTGGACCGGGGAAAGGCCGGCAGGTCTTCCGTCGCATGGGTGTCGGTGGCAGTGATGCGGCCCAGGGCGCTCTCGATAGTCACTTCCTCGTCACCGAGGCCGGCGGGAGGCATGACATCCATCAGGACCTGCAACGCCCGTTGCGGAGGAAGAACATTGAAGAATTCGGGCATGTTTCAATTATAGGCCCAAAGGGGATGGGTTGAAAGGAAGGGTCAGCCAGCCGCTACTTTGCCTGGTCTCAGCCACCGCTCTCGCCGCGCATACCGGACAACAGGCCGGCCAGGGCCTGCGCCAGTTGGCGGGGCCGCTCCGCGAATTCAGGAGTGGGGTACCACTCGTAATCGAAGCTGCGCAGCACCTCGCCGTCCACGCTGCAGCGCAGGCTGGACACGATGACCCGGAATCCCACGGCATTAGTTGCCTGCTCCGCCAGTTGCTCCAGCACCACGTCGGGGCAATCGTAGATGACCAGGAACCCGCCCTGCCGCTGGCCGTCGGTAACCCGGGCGCGGAAGACCTGCCCCAGTTGGTCCAGGTCAACGATGGTGAAGGCCTGTTCCGCCCGGCCAAAGTCGGGCCACCCGATGTTGATGGAGTCCCCAATCTGCCGTTGTTGCATTAGGTTGCCGCCTTGAGCCGCCGCCCTGTGTCGTTGGCTGCCGCCTATAGTACGCTTCCTGCCCCAACTAATCCACACTACGCAAGGACAATCGCACTGTGGGGATTAGCGTAAGCTTGGGGGCGGCAACCGGAAAGTGCTAGAATGAGCCAGCCAATTTCGGACAGCCTGACGGCGTCCGTTGAAAGGAGCCCTACGGTTGACCAGCAGCCCAGCCGAACCGTACCTCAAATACGCCCTGTTTTGCCACGACACCGAAACGGGTACCGATGATGACCTTACCTTCAAGGGAATAATCGACCTGGTGGAGTTGCCCGCGCCGGCGGAAACCCCGGGTCCTGAAACGCCCATCCTGGCCCAGGTGGACGTCAACCTGGCCTTCTGTATCGCCGGCGCCAACCCGGGCGCCCACCACCTCATGGTGGCCATCAAGGCCCCGGGCATCCCCCTGGATACGCCGCCGCCCCAGGCCATCGAGTGGGAGGACGGCATCCTGTTCCAGCGGTGGATCAAGGCCTTTCGCATTCCGGTGCAGCGGGCCGGCACCCACGTCGCCGCCATACTGCTGGACGGTACGCCCCTGGGCGAGGCCAGCTTCATGGTCCGCTTCAAAGACCATGGATAGGTTTGCGGCCGGGGAGAGTTTGCCCTGATGCTGCCGGCCGCCATCGTACTGTTCATCCTGTTCGCCGGAAGCTACTTCGGCGCGCGCCAGCTTGCCATCCGCAAGAACCTCCAGCCCAACCTCGTCATTCTCATCGGGCTGTTGGTTGGCATCGTGGCTTTTGGCATCATCTGGGCCGTCAGCACCGTCTTTGGCGGCCCGATAACCCGCCTGGCGGCCATCGCAGCCTTCGCGGGCATGCCCGTGGTGGTGGCGGCCATCGCGCCGGCCAGGAATTGAGAGCATATCAGCAAAGCATAGCAAGGAGGTGGCACAGGCTCTTTCGCAATTGGAGCCAATGGCAGCATATCTTTACCGGACATTACTGGAGCATCGGTTTCTTCCATTGCAACAGTTTGGGTTCAAAGCCTCGCGAATCTTACAATGGCCGCCCGCGTGAGTCGGCCGAACCTGCAGCGACGAGGAGGAAGATAAGGTGAAGAGGAATATTACAGACCTTATGGTCACCATCATTAATCGGAGGACATTTACCTGGTCAATCAGGAATATATCTGCCACAATTGGCGCGGCGGTCCTGCTGCTGAGCCTGGCCTGCGGGTCTGCTGAGGAGTCGCGCCCCCAGGCTCCGGCTGCTGAACCTGCGGCGCCCCGGGCCGTTACCCTACCCCAGGCGCCCGCCCCCATGATGGATTCGGCCCCTGCCCAGCAAAGCCAGCCGGCCAGCGCGCCCGCTCAACCGCAAAGCATCGCCCCCGAAGCCCAGTCTCAGTCGTCATCTGCGCCCTCCCAGGGTACGCAGTCGGGCCAGCCCGGGACCGCCAACACGGCCCCCAGGACTGCGCCCAGGAACATCCCCAGGGACACGGCAACCTCGGGGCCCCAGCCCCTGGTCAGCGCGTCCGTGGACCCCATTTCCACCTTCAGCCTGGACACCGACCGGGCCTCCTTCCAGCGGGCGCTGCAGGAGACCCAGGACGGCTACGAAATTAACCCGGCCGACGTGCGCGCCGAGGAGTGGATTAACGCCCTGAACTACGGCTATCCCAAGCCCAGCCGGCCCGACGAGTTTGCCGTCCATACCGAGGTTTTCCAGCACCCCGACACCTCGGGTATGCACCTGGCCCGTGTCGGCATCCAGGCCCCCGACGCCCAGAAGCGCCGCCTCGTGAACGTCACCCTCTTGCTCGACACTTCCGGATCCATGAGGGAAGGTAACCGCATCGAGATTGCGGAGCGGGCCGCCCAAACCATAATAGACAACCTGCGAGACAGGGACCAGGTCGCCGTAGTGAAGTTCGAAGACCAGGTAACCTTCAGCTATTCGCATAGTTCTCCCAGGTCTGTCAGGGGAAACAGGGACGTCACCAATTTGCAGCCCGGCGGCGCCACCAACGTCCAGGCCGGTCTGGATGAGGCTTTGTGGCTGGCCGACCGGGCCAGGCAGAAATACCCCGAAGCCGTCAACTACGTCATCCTCTTCTCCGACGGCGTGGCTAACGTCAACGCCACCGACCCCTTCGCCATCCTCCACAACGTGGGACAGGACAGCGAGTACTCCCGGATTAACCCCATCCGCATCGTCACCATCGGCGTGGGCATTGATGGCAACGACCACCTGCTGGAGCAGATTGCCCAGTTCGGCAACGGCTGGTACCGCTACTTTGACACGCCGGAACAGGCGGAAGTCACTTTCAACCTGGCCAACTGGGACCGGATTACCAACCCCTTCGCCGACCAGGCCCGGGCCCAGGTTATCTGGAACCCCGAATTGGTCAGCCACTGGCGCATCGTGGGCTACGAGAACCGGGTAACCCCCGACGCCACTTTCACCCAGAACCGCCGGGAGTTCGCCGAGATTCCCTTCGGCACCGCCACCACCGTCTTTTATGAGCTGCAGCTAACTAACCAGGTGGGCAACAGGAACGCCGCCACCGCTCGGTTGGGCGATGTGGAAATCCGGTGGGTGGAACCCATCAGCGGCGTTTCCAGGGAGCAGTACGACGTGGTCTCCGGCGCCTGGCGAGAGGATTTCAGCCAGCTTCGGGACCCAATGCTGCGACTGGGCGCAGTAACCGGCCTGTCCGCCGACATTTTTGCCAGCCTGGACGACGGCGGCTACGGTACGGGCGGGACGGACGCCCCCCAGCGCCTGACTGTGCTGCTGGAAGAATACGGTTATCTCCAAAGCCAGCTGGGCCAGGTGCAAGCCTACCAGGACGTGGGTGAGATGCTCCAAAACCTGGAATGGTCGGCCACGGGTTACCGGGAGCAACCCCGACCCGTACGCGAAGGCCCCGGCACCGGTTACAGCCCTTAGCAGCATTTGGCCGGCATTCGGCGACAGCGACAGGAGCGCACCATGAAAGCAATGGTCATCCACCGGTTCGGGGAACCCGAGGTGATGCAGTGGGAAGATGCGCCCGCTCCCGCGCCCGGCCCCGGCGAGGTGCTGGTCAGGGTGCGCTCCGTCTCCGTCAACCGCACCCTGGACCTGCAGGTGCGCCAGGACGGCGGCGGCTACGGCGCCATCCTGCCCCTGGTGCTGGGCAACGACCCGGCCGGCGAGGTGGCGGACACGGGCGAGGGTGTTAAGTCTCCGAAGGTTGGCGAGCGGGTGGCCATCTCCCAGGGCATCCACTGCAACGCTTGCGAGCAATGTGGGTCGGGCAGTCCCTTCCAGTGCGCCAACCGGCGGATGCTGGGCATTCACCTGTGGGGCGGGTACGCCGAGTATGTCAAGGTGCCGGCATCCAACTGCGTCACCATCCCCGACGGCCTGTCCTGCGGCGAAGCTACGGTGGTGGCCCGCCACTTCCCCCTGGCCATCGCCCAGACCCGCCTTACCAACCTGCAGGCCGGCGACTGGGCCCTGGTCATGGGCGCGGCCGGCGGCCTGGGAAGCTGCATCGTCCAGGTGGCCCGCACCATCGGCGCCAACATTATCGCCGGGGCCGGGGCCGACGAACGGGTGGCCGTGGGCCTGTCCCTGGGCGCCCATCATGGCGTCAACTACCGGCGCGACGACCTGGAGGCCGAGGTGATGCGCATTACCGGCGGCCGGGGCGTGGATGCGGTCTTCGAGAATATCGGCGACCCCACCCAGTGGGACGGCGCCTTCAACAGCATGGCCCGGGGCGGCCGCCTGGTAACCGTGGGCGCCCACGGCGGCGGCATGGTGACCCTCGACCTGAAGAAGCTCTATCAGCGCCGCCTTCAGGTGATGAGCGGCCTGGGCGCCGAGGGCCGCGCCGAACTGGAGGAGTCCCTGGCCCTGACGGCCAAAGGCGAGTTCCAGGTACTCATCGACCGCACCCTGCCCCTGTCCCACGCGGTCGAAGCCCACAAAGTGGTGGACAGCAACGAACCCCTGGGCAAGGTTATCCTTGACCCCACCCTGGACTGAGGAATTCAAACATGGATGTACAGGATGGACAGGATTGGGTTATCCCGATGCAAGGATTCCTTGCTTCTTCATCCATCATCCTGTCAATCCATGTTCAACACCGAGGCTAGATATGCACCGGAACCACGCCCTTTGGCTGGGAATCCCGCTGCTGTTCATTGTGGCTTTTGCGCTAGTCCAGGCCTGGGCGCCGGGGCGCATAACCGGCGCCGTTTTCCTGTTCGTACTCGTAGCAGCCCTGGTGATTATCTTCATGCTGCGGTTTAAAAAAACCTTCAGGGACTAATGTTTTCCCTTCCCCCTTGACGGGGGAAGGTTGGGATGGGGGTGAAGAGTCCTTGAATCTACCAATCTCAACAGCCTTTTGAAAGGAGTTTTGACATGCCAGACCTGACTTCCGTATCCGAATCCATAGGAGCCTTGCTGAAGGAGACGGGGGAATCCCTGGCCGTTTCCGAGTCCAGCTGTGGCGGCCTGATTTCCGCCACCCTGGTAGCCGTACCGGGGGCGTCGGCCTACTACGTGGGCGGCTCCGTGGTCTACACCCGCACCGCCCAGCAGGGCCTGCTGGACGTACCCGAGTCGGCCATGGTGGGTATTCGGGCCAGCAGCGAACCCTACGCCGAACTCAACGCCCGCACCATACGCGAGCGGCTGGGCACCACCTGGGCCGTCAGCGAGACGGGAGCCAGCGGCCCCACCGGCAACCGCTACGGCGACTCCGCCGGCCACGCCTGCATCGCCGTCTCCGGCCCGGTGGAAAAGGCCATCACCGTGGAAACGGGCGACGACAACCGCGAAGCCAACATGTGGGTCTTCGCCCAGGCCGCCCTGGACCTGCTCGAAGAGTGCGTAAGGGAAGCGCGGGGCTAGGGAAGATGAAAAGTTCCTGATACTCCACCAGTCCTCAATCACTGTATTTGAGGGTCCACCTTTTGCGTAAATTCAGATGTTATAATCCCTGACAGAGATAGACTGACTGACAAATTAGAGGGGTGACTGATATGGCTCAGTATAGATTGCCGTATGTGACCCACCAACCTGCCGAGGAAACCGGCTGGACGTATATGGTTGAAATTCCGGCGCTACCTGGCTGCCGTGCGTGGGGGACCACGGAGGACGAGGCAGTAACCTGCCTCCAGGACGTGGCCGAGCAGTTCATCATCTCTTTTCGCGAATACGGCGAAGAATTACCTGATGAAGTTACGGCTTTGCGAGTCGATGCTCAACAAATCCTGGTCAACGCGTGAGGTATGCAGAGATCACCAGGAAGCTGCGCCGATGCGGGTGTGTGTTTGACCGGGAAGCGAAAGGTTCCCACAAGATATGGATCAATCCGGCTAACCGCAAACGAACCACGATACAGGACTGGGGTAGTAAGGACCTGCCCAATGGTACCTTAGCTGGCATTCTACGGGACTTGGATATCAGCAGGCAGGACTTCAACAGGGCTTAGTAATTGTCTCAAGTCCCTGCCTTCTTGATGGGGGAAGGTTTGAGCCTGCCGAAAGGATGGGGCGATGACGGCGCTAACCCCTACTGCTCAATCCGCGCCGCCGGGTTGCCTATGCGCCGCTCGGTGCCCTGGATGAGACGCTGGATGTTGTCCCGGTGCTGCCAGATTATGACTGCTCCGCCCAGCAGGCCATATACCAGGTACAGGTTGGATATGCCGCCCAAGGGGTTGAAGTCCAGCAGCATCAGCGCCACCAGGACCAGGCACGCCGCCCCCACGCCCAGCATGGAGCCCAGGGACAGGTAGCGGGTAAAGACGCAGACGGGCAGGAACACCACCACTCCGCAGACGGCGGACAGGGGCGACATCACTGCCAGGCCGCCTAGCCCCGGGGCGATGCCCCGGCCGCCGCGAAAGCCCAGGAACACCGGCCAGTTGTGGCCCGCCAGCGCCATCAGGCCGGCCGCCACTTCCGCCGTCGGATCTCCGATCAGCGCCCGGGCCAGCAGCACCGCGCCAATGCCCTTGACCAGGTCCAGCGCCAGCACTAGTCCCGCCAGCTTGTAACCGGCCGTGCGCAGGGCGTTGGACACTCCCGTTCGCCCGCTGCCGTAGTCGCGGATGTCGATGCCCCGGTGCATCAGCAGCACCACGTAGCCCCAAGCCAGCGCACCCATCACGTAGGCCAGGGGCAGCACGGCGGCGTACCGGTACAGGACCGGCGCGTCGGACAGCGTGAGCAGCGCCGCCACCGATGCCGCCACCAGCACCGGCGCCGCGATCAGCGAACTCAGCGCCGACGGGGTCAAGTATCCCTTCATCGTCGTCGGAACACCAGCTTCAGGTGGGTTTGGTCGAACCGGAACCGCTCGCGAATGCGGTTCTCCAGGTACCTCTGGTAGGTGAAATGCACCAGCCGGGGGTTGTTGCAGGAAAACAGGAACGTAGGCGGGTTCACCCCCACCTGGTTGACCCTGGTTATCCGCAGGAACTCGCCCCGCCGGATGCCCTTGCCCTTCACCGGCGGCGGGTGATGCTCCGAAAGGGCTTCGGCCAGAAGGTATTGCAGGTCCCGTCCCGGGATCCACCGCATCCGCTCGATCCATAGTTCAATGGCCGTGTTCATCAGGGTGGTGATTCCCTGCCGGTTCAGCGCCGACATGAAGCAGATGGGCACGTAGGGCATGAAGTGGAACCGGTCCTGGATGCGGACGATGGCTTCTTCCCGAGCCCACCGGTTGTTCTCGGACACCAGGTCCCATTTGTTGACCACCACGATTATTCCCTTGCACAAGTCCCACGCCAGGCCCGATATGTGGGCATCCTGCGCGGTGGCCAGTTCCGATGCGTCGGTAATCACCAGGGTGATGTCCGCCCGGCTGACGGCGTTCACCGAGCGCATTACGCTGTACTTCTCAATGCCCGGCTGCACCTGCCCCGGCCGCCGGATTCCTGCCGTGTCAATCAGGGTAACGGGGCGGTCCCGGTAGGTCATCTGGGTGTCCAGCGCGTCCCGGGTGGTGCCGGCCACGTCGCTGACGATGGACCGCTCTTGCCCCAGGATGGCGTTCAGCAGCATGGACTTGCCCACGTTGGTGCGCCCCACGATGGCCAGCCGCATCTCGGTGGTCGCCGGTGGCGTTGGCGGGTTGACGGCGATGTCTTCATCATCAACGTCGAACTCATCGTCCCACTCGTCGTCATCGTCCTGCGGTGGCACGTAGGCGGGAGCGGGCAGGTGGAACAGCACCCGGTCCATCAGGTCGTAGATGCCGTAATTGTGATAGGCGCTGATCATAACCGTTTCTTCCAGGCCTATTTGGTAAAACTCGGCCGCGTCCACTTCCCTGCGGTCGTTGTCTATCTTGTTGACGGCCAGAATCACCGGCTTGCGGGCCCGCCGCAGCCGGTCGGCGATTTCCTGGTCGGTGGGAGTCATCCCGTCGGCTGCGTCGGTAACGAAGACGATGACGTCGGCGCCGGACATGGCCATGTCCGCCTGTTCCTGCACCATCTCCCGGATATGCCCTTCCGGGTCCGACTCCAAGCCGCCGGTGTCCACCAGGATGAAGCGATATGTGTCCCACTCCACTTCCGACATCAGGCGGTCGCGGGTGGTCCCCGCCACGTCCGAAACAATGGCGTGGCGGCGGGAAAGTATCCGGTTAAACAGCGAAGACTTGCCCACATTGGGCCGCCCCACCACCGCCACAATGGGCAGCACATCCTTCACAAGTTGTTCCATTTTTGATTTATCCACGAACAAACACGAATGTTCACTAATATTGGCTTTATTTGTATGTAGGTGAACTGGTAATGGCCGACGAAACAGACAAGCTAACGCACCAGCCTTTTCCATTCCAGCTTGGGGTGCTTTCCAAAGTTAACGAGTAGCCCCAACCTGATTCCCGTTGCCTTAAGGTAATTGAGGACTTGCGCATCTTCGATACTACTCAGGCGACTTAACGCCTTTAATTCCACAATTATACTGCCATAACAAAGCAGGTCCGCGTAGTAACGGCTTTCCAGAGTTTGTTCCTTGTATTTGATACCTATGGGGTGTTGGGAAACGAAAGGGATACCTCTCGCACTTAATTCGGTTTCCATTGCTTCCTGATAGACCGCTTCAAGAAATCCTGCACCCAACTCATTGTGTACGTCAAATGCCGCACCCATGATTGCGTACACCTCATTCTGCATCAACAAATCTGTCATGGGGGAGATTTGCCCTACGCAAGTCTGCTATCTAGCAAAATATACATTAGTGAATATTCGTGTGTATTAGTGGATTAACTTGAAAGCAGAAATTCAAGGACGGCTTTCTGGGCGTGTTTGCGGTTGTGGGCCTGGGCGTAGGCCACCGACTGGGGGTGTTCCAGCATCCCCGGGGCAACCTCCTCGCCGTAGTGGGCCGGCATATCGTGCATGAAGCTGGCGGTGGGCTTGGCCTGGCGCATCAGTCCCGGGTCCACCGTGTAACCCTGGAAGGCCTCCAGCCGCGCGTACCGCTCCGCCTCGTCGCCCATGCTGGTCCACACGTCGGTATAGACCACGTCGGCGTCCTTCACCGCTTCCGTGGGTTCCCTTACCGACTGAATGTCGCTGCTGTCACCGCCAATGTCCGCGGCCTTCCGCAGCGTCGCTTCCTCCAGCGTGTAGCCCAGGGGCGAAGCGATGGCAAACTCCATTCCCACCGCCGGCAGGGCCAGGCACAGGCTGCGGGCCACGTTGTTCCCGTCGCCGATAAAGGCCAGCTTGCGGCCCGCCAGGTCGCCTTGATGTTCCGCCACCGTCAGCAGGTCGGCCATTATCTGGCAGGGGTGTTCCCAGTCCGACAGGGCGTTGATGACCGGCACAGTGCCGTACTCCGCCAACTCCTCCAGGCTGCGGTGCGAGTTGACCCGGGCCACGATGCAGTCCACGTAACCGGACAATACCCGGGCCACGTCCGACACCGGTTCCCGTGTCCCCAGGCCCACCTCTTCCGGCCCCAGGTACAGCGAGTATCCCCCCATCTCCTGGATGCCCACCATGAAGCTCACCTTGGTGCGCAGCGACGGCTTCTCAAACAGCAGGGCCACGCTCTTGCCCGCCAGGGCATTGGCCGCTCCGCCCTGGTCGGGTTTCTTCATTGCCAGGGCGCGCCCGATCAGGGCGCCGGTTTCCTGTGGGTTGAGGTCGGTTACTGATAAAAGATGACGATTGCTTGGCATTATTCCCTTTCTCCGGCGGCGCAATGATATATCAATTGTACCTGGGGGTTCAAGGACGGCTGCTTGCCCTGGCTCCCCGAAGTTTGTAATTTGCCGTCATCCTGTCTATCCTGTGTATCCATGTTGAATTAGCGGCGACAGGAGGAAACCACCTGATGGTCAGCGACAAGATAACCCCGGGCCTGAAGGGTCAGTGCCAGACCGTGGTAAGCGAGGACAACGTGGCCGGGCACGTGGACAAGTTCAGTACCCCGTCCATGATAAGCCTCATGGAACGTGCGGCCATCTCGGCCGTCCACCCTTACCTGGATGAAGGCCAGACTTCGGTGGGCTTTGAGGTCCACGTGCGCCACCTGGCGCCCTCCGACATCGGCGCCACCGTCATCGCCCACGCCGAACTGGTGGAGGTAAATCGCAACCGCCTGAACTTCAACGTCGAAGCCTACGACGGCGACCGCAAGATAGGCGAAGGCACCCACCGCCGGGCAGTCATCGACCGGAGTGGATAGCGGTTGTGCTAGACTGGAAGCAGGCCGGGACGCCCCCCTAAACTCCATTACGTTCGAGTTGCATCCATGCCCTTATCCCCCTTTATCCGGAACCTCCCTAAGGCCGAACTGCACCTCCATATCGAGGGCACCCTTGAGCCGGAGCTGATGTTTAAGCTGGCCAACAAGAACGGGGTCCCATTAACGTACAAATCGGTTGACGAGGCCAGGGTCGCAAGGCAATTCTCAAACCTGGACCAGTTTCTGGATGCCTACTTCCGGAGCATGTCGGTATTGAAGACCCGGGAGGACTTTTCCCAGCTGACCGGCGCATACCTGGAACGGGTGGCAGCCCAGGGCGTGCGCCATGCCGAGATTTTCTTCGATCCCCAGGCCCACGTATCCCGAGGAGTGGGTTTCGATGCCGTCTGCGAGGGAATCCTGGACGGGCTGCGCTGCGGGCAGGAAAATCACGGAATCACTTCCCGCCTGATTATGTGCTTTCTCCGTCACCTGGACGAGGCCGATGCTATCGCCATCCTGGAAGAGGCCATGCCCTTTCGAAAATGGATTTACGGTGTAGGGCTGGATTCCAGCGAGGCCGGCCACCCACCGTCCAAGTTTGCCCGGGTATTTGCCCAGGCACGGGCCGCC
Organism: Dehalococcoidia bacterium; assembly: GCA_034422655.1. Lineage (GTDB taxonomy): Bacteria > Chloroflexota > Dehalococcoidia > Lucifugimonadales > UBA3495 > Bin22. The sequence goes on from DAOUJN010000005.1 coordinate 265,265, forward strand.
GGATTCGCGTGTGTGGCTCACGCCGGTGAGGAAGGTCCGGCGGAGTACGTCCGGGAAGCTGTGGAAGAGCTTCAAGTGCAGCGCATCGACCATGGTTGCCGGGTTTTGGACGACCCGGCCCTCACAGCCCAGCTTGCCGCCCGGGCCATTCCCTTCACGGTCTGCCCAATTTCGAACTTCAGGCTGGGAGTGGTTGACAGTCTGGAACGACACCCCTTGCCAGCGATGTTGGACGCCGGCCTGGCGGCGACGATCAACTCCGACGATCCGGCTTTCTTCGGTGGCTACGTCGGTGAAAACTACCAGGCAGTGCAGGACCACCTGGGCATAGACGACGGTACTCTGGCCGAAATAGCCCGCAATTCCTTTAACGCCGCCTTCCTGGAAGCCCCGCGCCGTGCCGAGTTGATGGCCCAACTGGACGAGTACCTGAGCAGGAATTTGGGTCCCGATTCATAGCTGTATTGCCCCTTTCGTCCAGGCGATTTGTTGAAAGAAAAACAGGGGCGGGAATCTTCCCGCCCCTGAAGTTTTGCCGTAGCGTACCTGGGCCTACAGGTTAATCTGCGGGTCCATGTACTCGTCGTCCTTCTCGTACACCTGAACCCGGTTGCGGGCGGTGTCGCAGACAAGGAGCCGATTGTTGTCCCGATCGAAGGTGAGCGCGGCGGGTTTCACGAACTTGCGCTGCTGCTCCACCATGTCGGGGACCCGGCGGCGGGCCTTGACCATGTCGGGGTTGGCGTCCAGCCCCATCTGGCCCCACTTGGATACCTCTACCGCATCCCCTTCCAGGTAGGTGATGGGCAGGCCGTCGGGGTCATAGATGACCACGCGGTCGTTCATCCAGTCGGCCACGTAAATGTCGCCGTCGCCGTCCACGCACACGTCGGTGGGATGGTTCAGGGCATCCTGCCCGTTCACCTGGTGGGCGAAGGTGCGCAGGTGGGTGCCGCCCGGGGTGAACTTCTGCACCCGGTTGTTGCCCCAGTCGGCGATGAACAGGTCGCCGTTTCCATCAATGTCTATGCCGTCGGGCATCTCGAACTGTCCTTCGGTGTCCCCCTTGGAACCGAAGCCGCTGATGTACTGGCCGTCCTTGGAGAACTTCTGGATGCGGCTGTTGAAGGAGTTGACGATCCACAGGTTATCGTCGGCATCGAAAGCCATGCCGGCGGGCCCGCTGAGTTCGCCTTCGCCTTCGCCCTTCACGCCAAAGCCGCCTTTGGGGTTGCCGTCGGCATCGAAGATGGCCACGCGGCACTGCCATTCGTCGGACACGTAAACGTCGCCGTCGCTGGACAACGCCACGCCGGATATCCAGGTGAAGGTGCTGGGTTCGTTGTCGCCATAGGCCAGGCCCTGGCGGCCGAACTCGCCAATATACTCTTGATCAATGGTGAACTTGGTAACGCGAATGCCGCCCGGGTTCTGCTCGGTGGCCCGGTTGGTCACGTACACCACGCCGTCACTGGCAGCGGCGATGCTGACGGGCTGGCTGAAACCCATGCCGGCGGCGCCGTTGCGGCCGATGTTGTGGCTATAGACCCAGGCGCGCCCGGCTACTGCAGTAATCTCTGCCATTTTCGCCTCCTTTAAGCGTTAGTCTTCGTCAAGAAAGGCCGGGGAACCGCCCCGGTTGGGAAAGTTCACCCGGCCCTTGAACTCAATCCTGGTTGGCTTCGATTTTGGAATCGGGCAACTCGATTGAGTGCCAGGTTTCGAGTTCGGGCGTCCGCTTACTTCAGGTAGCCCATCTTCTCGAAGTTGCCGTTGACGATGGGCGTGGCGTCCATGCCGAACCAGTCTTCCACGATGGTGGTGTACGCGCCGCGGAAGTCGTAGTTGGGAACCAGGTCGCCCTGCTCCAGGTCTTTGGCTTCCCGGGAGGGGTACTCGCCGTACATTCCGCCCTTGACGCCGTCGCCGATGGCGAAGGCAACGCCGGCTGCGCCGTGGTCGGTGCCGGAACCGTTGTCACGGACGCGGCGGCCGAACTCGGAGAACAGGTACATGACAATGTTCTCGCCGGTGTTGTGCTCCTTCAGGTCCTCGAAGAAAGCGGACACGCCCTCGGAGATGTCCTTCCACAGGGCCGGGTGAGCGGCGTACTCGCCGGCGTGGGTGTCGAAGCTGGCGTGCTGGGTGTAGAAGACCCGGGTGCCGAGATCGGCCATGTAAACCTGGGCTATGTCGCGCAGGTGCTGGGCGATGGCGGAACTGGGATATTCCACGCTGGAGCTGTAGCGCTCGGGAGCGACCTTGACGATGTCGGCGCCGATCATGGCTTCCGTGCCGGTGGAGCGCAGGTAGTCGGTGACGAAGCTGCCGCCCACGGTGGGGGAATACATGCGGCTGAACAGGTCCAGGGCCTTGGCCCGCTGGTCCTGGTCGCTGATGCCGGTCAGCAGGCCGTAGGTGCCCAGGTCGGAGATGGCGGCAACGGGGACGCCCGGTACTGCCAGGGCCCGGGGCAGGCCGTGACCGAAGTTAATGGCGGTAAGTACGTTTTCCTTGTTGGGGTCCAGCTCGCGGGCAACGCGGCCGGCCCAGCCTTCCGTCCCGACCTTGTCCGGCTCACAGGTGTGCCAGATGTCCATGGAGCGGAAGTGGGAGCGCGGGGAATCGGGATAGCCGATGCCGTGGATTACCGCGACCTTGCCCTGGTCATACATTTCCTTGATGGGACCCATGGAGGGCATGAAGCCCAGCTTGTCGTCCACCTTGATGATGTCTTCCATCTTGTAGCCGACGTTGGGCCGGTTCTCGAAATAGAGGGGGTCGCTGTAGGGAATCACGGTGTTCATGTAGTCGTTGCCGCCGGTGAGCTGCAAGACGACGATAACCGGATCTTTCTTGGTTGAAGTCATTGCTCTCTCCTTATTCAGGTTGATGCTGTCTGGTCCGGTTCCGGGTTCGCTTAGGCAAACTGGTATTCGGTGGTGGCGCCGATCAGGGCCATCATCTCGGCGATGCGTGTGCCGGCAGCGGCTTCGTCGCTCCAGTCCACGTTTCCGCCGCCCTGAGCGTGGGCGCTCAGCTGCTCGCGGGTCTCACCGCTGAGTTCCAGGAAGCCCATGCTGTCCAGGCAGCCTTCCAGCAGTTCTTCCGGAGTCGTGATGTTCTCGTCCTTCATCCGGCTGATGATGCTCTGCATACCGGGCAGGTTGGTCTTGTTGACGCTGTCGGCCACGAAGTTGATGCGGGCCAGCAGGGAGCCGCTGTTAATCCACTCGGAGCCGGTGTGCCAGCCTTCCACGCTGGGGGGATCCAGGATGTCCTGGCCCATGTAGCCGGGCTCGCGGCAGATCTTGGCCAGGCCGGGGTCCGGGAACTGGTAGGAGCCGACCATCTTCATGGTGCTGGCTACCACTTCCGCCGGGCTCTTGATCTTCTGGAAACGGGCATCTTTGAAGAAGTCGGACTTGAGCATGAAGCGCAGGACTTCGCGAATCTCGTAGTTGGACTCTTCGAAGACGTTGCACATGGCGTCCAGGGCTTCCTCGTCCCGGGCCGGCTCAATGGTCCAGGCGGGAACCTGCGGCTCGTCGGCGACGAAGAAGTTGTACAGGTGGCGGCAGATGAAGCGGGCGGTGGCCGGCTCCTTCACCACGATGTCGATGATGTCTTCGCCGTTGAAGTCGCCGGTCTGGCCCAGGAAGGTCTTCTCGCCGAAGTCGTGGTCGGCTTCCCGGTACTCAAACCGCCAGGGGTAGCGGCCATAGGGCTGCCGGGGCAGCTTGGGGGTGATGGTCCAGCCGGTAAAGGCCCGGGAGGCCTCCCGCACGTCCACCTCGGTGTAGTTGCTGACGCCCATGGTGAAGAGCTCCAGCAGTTCACGGCCCCAGTTCTCGTTGACCGCGTCGCGGTGGTTTTCGTTGTTGTCCAGCCAGTAGATCATGGCCGGGTTCCTGGACAGCTCCAGGATCAGTTCCTGGTAGTTGCCCATGCCCAGATCGCGGAACATCTGGATCTGGGTCAGCATCTGGTCGCAGTTGTCCAGCTTGGAGTTGCCGGTGGCGAACACATGGTGCCAGAAAAGGGCCATCTTCTCTTCCAGGGGCTTGTCGGTGCTGACCATGTTATACAGCCAGTTGGCCTGACCCATAACCGGGTTGCCGCCGGGAAGCAGGCAGCCAGGATAGTAGCGAAGCAGCAATTCTGCCTTGCCGCCGTGCCGGTCCGCGGGGGGATCAACCAGTTCGTCCACGACCGTGTCGTAGCCTTTGGCAACGAGCGCTTCCAACTCGTCCCGGGTGGCGCCGAATCCCGCACGCCGCATCAGGTGAGCCATTAACGCCAGGTCTTCTTTGTTTGACATCCGATGCCTCCTCTTCAGAGTATTTGTTCCCTTATCACGGGTCGCTTTTCTACCCAATGAAGTAACTGGGATTTTAGGCAAACTCCAGGGACCTGTCAACAGTTTTCCCGGCAATTAGCGGGAATGGGTGTATTTTGATAATCATTATAAAGTGGAAGTGGGATTGGAGGTGTGGAGATTGACAGGTCGCCGTTGAATGGGCCCGCAGGACGGTTTATCATTAGGCTGCCTGAATCAAGGTTCGTCGCTATTCCTCAACAGAATCTTCCGGCGAGGTGTCGTCATGACCACGCCCACCAAGGCCCCGGCGCAGCCGGCACACATGGAAAGTCCCGATACTTCCGCGTCCCCCATGCGCCGCAAATTCACAGTGGACGAATACTACCGCATGGCGGAAGTGGGCATTCTGCAGTCGGATGAACGGGTGGAACTGATATGCGGAGAAATTGTGCTTATGGCCCCTATTGGAAATCCCCACGCTTCCGGCGTCCGCAGGATCGAGAGGGTCTTTGCCCAAATTGCCGGGATGCTGTAACGGTTAGCGGCCAGAATCCGGTGCGCTTGAACGAAGGCTCCGACCCCCAGCCGGATGTAGCTATCCTGCGCTACCGGGAAGATGATTATACTGGCAAACTGCCCGCCGCCGAGGATGTCCTGCTGCTTATAGAGGTCTCGGATAGCACCCTGGCTTATGACCGAGGGACGAAACTCAACCTTTACGCCCAGGCCAACATCCCCGAAACCTGGTTAATGAACCTGCCCGAAGACTGCATTGAAGCGTATACCCAACCGGGCCCCGACGGTTACGCCCAACACGCCATCCACCGGCGCGGGGATACCATCTCCCCCTCAACCCTGCCAGACGTGAGGCTTGCCGTGGATGACCTGCTGCCGCCTGCGCCCGCAGAACCCGAAAGCCAGGAAACCCAAAATGAAGAGGAGCCCCAGACCTGAACCGGCGCTCCCCGCATTCATCCACTAATCCTGCATATCCGTCCATCCATGTTAATCACCCCCCATACCTCTCCCGCAAAATCGCCCCATAATCCTCCCTTCTCCACCGGTAGGGCGACGCCACAATCTGTCCCGGTTCCGTGGCCGTGGCCAGCACTTGCAGGGCATCCTCCAGCACCACCCGCTGCTGTTGCGGGTTCCCTGGGGCGCCGAAGGGACGGCCAAAGGGGAAGCGCAGGATCAGGCCCCGCGGCACCGACATGGTGGCCGCCTTTTGACGGTCCACCATCACCACCACCGTGGGAACGCCGACTTGCTCAATGGCGCGGGCGATCAGTCCACCGGACTGATGGCAGCGGGGTCAAGTGGTGCCAATGACCACCCCATCCACGCCGTCGTCCTTCAGCCGCTGGGCCACCTCCGGGGCGCTGACTTCCATCAACCCGGCCACGTCGCGGATGTAACCCATGAAACTGTAGGTAGGGCTTTGGGCCTCGCCCACAATGCCCTCGGCCGCCAGTTCCTGCAGGCGGTGGATGGCGAACACGGCGTCCACGTCCTCGGCCACCCCAACCGTGTCGTAGTGGGTGTGGGCCACTCGGAAGTCTTCCATGGGCGTGTCCAGGGGAATCTCCCGGTAACTGTGGTCGCCGTCCACGTCGAAGGCATCCTGGTGGGCCAGGTGAATGCCGCCGGTGGTTAGCACGGCAATGCGGGCGTCGGCCAGGGATTTGGTAAATGGAGCCCACGGAGCAGAATCGAAGGCAATGGGCAGGTCCAGCCTGTCCGTGAGAATATCCTCCCACCGGTTCAGAAACTGCTCCACCGGCCCCCAGTCGTTTTCCTCCTTGGCCAGGGCCGCCAGGTTGAACAACTGGTTCATGAACCTTGCAACGTCCTCGTCCGACTGCCGCACCAGGTACTTCAGCCGGTTGAAGGGTGTGGTTTCCGGGTTCTTCACCAGGTCTCTCAAATCAATGGGCATTTTGAACTCCTTTTACCCTGGATTGAGCGGATATTGTACCAGCGCCCGAATGTCCCTTATACTCCCCCCAATCTTTACTGCACAGAGGGGACCGCAATGGTATACCCGGACTTTACCCACGGCGTTAGGGAAGTTGACCTTGGCCCCGAGGACTCTTTCACCAAGTTCCCTTCCGAAATTGAGGTGGAAGGCTTCGACTTTTACCTGGCAAAAGGCAAGGACGGCGTCCTGCGCCTCCTGTCGTCCCTCTGCCCCCACAGCTGGGGCACCGTTTACCTGGAGGACACCTGCTTCATGTGCCCCTCCCACGGCTGGCGCTTCGAATACTACACCGGCAACTGCATCAACGGCCCCATCGCCCAGATGTTCACCTTCGAGGTGACCACCCGCGACGGCCGCCTGTTCGCCTCCATGCCGGAGAAGAAAAAGCAGGCGCAAACCTGAAGCCTTTTCTTTCCTTACTTCACCAATAGGCACGAGTATCCACTAATGGGTCTTCATTCATCCATTAGTGAACATTCGTGTCGATTCGTGGATAATCGTCAGTTCTGGGGCTGGTTGGCCAGGGCCGTTATGGCGTCGTCAAAGTCCACCACCGGATGAATGGTGGTGGTATTCCAGGTGGCTAGGCCCAGGTCCCGCATTGCCGAATCCACCGTGTGGGCCCCCGGCGCGTCCAGGGTGATGAAGGTCAGGTGCGGCGTTGGACTAATCCACCCTCCAACCCACGAACAGCCGTGGGATTCCAGCACCTGGTCCCGGTTCTGCGCCATACGCAGCATCCGGTCCCGAATCTCCGGGGCAACCCCGGGGCACTGTTCCGGCGCATGCCGCAACTCAACAAAAAACAGCATACCTTCTCCCCCTTTATCCACGAATAATCACTAACCATTCTCGAAACATCCATTAGTGATCATTCGTGCCCATTCGTGGACTAAAAGACTCCTACAGTTCGGCCTTTTTAAATATCTCCGGCCTTGCCAGACCCGCGAACTTCTCCGGGTGCATCGCCTCCGCCAGGCCCTCCAGCACGTCAATTACCCTTGGACCGTGGCGGCTGGGAATGAGCCCGTCGAACAGGTAAACGTTGCCCTCCCGCACCGCCTTCAACGACCCCCATGCGGGGTGGGAATACAGCGTCTGCCGCGTCTCCCTTTCCGTGCGGGCCATGTCGAAGGCGCAGGGCATCACCATCAGGTAATCGGGTTGGTAGGCCGCCACCTCGTCCCAAGCGATTTCCCGCGACTTGCCCCATTTCTCCGCCAGCCCTTCTTCTCCTCCGGCCAGTTCCACCAGTTCCGGCGTCCACTGGCCCGTGTTCCGCAGCGGCTCCAGCCAGTCAATGCAGAACACCCGGGGCCGTTCCGTAACTTCGCCCAGGCCGTCGGCAACTCGCTGGGCCCGCTGCCGTAGCTGGGAGACCAGCGCCTCCGCCCGTTCCGGCGCCCCGGCCGCGGCGGCGATGATATGGATATTCCGGTAAATCTCTTCCAGCCCCACCGGGCGCGTAACCACAATTTCCGGCTCGTAGTCCAGGAAGCGGGCGGCGGTGGCATAGACCGAACCCTGGTCGATGGCGCACACCTCGCAGATTTCTTGGGTGATGATCAGGTCGGGGCGCAGTTCCCGCAGCAGGTCGCCGTCAATCCAGTGTACCGGATTGCTGTTCTCCCTGGCCTGCCGGATGATGGCGTCGATTTCCTGGCTGCCCAGGTGGGACACACTGGGCACGCTGCGGCTGACCACCGGCTTGGCGCGAGCGTCCGCCGGATAGTCGCACGTATGCGACACGCCCACCAGCTGGTCGCCCAGCCCCAAGGCATAGACAATCTCGGTAGCGCTGGGCAGCAGGGAACAGATGCGCATGGTTTGCAACTCCCGCACGGACTACAATGTAATGAGTATAGCGCGATTTCGGCATGGCGGAGGAAGGATCATGAAACTCAGCAGCCCCGCAGTAATATCCGCCTCCGTTGCCCACGCTTTGGCCTGGGCCGCATGGCTATGGATCGCCTTCTGGCCTCACTCATACCAAGGTGTCTCGGCAACGCCGGTCCAGGTTGACGAACTGGGAAATGTCATTGGAACGGTGGAGCAGGAGGTGGTCCGCCACTCCGCGTCCTTCGTGGAAGTGAATGGAATCTGGCCCGTACTTGCCCTGTTTATACCCGTGGTATTGACGGGCCTGGCCTTGATCGCCCTGCTGACGTGGCAGGGAAGAAGCCCCAGCCGTATCGTGACAATTGTAGGCCTGGCGCTTGCCCTCCTGGCATTTTGTGTCCTCGGCTACCTATCCTTCGGCGTCATGTACCTCCCGGCCGCGCTGGCATTGATCGTATCTGCGATTCTCTTCAGTTTTCGCGCCGCCGCAAGAGAAAGCCGGTAGGCCGGCCCATCTTCGCGGGGGCGCATGGCCCTTCGCCCCTGCCTGAGCAAACCCTTCGCGAAACTTCGTGCCCTTCGAGGATGAATCCCGGCCCGCGCCCCTGGAAACCGCCTAACCTGATAGGCTGCCGAAGGCCTCCGGCACAGCGCCCGCCACTTCCGACGCCAGCAGCCCCACAGTGCCCCTGCGGATGGTCACCCGTTCTGCCGCCAGCCCGTGCAGGTACACGCCGCAACTGGCCCCGTCGAAGGGTTCCATGCTCTGGGCCAGCAGGCTGCCGATGATTCCCGTCAGCACGTCGCCGGTGCCGCCCGAGGCCAGGCCGGGGTTGGCGAAGGGAGACAGGCGCACCAGGCCGTCATGCTCCTCAGCCTCGGTTGGGGCCAACTGCGGCTCGGCAATGGCGGTAAAAGCGCCCTTCAGGACCACCACCGCCTGCCACTTTGAGGCCCACTCCCGGGCCGCGCCCACCCGGTCCCGCTGTATTGCCGCCGTGGACAGGCCGGTCAGGGTGGCCATTTCGCCCGGGTGAGGCGTGAGTACCAGGGGGCCGGAACGCCGCCGCTGCCAGTCGGGAAGCCTTGCCAGGCTGTTCAACCCGTCGGCATCCACCAGTACGGGCAGGTTTGCCGTCGGCCCGTTCAACAGCAGGCGTTCCATGAAGTCCGAAACGCCGTCGGACTGGCCCATGCCGCTGCCCACGGCCACGGCGTCGTAGCGGGGCAGCAACTCCGCCAGGAGGTGGGCGGCATCGGGGTGGACGCGGCCCTCTTCATCCTCGGGCAGGGGCAGGTGGATGGTCTCCGTAAGCTGGGCGGCGACGATGGGACAGACGCTTTCGGGCGTGGCCAGGGTTACCAGGCCGGCCCCGGCCCGGTGGGCCGCCCGGGCCACCAGGCAGGCCGCCCCCACGTAGTTGCGGGAACCGGCCACCACCAGCAGGTGTCCGTAGGTGCCCTTGTGGGAGTCCAGGGGCCGCGGCGGCAGTTGCGAGGCCACCCACTCGGGAGTCAGCAACTCCAGGTCAATGTCATCCTGCCCCACGCCGTCGGGCAGGCCGATTTCCAGGGTTGCGACCTCGCCCGTCCGTTCCGCGCCGGGAAAGGCCAGCAGGCCGGCCTTGGGAAAGCCCAGGGCCAGGGTGGCATCCATTGCGGGAGTGGCCTCGTCCACTGACCCGGTGTCCGAGTCCAGGCCGGTGGGCAGGTCCAGGGCCAGCAGCAGCAGTCTGCCGCGCCTCTGCCGCGCCTGGGCTACCCGCAGCAGGGCCTCCCGCACCACGCCCTGCAGGGGGCGAGACCGGCCCGTCCCCAGGATGGCGTCAATCACCAGGTGGCTGCGGGACAGCAGGGCGTCAAGCTGCTCGATGTCCCTGCCGTCGGACAGGTCCGCCACGGTCACGCCGTAGTCATGGGCCAGGTGCAGCTTGGGATCGACCCCGGGCCGGCGGGTCAGCAGGCAGGCGGTAACTTCGGCGCCCCAGCGGCGCAGGTGGCGGGCGGACACCAGGCCGTCGGCGCCGTTGTTGCCCGGTCCCACCAGGACTACGACCCTCTTGCCAGCGGCCCCGTCCAGGCGGTGGCGGGCGTACTCGGCCACTGCCAGGCCGGCCGTCTCCATCAGGCTGTCAGTGCCGGTTCCCTGCCGCTCCGACTCCTGTTCCAGGGCGGTCATCTGGGCGGCGGTTACCACCTTCAGGTTGGCGGCTGGCATTGGGTTACCACGAAGGCAACGGCGTATTCGCGGGAGTGGGTAAGGCTGAGGGAGATTTCCTGGACGCCCAGGCGCCGGGCCCGGGCCTTGGCCCGCCCGTGCAGCAGGATGGAGGGCGCGCCGCTAGGGGCCCTGACCACCTCGATGTCCTTCCAGGCCACGCCCCGGACGCCGGTGCCCAGGGCCTTCATGGTGGCTTCCTTGGCGGCAAAGCGGGCGGCCAGGTTGGGGGGACGTTCCCGGCAGTATGCGATCTCATCGGGAGTGAAGATGCGCCGCAGGAACCGCTGCCCGTACCGCTCCAGCACCCGGGCAATGCGGGGTATCTCGATGATGTCAACGCCGGTGGTCAGGTTGCTCATAGCTAACCGGGCCGATTCAAACATGGATATACAAGATATACAGGATAGGGCTGACGTCCAGTCAAGACATCCTGTCCATCCATGTAAATTCAAAGCCTAGTCGGGCGCGGCGTGTCCGGGGAGGTTCAGGTTGGCCAGGATCCGGGACACGGAGTAGCTGCGGTTCAGGACGTAGAAGTGGATGCCCGGCGCCCCGTTCTCCCATAACTCCTCCACCTGGCGGGAGGCGTACTCCACGCCCAGTTCCCGCACGGCGTTGTCGTCTTCGGCGTATCGTTCCAGCTTGTTGTCCAGTTCCGGCGGGATGGTCGCGCCGCACAGGGAGGTAAACCGGCGTATCTGGGCCGTGTTCAGGATAGGAAGAATGCCGGGGATAATGGGCACGTCAATGCCGGCCTGGTGCGCCCGCTCCATGAATTCGAAAAAGTACCGATTGTCGTAGAAAAGCTGGGTGATGAGAAAGTCGGCGCCCCGGTCCACCTTCTCCCTGGCATAGCTGATGTCGAAGTCCAGGTCGGGCGACTCCGTGTGCCCCTCCGGGTAGCAGGCGGCGGCCAGGCCAAAGTTGAAGTTAGACCGGATGTGGTCAATCAGCTCGGTGGCATGTCCAAACCCGCCGTCCACGGGAACGAAGTTCTCCTGGCCCCGGGGCGGGTCGCCCCGCAGCGCAATGACATTCTCCACCCCGGCCTCGTTCAGCCTTTCCAGGACGCCGTGCACCTCTTCCCTGGTCTGGGCCACGCAAGTCAGGTGGGCCATAACCTCCAGGTCCGTCTCCCGCTTCACCTGCATGGTAATCCGCTCGGTGAAGTCGCGGGTGGAGCCACCGGCGCCATAGGTCACGGAAATGAAGTCCGGACTATAAGCGCCGACCCGGTCAATTGCCCGGAATACCCCGGGAATCCCATCCTCCTCCCGGGGCGGGAAGAACTCGCAGGATATGGTGCGCTTCTGCTGGAGTATTTCTTTGATCTTCACGGAGGCAGGTCCTCACGGGTCCCGGCGCAGGCCGGAGATACGGACGCCGGGCATCCAGGTCCAACGCAGGATACAATGTAGCTTAGTGTTCTCTCGGCTTTCAGGTGGCCGGTATTGTACCACATGGCCGGTACCGAATCTGCCGCTCTCCCGCACCGTAGCCCATTTTGGGAATGAAACCGGCGCCGGTGTTATCGACCGGCGCCGGTGTTGCTGCCCGTGAAGGAGATGCCGCAGAAGCAGGGTGCAAACCCCCTGCTCGCCCGTTCGGGCGCGGCGTCAATGGAGGTGTAAAGGCGTCATCTGAGGTTAATAATGGGTCCGCTGCCATTGCTGGAGTAGGGCGCTTCCTGGGGCTGTAGTCCCAATCCCATCCACCAGTGTCGGCCCTTGCCCCGCCGCTGCCGCTGGAAACCCTGGGCCGTCAACTGCATCCCAAAGCTGCGTTGGGCCAGCGGTTCCTCGCCACGGTGGTGACACCAGTGGGTGTAGTCCTGGTAAATGCCCTTGGCGATTACCTTCTGTTCCTCCCCGACCTGGCATCGTTCCAGTATGTAGGTGACCACGTCTGCGGTGGCGGAAACTTTGCCGTTCTGCGGGGGGGCGTGCTTTACCCGGGTTTCCGTGTCCAGGACTTCCACCACCCCGGTATTGTCGGCCGTGTCCTCCGCCACGCGAAGGCAGCAGTATTCCAGGAGCGACAGGTAGCATTGCAGTCCGCCGAAGTCGTCCCAGAAGACCTCCTTGCCATCCAGCGTGGAGGCATCCAGGGCGAAGGAAACATCCCTGACCTCGAACCTGGACCGGTAGTCCGCCGGACACACCCAGATGGGCGAGAGCAGGTTCTGGGCTACCGACTTGTTCAGCACGTAAAAGCTGCAGCGGGCGCCCCTCAGGTCGGGGTCCGGTTCCTGGAGAGGGGAACCCCGGCCGCGGTAGGTGGTTTCCAGCGACCGATAGGTCTGAATGGCGGAGAAGGCAAAAGCGCTTCTGATCTGATTGCTCACACAGCGCACCAGTTCCCGGTTGTCAGCCAGTTCCAGGGGAGCATCGACCTCCTGGAAGTCGTTGGTAAGTGACTTGAATGCGGTCTTGGCAGGTACGCTGGCGGCAGTGATGACACCCCTTTGGGCGGCGGCCCAAAAGGCGATGGCCAGCGCCAGGTTTTCGCGCACCATCTGAATGTTAATCGCTGCTGGCCCCACTTCTCCACCTCCTCAATCGTGGCAGGCCCTTATATCCGTATTCTCCAAACAACAGAATTCCCCCGGTCCGACTGGCGCCGGGGGAACCGGTATTCTTCCGTTTATTTACTGGTTAATGTCCATTACCACCTTGATGATGTTGTCCTGCCGCTGCTCGTACATGTCGTACGCCTTCTGGACTTCAGAGAAGGGGAGACGGTGAGTAATCAGGTCGGCGGGTTCGCACCAGCCCCGCTCCCGCAGGCTCACCAGGTCCTGTATCTGGCTGATGGGGTCGCTGCTGCGGGCGCCGGTAGTAGGGAAGATGGTGGGCTGCTTTTCCATCAGCAGGTTATGCTCCAGGGGCACAAAGTCGTCGCTCTGTATCCCGAACAGAATGACGGTGCCGAACTGGCGCACCTGCCGGAAGGCCTCGTTGAAGGTATCCGGATAGCCGGCCGCTTCCACGACGATGTCCGGGCCGGCGCCCCGGGTAATTTCCTGGACGGCCTCCGTCAGGTTGTCGTTGTCCGGGTTTATGGTGTGGGTCGCGCCCATGTAGGCCGACTTTTCAAGGCGGTAGTCCAGGGGATCCACGGTAATTACGTTGCGGGCGCCCATGCGAGAGGTGAGCATCGTAAAGCTGAGGCCTATGCTGCCCTGGCCTATGATCAGCACGTTCTTCTGCAGCAGGGTGTCCATGCGCTTGCAGGAGTAAAGCACGGTGCCGGGGGGCTGGCACATCACCCACTCGTCCAGCGGCCCCTCATCGGGAAGCAGGATCATGCGCCCTGGGCGGGATACAATGTACTCCAACAGTCCGCCGGCGCCCCGGTCGGGTATGACGATTACGCGCTGCCCCTCGTGGTATTCGTCGGTGCGGCTTTCGGTGATAACGCCGGCCAGTTCGTGGCAGGGGCGGCCCGCCGCCATGGGGTAGTGTTCTTCCGGCTCTATGGGCCCGTAACCATGCCGGATGTCACTGCCGCAGACGGAAACCCGTTCCAGCTTGATCAGGCACTCGCCGTCGCCGGCCTGGGGCATGTCCAAGTCCACGAAGTCAAACTGCTTCGGCGCCACTATTCTGGCTGCTTTCATGCTTTACCGCTCCGCAAGAATCAGTGATTTCAATCCAAATTCCGAGCAGAGGCCCACCGAGAGGCCGGCGGGCCCGGTTAACCTGGCCTTAACATAAAGGCTGCCGAGGGAAATTTTCCCTATATTAAATGCTCAACCCGGTGCAAGGCAAGCGGCTTTTCTTGATACTGGTTATAGAAAGTTAAGATTCTGTCGCGACTTGCGATAGTCCGTGCGGAAAGCAGCGTCTGCCACACACCGCCGATTGGGGCCCAATGACGAGGTCAATAGACGCGACATTGGTACCTTGTATGTCCAGGAAGTACAAATACAATTTACATACAAGCTATAATTGGACATTGTCAATGTCAATGTCCAATTTCAGGAGGCACAAGTTGCCAAGTTGGGAAGTGAATTTCGATTTGACGCTTCGGGTTGATACTCAGCATGTCATACAATGCCTGGCCCAGATCCATGCTCTGTCGGGAGTAATCCGAAATATCCCGATTCCGCCCTCAGTGCAGAATCGGCTCGATCGGCTGAACATACTTCGAGCGGTTCAGGGAACAACAGGGATTGAGGGCACCGAACTTACTGAGGAGGAATTAGGCCGAATTTTGGGTACGGACTCGGAAGCCCCCGCCCTGGAACGTGGCCGAGAGCGGGAAGAGCGGGAAGCCAGAAACGCCGAGGCCTTGATGAGGTACGTAGCCGAGTTCGTCAGCCACAATCCTGAGGCTCCAGTTTCCGAGCCGCTGATATTGAAGTTTCACGAAATTTTGACGGAAGGTATTGACTACCCCCACAACGAGCCTGGCCGGTATCGCAATCATCCAGTAAACGTGGGATTCTATCGCCCTCCCGCCGATGGGGATGAGGTGCGAAGATTAATGTCCGAAATGGTTCGTTGGCTGAATACCGGACGAGCGGCCTCATGGGACCCTGTGCTGAAGGCAATAGTTGCCCATTTTTACCTGGTGAGCATTCATCCATTCGGAGACGGCAACGGACGTACATCCCGAGCGCTCGAGAGTTTCCTGTTTTATAAGGCTGGCGTCAATGTGCGGGGCTATTATTCCCTCGCCAACTATTTCTACCGGAACCGGCAGGAATACGTGCACCACCTTAACTTGATACAGACTCAGGGCGGGAACGACCTAACCCCCTTCGTAAGTTTTGCCCTTAAGGGACTGGCGCTTGAGCTGGAGGCCGTTCACGCTGAAGTGTTAGAGGAAGTCAGAACAATAGCGTTTCGGGATTACGCCCGGGAGTTTCTGGCCGATGAAGGAAAGCTGGGCACACCGGCCGGCGAAAGGCAGTTAAGCTTGCTGACGGGGCTATCCAGGGAAACTGTATCGTTGCGGATGCTCCGTTCCGGTAATCATCATTTGTCGCACCTGTACAGAAGAGTTACTACCCGTACCATGATGCGCGACCTTGGTTACCTGAAGGAAAACGGCCTGATTAACATTGAAGGGGACAATCTGAGCGCTGCCCTGGAGCTAATGACCCAGTTTACTGTATAGCCTCGCAAATCTCCGATTAATCGTTCTTGTGGTCTGCTCGGGGATCCGCCGGGAATTGCCGGCTGTTAGGGGCCCCGCGAGGGAGACTTGACTGTTGATTAGCTCTACCGGCTGAACAGCCTTCGAGGACCTTCTTCATTTGACACTTTTTCCGGCTTCCCTGTAGGCTACCCTTGTAGACCGATATGGAGCGCCCACCACTCTTGGAGGAACTCATGACCACTACCGCCCAGGATTACATCCTGGTAGAGCGCCAATTGCCCATCACCACCATTACCATCAACCGGCCCCGCCAGCGCAACGCCATCAACTATCAAATGTGGGGTGAGCTGGCCGACCGATTGGAAGAACTGGACCGGGACAGAGATGTGCGGGTAGTGGTAATCACCGGCGCTGGCGACGTGGCCTTCTCCGCCGGCGCCGATATCGCCGATTTCGACGAGTTCCGCGCCGACTCGGCCAAGGGCAAGGTATATAACGACGCGGTGGATCGCCTGCTGGACACCCTGGCTGCGATGAATACCCCCACCATTTCCATGATTCGGGGTTTCGCTGCCGGCGGCGGCTGCGAACTGGCGGTGGCAACGGACCTGCGCGTCGCCGCCGAGGGCAGCCGGCTGGGCATTCCGGCAGCCCGCCTGGGCATCAGCATCGGCCACCGGGAGATGCGGGGGCTGGTCAACTTGGTGGGCAAGGGCAACGCCCTGTACATCCTTCTGTCCGGCCGCCTGGTGGACGCGGAAGAGGCCCTGCGCATGGGCCTGGTAAACCAGGTAACAGGTCCGGATGAACTGGAGGAAGTTACCTACCGGCTGGCCCGGGACATCGCTTCCCTGGCCTCCCTGTCCCACGCCGCCAACAAGCAGACGTTGAACCAGGTGCTGGCCAAGCCGGCCCTGGACAACCTGACCCCCGAGGAGGCCAACATTCCCCTGGCCCAGTTCGACACGCGGGACTACCAGGAAGGCTACCGCGCCTTCCTGGAAAAGCGCGCCCCCAATTTCACCGGGGAGTAGATAAATAGAGAAAAATGGCGACGAAAGTGCGGAAAAAGCGGGCCGACGTGCTGCTGGCGGAGCGGGGGTTGGCCGAAAGCCGCGAGCAGGCCCAGGTCCTGATAATGGAGGGCATGGTCTTCGCGCCGTCGGGAAGGGTGGCCAAGGCCAGTTCCACACTGCCGGATGACGTTTCCCTGGAAGTGCGCGGTCGCCTGCCCTACGTGAGCCGGGGCGGTCTGAAACTGGCCGGCGCCCTGGACACCTTTGACCTGAACGTGGACGGCAAGACGGCCCTGGACGTGGGCGCTTCCACCGGCGGCTTCACCGACTGCCTGCTGCAGCGGGGCGTCCGGCATGTCTACGCGGTGGACGTGGGCCACGGGCAACTGCATTACCGGCTAACCCGCGACGCCCGGGTCACAACGATGGAAAAGACCAACGCCCGTCATCCCTACAGTCTGCCGGAACCCGTGGACCTGGTGGTAATTGACGTTTCCTTCATTTCCCTGAACCTGGTAATTCCACCGGCCCTGGAACATCTCCGGGACGGCGGCCACATCATCGTCCTGGTAAAGCCCCAGTTCGAGGCTCTCCGGGAACAAGTGGGCAGGGGCGGCATAGTCAAGGACCCCAAGGTTCACGCCGCCGTGCTGGGACGGACGGTGCTCTGGGCAACAGAGCAAAGGCTCCGCATCAGGGGCATGTGCCCTTCGCCCATACTGGGAGACAAGGGAAACCGGGAGTTCTTCCTGCTGCTGCAAAAGCCGGCGACTGCTCCTGGAGAAATCGCGGAGTAGCAATGGCACGAGACCGCTTTGCGAGCCTGTCCCTGCTCATTGCCTTCATCGCCGTACTGTGGGTGGTTCAGGTCGTCAACGTCTTCATGGAGTACAGCCTGAACCAGTATGGCCTGGTGCCCCGCACCATAGAGGGACTGCGGGGCATACTGTTGAGTCCCTTCCTGCACGGCGGGTTCGGTCACCTGCTATCCAACTCTTTTCCCCTGCTCATCCTGGGCGGCCTGGTGGCGGCCCGGGGCCGGGCCAACTTCGTGGGAGTTACCCTGTTTATCGTTTTCGTGGGTGGCCTGGCCTTGTGGTGCGTGGGGCGTCCCTGGCCCTGGGACGATGTACGGCACGTGGTCCACGTTGGCGCCAGCGGCCTGGTGTTCGGCTACTTTGGCTACCTGGTGGCCCGGGGCTGGTACGAGCACAGCTTCCTGTCCATCATCGTGGCGGTGCTGGTGATTCTGGTGTTCGGCACCGGTATTTTCCTGGGCCTGGTGCCCACCGCGCCCCACATTTCGTGGGAAGGGCACCTGTGTGGCCTGGTGGCCGGGGCGCTGATTGCCAGGTTCACCCGAGCCCAGTTCCGGCGGCAGGGAGGGGGAGGGGCCGCCTGATAGGGGCTGCCGGACCTTTGTGGTAAGGTAGTCGGGGATTGGCCCATCATTAGTGAACATTCGTCCGCCGCGGCGGATTCGTGGAAAAAAAGGAGATGTAATGGACGTACAAGAAGTAGCGCAAATGCTGATGGCCCAGGGCAAGCGGGTATCGGTGGCCGAGGCGGACACCGCAGGGCTGATCGGTTACCTGCTGGGCACCATCCCCGGCAGTTCCCAGTACTTCCCTGGGGGCGTCATCGCCTACACCGGCGGGCTGAAGCAGAGCATCCTGGGCGTTTCCGACGAGCTTTACGACACCAAGGGCAGCGTCTGCGAGGAGATGGCCATCGCCATGGCGCGGGGCGTCCTGGAGCTAACAGGCACCGACTACGCCGTATCCACCACCGGCGTTACCGGCCCGGGGCAGGGGCATTCGTCCTTCCCCATCGGCACCTTCTACATCGGCCTGGCGGACAAGAACGGCAACGACGTGGCCATCCACCGCGTGTTCGACAGCGACCGGGACGGCAACAAGCGGGCCGCGGCCCAGGCAGCCATAGACCTGCTGGGCGAACGATTGAAGGAAGCGCAGGGTAGCTGACATGGCCAACGCAAGCCGGATAATCCTGCTGGGCCAGAACCTGTTCTTCCAGGCCCGGGTTGAAACGGTGGCCGAACCCCTGGGCTACTCGGTGCGCCAGGCCCACACTGCGGACGACTTCTGGGCCTGCTACGTCAACGGCGAAACGGAACTGGTGCTGGTGGACCTGGAGGGCGACGCCGCAACGTGGAATGCCGTAATGGCAGACCTGGGAGAACAAACCGCCGCCGGCTCCGGCAAGGGCCCCCGCATTATTGCCTTCGGCCCCCACGAGGACACTGCCTCCATGGAACGGGCGGCGGCCCTGGGCGCGCATCAAACCCTGAACAAGGGCCGCTTCAGCGCCACGCTTGGGGAGATAGTGGGGGTCGGGGGTTGAGCCTTTAATCCTCTGCATCCACGAAGGATCACGATTTGGGGCAAGGTCGGACTACCGTACAGCCATTTAGCTTATTCAGCGTTATTCAGAACTTTGGTCTTGTCCCAAACTGGCGGTTCACCCTTGCAGCGGCTCTTCCTGGGGGCGTACACCCCTGCCCCTACCCCCTAAAATGCGGCATCACCCGGTCCGCGAACAGTTCCAGGTTTTGCAGGCCGCGGCGCAGGTCCATGCCGGGCCACATCATGCGGAAGCTGCCGTGGGACATGCCCAGTTCCCGTAGCTTTTCTATTTCTCCGATGCAGTCCTCCGGGTCGCCGATGATGAAGCGGTCCTCGGCCAGTTCGGCGAAAGCGGTGCTGAACTCCTCGTCCATGGCTTTGTCCTGGCCCCACTGGGCGTAGGCTGCGTACTTGCCGCCCAGGAAGGGAGCGGCGTCGGCCCAGGCCTGTTCCCGGGTCTCGCCCACGTACAACTCGCGGGCGATGGGCAGGTCGCTGGGGGCGTTGGAGCCGGCGGCTTCCGCCGTTTCGTGGTACAACTCAATCTGGCGCTTGATGGCGGTATAGGTGGCGTGGGGATTGACGTACCAGGTGTAGCCCCGGCGTGCGGCCCGCTTGATGGCGGCGTCGCCGTTGGCCGCCACCCAGATGGGCGGATGCGGCTGCTGGATGGGGCGGATGGTCATCCGTGCCCCGTCCAGGTGGAAATGCTCGCCGTGGTGGGTCACTTCGTCCTGGGTCCATAGCTGGCGCATCACGTCCAGGCACTCCAGGTAGCGGGACACGCGGCGGTTGCGGGGCACCCCGAAAGCGTCGTACTCCTCGTCGCGGTAACCCAGGGCGGCGCTTAGGTGGAAGCGGCCGTTGGTGATGATGTCCATGGTCGTCACCCGTTCCGCCAGGTCCACGGGATGGTGCAGGGGCACCAGCAGCGTTGCCACCATGCCCATGCCCTCGGCCTCGGCGGCCAAGCGGGCCAGCAGTGGGACGGTCTGAAGCTGCTGGTAGGGGGATGTCAGGTAGTGCTGGCCCTGGTACAGGAAGTCGAAGCCCAACTGGCGAGCGTTCCGAATGTACTCCACGATTTCCTGAAAGCTCTGCCGCATGTCGGCTTCCATGGGCTGCTGGCCCATGCCGGAAAGGGAAACGCCAAATTGCATGAGTTCTCCTTGTCAATCCACGAATAGGCACGAATGTTCACGAATAGCGGATTGCAATTTGTGAATATTCGTGCCCATTTGTGTATAGGATTTTTTGTTCAGCCCCTACCAATAAAGGGCATCTTGGTGGCCATCACCGTCATGAACTGGACGTTGGCGTCCAGGGGCAGGCTGGCCATGTAGACCACGGCCCGGGCCACGTTTTCCACCGCCATGGTGGGTTCTACCGCGATTTCCCCGTAGGGCTGGGGAACGCCGGTCTTGAAGACGGCGGCCATGTCCGTGTCCGCGTTGCCGATGTCAATCTGCCCGCAGGCGATGTCGTACTTGCGCCCGTCCAGGGAGGTGGAACGGGTCAGGCCGGTGATGGCGTGCTTGGTGGCGGTGTAAGGGGCCGAGTTGGGCCGGGGAACGTGGGCCGAAATGGACCCATTGTTGATGATGCGGCCTCCCATGGGGTCCTGCTCCTTCATCATGCGGAAGGCCTCCTGGGTGCACAGAAAGGCCCCGGTGATGTTGACGTCCACCACCGCCTGCCACTGCTCGTAGCTCAGGTCTTCCAGGGGAATGGGCGGCGCGCTGATGCCGGCGTTGTTGAACACCAGGTCCACGCGGCCGAATCTTTCCTTCGTGGCGGAGAAGAGCGCTGACGCTCCGTCGGGCCTGCCAATGTCGCCGGGGACGGCCAGCATTCGCCCGGCAGCATCGCCGGCCATGGATATGGTCTCCTCCAGCAATTGAGCGCGGCGGCCGGCCAGGGCCACGGCGAACCCTTCGGCAGCCAGGGCCAGGGAGGCGCTGCGGCCAATGCCGGTGCCTGCGCCGGTGACGATGGCTACCTTGCCGTTGAAGCCGTCGGACTGGTTCTGCATGGTTTCACCTTTCCTTTGGATTTATCCACGAAGAGACACGAATGTTCACGAATGGATTTGTTATGGGGTGGGCATCCACAAAGGCTGCCCCTGCGGGAGGCGGTGACTGTACGCGGGCCTTCACCCCATCCCAACCTTCCCCCGTCAAGGGGGAAGGAGCCATTTCACTCGGTGGCCGGTTATTCCACCCGCTCAAAATAGATGCGCCTCACCACCTCTTCCAGTTCGGTGTTTATGAACTCTTCCTCGGGCCTGACGGCCATGGTCCAGTTCAATTTGGGATTGGTGGGGTGGGAAAAGACCAGGACGAAGGTGTCGTATTCCTCCCCGCCATCGTAGGGCGTGATGTAGTCCTCATCCACGTCCACTTCCAGTTCCGGGTCCAGTTCGGCAATGAACTGCTCGGCCCTGGTCTGGGCCCGCTGGTACCAGTCGAACATACTCATGGTCCCTGCTCCCTCACGCCGGATCCAGGGCCAGGTGAGACCGGCTGCGGACTGCAATGCCGTCCCACCCGTATTCCATGGGAATCATCCGCACCTGGCGCCAGGTCTCGGACTGGTCGTGGTAATGGGGGCTGCCCGGGTTGCCGGAGGCGCCCAGGGGTATGGCCCAGAGGGAGTTGTCCCAGTCGGCCAGATCGTAGGCGTAGCGGGCCACGGACAGGCCGCCCACGGTGGCCATGTCGGCGGGGGAGTAGGCGCCGGCCAGGGGAGTGTCGGCGTCCCCGGACATGGGGATGGCCGGCGGGTCCAGCAGGTCCGCCGTTTCAGGGAAAGCATCGGACAGGGTGTGCCATGGCCGGGCCTGGTGGAGGCGGTCCCAGTTCCACTCAGTCAAGTCTTCTCCCAGGGTATTGCGCAGGGTCTCCACTGCCTCCGCCAGGGCGGCGGACATCATGGACACCCAGGTCTCACCTTCCGGGAGCAGGCGGCGGTCGTCTTCAGGGAACATGTAGATGAGCTGGGTCTTGACCCGGCCCATGAAGGCGGCAGTACCCCGGTTGGCGGGGTGCCAAGCCTCCTCAGTCAGCTTGTCGCCCAGGTTGTGGCGGTAGATGCGGTGCAGCAGGGCATCCCTGAAGGCGCTGTAGATGGTGGGAGCCACATCACCGGCGTCCATGCTGCCGGACCAGTCCAGGAGTATCTGGAGGGCCTTGGCGGTCACGCTGTCATACGTGCGAATCTCAACCCGGTTGGCCTTGAGGTACTGGATGTAAGCCAGGGCGGGGATGGAGATTCGCTCGCTGTGGACCCGGGCCATGTCGGCGGCGGTGGGCTTGTCCAGGCCCAGCAATGCCTCCCGCACGCGTTCGGCGCGGAAGCCGGGCGTAAATTCGGATGAAATGTAGTAGGGATAATCGTCTCCAACCGGCTTGTTGTTGGCGGTAACGATGTAGCCCTCGGGAGGGTTAATCGAGCGGGGCATCTCCTCAAAGGGGATGTTGCCCTGCCACTCGTGGTCGTCCACCCAGCCCGGGACGGGCAGGCGGGCGTTCTGTCCCGAGCGGATGGGGATTTCGCCCCGGCTCAGGTACCCGATATTGCCGTCCACGTCGGCGAACAGGAAGTTGTTGGCCGGGTCCACCCACTCACGCATGAAGTCGGCCAACTCATGGCTGTCCCGCGCCCGCAGCATGTCGGGAATGATGTCGGGCCAGGTCTTGGGGCCGTCGGTCGAGGTGTACTTCAGGGCCAGCCCGTACCTGCCTGGGGGGCCGCCGGCGATGATGGGGCCGTGGCGGGTGGCCCAGGTGGTGATGTGATGATCGTCGCCGTCCCTGACCTTTATGGTCTCCTCTCTCGAATCTGCGGGACGCCGGTGGCTGGCATGAAAGTCGGTCCAGCGGGAACTGCCGTCCTGGTCGATGTCGGGCATCCGGTACAGGCCGGCGCCGTTAAATTCCTCGATGTACAGGTCCTGGTAGTCAGCGCTCAGGTGGGTGATGCACCAGGCCACCCTGTCGTTGTGGCCGAAGTGGGGGAAGCCGGGCACGCCGGGAATGGCCAGGCCGATGACGTCCCACTCCGGACAGGCCACGTGGCTCTGGTAATACACGTTGGGCGTGTCCAGGGCGCGGTGGGAATCGCCGGCCAGCAGGGGCTTGCCCGTGGCGGTGCGCTCGCTGGAAAGGGCCCAGCTATTGCTGCCGCTGTCCGTCTCGTTCAGCAGGTTGACCGCCTCGGCGCCGGCCATCAACTCCGCCAGGTAGTAGTCCAGTTCGCCCTCGTAGCGGCTGCCCGGGGGCAGTATCTGAAGCTGTCCCGGCTGATAGCCCGGCCCCAGCAGGGAGGCCTTCTCCGGCCCCAGCGCCCGCACCATCTGGGCCCGCCAGGTCTTGGACTCGAAAACGCCCATCAGGATATGGCGCACCTTGAAGACCACCAGGCCCTCCCAGGGTTGCCATGGCTCCGGCTCGATGCCGGAAATGGCATATTCCACGGGCAGGGAGCCCTCGGCGGCGGCCATTTCCATCCAGGCGTTGACGCCCACGGCGTAGGCGTCCATCAGCCGGCGGGTGTGGTCGTTGACGGCCCAATAGTCGGCGCGGGCGCTGTCCACCAGGCGAAAGCGGCGCATCATTGCGTCCTGTTCCAGGGCGGCCATGCCCACCACCTCGGCCCATTGGCCGCTGCCCCGCCGCCGGTCGTATTCCATCTGCCACAGCCGGTCCTGGGCGGTAAGGAAGCCCTGGACGAAGAAGGCGTCAACCTCGCTGGCGGTCCGGGCGTGGGGAATGCCCCAGGCGTCCCGGTAAATATCAGCCGGCGCCGAAAGGCCGGCCAGGGTGACGCGTCCGTCGGTGCGGGGAAGGTGGTCCGCCAGGTTGGTTTGGGTAAGCATGAAGGTCTCCGGCTGAAATAGTTGGCTGATGAAGCCCTGTTACAAAGTATAAGCGTGTCGAAAGCGGTGGGGCCAATGCAGCGCCTAATATTCCTCCAGCCCCAGCGCTTCCTGTTCCATCCGGTCGCGGCGCTGGAGGAGGGTTTCTCCCTGGTAGGTCCAGTACCTGACGGCTGTTGGAGTGTGCTTCCACTGCTTTAGCTTGGCGGCCAGACTCGTCAGCGTATGGTACTCCCCATCGAACATCACGCCCGTGCTGTCGTTGGCAACCTGGCACTTGACCTCCGGGTCGTCTCCCCACTCCAGGGTGGCCCCCTTGGGGACATCAACCATGTAGAATGAGAAGCTCTCCCGACGCCTTGTCGGTTGTTCGCTCTCCATGTCCCGGAAGTCGGCTTCGAACTGGTGGTTCTTGTGCCCGTTTGGCGTAACTTCCTCGATGGCCAGGAGCTGGAGAATGGCTTTGACCCGGAAGGGTTCAACCCCTTCGAAGAACTCCCGGTTCTGCCTTACCCTGAAGTCGCCGAAGGCCGTGTGGATGGCCTTTTCCACTTGGGAGCAATTATTCACCAGGGCGGCGTATTCGCAGTCAAAGGAGCGGGGTACCCCCGTGCTGTCCAGCTGCCGCATCCGGTCCTCAATGTCCTTGGAACTGTTGCCGCTCGTATAGCCGATCTTGATGTAGCCGGGCATGGCGACGTTGCTCAGGACGTAAACGATGCCCGTCGAGGGAGGGGTGGTGCCGAATATGTTGCCCCCGGGCTGTTGGTCGAATTCGTACGCTTCCTCAACCATGATGTCTCCAGGATGTTGAATTTTCGGTCTGGTTAAAGGGATAACGGAAAAGATACTGAAAAACTGCGACCCTGAGGGCCCGGTCCCCTACTCCCCCACCACATAATCCTGGTACCTCTCCCTCAGCACTTTCTTGTCGAACTTGCCCACGCTGGTCTTGGGGATCTCGTCAATGAACACCACGTCGTCGGGCAGCCACCAGCGGGCAAACCGGTCGCGGATAAAGTCCATCACCTGGGCCTTGTCCAGGCCGTCGCGGGCCCCTTCCCGGGGCACCACGCAGGCCAGGGGTCTTTCCACCCAGGTGGGATGGGGTATGGCAATGACCGCCGCCTCCAGCACGTCCGGGTGGGCGATGATGGCCGTCTCCAGGTCCACCGAGGAAATCCACTCGCCGCCGCTCTTGACCATGTCCTTGACCCGGTCGCCTATCTGGATGTAACCCTCCGGGTCCACCGATGCAATGTCGCCGCTGTGGTACCAGCCGTCGATGTAAGTCTCGGCGGTACGCTCATCATTGTAATACTCCCGGGAAATCCACGGGCCGCGGAACAGAAGCTCCCCCCGCTGTTCGCCGTCCCAGGGCAGGTCGTTGCCCTCCTCGTCCACCAGGCGCATTTCCAGCCCCGCTACCACCAGGCCCTGGCTTCCGGCCAGTTCGTATTTTTCATCCTGGGGCAGGTCCTCCAGGTGAGTCTTGGTGTGGTTGTAGGTGACGATAGGGGTGGCTTCGGTCATGCCGTAGGCGTGGACCAGGTCGACGCCCAGTCGTTCGTTGTAGGTCCTGATGACGCTGACGGGCACCGCAGAGCCGCCGCTGATGACGGCCCGCAGCGTTGAAAAGTCATAGCTCTCGCCGGAGCGCTCCAGGTAGTCCAGCACTCCGACCCAGATTGTGGGGACGCCGGCGGTAACGGTTACCCCGTGCCGGTGTATAAGCTCACAAATAGCCTGTGGGTCGGGCCGGACGCCCGGCATCACCTGGTTGGCCCCCACCAGGGCGCTGGAATAGGGAAAGCCCCAGCAGTTGGCGTGGAACATGGGCACCACTGCCATGGTGGTGTCCCGCTCGCTGAAGGCTGCGGTATCGACCATGCACTCGGCCATGGAGTGGAGGTACAGGGCACGGTGCGAGTAGGTTACGCCCTTGGGCCGCCCGGTGGTGGCCGAAGTGTAGCAGAGGCCGGCCGGGTCCCATTCGTCCAGTTCGGGCGGGGTAAACCGGTCTGATGCCTGGGCCAGCAACGTTTCGTAACTCACGGCGTTGGGCAGGGTGGTTGCCGGTTCCGGGTCGTCGGTCAGGATAATGTAATGCTCGACAGACTCAAGCTGGGGCGCCAAGGCCTCCAGTATGGGACACAGGTCCGGATCGACGAAAATCACCTTGTCCTCGGCGTGTTTAACGATATACACCAGGTCGTCGGGAAAGAGGCGAATGTTGATAGTGTGGTTGACGGCGCCCATGACCGGGGAAGCGAAATAGGCCTCCAGGTGCCGGTAGGTGTTCCAGGCAAAGGTGCCCACCCGGTCGCCCTTTTTCACTCCCAGGCCGCCGAGGGCGTTGCACAGCCTGTTTACCCGCGCGGCCATGTCCCCGTAGGTGTAGCGGTGGACATCGCCGTCCCTGCCTTCAATACGGGTAATAATTTCCTTGTTGGGGAAGGAGGTTCGGGCCCGGTTGAGAATGCTGGGCACCAGCAGCGGGTAATGCATGGTCATGGCCGCTTGTCTCCTTGCTGTTTCATCCACAAATCCGCCGCGGCGGACGAAGATTCACTAATGCTGGCATGAAAGGAAACTGTCCAGGACAGGTTAACGAGAAACCCGACATTTCGCTGCCTATTTTACGCTATTTCTTGCTTCGACGCAGGGACTTCTCGCGCCCCTGCATTCCCGTCCGTCACCCGAATGGGGTGGGGCAGGGGCCGGTTGAAAAGGTAGCCCTTATCGTTGAAGGGAACCTGGTCGGGCTGGGTGTTGCCGGACGCGTCGGTGGCGCGGGTCAAAATCGCGTGGTCTCCGGGCTCGGCCCGCCACACCAGCTCGAACCGGGCCCACGAATACTGGGGTTGGGGCCCCGGCAGGTCGGCATCGCGCCATGACGCTCCCCCGTCCTCGCTCCACTGCACTCCCACTATGGGTCCGTGGGGAGAATGGGCATAGCCGTGGATACGATGGCTGCCGGCCGGCAATTCTGCCGGCCAGGGCAGCGCCAGGGCGCTCTTGATGGTCTGCAACTCCACCACCTGGCCCGTGGCCTCCCCTTCCGGCGGGTAATCGTTACCTATGAGCACGTAGGAGGTCGTGTTGTTTCGAGTCCAGATCTGCTCGGAGGATACAATTATCTGCCCCAGCCACTTGATGTTGGAACTGCCCACCCAGCCGGGAACCAGGGCGCGAACCGGGAAGCCGTGGTCCCTGGGCAAGGCCTCGCCGTTAAGCCGGTAGGCCAGCAGGGTGTCCGGATGCATCGCCTTTTCCACCGGCAAGACGCGGCGGAATCCGTTTTCCGGCGAATCCGTATCCAGGCCCACCAGCAGAACACTGACCGCATTATCCTGTATGCCGGCCAGGGTCAGCACATCCCGCAGGGAAGCGCCCACCCATTCTCCATTGCCAACGCCGCCCGTCATCCACTGGGTGCCGGCGGCAGCGCGCCCCTGTACCAGGTCGAACATGGCCCGGTGGTTGCCAGCGCATTCCAGGTAGCACATCAGGACCCGGGGTGGCAGTCCGACAATGTCGTCGTAGGTCAGTTCCAGGGGATTGGCGACGGCGTCGCCTTCCACCGTAAGGCGCCAGGTCGTCGGGTCCAGATCCAGGCTGGAGGAGTTGTTGCGGACGAAGAAATGCTTGCTGGATGTTATCAGACCCCGGGTGTTTTCCAGGCGGGCCTCGAGGCTCTTCCCGTCGCCGTGGACTATGAAGGGCGAAGTGTCCTTGAACCAGGGCCCGTTAACCGATTCCGCGGGGATATTGCGAGGCGCCTGGGATGTCTCCGTTATTCCGCAGGCGGCCAGGACGGCGGCGGCGCCCCCTGACGCCATCAACCAAAGGAACTGACGCCTGCTGACCCCGCGGTCCCTTGCGAAATCCCATAGAGTCTCGCCGCGCCGGCTTTCCCTTTCGGACATGCCCGTTTCCCCTGACGCGCCCTGCGCATCGCGCGAGAAACCCGCGCCCGCGCTGGCACACGCTCCCAGGAACCTATCCGCTCTTAATGCTGACTCCGCCGTCCACCGCCCAGGTCTGGCCCGTAACGTAGGCGGCCGCCGGGGATGCCAGGAAGACGGAGAGGTAGCCTATTTCCTTCAGGTAACCCACCCGGCCCAGGGGCACCTGCTCTTTGGCGGCGTCCTGGCGGGCCTGGTAAGCCTCGGCGGACATCTGGTTCGGGTCGGGAAAACTGCCCGGCGCCACCGAGTTGACACGTACGCCGTAGGGCGCCCACTCCTGGGCCAGGGACTCGGTGAAGCGCATCACCCCGGCTTTGGCGGCATCGTAGGCGGCGGAACCCTGGCGGCCCCGGAAGGCGGCCCAGCCGGAGATGTTGATGACGGAACCCTGCCGCCGTTCCAGCAGGTGGGCGCCGAAGGCCCGGCAGCCCTGGAAGGCCTCGGTCAGGTTCACGTCCACGATGAAGTGCCACTCCTCCTCGCTCATGCCCTCAACGCCGATGCCGGGGAGCTTGACCACGGGCTTGCGGATGGCGTCTCCCACGCAGGTAACCAGGGTGTCCAGGTGCCCGAACTCGGCCAGGGCCTGCTGGGCAATACGGTCCATGTCTTCGGCCCGCGTGGCGTCGCCGGTCAGGGGCAAAGCCGAGCGACCCAGGGCGCGCACCTGGTCGGCCACGGCATTCACTCCGGTATCGGTAAGGCCGGTAATGGCCACGTCGGCCCCGGCCTCGGCGAATGCCAGGGCAATGCCCTTGCCGATTCCGCGGCCCGCACCGGTGATAAGTACCTTCTGTCCCGTAACGTCAAACTCTGGAAGACTCATGCTGCCCCTCCGGCGCGGCTAATCTGGTATTGGGCAGTGTAAAGGCAGGGGAAAAGAGCGTCAACGCAGGATCATCCGCTCATGTTGGTGGATGAACAAGGCTTAGCTGAAGGAGGCGCAGGATGGAGCAGAGGTAAGCAGCACCGATTCCTGGTTGAAGCGCCGCTCGTACTCGGCGGCAATCTCGTTCAAACGCTGCAACGCCGAATCGTCGGGCCACACCAGCAGCGTCAATACCTTGGCCCGTTCCTTCAGTATTTCTCCCGCGTCGTTGCGCCACTGCCCCCGCCCCGTCGGTAACGGTGAGGCCGTCTGGAAACCGGGGCGTCACCGTGTCGGCAAGGAACCGGGCCCACGCCTCGTCGGAAACGGCGTCCGGAGCCCCCGTGGCGTCGCTGAGCCCGAAGTAAAGCTGGTACTCAGTAACCTGGTCCCAGCCATCGGGGCAGGCTGCTGCGGGGGAAGGAGAAGAGGAAGAGCAGGCCGCCAACGCGGCTACGGACAAAGCAACAATTATCAAATAAGCGTACCTGCTGGCAGCCTGCATTGCCTTTCCTCAATAATTTATAGTACAATAATAGTATATAATGGGTTGTATATATTCATCAACGGAAATGTCAAAGTTAAAAAGGGAAAGGCTGGGCCAAAATGGACGCCCCAAATAGGCTTCGCTTCAGGAGGTAACAGACATGACAGAAGAGGAACGACAGGCCAGGGCGGAACGGCAGCGCAGGCATCCTGTCTGGCGCACCCGGCGGGCAGGCGGCATGACCATGGCGGAATTCAGTCACTGGTCCGATGAGGAACCACCTCCAGATTTTCCTGGGCGCAAACCTGAGGAGAAGCAAGGGTAGTGGTGGGCAAGGCTGGCTAGTTAGGGAGTCCGAGAAAACATGGCCCCTTGTCCGCTGGACGAGGGGTCTTCTCCTTGCCAATTTTGACTCCCATCCCACCCTCTTGTAATATGCGGGCGAATTCCAATCTGTACCGGAGGAGGTGGTTTCCATGAAAGCCGTTTACCTGGAAGAACCGGGCGGGCCGGATGCGATGGTGTATGGCGACCTGCCGGACCCGGAGGTTGCCCCCGGCGAGGTTATGCTGCGGGTCCACGGCAGCGCCCTGAACCGGGCCGACATGGGCATGCGCAACCGGGGCCGCAGCGGCCAGGGGCCCCGCATCATGGGCATGGACGTGGCCGGGGAGATTGTCTCCATCAGCCCCGACGCCAATACCACCCTCCAGGCGGGGGACCGGGTGCTGCTGGAAAACCGGGTCAAGTGCCGTGCCTGCGAGTACTGCGTTGATGGAAGCGACCAGTACTGCACCACCCAGAAACGCATTGGCGTGGACCTGGACGGCGGCCATGCCCAATACATCACCGCCCCGGCCATCAACGCCTACCAAATTCCCGACAGCATGAGCTATAACGAGGCCGCCGCCATTCCCCTGGCCGGTCACACCGCCTGGCAGTGCATGGTAGTGCAGGGACAGGTGCGCTCGTGGGACGATGTGCTTATCCAGGCGGCTGGCAGCGGCGTCGCCAGCATGGCCATCCAGATTGCCAAGATGGTAGGGGCAAGGGTCATCACCACCGCCGGCAGCGACTGGAAGCTGGACGAAGCGAAGAAATGGGGCGCGGACGAAGTAATCAATTACCGTGAGACGTCCAACATCAGTGAGCGGGTGAGGGAACTGACCGACGGCAAAGGCGTGGACTTGGTTTTCGACGTGGTGGGCGCCGACGTATGGGAGCAGAACATGCTGTCCCTGAAACCCGGCGGACGACTGGTGATTACGGGGGTTACGTCAGGAGCGCGCACCAACATGGACCTGTCCATCCTGCAGGGGAGGCCCCTGCACCTGATGGGCAGCGGTGGCCGCACCCGCCGCAGCTTCGGCGACCTGATGAAATGCGTCCACAACGGGGAATTGAAGGGCATCGTGGGCCAGACCTTCCCCCTCGAAGACGTGCCGGAGGCCCACCGGGTCATGGAATCCCGGGAGTTCTTCGGCAAGCTGGTTATCGAGAGTTAGGCCCTTCGTAGATTATTGGTGATTGACGGTGTAGGTGGCCGGATTTTCGGTTACGCGGCCCTCTTCCCGCAGCTTGGCCAGGTGAGTGTTGACGTTGCGGGCGGCGGCGCCCCGCAGGTTCTTGCGCAGGTTGCGGGGATAGACGGCTGTAACCGTCTCGTCCACCGTCTCCGCCCCCTGCTCCAGGGCGGTAAGCACCTGGTCCTCCCGCTCCTGGCGGTGGTTTAGCTGCCAGCGGATGCGGGCCTCGCCGTTGTGTATGGTCTGGCCGTGGCCGGGGCAGATGATGGCAGGGCGCTGGCGGGCCATCAATTCCAGGGACTCCATGTACTGCTTCAGGTTGCGGACGCTGGACGACGAGTTGCCCAGGATGTTATCGCCGCTGAACAGCACGTTGTCGGCCCGCAGGTAATAGCAGACGTGGTCGTCCTCGTGGCCCGGCGTGAACAGTGCCCGCAATGTTATGCGTCCACCGGACGGCACCAGATCCCTGGACCGCAGCTTGACCACGCAGTCCTCGCCCAGCCTCTCAGCCAGGACCGGCGCCAGCTTGGGGTGGCAGCGGACGGGACAGCCGAAAGCCTCCTGGAGCCGGTCCAGCCCTCCAATGTGATCGCCGTGCCCGTGGGTTACCAGGATGGCGGTCATCTTGGGCCGGCCCAGTTCCTCGTGGTAGTCGAGAATCTGCCGAGTCCAATGCCGGTAAGGCTCCCCCGAGTCCACCAGCACCATACCTTCGTTGGGGTCGCCAACAAAGTAAATCTGGGTGCCGCCCGGGTGCATGGCCCCGAAGGTGCTCTGGTCTTCCTGAATGTGGGTGCTGTAAATGTGCTCGGTTATTTGCATTGTTTGTTTCCCCTTCTTTTTGCTCCACGAACAGGCACAAACTTTCACGAATAGGCCGTTGATTGTTCGCGCCTGTTCGTGGAAGAATACCCGCATGGGTAGTATAGTATGTACTTGAGGACAAGGCACCGGCGCACGTTTGAAAGGATTTTTGCCAGACCCACGCCGCCCGACATTCGTTGGGCAGAAGCCGAATCGTTGTTAAGAGCCCTTGACGTTGAAGTTTTGGAAAGATCAGGTTCCCGCGTCCGCCTTAGCAAAGAAGGAGTGCGTTTAGTGGTACATGAGCCTCACCCCAGTCCTTATCTCGACAGACGGGCAGTCCGCGAAATCGCCACCTTTCTGACTGCCGTAGGAGCAGCGCCATGATGGAATACAAGGGATACATCGCCGAGACCGAATATGACGACATTGCGAAAGTCTATTCTGGAAGCGTAGTCAACACTGCTCCTTGCTCAGTTGCCACCTTCCACGCTGAACATCCTGAAGACCTGATGCGGGAGTTCCAGATATCGGTTGACGAGTACCTTGCATGGTGCGCCGAGGACGGCGTAGAACCAGTCAAGCCCCAAGCGTACACGACTTAGACTCCGCCCGCTCCAAGGCGCTCCATCAATTTCCGCATCTTATTGCCCCAACCCCCGTTGCATGCCCCGCAAGTAGCTGGCCTGCCCTCCGTGCTGGTTTACTTCCCACAGCAGGATGGAGAACATGCGGGCCAGGTTGATGGTCTCGCCCCACCGGGTGGTCATTTCCGTGTTCAGCAGGGCATCCTCGTCCAGGCTGGCCAGGTATTCCAGCAGGTTGTTGCGGGCGGCGTTGGCGTACCCCACCAGTAGTTCCTTGTCGGGACACGTCCAATTGTTCAATTCTTCGACTCCGTAGCCAAACCCCACGTCGGTGGGTTCCGGCGTCATGCCCAGCCGCTCGGCCCAGGTTTCTTCGTAAAGCTGGGTGCCACCCTTGGCCCGGGTCTGGACCCACATATCCAGGGCGCGCCCGTAGTGCCACAGGATAAAGCCGATGGAATGGCACTGGTCGTGGGGACGGTATTCAATTTCTTCCTGGGTCAGCCCGTCAATGTACCGTTCCGTCCACTCCCAGTTGGTCTCAAAGGCCTGCCTTATGAAGTCTTGCAGGGCTGACATATCGACTCCTTTCTCTTTTCCTTAATCCACGAGTCCCCACGAATTTTCACGAACGGGATGGAAATCAATAAATTAGTGCTTATTCGTCCGCCGTGGCGGATTCGTAGATAAGAGTCCTACTGGTTCAACCCTCGCTGCATGCCCCGCAGGTAGCCGGCCTGGCCTCCGTGCTGGTTCACCTCCCACAGCAGGTGGAAGAACATGGCGGCTACGCTGATGGTGTCGCCCGTTCGGGTGACCACTCCTTTGCTCAGCATGGTCTCCTCGTCCAGGCTGTACAGGTACTCCAGGGTGTTGTTCCGCATGGCGTTTGCGTACTCCACCAGCGCCTCCTTGTCGGGACAGCGCCAGTTGCTCAACTCCTCCACCCCGTAGCCGAAACCAACGTCATCGGGATCCGGTTCCCTGCCCAGGCGTTCCGCCCAGCCCTGCTCGTACAGCTGGGGTTCCCCTTTGGCGCGGGACTGCACCCACCGGTCCAGCGCCCGCCCGTAGTGCCACAGGATAAAGCCGATGGAATGGCACTGGTCGTTGGGACGGTACTCGATCTCTTCCTGGCTCAGCCCTTCAATGTAACGCTCCGTCCACTCCCAGTTGGTCTCAAAGGCCTGCTTTATCAGGTCCTGCATAGCCGTCATGGCAGCTCCTTTCTACTTTAGTCTACGAATAGGCACGAATTTTCACGAATGAAATGGAAATTAATCCATTAGTGATTATTCGTCCGCCGCTGCGGATCGTGGATAAATCTCACTCGGCGACGATGTAGTTGCGGAGGGTGCCGATGCCGCTGATTTCCACCTCGATGGTGTCGCCGGGGAACATATCGCCGTCGGCGCCCTGGGTGCCCATCATCAGCACGTCGCCCGGGTGCATGGTGGTGTACTTGCTCATCTCGATAATCCACGTTGGCACGTCCCAGATCTGCTCCGCGGACGTGAAGTTCTCCCAGACCTCGCCGTTGTGGCGGACGATGATGCGGAAGCCGTCGTGGGCCAGGTCGGTAACAATCCAGGGACCCAGGGGCTTGAAGGTGTCGCAACTCTTGCCTCGGAACATGGTGCGGTCGCCGCCCTGCCAGACCCGTTCGCTGATATCGTTGGCGATGGTGTAGCCGAAGACGCAGTCCAGGGCCTCGTCGCGGCTGGTCACCTTGCGGGCGTGCTTGCCAATAACCACGGCAAGCTGGCCCTCGGGCTGCACTGCCCCGGAACTGTCAGCGGGTACCACGATGTTCTCCTTGGTGCCGATCAGGGCGTGAACGGAGCGGAAGTTAGGTTCCGGAATCTGGGGATAGCTGGGCGCGGCGCCCCGGCGGGCGGCCATGCCCTCCACGTGGCCGTTGTGGTTGGGGCCGGCGGCGTACAGCATGGGCGGGACGATGGGGGCCAGCAGCCGCACCTCGCCCAGGGCGTAGGTAACGCCGGTGTCCGCTGGGTTGCCTATGGGGCTGCCGTCAACTTCGAAAACCTCGTCGTCCACAATGCGCCCGTGGCTGACCCTGCCTTCCCGTTCAAAGCGACACCAGATCATGGCCGTCCTCCTCTTGTTCCTCATTTATCCACGAATATACACGAATAGGCACAAATAATGATATGCAGTTGTTCTTGACGCCGTAAATCCAGGGCTGTCGAAACCAAGGCAGCGAAATTGCAGTCCCATTAGTGAGGATTCGTGCCCATTCGTGGATTAAGAAAACTCAGGCGGCGATGCGGAGGATGCCGTACATGTGGGCGTAGAGCTTGCTGGCGCCCTTGACCAGGGGCCACAGTTGCAGATCGGCGTCGGGGCGGACGTGCTCGAAGATTTCCGTTTCGGTGTAACGCATGTCCTGGCGGCCCTGGCCTCGCAGGGTTTCCACCAGGCGGCGGGACTCGCCCACGGGAATCAGCGGGTCGCCCACGTCGTGCATGATGAGCAGCCTATTCTTGTAGTTGTCGATGTAGTTGCGGGGAGAAATGCCGTCCAGTTCCTCTAGAAAATCGGGCGGCATCTCGTTCAGCAAGCGTTCCGCTTCCTGGGGGTCCGTGCCGTCCAGCAGGCGGCGCGACAGGTCTGCGGTCCCGTCCAGCCCGTCCAGTTCTAACTGGGTTACCTGGGCATTGTCCACGAAGCGGCGGGTTAGCACGTTCCGCTCCGCTTCGGTGGGGGCCACTTCAATAAGCTCGTTGACGAAGACCCGCCGCGTAAGGCGGTCCACGTCCCAGTGCTCCAGCGTATCGCCGGAGCGCTTGGTGCTGCTGGCAATCTGGACGAAGAAGTCGCGGGCGTCGTAGTAGGCCCCGAAGGCGTTGACGAAGGCCACGTCGTCTCGGATGCGCGGGTCAGACGCCGCCACCATGATGAAGGAACCGCCAACGGAGAAGCCGGCCATGCCGATGCGGTCCGGGTCCACGTAGTCCTGGCGGTGCAGGTACTGGAAGGCCCACACCAGGTTCTCCACCTCCGCCGGGTCCACGTTGTTCTGCAGGCCCATGGTGGGCGACCAGCTGAACATGGGGACATAGCCGGCCCGGGCCAGGGCGTTGCCGAAGTTGACCACGTCCCGGTCGTCCCGGCCCGCGGCATTGGCCCCCAGGAACACCAGCAGGGCGGCCCGGCGCTTGCCGTCGGGGATGTAGTAGATGTCGGCCTGCCCCTCGGCGTCGGCCCGCTGGAAGGTAATCTCCTCCCGCACCGGCGTCTGGGTGAACCAGGCCTGGGGCTTGACGGGGATGTTGAGCACCTGGGTGACGAACAGGGCAGTGTGGAAGCCGGTGGGCAACTGGGGGAACAGGGTAAACAAAACGACCACCGTCAGCAGCAGAAAGCCCAGGACGGCGTAGACGCGGTAGGCCAGCCTGCCGAAAAACCTGATGATGGCGGAGCAGATGCGTTTGAGCATGGTTGAGACCCTAAACCGTAGGGGCGGGTTTCAAACCCGCCCCTACAACTCGACAACACTTTGCAGGGACCAGGTTCCTGCAGCTAAATGGACCGCTAAATCGCCCGATTCCCTACTTGGCAGGTTCCTTGGTCATCAGCAGGTGGCGGGCATCGGCCAACAGCTCCTCGTCGGACCGGCCCAGGTCAATGGCATCGCCGTGAGGCTGAGGGACGGGGAAGCCGGTGCGGTAGTACAGTTCCACCCGGTTGCCTTCCGGATCGAAGAAGTACATGCCGAAGGCGTTGCCATGGCTGACGATGCGTTCGATGGTGATGTTCTCGGCCTCCAGCGCCTCCTTGTACTCGCGCATGTCCTGGATGGTGGGCACCTTGAAGGATATCTGCTGGATGGTCTTCGTCTCCTCGCTGGCCTCGCGCCCCTTCATAATCACGAACTCGTGGTGCTCGGACACCGGGTCGGAGGACATGAAACACATGCCCCGCTCCATATTCTCATCGGCAATCTTCAGGCCGATAACGCGGTTGTAGAAGTCGCGCTGCTTCATAAAATCGTCGGCATAAATGCCAACGTGGCCCAGTCCGGTAGTTTGTGGCATGGTGGTTCCTCCAACATTCAATTCTTCAGGGTGCCTTGGGAACTCCGAACCATTTTAACAGGAGTGTAATTCCAAGTGCCAGTGCAGCCAAAGATAGTTCACTAGATGGCAAGAGGTCAACAGTCAGGTCAGTTTCGCGACTAGGACAGAGATGGCGCTCAAGACGACTACCCCTGCAACCATGGAAAAAAACATCCACCATCTGTGCTTTCGCATGATGCGGTCGAGGTCAAAGTCAGCCCCGAAAATTGGGGGTTGCTGTTTGTTGCTTGCTTTCATAGATAACTAAAGACTCCCCGACCTCCGCAGTTGCTCAACGAACATACCGGTCACCCCCGAGAACTCAACCGGTTTGGTGGGTCGCCCGGCATACGTCCTGATAAAGAGGTCTCGGGCTGAAACTGGCACGGTATTATCGTCGAACAAATCGAGACAGAATTGCCACACCCATTCAAATCGGAGGTCTAGCAAGTCCTGACGGTTGAGATTCAAAGCGCTTATCGTGTCCGTGGCTCTTCGTCGAGCGTTCTCAGGAAGGTCCCTCCTGGACAATACTTCTCCTGTTAGCCAGTCATAAGTAAAGTACTGCTCCGGACGTTCTAATACATCAGGGTCGCAAGGGTCAACTAGCCCTTCTACAGGCCACTTATCTGCTTTTTCGTCATTACAGCGACGGCAACTGAACACCCAGTTATTCCAGCTGTAGGTCAACTCAGGAAAGCGGTGCCGGGGCTTGAAGTGGTCGACCGAAGGGGCTAGTTCCCCGACTTGAGCATCAGCGGAACATTGTCGTTCACAGTACCAACATATACCGTTGGTTTTGCTACCTAAGTCATTCCGGAATTGTCTCCAGAAGTCATCTGTGGGCCGTCCTCCAACGCCATTTCTAAAATAATCTACCCAACCCCTCGTATAATGCTGTGCATAACCTTGAATTCCTGGAGGTTCCGGCCCCCTTTCAACCCAGTGCAACCTTGCTACTCCCCATCCTGATTCAATTCACTCTGCCGACTGCGAAGAAATTCCTCCATCAGGTCGGCGTACCGTTCTCGTTGCGCTTCCAGCGGTCCCCGCTTGTTCAGCAAATCCTCGTTAACTTGACGGCGCAACCTGTTTAGTTCTTCTTCCTCCTGATCATTGATTTCAGCCTTGCCCCTAAGCTCCCGCAACCTCTCTGCCCGGTCTACGGTCAACTGATCAGTAGGCTCATCCACACCCATCATCCCCCGCAAAATCTCATCCGCCGTCCATCCTATAACGTCCCGTGGCTCGGTAGCAGCAGTTACCACTCCATTCTCATCCCGCTTCAGCACATGCACCTGCCCCGCCTTCAATCCCGCCACCACAAAGGGCGAATGGGTAGTAGCGAAAATCTGCAGGCGAGGAAAATGGTCCAGCAAAGCCGGAATTACCCGCCGCTGCCAGGTGGGGTGCAGGTGGTTTTCTATTTCGTCGATTAGGAGGATGGCGGGTTTTTCGTGCCAGCCTTTCTCCAGTTGGTAATAGTAGGCAATTTTCAGAGCCACATACAACACCCATAAGAAAGCCCCCTGGGTTCCAGAGCTCAAATTGCCTGCATATTGAGCTAGAGCTTTCTTATCCGGTCCTGTAGAAGTAACTACACCCATGCCTGGATGCACATAGGGTTCGACTGCCAGTGGGTCGATTTCTTCTGGAGAAAGAACATCATAAGGGTGTGTTACGTAATTTGTAAGGCGGCCGGTAATCAATTCTGAAATACTGGCTGCACAGTGAGCTGAATGGCGAAGTAATCCCCTGAGTCTCGAAAACCGGGGTTCTCCGTGCTTGAAGCTTTCAAACAGCACCTTTGCTATGAATTCTACACAACGATTGTCGAAGACTTGGGAATTGTCTGGCCAATCTATATCGGGCCAACCCGAATCTAATTCGTTAGCAATATGATTGCTATTGAATTGAAAAATATGCTCGTCAAACTCGCCTGGCAATTCAATGCGAGTGGCAGGCAGATACACCCAAGGAAGATCAGTTAGGCTGCGGCCCTGAGGACGAGATGCGAAGTTTGCCCCAAAATTACTATGCGAACTATCGGCATTTTCTGTCACCTGCGGCCAATCGTCGCTGACTTGAACTTCAGGTAGGATAAAGGAGAAGATTGTTGCATTCTCCAGCCCTCCAGCTTCCGCGATAACACGTAGCAAGCTGGTTTTCCCAGAAGCGTTCGCCCCTATAAACAGGTTTACCCGCTCATTCAGCTTCAGCTCAATGTCTTGTTGAAAGGCAGGATGCGACCCTGCCCCAATTTTCATCCTGGTCAGGTGCATTTCACCTTCCCCCAAGTCATGATTCATCCCCTCCCATTAGTAAACCTTCGCGCCAATTCGTGGATAAATCACCCCCGCCCCTTAATCACCCGCAGCACCCGCTCCGCTGTTACCGGCAACTGCATTACCGGGGCCCCAATGGCATCATGCACCGCGTTGGCTATGGCGGCGGCTACGGGGGTGTTGCTGCTTTCGCCAATGCCCTTGCTTTCGAAGGGGGCGGGGCCGCCGCCGTCCTCCAGCAGGACCGTTACCAGTTCGGGGACGTCCTTGATGGTGGGGATTTTGTAGTCGCCCAGGCTCAGGTTGGCGATGCGGCCTTCCTCCGTTTCCATTTCTTCCATCAGCGCATAGCCCAGTCCCTGGATAACGCCGCCCTCAATCTGGCCCTGGTGGAACAGCGGGTTGAGCACCGTCCCCACATCGTGGGCGGTGATGAATTTGGTGACCTTGACCTCGCCCGTCTCCGGGTCCACCTCCACCTCGGCTACCTGGGCGCAGTAGGAGGTGTACTCCGACGGGGGCGCGGTGTAGGTCTTCTCGGCGGACAGGTCGTCGCCCAGGGCGGTTACCGCCTGGGCCGCCACGTCCTTCAGCGACATGGCCCTGCCGCCCTCGTTGGCCTGGAACTGCCCGGCCTCCAGCGTGACGGCGTCGGCTGAAGCCCCCATGTACTCGGCGGCCATGACGGTTAGCTGTTCTTTCAGGTCTTCGGCGGCGCCCACGGTGGACTGGCCGGAAGTGTAGGTTACCCGGCTGCCGCCGGGGCCCGACTCGAACCCCACGGCGTCGGTGTCCCGGATTACCACGCCCACGTCCTCGACGGGGATGGTCAGCGTTTCGGCCACCATCTGGCGCAGGACGGTGTGGGCGCC
This sequence comes from Dehalococcoidia bacterium, assembly GCA_034422655.1. Taxonomy (GTDB): domain Bacteria; phylum Chloroflexota; class Dehalococcoidia; order Lucifugimonadales; family UBA3495; genus Bin22. The sequence goes on from DAOUJN010000005.1 coordinate 304,473, forward strand.
GGTGCCCGTGTCCCACAGGGACATCAGCAGGGTGGCCCGGCCCTCGGCGTCCATCCGCACTTCCGCCGACGACATGCCGGAACCGGGCGGCTGGTCGGATATGGAAATGCCCCGGCCCACGTTAGGGGACTTGGGTTGGTCCCATCCCGCGGCCTCGGCGGCCTTCTGCAGCACATCGCCGGCCCGGATGTTCACCCACTCCTCGCCAACCGGATTGCTGTCGCCTTCCTGCAGGACGTTGAGCATCCGGAACTCGTAGGGGTCCATGCCCATCTCCCGGGCGATAAGGTCCATGTGCGACTCCACGGCGAAGGCCACCTGGGGCTTGGCCGGGGCGCGCATGTGGCCGCAGGGAATGTTGTTGGTATAGACCATGTAGCTGTCGATGTGGACGTTAGGGATGCGGTAGGGGCCGCCGCTGTGGTCGGCGCCCCGCAGGTGCACCCGCGGCTTGAAGGCCCCGTAGGCCCCGCTGTTGAAGACGCAGCGGGCCTGCCGCGCCCAGATTCGCCCGTCGCTCTTCATCCCCGTCTTGATGGTGATGGTGGCGGGATGGCGCGGGTTGCCGGCCATCAGTTCCTGCACGTAGTCCATGACCATCTTGACGGGACGCCCCGAGGCCTGGGACAGGTAGTAGCACAGGGGTATGTCCATGAAGGAACCCTTGCCCCCGAAGTCGCCACCGATGTTGGTGGGATTGACCAGGATGTTGGCCTCGGGCATGTCCCACACCTTGGCAAGCTGCTCCCGCAGCATGAAGGGACCCTTGTTGCAGGCCCAGATTTGCACCCGCCCGTCGTCGTCAATGTCCACCACGCAGGCATGGGGTTCCAGGTAGGCCTGGTGGTGAAGCTGGGTGGTGAAAGTGTGCTCGAAGATGAGATCCGACTCAGCGAACCCCTGCTCGATGTCCCCCTTGTCCCATACGTTGTGAGCGAAGACATTGTTGATGCCCGACGGCGGCTGGGGAAGGCCCGGGTAGGACTCCATGCCCTCGTGCAGGGTGGGGGCGTCGCCGGTCATGGCTTCTTCGGGGTCGAAAACGGGCGAAAGGTCTTCGTACTCCACGTCAATCAGCAGCAGGGCTTCTTCCGCTATGTCCGGGTCTTCGGCGGCCACTGCGGCCACCTTGTCGCCCACGAACAGCACCTTGTCCTTGCACAGCACGGGGCAGTCTCGCAGCAGGCGGCCCACCCGCCGATCGGGAATGTCCTGGCCGGTGATTACGGCGTGGACGCCGGGCAGGGCCCTGGCCCGGGAAGTGTCAATGCTGACGATGCGGGCGTAGGGCAGGGGACTGCGCAGAATCTTGCCCCGCAGCATCCCGGGCAGGTTCACGTCGGAAGCGTACACCGACTGGCCCGACACCTTCTCCGGCCCCTCGCCGCGTACAATGGGCTGGCCTATCACCGAAAATGCTGTAGTCATTTGAAACCTCTCTGCGCAACTCTGTGTTCTCTGCGTCTCTGCGGTGAATAGAGCCATCTCACCGCAGAGACGCAGACGACGCGGAGAGACGCAGAGGAGTCGGCTACAATGCGGCTTCGGCCAACCTGTCCACCTCGTCCAGGGCCCCGGCTTCCCGGGCGTTGGGCAGGGACAGGATGACCCGGTCGGCGCCGGCCTCGGCGTACTGCTGCAGGGTGTCTCGCTCGGCCGGCACGTTGAAGACCGTAACCTGGAAGGACGCTGGGTCGCGCCCTGCGGCATCGGCCAGTTCGTCCAGGGTGGCGCGCCCGGCCTTGACCTGCTCCACGGAAGCCCCGGCCGGCAGCCAGCCGTCGGCCCAGCCCACGATGCGCCGGAACAGGTTGGGCGCGGCGCCGCCCAGCAGCACCGGCGGGTTGGGCTTCTGCACCGGCTTGGGGTCGCAGTAAACGGGTGGGAAGTCAACGTAGGTCCCGTGAAACTCGGCCTGCTCCTGGGTCCACAATTCCTTCATGGCCTGGATGTTCTCCCGGGTCTGGGTCCAGCGGTGGTCGAAGTTGCCGCCCATGATGGTGGTCTCCTCCCGGTGCCATCCCGCGCCCACGCCCAGGATGAAGCGGCCGCCGGAGTAGTGGTCCAGGCTGGCGATGACCTTGGCCAGCATCAGTGGGTTGCGTTCGGGGATCAGGCTGATGCTGGTGCCCAGCTTGATGGTGCTGGTAACCGCCGAAGCCCTGGAAAGGGCCATGTAGGGGTCAACCATGTTGTACATGTAGGGCGGGACGGAACCGTCGGGTGTGCCCCGGTACTGGCTGGTGGTGTGTACCGGCATAACGGGATGCTCCGGCATCCAGAAAGACTCGAACCCCGCCGCTTCAACCCTTTGGGCCAGTTCCGCCACGTCCACAGCCTCGGCGGATAGAGACGCAAATACTCCAATATCCATACTTATCACCGTGCATTTATAGTTCCCGAGATGATAGCATAGCTACAAGGGGATGGTCGACAGGGGGCGATTCGACGGCGAGTCCCGGGTGCTGCATGCTTAGCTTGATACTTTCACCCATCCGGCAAATGGGCCGGGGCTGCCTCTTTGGCGCCGGTTGCCTGATCGGGGTGATAATTGCCCTGCTGATTGTCGGCCTGTTCTTCGGCCTGGTGGAGAACTGGGTGGTTTATCTGGTTGATCGCCTGCGGGCCGCTCTGTAGCCGTCTCCGGGGCGGTTGCCCTCCCCCGCATCGTCTTCTTCCTTGTTCAGCGACTGGATCGACGCTTCCTCCAAAAGCCTGGCCACCTCTTCCACCGCCGGCTCAATGCTTTGCGAGGAGTCCACATGTACATGCGGCCCCGTTACCGGTTCCTGCCCCGGGTACAGCCGGCAGTAGATGCGCCAGTCCGCGTCCGACCATGTGTCGTCGACTTCGCCCCTGGACCGGCGGGCCAGGCGTTGGCGCACCAGGGCCGGCGGCGCGTCAAACTGGACCAGCAGCAGCGGGACGCCTGTTCTGGCAGCGATTTCCCGCAGGGGTTCACGAGCCCGTTCCGTCAGGTTGGTCGCGTCGAAAACCACCCGGTGGCCCTGGGCCAGGAGCCCTTCCGCCAGGGCGTGGGCGGCCCGGAACACCCGGGCGTGTTCTGCACGGGTATAGCTGGGATGCGGCACCAGGATTTTGCGCAGCCGGTCGCTGCCCAGCACCAGGCAGGGAATCCGGCGGGAAACGGCATCGGCGAAGTGGGACTTGCCCGTTCCGGGAAGGCCGCAAAGGGCGATCAGGGCCGCCCTGCCCGGGACCGGGCTGACCCTGCTGAGGTCGCTGTGGAGGGCCTTCCGCAGGGCATCCACGTCCGCGTCGGCCCGGCTGTCGTCCATGTCAGGGCTGGTGTTCAAGGTGTCGGCCTGCCCGCCGTAGCTTGGGGTTTCCTTTCTTGCCAGTTACCTGCCTGTCAGGTGCAGGGTTGTCTGGAACATGCTGCGCAGCGCCCGCAGGCTGGAAACCAGGAAATTCTTTAGAGCAGGGAACAGCAAAATGGCCATCATGCTGGCGATGGCCAACCTGGCGGGTACCGGCTGGTAGTCCACCAGCAGAACGGAATAAGCGAAAGTCACCGCAAAGGCCGTCGCTACCAGCAGGTTGCCCACCAGCAGGTGGCTGCGTCCAAACTTCAGATAAGCTGCCGTTATGGCCGCGATGGTAAGCAGCGCCAGGACCCACATGGCCCCGGGCAACCCCGCCGACTCCAGTGGCGATCTCCACGATGGGTCCAGCCACTGGGCAACCAGCGCCCAAGCGGTCAATACCGGAATGGACAGGCCGGAAATGGCAACCACCAGCCAGTCGTCGCCGACCACCCGGCAAACAAACCGCACAATTACCCACAGGGCTACTCCCACATAGCACCAGAATAGAAAAATCAGGGACATGCTCACTGGATAGAAGCTGCCTTCCAGCAGTGCCTGGCCCAGCTCGCCATGGCTGATGACCAGCATCAGCAGGAAAATCGCCGGGGCGGCCAGCGTAAATCCCAGCCACGAGTGCGACCAGATGCCGGGATTGCCGCGCCGCCAGTCCAGCCAGGCGCCGCCGCCGATCACCGCCAGGGTCATCGCCACTGCCAGGATGCTGTCGCACAGGTCGAAGGCAACCAGGCCGGCAATCAGCAGGTGGGGAATAATCGCCAGCCCCATTTCCCTGAGGCTAACGGCAGTGTGGACTTTCTGAATTTGCCCGGCCAGGGCAACTGGGTCCCCCATTTGCTGCATGGCCAGGCGTCTTGCGGCTTCTCTGGGCACCCCCTGGCTGGCCAGGTCGGAAGCCTTGTCTTCCAGGTGGCTCTCGAGTTCGCGAATTATCTCATTCTTTTTCCCTGGTTGAAGACGGATGTGACGGGACAGGACACCAACATAATCGTATTCCTTAGAATCAACCACAGTTCGTCGCCCTCGGATGACTTCCTTATCCCTCTGGCTGGACCGCTGACATGGCAATGACTGAGTTCATGGCTCGGCTGAATCGCTGCCATTCAGTCTGACGGTCGGACAGAACGAAGCGGCCCTTGAGTGTGATGTAGTAATAGCGGCGGCGCATTCCCTCCTGGGTGTTCTGCCACCGCCCCTCGATGAGCCCCTCCCGCTCCATTCGATGCAGCGCCGGATACAGGGTCCCCTCCTTGAAATCGAAGTAGCCGTTGCTGCGGGAATTAATCTCCTTTACCATCTGGTAACCGTACATTGGCTCCTGCAAGAGAAGGGATAAAAGCAGGGTTTCCGTGTTTCCCTTGAGCATTTCCTGTTGGCTCATAATTTCTCTAGTCCGTTTGGGTTCCCACCGGCATTCAGCGGCATTACCTGTCGATGAATCTATATTATTGGTCGCTTTGTGTCCAGTGAGACCCTGAGTAAAGATTTTCTATCAGACAGGTGACCATCCCTTTGCTCGCGGCGATTATTCCCTTTTCACCATCACCCAAAACAGTCACCCTTGTCGAGTCATTCCGCTTGCCGCCCCCATATTACTCGCATTTTGTACCCCGGCAAAGGCTTGTATGGCGAGGCATTAATGCCGGCCAGGGCCTGCATCTCATACTCCGAAAAACCTCCTTGCATTTATTATTTCAAAACAATATATTGGAGTCAACATATAAAAAACATATATGAACGACTAGCCAGGGAACCTGCATGAAGAGGAGCTCAAACCCTGTTCCTTCAGCAACCGCAAGTGGCCAACAGGAAACAACAAGCCCGACCCCACTGCCTGGGGTCGGGCTCAACTAAACGGGTCTGAAAGGTAGAAGCGGTTATGCCTGGGCTGGAGTGCCGGCCTGCCGGCGTGCCGGTTCGTTGCCCCAGGGCACCTCGGGCAGGCTGTGCTGGCGGCGCACCTCGTTGACGGTCAGCACGCCCCGGTCCAATAACTGCATCTGGCGGGCCACCCGGCTGTTTTCGTCTTCCTGCATGGCCTCTATGGAGCCCAGGTCGAACTCCAGGGCCAGGTCGGGGTAGCCCAGCCTGGGCAACAGCATCCGGTTCAGGTGCTCCTCCAGAAAGCGCAGTTCGGGCACGATGGTGTTGCGCCAGAAGATGCGCTCCGCGGCGTTGATGTTGGCAAAGGTGGCCCGTTCCAGGTCGGCCAGCAGGGGCTTGGGGACGCCGTAAGCCCGGCTCACCTCCTCCAGGCTCCAGCGCAGCCCCCGGATGAAGTCCATATCCCGGTGGCTCAAACCCAAGGTGCGGATGTCCCTGATAAAGTTGGCGATGGCGGGACGGCGGGCGTTCTGCGGCCCACGGTAGCGGGCCTCCCACCGGCTGTAGAAGTCCTCCACCTCCGAGTCCGTAAGCTGGGCGTCGGTCAGCAGGACGAAATCGGGCTGGGCCGAGTTGCGCAGAAAGTTGCGGTTGAAGCGCAGGCCGTCACCGCCCATATCCACCGACATTCGCGCCGGGGCCAGGGGCGACAGTCCCGCGTATTCCTCCAGGGGGTTGAAGTAGCGCAGCCACACCATCTCGTCGGGAGTGTAGGCCACGGGCTGGCCGCCCCGGCTCCGGTAAACGAACCCCCGCACGTAGTCGCGCCGGTCGGGCAGCACGGTAACCCGGTCGGGGCGCAGGGGCCAGATTTCCCGCCGTCCCTCCTGGTCCCGCTCCAGCGCCCAGAAGGCCTGGCCCCAAAGGTTCAGGTATATCTCCGTGGCCTGCCACAGGTCGCCCCGAGTGTGCCAGGGGTTGACCCGTTCCAGCAACCGGTAAACAGGATGAGTGGTCGCCACCGGCAGCCTGGAACCCTCCGGCCCGCCCCGGTACAGGCGCACCGCCGGACGGCTTACCGCGTCGGCCCGCAGCTTGATGGCGGCATAGACGGGCACCGACGCCGCGTAATAGGCCCCGTACTCCGGGTTGGCCCAGCTATTGCCGATTCCCACGGCCTCGCCCAGCGGGTCCAGGTCTGCGGCGGCGGCCCGGTTGCCCCGCCGGACAATGCGGCTGTTCTCCGCATCCTGGACCTGTCGAAATCCGCCCAGCCCCAGCAGGCGCGCCAACTTGTTCTCCCCAATTTTCATTTCCTTCAGCCTCCTCGAATTATTCGGACATGGATGTACAGGATGGACAGGATGTTCAATGTCCATTCCAAATCCTGTATATCCTGTCCATCCATGTTTGTTCAGGTCCAGATGCGGGGACGGCTGGGCGGGTCCAGGAAGGCCAGCATCAGGGCGTCGGCCCGGTCCGGCGACGGCATACCCCGTTTTCGCATATCCTCCTTCTTTTCCAGCCGTAACCGTCCCAGGCTGTCGCTGTGGTAGCGCAGGCTCACCAGTTCGCCCATCAGTCGCTGGTCCGGCGGAATGGCGATCTCACCGGTGGCGAACAGTTCCCGCAGGCGCCAGTAGCCCTCGGCCCGCAGGTTGCCGAACACCTCCTTCTGGCGGGCGGCATGGCCCACGTTGATTCCCCGCACGCCGTAGCCCTGCTCCCGCAGCCGGTCCACCACCCCGGCGCCCACGCCCACCTCGTCGATGCAGGTGCGCCGGGGCTGAAACTCACGGATGGCGGCGGCCACCCAGCCGGCCAGTTGCATCGTGTCCAAGCCGTTGAAGGTGCGAATCTCGTCCACCCGCTGCCCCTGCCGCCGCAGGATGACGCTGTGGTCCGAGCCGAAGCGGGCCACGTCAACGGCCAGGACTACTTCCCCTTCCGGTTCCCCTCGCGGCAGCGGCGGCGTGCCCGCGCCCGTTGCCAGAGTCTGCTGCTGCTTCCGCCACCGCTCCACGGCGGCCTCCACTTGAGACAGGCTGATCAGCGCGTCCTCAGCCTGGTCGGGAAACTCGCCCAGCACCCGGGCGCGGTACAGGGCATTGTCTTCGCCCCAGACCTCGCCGCGTTCCTCCACCCAGCGGGGAGTGACCAGGCCGGGGTACACCACCCCGTTTCCCTCGAAGTTGGGGCTTTCCAGCGCGGATATGGTGATGCAGTGGTAGATTTGCCGCTCCTCGTAGAAGGCGCGGCGGAACATACCCGACGTGGTGGTGGGGTTGCCGATGAGCAGCAGGCGGGGGTCGGCGGACGTCATCACCGCCTCGATGGCCTCGTAGATGTTGTCGCTCACCCCCTCCGCCTCGTCCACCACGATGAGCATATTGGGGCTGTGGAACCCCTGGAACTGGTCGGGGCCGTCGGCCGACAGGCCCAGGGCGTACCGGTCGTCGCCCAGTTCCCAGCGGGTGTCCAGCAGCCTGCCGCCCAGGGTCTCCGGGGCGCGGCGGTACAGGCTGTGAATCTGCCGCCACAGGATGTACCGCACTTGGCGGAAAGTGGGCGCGGTGCTCAGCACAATGGCCGGATCGTGGGTGTACAGGAACCACAGCACCGCCACCGCCGCGCTGTACCCCTTGCCCAGCCCGTTCCCCGACTTGACTGCGACGCGGTGGTGTTCGGGCAGGGCCGACAGCAGTTCCTCCTGCTTCTTCCAGAGTTGCACGTCCAGCACCTCCCTCGCGAACTCCACGGGCGACGGGTCGGGCTGGCCGGCTTTTACGATGGCCAGGCAGTTGCTTTCGGCGCTCTTGTAGACCGCCTCCCACAACAGCGCGTTTGAAATTCGTTCGGCTGTTTTCAATTACCCTCCCCGGCTGGCGGGCCTGGACTGCCGTTGGACTATGCCCGGCGTGGGAGAAAGGCGGACATCCTGCGACGCGGCGGGCGAACTCGCTGGGCTGAACAGAAAGCCGCACTCCCCGCACCGGAAGACGGGGTTGTCCAATGGATTGATGACTTGTAGCCGGATGAGCCGGTCGGACTTACAGCGACGACAGAGCAAATGTTTACCTCCCGTAGTTTGTGGTTTCGCCAAAAGCTGGGACCGACCCGAATCCCGGGTCGGTCCCGACACAATTAACGCTAGTCAGCAGCAATCCAGCCCGTCAACCGGCCGGCTGTCAGTAAGCGAAATCCCATCCTGAATGTTGCCCACTATCCCCGCCGGCGGTAATGTCGCCCGACCCCATTTCGCCGCCACAATGGCAGTGTCAGCGCCCTATGCTATACTCAAGCTGGAAATACCACCGAAAACGCAAGTCACCCTCAGGTGCGATTGTGGAAGTCGTCGCCAGAAACCCGAAGGAAAGCGCCGTTTCCGGCATCATCCTGGCCGGTGGCCGCAGCCGCCGGCTGGGACGGGATAAGGCCGTGGAACCCTTCGGCGGGCAGTCGCTTATCCGGCGGGTCATCGAACGGGTAGCCCCGCTGACCGACGAGATTGTCGTGGTGGTGGCCGACGCCGCCCGCGGCCGGGCCCTTCCCCTGGACGCCGACCACCGAGTGGCCGTGGACATCTACCCCGACGGCGGTTCCCTGGGCGGCATATTCTCCGGCCTGTCCGCCGCCAGCGCCGGCTGGGGCTTGGTGGTGGCCTGCGATATGCCCTTCCTGAACCTCCCCCTGCTGGAGTATATGCTGGGGCTGCGCGGCGATTGCGATGCGGTGGTGCCCCGGCCCGGGGCCTTTCCCGAACCCACCCATGCCCTGTATTCCACCGCCTGCCTACCCCACATTGAAACCAGGCTCCAGGCCAACGACCTGAAAATCTCCGGCTTCTTTGAAGGGGTCAGGGTCCGGTACCTGGAAGAGGGGGAAGTCAGGCAGTTCGACCCCGAACTGCTCAGCTTCTTCAACGTCAACTCGCCCGAAGACCTGGCCCGGGCCCACGCGCTGGCAGGGGTACCGCAATGAACGGGACGACGGCAACGGTCAATGTCAGGGTGGAACTGTTCGGCACCCCCCGCCTTCACAGCGGCGCGACGGCGGTGGAACTGGCGGTGCCGCATCCGGCCAGCCGGGGAAAGCTGGTAGCCGCCCTGGCCGAACAATGCCCCGCCCTGCTCGGCCACGGCCTGAAGGATGACCTGAGTAACGTGGAAGACGGCTACGTCTTCAACCTCAACGGCCTGGCCTTCATTGGCGATAGCGACTTCACCCTGTCCGAAGGCGACTCCCTCCTCCTGCTCTCCAGCCAGGCCGGCGGCTGAACCAGTAAAGACCATTTGAGGACTCGTCAAAATCGTCCTGCCCGCGAAAGGATACATTGCATAACCGTCATACCGGCGAAAGCCGGTATCCAGGAGTCCTGCCTTTCAATATGTAGCAAGTTCACTAACCTTCCTGGATTCCGGCTTTCGCCGGAAAGACGGCACTGGGGGCCGGCCCGCTCCCCCGAAGTCTGAATAGTCACACTTCACCAACCCAATTCGTAATTCCTAATTCTTAATTGAAAATGTACGGTTACCACGGCAAAGCCCTGATTGTTGACCTGACCGCCCGCACCCACCGCTGGGATGCGATTGGCAGCGACGTCCTGCGCCAATTCATCGGCGGCATCGGGCTGGGGACTTACCTGCTATACCGCTACTGTCCTCCCGGGGCCGACCCGCTGGGTCCCGAGAATCCCCTCCTTTTCGTGGGCAGTCCGCTGGTGGGCACTCGCCTGACCACCTCCAGCAAGTTCGCAGTCCTTACCAAGTCCCCCCTGACGGGCTTCATCGCCGATTCCCTCTCCTCCAGCCACCTGGCCACCGAGCTGAAGAAGTGCTGCGGCGATGCCCTGATCATCGTTGGTCGCGCCGACGGTCCAACCCTGCTGCGGGTGGAAGGTGACGCCCTGGAACCCGACCGGAACACCGTCCGGTTTGAAGACGCCGCCGACCTGGTGGGCCTGGGGGCCGCCGCCAAGGAAGAGATGGTCAAAGAGCGGCTGGGCGACCGGCGCTACCGCGTGGCCTGCATCGGTCCGGCGGGAGAAGCGCAGGTAAAGTTCGCCTCCATCAGCAACGACGGAGGCAGGCAGGCCGGCCGTTGCGGGCTGGGCGCGGTGATGGGCTCCAAGAACCTGCTTGCCGTGGCGCTGCGGGGCCACCTGCCCGTGGAAGTCGCCCAACCCGACGCCGTTCGCAATTACGGCCGCGACCTCAGCCGCCGCAGCCTGGGCGCCGCCACCGAGAAATACCGCAACCTGGGTACTATTGCCAACGTGGCCGTCTTCAACCGCCTGGGCGCCCTGCCCACCCGCAATTTCCGCCAGTCCACCTTCGAAGGGGCGGAACAGGTCAGCGGCGAAGAACTGCACCGCAGCCATCTCCAGCGCAACGCCGGCTGCGCCAACTGCACCATCGGCTGTGAGCGAATCCTGGTGTCTCGGGACAAGGGCGGCAAGAAGGACAGGGGCGGCGTCCGCATGGAGTACGAAAGCCTGTTTGCCCTCGGCCCCCTCTGCGGCGTTTCCGACCCGGACGTGGTCATTCGCGCCGCCGCCATCTGCGACGACCTGGGAATGGATACCATCAGCGCCGGCGCCACCGTGGCCTGGGCGATGGAGTGCTTCGAGCAAGGACTCCTGACCCCGGAAGACACCGGTGGTGTGGAGTTGCGCTTCGGCAACGGGGACGCCCTGCTGCAGGCGCTGCAAGACATGGGATATCGCCGGGGCATTGGCAACCTGCTGGCCGAAGGCAGCCGCGCCGCCGCCGCGGTTGTTGGCCGGGGCTCCGATGCCTGGGCCATGCAGGTTAAGGGCCTGGAAATGCCCGGCTACGAACCCCGCAGCCTGAAAACCATGGCCCTGGGGCTGGCGACAACACCCCGGGGCGCCTGCCACAACCGCTCCTCCGCCTACGAGGCTGACTTCTCCGACCGGGTTGACCGCCTGTCGGTGGACGAGACCCGGGGCCGTATTGCCGCGGACAGCGAGGACTTCGAGGCGGTGCTGGACTCCCTCATCTGGTGCAAGTTCCTCCGCAAGGCCTTCCACGACTTCTACGAAGAATCGGCCCAGGTCTATTCCATGGTCACGGGCTGGAACATGACCGGCGACGAACTGAGGCGGTGCGGCGAGCGAATCACCACCCTCAAGAAGCTCTTCAACATCCGCGAGGGCTGGACCCGCGCCGACGACACCCTGCCCCCCCGCACCCTGGAAGAACCGCTCCCCACCGGCGTAGCGGCCGGCGTTGGTCTAACAAAGGAGGAACTGGACTTCATGATTGCCGCCTACTACCAGGCCCGTGGCTGGACGGCGGACGGACTGATTCCAGATGATAAGCTGGCGGAACTGGGCTTGAGAGACCTCTTCCCGGGCCACGAACTTTCCCCAATGGGCAAACCCCTTTCCGGTAGAGTAGAATAGCTGCCAAAAGCAGGAGCGGAAATCACACCTATGGGAGTCCTTGAACAGCATTCCGGTGAAATGCGAAAGGTATCGGATTCCCGCGTCCTTGCGAGTCGCAAACAGCAGAACTAATGCTGGCCAAACTGGGGGAAATGTCCCACTCGCACGATGAAGACGGAAGCATCATCTTCAGGGTCCCACCTTCGGAACTCGACGAGTAAACCTAGCGGGCAGGGTACGCTGCCGCCACTTTGCCGGCTTTGGGAAACGTATGGAACGGGAAGAACTCAGGCCCTTGCTCCGCCGGAAATTTCCCCCGCATCGCACCTATTTGCTGCCGGCCCTGCACTTCCTGCAGGAAGAGTTGGGGCACCTGCCCGAGTGGGCCCTGCAGGTGGTAGCCTGGCACCTGCGAACTCCGGCCAGCGTGGTCTACGGCGCCTCCACCAGCTACACCGAGCTTCGCATTCAGGCTCCCTCCCGCCACATGGTACGGGTCTGCACGGGCCTCAGCTGCTGGCACGGCGGCGGTCGCGAACTGCTGGCGGAACTCTCCCAGGCCCTTGTCTCGGGGCTAGGCCAGGCTGACGAGGATGACCGGGTAGCCCTGGAAGAAACCCCTTGCGCCTACCGCTGTCCCCTGGCTCCCCTGGTTGAAGTGGACGGGACCTGGCTTGGCCGCGCCCGTGCGGACCACGTCCTTTCCCGGCTGGAGGGCCTCTAACGCCATGACCTACGGGGAACTGAGAAGCAGGGCCCGCCAGCGTCAGATGGGCCCCACCTCCGGCAGGACGCGGGTCATGGTCCAGGCGGGCCAGTGCTCCCTGGCCCTGGGCGCCGGCGAGGTGGCCCAGTCCCTCGCCGCTGAGCTGGAGTCTCACGGCAATGCGTACCTGGTGGTCACCGGCTGCGACGGCGCCTGTTTTGCCGCTCCCCAGGTTGTGGTCAACGAACCCGACGGCCGCGCCCGCTATTACAGCAACGTAACCGTCAGCCATGTCCGGACCATCGTCGCGGCCCTGGGCGACGGCGAGGTCCTGCGGCCTACCCAGGCGCTGGAGGACTTCTTTACTCCCCAGCACCTGCAGGTAATGGCCTGGTGCGGCCAGCTTGGCCCTGCCGACGTCGACGACTACGTAACCGTCGGCGGCTACGCCAGCCTGGCTGACGCCCTGTCCTCTTCTCCCGAGGATGTCATCGACCGCGTGCTGGAATCCGGCCTTCAGGGACGGGGTGGCGCCTACTTCCCCCCGGCCCGCAAGTGGCAGGGGGCCCGCTCCTTCCCCGCGCCGCGTGTCCTGGTGGTCAACGCCGAGGAGGGCGAACCCGGCCTCTTCAAGGACCGGCACATCATGGAGGGTCTGCCCCACCGCTTGCTGGAGGGCGCGCTGATAGCGGCCTACGCCACCGGCGCTTCCCGCTGCTACATCTACATCAACGCCGAGGCCCACCTGTCCGCCCAAAGAGTGGAAGCAGCCTTGGAACAGGCGAAGATTAGCGGCCTCGTCGGAGATAACATCCTCGACTCCGATTTCTCCTGCGACGTGGAGGTGCGCCGGGGCGCCGGCGGTTACGTCTGCGGCGAGGAGACCACCCTGCTCAACACTATCGAGGGCCGGCGGCGCGAACCTCGTTTGCGGCCCCCCTTCCCGGTGGAATCGGGGCTGTTCCGCCAGCCTACCGTCATCAACAACGTGGAAACCCTGGCCAACGTTCCATACATCCTGCAGCGCGGCCCTGCCCGCTACGGCCAGGTGGGCCTGGAAGCAGCGCCGGGCACCAAGCTGGTCTCCCTCAGTGGGTCGGTGCGCCGCCCCGGTCTGGCCGAAATCCCTATGGGGACAACCCTGCGCCAGGTAATCTACGGCATCGGCGGCGGCCCGCCCGAAGGCAGGGAGATCGGCGTGGTTGCCGTGGGAGGCCCCTCCAGCGGCGTGCTGCCGCCAACGGAACTGGACCTGGAACTGAAGCCGGGCATGCTCCACTCATCCGGCGTGGTAATGGGCGCCGGCGGAGTGATGGTAATGGACTCAACCGTCTCGGCCCTGGACGTGGCCCGCCGCCTGGCCGCCTACAACGCCGCCGAGTCCTGCGGCAAGTGCACCCCCTGCCGCGAGGGCACGCCCCGCATCGTGGCGGCCCTGGACCGCATAGCAGCCGGAAACGGTTCAGCCGGCGAAGTAGAGGAACTGAAGTACCTGTCGGAAATAGTAGGGGCCGCTTCCCTGTGCGGATTGGGTCAAATGGCCGGAGGCCCGGTCAACAGCCTGCTGCACTTTTTCGGGGATGAGCTTTATAGTCGTTTAGGGTAAACTCGCAGCGTCCAACCAGAGTGGCGCCATCTGCAACGCCAGCCTATTCTTCTCCTGCGCTTCCCAGCCATTCATAGGACGCAGGAGCCAGCCGGTTGGCTGGTACGAGTAGCTGGTTAATGCTGGCGAAGGCTTCGCGAGAAGTTCTGCAATAGCCTGTGAACCTTGAGGCATGGTGATCGGCGCGATGCTGAATGTTATGCAGACGAATCAGATCGCGCCAGATAAGGCGCAGACCGAGTTCCGGGAAATCAGTGTCTATATTCCTGGAAATAAAGTTAGTAATGTCGCTGGATCTGCCACTAGGCAGGAGCCGTGCCTCTTGAATCATGAGGGAAGACCCGATGTCAACGGCAGCTGTCCATACCAACATTGCGATATTGCAGCGAGTGATGATCCCCTCCAAGCCGGTATCAACGTGGCAATCGGGATGTTGCCGATGCAAAACTCCGGCCGATTCCAGTCGCGCTTGGGACAATTTACTGTAAAACCACTGAAATCCAGGATCAGTCGCCATATTCTCTGGTGATGCGCACGATATCCTGCGCCACGCCTAGATCCAACTCCCACTCTAGGGAATCCGGCAATATACCCTCATCTGCATCTTCCAATAATTCTCTCATCAGGCGGTGACCCGTTTCCAAGAGGAACAGCTGCCGTTCTCTTTCATTCTTGAATTCTTTCGGCCCCTTCGGCCTCTCTGTCGGCATCTTCCGTTTCAGTTCCAGGGTCCCCGCATACAGCAGCGCCACGGCGCCCGCCGGGTCCTTTGCGTATAGCCGGTTCGCTTCTTCTATGAAAGGGGGCATCTGCTCTGTCGTCATGACGGTTTGGTCCTGTCCCTTTTCTGTCTTGCACTTGAGGTTAGTTAAATGGGCTTCGGTTGTCAATTTCGATGGGCGACGTAGGCCGCCTGGAGTTCGTGTATACTGCCAAACATTCTACTTGTACTCAGGCAACCACTCGCAAGCAATGACCAAATCACCCAACCAGGTCCGCATCGTCGGCATGATCGGCGTCACTCGTGAGGCGGCGGCCACTTCCGGCGCCACCCTCAGCGTGTTCGGCGGCGGCATCAACCCCGGCGCCGGGGTGCCGGCCGGGGTGGACGGCGACTACATCCTGGAGTTTGCCCGCGTACACGAGGACGCCGGCTTCGACATGGTGCTGACGGGCTACTCCTCCAGCACCCCCGACGGCTTCGAGGTAGCAGGCTATGCCGCCGCCCATACCACCCGCCTGGGCTACCTCATCGCCCACCGGCCCGGCTTCGTGGCTCCCACCCTGGCGGCGCGCAAGGCTGCCACCCTGGACCAGCTTTCCGGTGGCCGCATCGCCCTGCACATCATATCCGGCGGCAGCGACGTGGAACAGGAGCGGGACGGCGATTTCCTCGAACATGATGCCCGCTACCGCCGCACCGACGAGTACATGGATATCCTGCGCCGATCATGGACTGCTGACGAACCCTTCGACTACGATGGCGAGTTTTTCCGGCTAAAAGGGGCCAGCAGCCAGGTACATTGCTACCAGCGGCCACACCTGCCCCTTTTCTTCGGGGGCGCATCGGACATTGCCCTGGAGGTGGGCAGTCGCCGCGCCGACATTTTTGCCCTGTGGGGCGAACCCAGGGCAGCCATACGGGAGCGGGTGGCAGACATTCGCAGCCGGGCGAGAGAATGGGGCCGGGATATCCGGTTCAGCCTGTCCGTCCGGCCCATACTGGGAAAAACCGAGGCCCAGGCGTGGCGGCGGGCTGAGGAAATCCTGGCGCGGGTGCAGGAAGCAACCAGGGGCAGCATCGTCCCGGGCCAACCGGCTAGGCTGCAATCAGTGGGTTCGCGAAGGTTGCTGGAGTTCGCCGCCCAGGGCGACCTGCACGACGAGCGGTTGTGGATGCCCGTGGCCGCGGCCAGCGGCGCCGCCGGCAGCACCACCTGCCTGGTGGGCACCCCGACACAGGTGGCCGAATCCCTCCTGGCCTACTACGACCTGGGCTGCACCACCTTCATAATCCGCGGCTTCGACCCGCTAAACGACGCCCGCGAATACGGCCGGGAACTCATCCCCCTCTTGCGGGAAATGGTCGCCGGCCGTGATTCAAACATGGGTTGACAGGATAAACAGGATTTACTCCGGCCATCCGTGCCACGACGCCCAATGTCAGGCCATTAGTCGTCCAGCGCCACCACAATGTAATAACGGGGTTCATCGCTGATGACCCGGGTAATGTGGCCCTGGCCCGTCAGGTCTTCGGCCAGCAGCACGTCGCCGGGGCCCACCTCGCGCTTGGTCCCGTCTCCCACCTCCACCTCGGCCCTTCCGGCCAGGGTAATGGTGTACTGGCGGCGGGGGGCGCAGTGCCACTCCAGCAAATAGCCGGGCTGGGCAATGCGGATAGTCATCCCGTTGGCGCCCTCCATGGGCGTTCCCTCACCGTAGGCCCCCTCTGTATCCACAAAAGACTGGAAGGGCGGATTCAGGTCTTCCAGGTGAGACTGGCCGTCGGCGCCGGTATAGCATCGTACAAAGTTAGGCATGGTAGCTCCTCATTCGGGGTTAATACACTATTTGCGTGATATAATTCACCATTATATCAAGAGTCTGGACAGAGTTCGGATTCCAAATACGGATATCGGGAGTGTCTGGGCGTTGCTAAAATAAACTGTCAACAAATTGACAACATCTACCTCGACAGTCTTTTCTCGCAGCGCTCAATTCGCTTCTGCCACTCGCCGGTCCAGCCCTGCCTCATTGCTTCTTTTGATAGCTGAATTGCAGCCTCGTAGTTCTTCTCCTTCTCACGAATAACAGCCAGTTGCTCAAAGCCGGTGTGGACTGGCAAGGGACTATCAGGGGCCAATCTCTTATAGGCGGTGGCTGCCCTTGGGGCAAGGGCAATTTGTGCCTCACAGGCAGCAATGGCTTGCGCTAATGCACCTTCATTCCGGTTCCTAGCACTGTAGTGAGAGCGAATCGTCTCGATATAGTCTAGGTGTTCTCTCCACACGGGATCTGCCCCAAAGGGATTAGCTTCCATCTACTATTCCTCTTCATTAGCTTAGCCAGTGCCTATTTGGATTAACTTGAAATCAAGTAACGACCCTACCAAGAACCAGTACGGACGCACTTTTAGTCAAAGCAGGCTAATTCTTCCATAGCCTATGAGGCAACGTCAAGATTAGTGGCAGGGGAGACTGAGGGCTAAGGGAGCAGATTACATTGAGGGATATCGGCGTGAATCAACCCCTCTGTCTAACCCAAGCTGTCGGGTGATAGAATACGGACCAGGAAAGGTTACGTAATTTGAGACGAGAGGGCAGAAGAGGTAGGGGGCGCCGTCGCCATGTCCATCTCCTTAACCGTAAACGGCAACCAGGTCCAGGTGCCGGCGGGCGCCACTGTCCTGGACGCCGTAAACGCCTCCAGCACCTACCTGTCCCAGCTTTGCAAGGACCCGGACATGAAGGCCATCGGGGCCTGCCGCACCTGCCTGGTGGAAATCGAGGGAATGCGCGGCTTCCCCGCCTCCTGCTCCGTGCCCGCCGCCGACGGCATGGTGGTCCGCACCGACACGCCGGAAGTGGAGCGCATCCGCTCCGGGGTGCTGGAACTTACCCTGGCCATGCTGCCCTCGGATGCTCCCGCCCGGCCCGCCGTACCTTCTCCCGTCCGGGGCGAGGGCGAGTACGGCCAGCTTACCCGGGCCGCCCGGCATTATGGCATTGACGGTTCCCGCTGGCTGCCCCGTCCCCGGGAGGAAACCGACGCCAGCAACCCGGTCTTCAGCATCGGCATGGAGTCCTGCATCCTCTGCGCCCGCTGCGTCAACGCCTGCCAGGAGGAGCACCAGTTCATCGGGGCCATTGACTTCCTGGGCGCCGGTACCGGCGGCCGCATTGGAACCTTCATGGACAAGCCCCTGGCCGAGTCCATCTGCACCACCTGCGGCCAGTGCCTGTCCGTCTGCCCGACCGGCGCCATCCACGCCAAAACCACCGTCTCCCGGTCCGTCGCTCTTGAAAGCCAACCGGTCGCCGCCCCTGTTTCTCTGAAAGAGGAACCGGAACCGACGGTTGAAAAGAGCGTCTCCACCACCTGCCCATACTGCGGCGTGGGCTGCGGAATCAAAATGCAAGTCAGCGGCAACGACGAAATCGTGGCGGTGGAGGACGACCCGGACAACCTGTCCAGCGTGGGTATGCTGTGCGTCAAGGGGAGGTTCGGCGCATCCTTCGTCCACCATCCCGACCGCCTCACCACGCCGCTGATACGGGAGGACGGTCAATTCCGCGAAGCCACCTGGGACGAGGCCCTGGACCTGGTTGCTGACCGCCTGGTCAACTACCGGGACGACGACTTTGGCACTCTCTGCTCCGCCAAGGCGACCAACGAGGACGGGTACATCCAGCAGAAGTTCACCCGCCTGCTGATGCAGACCAACAACATCGACCACTGCACCCGCCTCTGCCACGCCCCCTCGGTGGAGGCCATGCTGGCCACCCTGGGCAGCGGCGCCACCAGCAACTCCTACACCGACTACGAGAACGCCGGCTGCCTGGTGGTCATCGGCTGCGACCCCACCTCCAACCATCCGGTGGCCGCCTCCCGTATGCGCCGCGCCGTGGTGGAACGGGGCGCGAAGCTCATCGTAATTAACCCCCGCCGCATCGACATGTGCGACTACGCCGACCTGTGGCTCCGTCCCCATCCCGGCACCGACGTGGCCCTCCTCAACGGCATGGCCCGGGTAGTCCTGGACGAAGGGCTGGTTGACGACGATTTCGTCGCCAACCGCACCGAGGACTTCGAGCAATGGGCCCAGGTCGTCCGCAACTACCCGCCGGAACGGGTGGAGGAGATTACCGGCGTTTCCGCCGCAGACCTGAAGCAGGCGGCGCGCCTCTACGCCCGTCCTCCCCTTCCTGCCCGGTACGTGGGCGGCGGCGACGATAAACCCTACGCCGGTTCCTGCCTCATCTGGGGCATGGGCATCACTCAGCACGTCAACGGCACGCCCAACGCCCACGGACTGCTGAACCTGGCCCTGGTGACGGGCCAGCTGGGCCGCCCCGGCAGCGGCGTATCCCCCCTGCGCGGCCAGAACAACGTCCAGGGCTGCGGCGACGCCGGCTGCATCCCCGACAACCTGCCCGGCTACCAGGGCTACCGTCCCGAGGTCCTGGCCCGGTTCGAGCAGTCCTGGGGCGGCCAGCCCCTGCCCGGCATTCGCGGCCTGGTCATCACCCAGATCGTCCAGTCCATCGGCCAGGACCACGGCGTCCGGGCCATGTACATCACCGGCGAAAATCCCCTGCTCAGCGAACCCGATCTGAACGAGGCTGCCGAACTGTTCAAGAGCCTGGAGTTCCTGGTGGTGCAGGACATCTTCATGCACGAGACGGCCCAGATTGCCGACGTGGTGCTGCCCGCTACCAGCTTTGCAGAGAAGGACGGCACCTTCACCAACAGCGAGCGGCGGGTGCAGCGCATCCGCCAGGCCGTTGCGCCCCGTGGTGAGAGCCGCCCCGACTGGGAAATAATCTGCGACCTGGGCCGCAGGATGTGTCGCAGGCTGGGCCTGCCCCTGGAGGACCAGTTCACCTACGCCCACCCCTCGGAAATCTTCGATGAAATGGCCCGTCTCACCCCCATCCTGTCAGGCATCAGCTACGACCGCCTGGACCGGGAAGGTGGCATACAGTGGCCCTGCCCCACTCCCGACCACCCGGGCACCCCCAGCCTGTACGCCGACTCCTTCCCCCGTGGCCCCCGCGCCCGCTTCATCGCCTACGAACAGGGCCCCCTGTCCGACGAGCGCCCCAGCCGGCGCTATCCCCTGATTCTCAATACCGGCCGGGTTCTCTACCACTGGCATGGCGGCACCATGACCCGCCGGGTGTCCGGCCTGCTGGCACGGGCGCCGGAACTGGAGGTCTCCATCAACCCGTCCGACGGAGACAAGTACGGCATCACCGACGGCCAGTCCGTCCGCGTCACCTCTCGCCGGGGCGAGCTGACCGGCAAGGCCCTCTTCACCGACCGCATGCGGGCAGGGGAGGTCTTCATACCCTTCGTCAAGCTCTCCGAATCGGCCGCCAACTTCCTCACCAACTCGGCCTACGACCCGGACACCATGATCCCCGAGTACAAGGTCTGCGCCGTGCGGGTGGAAGCGGCGGATGATACATATGCGAAGGGACACGAAGGGGCGCGAAAGGAAAATAACTGAGTTGGACTACTTCGTCGCCTACCACGCCGCCGACCATGACTGGGCCGAGTGGGTGGGCCAGCAATTGCAGAACGCAGGCTACACCGTGGAATTACAGTCCTATGACTACTGGGCCCGCTCCAGCATGATTCTTGAGATGTTCGCCGTGTCCACCATTGCCAACGCCACTATCGCCCTCCTCTCCCCAAATTTCCTGGCCGAAAACCTGGACCGCCCCGAATGGCAGGCCGCCTCCGCCCAGGACCCCACCGGCGCCCTCGGCATTCTCATTCCCGTGCGGGTGCGGGAATGTAACGTCAACAGCATATTGCCCGGCTTGGAATACATTGACCTGGTGGGGTTGGAGGGGGAAGCGGCGGGGAGCGCAGTGATGGAGGGGCTCACCCAGAGGCGTTCCTCTGGACCGGCATTTTCCAGTTGATCAGCCCCATGTGCTGGCAGCGCAATTGCTGGGAAGTGATGGGTGGGGGTTAACCGTCATTCCGGCGAAAGCCGGAATCCAGGACCCTTTCCGGGCCTTTCCGCTTGCCTCTCGGCAACCTTTCTGGATTCCGGCTCAAGGCCGGAATGACGGGTAAATTGGCACCGCCCCCCTAGCCCCCTTCGTGTTCTTCCTCCCGCGCCAGGCGCACTCCCAGCGTAATCAGCCACACCACGTAGATGATGTACATGCCCCGGCCCAGGGACGATGCCGAGTCCAGCAGGCTTGAATCGAAGATCGCCACCGTCCATGCTATAAACCCAACCAGGCCGGCCAGGGTCGCCAGCCAGGTCAGGATGTTGAACACAGTACCCCGCGAATCAATTAACACGCTGATGGCGAACAGCAGTAGCCCCAGGCTGACGGCGACGCCGCCGGACAACAGCAGGGACATGCGGACAAGGTAGACTGCGTTCCACGGTGAAGATAGGGCATCGCCCTGCACCGCGTCCGGCTGGGAAGGGAACGTGCTGGCCATGGTAACCGACAGGGACTGCACCACCAGCCACGCAATTACTCCCACGGAAATCAAAGCCAGGCCAGCCATGTTCAGCCCGTCGCCTCGACTTCCCCGGTGCGCGACATGCACTTCGTATATGCCGAAAGCCATCAGCGCCAACCCCAGCATGATCAGACCGGCGGTGATTTTGACCATGACGGCATTGGCCTGCCACGCCCCAACCAGGCCGGCGGGGTCCGACAGTGGCGCCGGATCGATGATCAGACCGCCGGGCTGAATGAGGAACATCACAAAGGCGAGGGTTGGGCCGACAACCAGGGATATGGCTCCCAGCTTGTTGGTGGAAAGAAAGTTCATCTCAGGCCTCCTTTCACTTGTCAACTATTGAATCAACGATTCCTGAACCCGCGCAATATCCGGCTATCCGACTCCTGGCACGCTGACTATTGACCGAAGGCTCAGCCCCCCGCTGCCGCCGAGAACTCCGCCGCCGCGGCCTCGGCCATTTCCCCTGGCGTCATGTCCTTGATGTGGGTGGCCAGGCCCCAGTGGTGGCCGTAGGGGTCGCGCACCATGCCGTAGCGGTCGCCCCAGAAGGCGTCCATTGGTTCCATCACCGTCTCACACCCGGAATCCAGGGCCCGCCGGTACATGCCGTCCACGTCTTCGGTGTAAATGTGCAGGGCGAAGGTTGTGCCCTTGGCGGTGGTAGGCGACAGAGCGTCGGCGCAGAATTCCGGCGGAAACTCATCTGCCACCATTACGAAGGAGTCGCCAATCTGCAGCAGGCCATGCATCAGCAGGTCCATGCCCGGCATGGGAAACCGGGTAATCTCGACGGCGCCAAAGGCCTTGACGTAGAAGTCCATGGCCTCGCCGGCGTTCTTGATAGTCATGTGGGGCGTTACCGTGCGAAACCCCGGCGGTATGGGGGATACGGATGTCATAAGATCACTCCTTTGAGTATTTGTTGGGACAGCTATGGCGCTGCCGTTCCAATAATCATACCCCGGAGTTGTCAAATTATCGTGTAGCAACTTTCAGCAGATTGTCGAATCTCCGCTGGCAGTAGGCGCTGCCAGACCCGGAACTACCGCTGCTGCCCTTCCTGTTCCATGCGGCGCCGTTCCCGGGTGGTGATGGCCCGCACCGCCTCGTCCGCGCCCATCCGGCCCACCGGCCCCGACGCGTACATGGCGCCCAGCACCACGCCTCCCCGGCCCAGCAGGAACTCCGAGGGCTGGATGTAGCCGTCATGGTCTTCCGACCACCAGGCGCCAATCTTGTCCCCATCCTCTTTGGTCGCGCCGTACCCGACGGGGAAGGTCAAGCCCTTGCCCACTACTTCCGTGGCCTGCTCCAGGTTGTCGGTGCTGACGGCGTAGATGGTGGCTTCCAGGCCTTCCAGCTCGGCCTTCTTCTCTTCCCACGCGGCCAACTGCCGCATGCAGTAAGGTCACCAGTGGCCCCGGTAGAACAACACCGCCGCGTACCGTCCTGTCATATCTTGAGGAAGGGTTATCTGCTGGCCGTCCACGGTGTTAAAGGTCAGTGACGGGAACCGGTCCCCTTGTTGCAGCTTCTCCATGTCACGCCTCCTCTTTGTCCTCGGCGACCCCCTCCGGCCACCACGGGTCCTCGTAGTCGCCCCAGATGTCCTTGATGTGCGGCATCACCTCTTTGGCGAATAGTTCGGTGTTCTTCAAGGTCAAGTCCTTGGGCATGGTGCCTATGTGCAGCAGGCACATCAGGTGGCCCACCCGCAGCAGCTTGATGGCCTCGGTCAACCGCTCCCGCACCGTCTCGGGACTTCCCGCGATGACGTGCCCTTGCTCGACGAAGTCCTCCCACTCCAGTTCGCCGGCTGCTTTCTGTGCCTCTTCGCCAATCTGGGGCCGCAGCGATTCCCGCACCGAGGCAATGGAGCGGTACCCCGGCGACTCGGCAAAGGGAGCGTGAATCCGCAGCATCTTCTGGTAGAAGTACTTGACGTGGTCTTCGTACTCCTCCTTGGCCGACTCGTCGGTCTCCGAGACGCAAATCAGTTGCAGGAAGCCCAGGCGGTAGGGGTTGTCGTCAATTCCCCGCTCCGCCACCCGGTTCCAGAAACCGTCCACCACCCGTTTGCCCCTCAGGTAGCCGAAGTAGCTCAGGTAGCAGTAAACGTAGTCCCGGTCCAGCACCCAGTCCCACGTCTCCAGGCTGCCGCTGCCGGGAATCCACACCGGCGGATGGGGCTGCTGCAGGGGCCGGGGCCAGATGCTGACGTAGCGCAGCTTGTTGTACTTCCCGTTGAAGATGAAGGGTTCCCGCTCCGACCAGGCTTTCATTATCAGGTCATGGGCCTCGGTGTGCTTCTCCCGCAGTGTGATGGGCACCTGGCCGTAGGAGAACGTCGTGTCCATGGACGTGCCCACGGGGAAGCCCGCCACCAGCCGGCCGCCGCTCATCAGGTCCAGCATGGCCATTTCCTCCGCCACCCGCAGGGGCGGCTGGTACAGGGCCAGGCTGTTCCCCAGCACCACCAGCGCCGCCCGGGAGGTGGAACGGGACAGCACGGAGGCAATCAGGTTGGGCGAGGGCATGATGCCGTAGGCGTTGTTGTGGTGCTCGTTGACGCACACCCCGTCAAATCCCATCCGGTCGGCATACTGGAGTTCGTCCAGGTAGTCGGTGTAGTGATGCTGGCCCAGTTCGGGGTCAAAGTTTTCGTTGGGCAGGTCCACCCACGCGCTGTGGTGCTTCGACTCGAAGTCCTGCGGCAAATGCTGGTAGGGCATCAGGTGGAAGAAGGAGATTTTCATAACGTTGCGTTGGCCTCCGGTTTTTGTCATTATCCACGAATTTGCACGAATAATCACTAATTCCGGCAGTTTCTCCGGTTCTCGTCGTTCCCCCAACGGAAAATATCAACAAAATTCGTGCAAATTCGTGCAAATTCGTGGATAAATCACAGGCTACCCCAAAAACCGCCTCAACTGTCCCGCTTCTCCCACGTAGCGGGAAATGTCCACGTGGGTGTCGGTGTCCATGCCGGCGCGGATTGCGCTGGTGAGACCCTCGTGGACCCGGTCTATTTCGTCGGTGAACTTGCCCACCAGCGCCAGGTACTCGTCGCCCAGCAATTCTTTAACGTGGCGTTCGTTGCTGTAGCGCAGCGATGCCCGGAGGTCTCCGTCCAGGCTGGGATAGACCTCCCGCACGAAGGCCAACTCGTCCTGGTCCAGGGCAGCCAGCCCCAGCAGTTCCGGCGGCACCCCGATGGAGTACATGGACGCGGCGAAGCCGATGGCCCGGGGCAGGGTTACCTCGTCTCCCACGCCGTCCAGGGAACGCCCGTACCCGAAGAGGCCCACGTGCAGCTTGCGCTCCCGCCGCTTGGGCACGTGCCGGGACGCGGCGGTAATGGTCCCGATGAGGCGGCGTACCTGGGCCTGGTACTCGGCGGTAGTCTTGTCGATGATTGCCCGCGCCTGCTCCTGGTCGATGGGCATGGGATCGCTCCGTTCGTGGGCGCGCAATTGGGCAATGCCGTTCCGCACCGTCTCCTTGTCGTAGTCATACTTGAACGCCGACTGGACGGTGAAGGTGTGGGCGCTGGGGTATTCCTTCAGCGCCCGTTCAATGTTGACCGGCGTCAGGTGCCCCCGGAAAGGCACGGAACCGGCGCCTATTATTGGGTAAAGCGGTATCCCCAGCCGATTCTCCAGGTCATGCAGGCGAGACAGGCCGGCCTTCAGAATCAGCTCGGCCCCCACTATTCCGTAATTCAGGGCCGGGTCGCTCCGGGCCAGGAACACCCGCTGGGCCGGCAGGTCCCGGCCCCGCAGGTACTCCTCCACGATAAGGTCGCAGTAGAAGAGGTGCTCCATGTCTTCAATGAGGGGTATCACCCGTACCTGCTTGGGGAAGAACTCGCCCACCCAGTCCTTGACCAGCCGGTCGTCCAGCAGGGTATGGGCCTCCTGCCCCACGATGACGCGGCGGTAGTAGGCCTCCACCAGCGCCAATTCCTCTGCCGAGGTGGTGAAGGGGAGAATCACTTCCTGGATGGGCGCCGTGGCGTCGTCCCCGTCCCCGTAGAAGTTGCGGGCCATGTCGCACGCCGAGGGGACGCTCTGCAGCGCTTCCACCATGGACTTCCGCATGTCCCGCTCGATACCCGGGTTGGGCACCCGCAGGGTCAGCACCACGTCCCGACCCAACCGGCGCTGTCCCTGGAAAAATTCGGGGTAGCCCGTGAGCAGCTTGCGGACTACCTGGTTGTCCGCTTCCTTGCCTTCCGAGTCCCACATCTGCTCGTTGCAGCCTAGGGCGAAAATGTCGGCGGCCTCGTGCACCTCGCCGTCTCCCCGTATGACGCCGGCCTCGTCGGCAAAGGGCGACGGCGTGGCGTTGTCCGGATGCTGGGTACTCATAACCTTGGGTACAAAAAACATGGCAGACCTCGGCGGCAACTCAAAAAGAAATAGAGGAGAGCAAGAAACTCCCCTCTATTCTATCGTCAGATACCAGCTACGTTGTCAAGCGATATTCAAGTGACTTGCCATTTTGAAGCGAGTATGCAGGTTTCCATGTCAAGCGTACATATTAGGCAACCGCATCAAGTGAGCCTGTTACTGATCTACCGTCTTGAATCGCAGTCCCTCAAGAATCGGTACCCAACTGATACCATGCCCAACCCCACCAACCATCATGGGCTTTGACTCAGTATAGATACCTACAACTTCTATTCTGTTGCCTCTTTCGTCGTCAGATAAGTTGTAGCCATTCCCGGGGAAATCTACTATCACTGATACGGTCCTCTTGCCGTAAAACCAGTGCATTAAGCTGCACACTTCCAGCAATACCTTTGTGATGTCATCGCCCCTATGAACGTCTCTCACATTACCCTGAAAAATGAGTGTCTGTCCGGCAGTTATTTGGAGTCCATCAAATTGTCGGGAGTCGAAATCGCAACCTTCGACTTCTCTGGCCCTCTCCTCAAGTTCCTCATATGACGGGACCGGCGTTGGAGTCGGTTCGGATGTAAAGCCAAGTCCGGCACAACCCGGCAACAACACGGATGAGAGAAGTATCCAGAACAGGATTTGACATCCCTTGCAGGGCCGGAGCGCCCATAAGCCTTGACAGTTCGTCCTCATATATCCGTATCCCAAATGGGAACGGGAACGTCTCGGCTTAACCTAGGAACCCTCTGATAGCTGCGATGAATTCCGCCGGATTGTCCTCAAACACCATGTGCCCGGCCTGCTCAATTTCTACCATTCGGGAGTCCGGCAGTGTTTCAAGCATCCGCTGCGCCACGTCCTCCGCCAGAATATCCGTGTGCACGCCCCGCACTATCAGCGTAGGACAGGTGATGGCGGGCAGCGAGGGCCACAGGTCGTCCGAAGGCGGCACCGTGTTATTCCGCCGCTGCTCCCGGATGAGAATGTCGTACTTCCAGCCAATCTTCCCGTTGGGAAGTTCCCTGGTGGAGTACCGCACCCGCCGCCGCATTACCTCTTCCGATGCGAAGCGGTTCTGGGCATTCTGGTAGTTGAAGACATCCTCGAAGGAGTCAAACTCCTCTGGGACGTTTCGTATCTCTTCGGAGATGCGGTTGCTGCCCCGGCTGTCCAGGGCTGGCCCCACGTCCACGATGACCAGCTTCTCCAGCTTTTCCGGGTACTTGCCGCCGAAGGCCATGCTGTTCCGCCCGCCCATGGAGTGACCTACCAGCACGAACTTGTCCAGGCCCAGGGCCTCGCAGAAGCCGGCCAGGTCGGCCACGTAGGCATTGGTCGTGTAATCGCCGTCCTTGGCCCAGTCGCTGTCGCCCCGGCCCCGCTGGTCCAAAGCCAGCACATGGAAGTCGTCGCACAGGGCCGCCGAAACGTCATCCCAAGAATGGGCGTGGCCCCGAAGGCCATGCACCAGCAGCGCCACGGGCTTGCCCACATTGCCCCAGTCCAGGTAATGAAGGGTATGCCCGTTGGCGGATACAGTCTTGCTTTGAGGTTGAACCTGCGTAGTCATGTCAATACCCTCCGGATGAAGTGTGGTTTCAACATTTATGGGTAGAGTGCAGTCTAACACACCGGAGAAAGGGAAGTACCTCGGATTACTACTTACTCCTGGCGGTGTGGCGTTGATATAATCGGGCCAGAAATTGCTTGGAGCAAGATTTGCAGAAGACGACAAGAACCGTGATCACCAGGGCTCTGAACGGAGACGCTGATGATCCCGGTTAGCCCCGGCAGAGAGGGTTGGTTCCTGGTCCTGTTCGTGGCCCAGTACCTGGCAGGACTGGGGACATTATCGATTCTCTCCGCCATCGGAGAAATCGAAGCGTTGGAATCGGTGCGGCTGATAGCCCCCCTCATTATCACCGCAGCAGCCAACGCAATTCTATTGGTAGAGGGTATTCCCATGGTATCAGAACAGTTCTTGCGAAGAAGAGAGGCCCAGGGCGAGGCCCGCGGCGAAGAGCGCGGCAGGAAGGAGACCCAGAAGCATTGGGAAGACTGGAATCGCCGCCGCCTGGAGGCGGAAAAGAAGGGAGAGGAGTTCAGCGAGCCCCCTCCGGGCAGCGAGTAGGAGCCACTGCCTTAAGACTGTCCAGCAACCGAAGAATGGTCATTCTCTGAATGGCTGCTCATGCCAAGCCCGCAGGATGCCATAGTCCGGTTTCCGGAAACCAATGGAGTAGCAGATGGGACGCACCGAAGTCAACGCAGTAATAGTTGGTCCACACGCCGAGCGAGAGTTCACGTTCCTGGTAGACACCGG
The DNA here is from genome assembly GCA_034422655.1 of Dehalococcoidia bacterium. GTDB lineage: Bacteria > Chloroflexota > Dehalococcoidia > Lucifugimonadales > UBA3495 > Bin22. Next base: position 332,312 of record DAOUJN010000005.1, read on the forward strand.
GGCAACCTTTGTCGGACTGCCGGAAGCGGCCATAGAGGAACTGGGGTTATTGCCTATACCCAACGGCAGAAGGCGCGTCCGTACTGCCACGGGAATAGTAGAGAGAAATACTTATGGTGCCTATGGCAGACTTGAAGGGGAAGGTTTCATTACAGCAGTGATGGCCGCGCCCATTCCGTTGATTGGCTACGAACTATTAGAGAGCATGCGGTTCAAGGTCAACCCGGTTACCCAAAGCCTGGAACGGGTAGGGGATGAAGAAATGGGACCCCCATACCAACTATAGCCTTATTCATCATAAATAGGCCGGATGGACAGGCCTATCGCACATAGCGCCCCGTCCATCCATGTTTCCCCCTATCTTCCCTGCCAGTTGGGCTTCCGCTTCTCCGCAAAAGCCCTGGGCCCCTCCTTCGAGTCCTCCGTGGTCAGCAGCCGGTCGTACATGTGGTATGTCAGTGACGAAATGTCCTGGGTGGACATGTTCAGCCCCCGGTAGGCCAGTTCCTTGAAGTACTGCACCGCCAGCGGCGCGTTCTCCGCAATCTGCGCCGCCATGGTCATCGCCTCCTCCATCAACTGGTCCCCGGGCACCACCTTGTTCAGAAACCCCATGTCGTAGGCCCGCTGGGCGGTTACCGGCTGGGCGGTCAGGCACAGTTCCAACGTGGCGGCCAGGCCTATCTGCTTGGGCAGAATGGTCCCGAAGGGCGGCAGCAGGCTCCACTTCGTTTCGGTAATCCCCAGCCTCGCGTCCTCCGAGGCAATGCGAAGGTCGCACATCTGGGCGATGGACCACCCCCCGGCCAGCGCAAACCCGTTGATGGCGGCGATGATGGGCTTCCACGTCTGGGGCCACATGTAGGGCCGGTCGGGATACATGCTGTCCGCCGCCCGCGCCTGCCGCCCGTCGGCGTTGTCGTTGGCCCGCTCCTTCAGGTCCCGGCCCGCGCAGAAGGCGCGTCCTGTGCCGGTTACGATGGCCACCCGCGCATCAGGGTCGGCATCAAAGTTGGTGATGGCCTCTGCCAGGTCCGCCCGTAACTGCCGGTTGATGGAGTTCAGCGAGTCTGGCCGATTGAGGGTGATGGTTACGATGTTTTCAGTCTTTTCGTACAGGATGGTTTCTGCCATTTCGGTTTTCTCCTTAAACCTTTGCGTTTCTCTGTGCTCTCTGCGTCTCTGCGGTAAAGGAATGTTTCACCGCAGGCACGCAGAGAACGCCGGGTTTCGCGGAGGCGTTCAAGCGTAATGCCCCAGATAGGTCCCGCCAATAATGTGGATATGGCCGTGGCTCTGGCTCTGCAGGCCGTCGTAGCCAAAGTTTGACAGGATGCGGAACCCGTTGGGACAGAACATGCACCCCAGGTCCACGGCTACCGTTCCCAGCCGCTCCATTATCCCGCTGCTCCACATCTCCAACTGGCTCATGTGTCGCTTGGGCATGGCCAGCAGCATCACCGGCACCCAGGTCAGCCGGTTCACGATGACGATGATCTCTTCGTCCACGTACCGGACTCGGGCGGGTTCCCTGCCTGCCACGATTTCGCAGAAGACGCAATAGGGGGCGGAACTGGTCAAAGGTTCACCTCGGTTTCAGGCAGCGAAAACATCGGCCTACTGAATTTCTTCCGGCGCCAGCGTCAACCGGCCAGCCTCGTTGCGGGTCAGTCGCCCGGCTACAGGCTCCACCCCATGTCCGAACACCAGCAGCCAGTTGTTCTGCTCTGCTTCGTCCAGCAGTCGCCGCTTTGCCTCCACCGTATCCTGGGGGTAAAGGTCAAAAGAGGTAAGGTAGTTCAGCGGCAGATGGTCGGGTGTGGGTAGTACGTCCCCGAGGCAGGCGGCCCGTTCCCCTTCCGATTCCAGGAGGCTGTACTGGTGGCCGGCAGTGTGGCCGCCGGTGCGGCGCGCCCAAAGGCCCGGCAGCAGTTCCGTATCGCCGTCCAGCAGTTCCAGCTGCCCCGACTGTTCCAGGGGCGTGAAGTCCAGGGGATTATATGCTGGCCCCGTCCGCTCGTTGGTCGCGTTGGCCTCCTGCCAGTCGGCCCGCTGCACCAGGTGGGTGGCCCTGGGGAATACCGGCGTGGCATCCGAGCCGCCCCGGGCGTAGCGGGTGCAACCCCCGGCGTGGTCAAAGTGCAGGTGGGTCAGAATTACCAGGTCAATCTCCTCGGGTTGCACGCCCTGCTGGGCCAGGTTCTCCACCAGCTTGCCGGCGCGCATGCCGTAATTCTCCCTCATCTTGCGGTCGGCCTTGGTGCCGACCCCGGTATCCACCAGCGCCGTCTTGTCCCCCAGTCGAATGAGCAGGCAGTTCAGGCCCAGCTCCACCCGGTTTTTTCGGTCCGGCTGGCGCAGCCTGCTCCAAATGGCCTTGGGGACCACGCCGAAAACCGCGCCCCCATCCACTCTAAAGACGCCGTCGCTTACGACGCTTAGCTCAGCTCTTCCCAGTCGCATTGCCAGTGAATTATAGGGTAGGCCCCTTCCTTGTCAATGTTGCACCCCCCAATCACGATACAACAGCCCAACGTATCCCCCGTTTGGAGCCTATCTGTCCTGCCCCGGGCCTCTGTGTTATACTTTTCGCCTGTTGAAAGCTACCACTTTTCTTTGGGGGTCGCCTTTCATGGCCGGTGAAATCACCTTTGTTGACGGTGGAACCATAACCACGCCGCAGGGTTTCATGGCCGGCGCCACTTACGCCGGTCTGAAGACCTTTGCCGAGGACAAGCTGGACCTGTGCATCCTGTTTTCCGAGCTTCCCTGTTCATCCGCTGGCGTGTTCACAAAGAGCGCGGTCAGGTCTTCAACTGTAACGGTGAATCAGGAGCGCCTGGCCCAGGGCATACCCATGCGGGGACTGATTGTCAATGCCGGCATCGCGAATACTTGCGTCGGAGAGCAGGGCTATATTGATGCCGTTGATATGACCCGGCTGGCAGCCCAGAAGACCGGTGTCAAAACCGAGGAAGTCCTGGTTTGCAGTACCGGCATCATCGGCGTTGAACTTCCCATGTCGTTGATACGTGACGGCCTGGACAAGATAGAACTTCAGGGAAACGGCGGTCCCGACATGGCCAGGGCCATAATGACTACCGACACCCGTCCCAAGGAAGTTGCCGTAACTTTCGAGGTCGACGAGCACCTGGTACGCCTGGGCGGCATAGCCAAGGGTTCGGGAATGATCCACCCCAACATGGCTACCATGCTTTCCTTCCTCGCCACCGATGCCGCCGTGGAACGGGGGTTTCTCCAGCGCGCCCTCAGCCAGGTGGCCGACGAGACGTACAATATGCTGACTGTTGACGGCGACAGCAGCACCAATGACACCGTACTGCTGATGGCCAACGGCGCCGCGCGCAACCACGAGATAACCGAGGGTACCCTGGCCGCCGAGGCGTTCATGGACGCCCTGCGCCAGGTATGCACCCACCTTACCCGCGAACTGGCCCGGGACGGCGAGGGGGCCTCTCACCTGATCGTGGTCGAGGTGGCTGGGGCTGCCAACACTGACGATGCCCGGCTCGCAGCCAGAACTGTAGCATCCTCGAACCTGGTTAAGTCCGCTGTCTACGGCACCGACCCCAATTGGGGAAGGCTGATGATGGCCCTTGGGCGCAGCGGTGCTGTCGCCGAAGAGGAAAAGGTGGACCTTTTCATTAACGGCGTATGCATTATGGAGGCGGGCAAACCAATACCCTTCCATCGCGACGCGGTGGTGTCCCTGATGAAACAGCCCGAGGTTACTTTCCGGTTGCAGCTTAATTTGGGAGCGGGCAACGCCACCGCCTGGGGCTGCGACCTGACCGAGGAGTACGTAATCATCAACAGCGCCTACACCACCTGATTCCAGTTACGAATTAAAAGCTACTAATTACGAATTGGAAAGCCGGGCCCCGGCCAGGGCAACTTTCCCAATTCGTAATTTTTAATTGTTAATTCCTAATTCTTGTAACGGAGGTTGGCGTGCCCGACCGGCAAGCAAATCCGCCCATAGTTGTCAAAATCGGCGGCAGTACTCTGGGCAGCAACGACACCAGCCTGAAAGACCTGGTGGACCTGCAGCGCCAGGGGCGCGACGTGGTGGTGGTCCACGGCGGCGGCCCCGTCATTTCCCAGTGGATGCAGCGGCAGGGCATCGCCCCCCGGTTCGTCAACGGCCTGCGCGTTACCGACGCCGATAGCCTGGACATCGTCGTCGCCGTCCTGACCGGCCTGGTCAACAAGGAACTGGCCGCCATCATGCACGGCCTGGGCGCCCGCGTCCTGGGCATCAGCGGCATCGACGCCGGCATCCTGGAGGCCCGCGTCGCCAACCCCGACCTGGGCTACGTGGGCGAAGTTACCCGGGTCAATGCTGAACCCATCCATGCCGTCCTGCAGGAAGGCTACATCCCCTTGCTGGCGCCCCTGGCCATGCAGGAACGGGACGGGTCCGACCACTCCGGCGGCGCCCTCAACATCAACGGTGATACCGTGGCCGGGGAACTGGCCCACGCCCTTGCCGCCCAGCACCTGATCTTCCTTACCGACGTGCCCGGCGTCATGGACGGCAACGGCCGAGTCATGGCCCGCCTGAACCGGCGCCGCGCCAGCCTGCTCCTGAACTCCGACGTCGTTCGCGGCGGCATGATTCCAAAGTTGGAAGCCTGCGTCCGCGCCCTGACTGATGTTCTCCCTTCTCCCTTGACGGGGGAGGGCAGGGATGGGCGTGCCAGTATCGTCGCCGACATAGTGGATGGCCGCGAACCTGGCGTCCTCCTGCAGTGCCTCCAGGGCCACGGCGGCGGCACCCGTATCGTGCCCTGAGCGCAAGGAGCGCCAATGAAGCCTTGCGAAGGTCTCAACAGGTCCCTTCCCCCTCGATGGGGGAAGTCCAGGATGGGGGTGATACCCGGCCCCCTGCCCTCCCATCTGCTCACCCCGGATAGCTCCCCGTGAGCCACGACTTGATCAACGACGCCGACCCCGTGCCCGGCCCGCCCCTGCCCGGGGTCTCCGCCGCCACCTACGCCTTCTTCCGCCGCTGGTCGGTGGTGGTAATCATCGCCGGACTGGTCATCGCAGCAGCCTGGTTCTCCATCGCCGTCTATGCCGAGTACCTGTGGCACGACCACCTGGGCTACGGCCTCCCTTACCTCTACATCACCCTCATCCGAACCGCCCTGTTCATCATCCCCGCTCTGTTGGCCGCCACCCTCATCTCCCTCAATATCTACGTGGCCCTTCCCCTGGCCCTGGGCCCCTTGGCGCGCCCCCTGCCCATCGACTTCCTGCGCCTCTGCCTGCTCCTGTTCCGTATCTTCATCTATACCTGCCTCCTGGTCGGCGGCATCACCTTCGGCGCCCAGACCGCCCAGCACTGGGAACTCGTCATCCTGTTGCTGCACCGCCTGCCCTTTGGCGTCACCGACCCCCAGTTCGGCCTCGACGTGTCCTCTTACGCTATTACCCTGCCTGTCCTCCGCGCCGTTCAGACCTGGTTCTTCTGGCTCACCATCACCAACATCGGCATAGCGGTGGGCCTCCACGCCTTCATATACGTTCTCCGCGGCCTGAACTTTGTCCTGGCCCCCCGCACCCTGCACCACATTGCCGGCCTGGGCATCTGCCTCATGCTGACCCTGGCCTTCCACCACCTTCTCGCCATCTACGAACTGCCCCTGTCCGAAGGTGGTGTGGTAACCGGCGCTACCTACACCGACGTTAACGCCCGCATCCCCGTTTACTGGTTCCTGGCCGGCATTGCCCTCCTGGCGGCCGCCGGCTTTGGCGTAGGGGCGGGTTTCAAACCCGCCCGTGTGGAATGGGTCGGCCTCCGCCTCATGGCGGGCGCCTTCACCCTCTGGCTTCTCATGTTTCTCCTGGCCGGCGTCCTCTACCCCGCCCTGTTCCAGCGCTTCCGGGTAAGCCCCGACGAGTTCGCCCGCGAGCAGCCCTACATCCAGCGCAACATCGACGCCACCCGGGCCGCTTACGGCCTGGACGCCGTGGCCGAAACCGTGTATCCCGTGGGCGAGTCCCTGACCGAAGCTGCCCTGCAGGAACATCGCGGCGATCTTGAGCAAATCCGGTTGTGGGATGCTGCGCCATTGCTAGACGCCTATAAGCAGCTTCAGTTCATGGAACTCTATTACACTTTCCTGAACATGGACTCGGACCGGTACGTGGTGGATGGCAAGGTGCAGCAGGTGCTGATTGGCGCACGGGAATTGGACCCGGATAATCTCCCGGAGGATGCCCGCAATTGGGTCAACCAACGCCTCCAGTACACTCACGGCTACGGCGTGTCAATGACCCCCGCCACCGGCTACACCCTGGGCGAGGGCCGCCCGGAGTATTTCATCCAGGATATACCTGTCAAGACCGTCCTGCCCGTGTCCCAACCCGAAATCTATTACGGTGAGTCGCCCGTCCGGTTCGCCATAGTTAACGGAGGGATGAAGGAGGTTAACCCCGGCTCCGAAGCATGGAATTACGACGGCGAGGGCGGTGTCCCCCTGGACTCCTACTTCCGTCGCCTGCTCTACGCCTTCAGGTTCTCAGATGTGAACATCGTCCTGAGCGACCAGGTGACCGGCAGCAGTCGCATCCAGTTCCACCGCCATGTGCGGGAGCGGGTAAAGACCATCGCGCCTTTCCTGAAGCTGGACGCGGATCCCTACCCAGTGCTGGACGATGCCGGGAAGCTTTGGTGGATCCAGGATGCTTACACCGTTACCGGCGGCTACCCCTATTCCACGGCCCATACTCTGGAGACCGGCGCGGGATTCAATTACATTCGCAACAGCGTCAAGGCGGTCATAGACGCCTACGACGGCGACGTGACCCTGTACGTCATGGACCAGGCGGCGTCCGCCTCAGGCGGACAGGGGCGGGAAGATCCCATAATCAACATATACCGCAGCGCCCTTCCTGACCTCTTCCGACCTTTCGACGATATGCCGGCCGACCTGCAGGCCCATATCCGTTACCCTGTAACCCTCTTTTCAGCCCAGGCGCAGCTGTACCTGCGCTATCACGTTACCAACCCGCAAGTCTTTTTCAACCAGGCCGAGCAGTGGGACATTCCCCTGGAAACCCGCTTCGGAAAACCGGGTATTCGGGTGACACCTACCTACGTGCTGATGCGCCTTCCCGGTGAGGACCGCATAGAATTTGTGCTGTTGATGCCCTTCTCCCCGGCCGGGGAGAAGAAGAACCTGGTGGGCTGGCTGATGGCGCGTAACGATCCGCCTCAATACGGTCAGATAAGGAGCTACCACATTCCCGATGACCGTCAGGTGGACGGCCCCAGCCAAGTGGAGGCCCGCATCGAAAACGACGAGCACGTCTCGCAGCAGTTTACGTTGTGGCAGGGCTCCGGTTCGGACATAATCAGGGGACGCCTGTTGCCCGTGCCCATTGCTGATACAATAGTGTACGTCGAGCCGCTCTACCTGCAATCGAAATTGCTGGCCTTTCCGGAACTGAAAAAGGTTATACTGGCAGACAACACCAACCTGGCTATGGCCGATTCCATGGCGGAAGGTTTCGCCCTTTTGACCGGCGCCGATTTCCCTTCCCCCTCGACGGGCGTAGGGGCGGGCCCGTTGAACGAAGGAACATCCGCCCGCACGGATGGAAATGCCATTACCCCCGACCAGTTAGAGCAACTGGACGAAATTGAGGCAACAATAGGAGAGCTTGAAGAAGCTCTGGAGGACCTGCAAAGGTCTCTGCAAAATCTACGCAACACCTTGGGAGGTAACTCGCCATGACCACCGGCAAGAGCAGCAGCGAATGGATCGCCATCGAGAACCAGTATTACGCCCAGACGGTGCGCCGCCAGCCCGTAGTAATCGTCCGGGGCGAAGGAACCCGCGTCTGGGACGCCGACGGGAAGGAATACCTGGACTTCGTGGCCGGCTGGGCCGTTAACCAGTTGGGCCACAGCCATCCGGCCATTACCCAGGCCATCGCCGAGCAGGCCGGAACGCTGCTGCAAACGTCCAACCAGTTCTACACCGTGCCCCAGCTTCAGCTTGCCGAAATGCTCATTGAGAACAGCTGCCTGGACTTGGTCTTCTTCGGCAACAGCGGCGCCGAGGCCGTTGAGGGCGCAATGAAGCTGGCCCGCCGCTACGGAAAGCTGCACCGCGACGGCGCCTACGAAATCATTACCGCCTTCAATTCCTTCCACGGGCGCACCCAGGCCACCGTCGCCGCCACCGGCCAGCCCCACTACCAGGAGAACTTCGCTCCCCTGCTGCCGGGCTTCGTCCACGTAGACTACAACGACGTGGAGGGTGTGATGAACGCCACCTCCGACCGCACTGCCGCTGTCATGGTCGAGCCGGTACAGGGTGAGGCGGGCGTAGTCATTCCCGACGACGACTACCTGCAGCGTCTGCGCCAATGGTGCGACAGCCAGGGGATTCTGCTAATCCTGGACGAGGTGCAGACTGGGATGGGCCGGCTGGGCAGCCTGTTCGGCTACCAGGAATACGACGTTGAACCCGACGTTATGACCCTGGCCAAGGGGCTGGGTTACGGCGTGCCCATCGGCGCCTTCCTGTCCAAGGCCCACTGCCAGGCCCTGGTGCCCGGGGACCACGGTTCCACCTTCGGCGGCAACGCCCTGACCACGGCCACGGGTTACGCCGGCACTAAATTCCTTATCGAGAACGACATCCCCGGCCACGTAAAGCAGATGGAATCCTACCTGCTGGGCAGGCTCAACGCCGTCAAGGACCGCTTCTCCATCGTCACCGAGGTGCGCGGCAAGGGCCTGCTGGCTGCCATGGACTTCGACGACGCCATCTCCGGGCAGGTTCTGACCAACTGCAACGAGGCCGGCCTGCTGCTCAACGGCCCCCGCCCCAATACCATCCGCTTCATGCCGCCCCTCACCATAACCCCCGAAGAAATTGACGAAGGCGTAGGCCGGCTGGAACAAGCGCTGGGGAAGATTTAGGGGGTGTGGCCAAGCACAGTCTGGCCCTAACGGGAGCAGGTGAAATGAAGACCTTTCCAGCGATTTACAAAGGCAATCGTTTGCTTGAGCTTTGCGATGACGTGAACTTGGCCGAAGATTCGGAAGTTCTGGTAATGGTACCCGAAGGGGAAGAGTCCGAAGACGAGGCTTGGTCAAAGCTGGCCCTCGATAAATTTTTTGAAGGGTACAGCGAAGCCGACTCCATCTACGATGGCTTGTGACCACACCGAGCTACCAGAGGGGAGATGTGGTCTTACTGTCTTTCCCTTTCACGTCTAATGATAGGGCCACCAAGCGCCCAGCCCTGGTGCTGCTGGACACCGGAGACGCGGACTTGGTTTTGGCTCGCGTTACCATTCGGGCGGCAAGGACGGCAAATGATGTGGTTATCGAGGAATGGCAGGAGGCTGGTTTGTTGCTGCCCTCAATCGTTCGGCTGGACAAATTGGCAACGCTGGAGAAGCATTTAGTGGAGCGAACCCTGGGTGAGCTTACTCACGGAGATAGAGGTAAGGTGGAGGAGGCTCTGAAATTACTCTGGAGAACCAAATAAGGGGGACGTGGACGGGAATCAGAGTAGCGACCGGCTGTAGTCTCCAAGCTCGGTGCATATACTAATTTGGGTAAATTGAACCATGGCAATGAGCCGCAAAGAGTTCGAACTACTGGAACGCATTACCATGAATCCCGACCCCACCAACGGCAAGCCCGTAATCAGGGGGACAAGCATTACGGTGGAGGAAGTGTTGGGGCTGATGGGGCAGGACGTTTCTATTCCGGAGATTCTAGGCAAGCATACCGGCATTTCCGACACGGATGTCCGTGCCTGTCTTCTGTTCGCTCAGAAAGTTATGGAAGACATTAGCTTTATGCCCCTATGCTGAGGGGCAGGTGGTTTCTGCAAGTTCGCCAGGAGAAAGGGAAAAATCACCAGAGGAGTAGCTTTGATGGCGCAGAACGAAATTGACCTGCTGGAACGTATTACCTGCAATCCCAAAGTAAAAGTGGGCAGACCGGTCATTAAGGGTACCCGTTTGCGCGTGGACTTCATGCTGGGTCTGATGGCTTATGGCATGACAATCGATGAAATCCTGGACGAATACCAGGGGATCACCCGAGAAGATATACTGGCATGCCTTCTATATGCCAAGAGCGATTTGTCTCGGAATTCCTTTTTGCCCTTGGCAAAGGAGCCGGCGTTATCAGATTCCTAGTAGATGAATGTGCCGGGCCAGTTGTCGCCGAGTATTTGAGAATCCTGGAGCACGATGTCATATCAATACACCCAGATCACAGAGGTATGGCTGACCACGATATCCTTCGATGGGCTAACTTCGAAAACAGAATTCTGGTAACCAGCGACAAAGACTACGGCGACCTGGTATTCCGCGACGGAGAGCCGCACAAGGGAATAATTCTATTGCGGATGTCAGACCAAACAACGCCCCACAAATTAGCAATCTTGAGCCTAATGACCAACATTCTGTCTCCTTTGCTTGAAGGAAGTTTCGCCGTTGTTACCGACCCGAAGATAAGAATAACGATGGACTTGGGGCTGAAACCCGAGCCCTAAAGGCGCCGGCAACAACTGCTCAAGTCCATAGGATACGCGGAGGAAAAACATTACCCATGCCAAATGACAAAATCGTCCTGGCCTACAGCGGCGGCCTGGACACCTCGGTAGCCGTACCCTGGCTCAAGGAGCAGTACGGCGCCGACATCATCACTCTGACCATTGACCTGGGCATGGTTGACCTGGAGGCCATCCGTCAACGTGCCATGCAGGTGGGCGCCGACAAGGCCCTGACCGTGGACGGCAAGGAAACCCTGGTCAACGAGTTCCTGTTTCCCGCCCTCCAGGCCGGGGCCATCTACGAAGAACAATACCCCCTGGCCACTGCCTTGGGCCGCCCCCTGATTGCCCGCTACCTGGTGGAAGCGGCCCGGTCCGAGGGCGCCTACGCCGTGGCCCACGGCTGCACCGGCAAGGGCAACGACCAGGTCCGCATCGACGTGGGCGTGGCGGCCCTGGCCCCGGAACTAAAGGTAATTGCCCCCATCCGCGACTGGGGCATGAGCCGGGAGGACGAGATTGAGTACGGCCAGGCCCGCAACCTGCCCATCAACGCCAGCCGCAGCCGTTTTTCCGTTGACGAAAACCTCTGGGGCCGCAGCGCCGAGGCCGGCGAACTGGAAGACCCCTGGCTGGAACCCCCGGAGGACGCCTACGACTGGACTCAACCCGCGGCCGGCGCCCCCGACGAACCCGCCTACGTGGAAATCCACTTCGGCGAAGGCATCCCCACGGCCCTGGACGGCGAAAGCATGAACGGGGTTGACCTGATTCGCCACCTGAACGCCCTGGCCGGGCAGCACGGGGTGGGAAGGGTTGACCACGTGGAGAACCGCCTGGTGGGCATAAAGTCCCGCGAGGTCTACGAGACCCCGGCGGCGATAACGCTCCACGCCGCCCACAAGGCCCTGGAGACCCTGACCCTGAGCAAGGACCAGGCCCGACTGAAGACCCAGATTGCCCAGCAGTACGCCGACATGGTCTACAACGGCCTGTGGTTCACCCACCACCGCCTGGACATGGACGCCTACGTTCGCAGCACCCAGCGCTACGTCACCGGCGACGTGCGGGTCAGGCTGCACAAGGGGACCTGCACCGTGGTGGGCCGCAGCGCTCCCCAGGCCTTGTACAACTACAACCTGGCCACCTACGACCGGGAAGACCAGTTCGACCACTCAGCCGCGGCCGGCTTCATCGACATTTTCGGCCTGCCGGTGCGCACTCAGAACCAGGCGCAGCAATAGCCCGTTTGGAGGTGAACCCGATGAACGAAGTGATGACCTGGGAGGAAATTGAGGCGGAATTTGACGGAGAATGGGTGTTGATTGAGGACCCGGAGACTACGCCCATGCTGGAGATTTTGCAGGGCAAGGTAATATTTCACAGTAAGGACAGGCAAGAAGTTCACGAAGAGATGAAGAAGTTGCCGACGTTGTATCACGCTGTCTTGTATATTGGGGATCCTCCGAGGGGCTTGGAATACATTCTGTGACTACCTATTTCAACCCCGTAGAAAACCAAATTCCATTGCCGGTCCGGCTCTCTGGCCCAAGGGGTGAGGTAATGACTCGCCTAATCCTTGATACTGGAGCATCACGCACTCTGGTCAGCAGAGACATCATTGAGAGGCTCGGTTACAGTCTTTCAACCGGTCTTCCGATCGCCAGGGTGGCAACTGGCAGCAGAATCGAAAATATGCCCATAATAGCTGTAAGCCGGATTTCAGCCTTGGGAGTCGAACTTGGCAACCTTGAAGTCCTGTGCCATAACCTGCCTTCAGGCACAAGCATTGACGGATTATTGGGCCTCGATTTCTTCCGCAACCAAAGGCTTACCATTGACTTCCGTGAAGGACTCATAACCCTGGATTAGGAATACCTCACCCGAAGAACTACCTGGAGGAACTATGACCCTGGCAGAAAGAATGTACAACCTGGGCACCGAGACCGCTTTTGAAGTGCTGGCCAAGGCGAGGGCGCTCGAGGCCCAGGGTAGGGAAATTATCCACCTGGAAATCGGCGAGCCAGATTTTGACACGCCGAAGCATATCGTTGACGCTGGAGTTCGCGCCCTACAGGAAGGTTACACTCACTATGGCCCTACGCCCGGCCTGCCCGAACTGCGCGAGGCCGTCGCTCGCAACAGCCGGGAGGTGCGCGGCATAGACACCGACCCGGGGCAGGTGGTGGTCACCCCCGGCGCCAAGCCCATCATGTTCTACGTAATCCTGGCCCTGGCCGAACCCGGGGCTGAAGTAATCTACCCCAACCCCGGCTTTCCCATTTACGAGTCCATGATCCGCTTCTCCGGCGCCACTCCCGTGCCCATGCAGTTGCTGGAGGAGAAGGACTACCATCCGGACCTGGACGACCTGGCTGGCAAGATTACCGACCGCACCCGCCTCATCATCGTCAACTCGCCGGAGAATCCCTGCGGGTCCGCCCTGAGCCGGGACGAACTGGAGACCATCGCCAACCTGGCCCGCGGCCGCAACCTGTATGTCATGGCCGACGAAATCTACAAGGACATTCTTTACACCGGCGAGCACTTCAGCATCGCCGCCTTCCCCGACATGGCCAGGCAGACCGTCATCCTGGACGGTTTTTCCAAGAGCTACGCCATGACCGGCTGGCGACTGGGTTACGGAATCATGCCCGAGGAACTGGTGCCCCACATTACCCGGCTGGCCGTGAACAGCGTCTCCTGCGCCGCGTCCTTCAGCCAGCGGGCCGCCGTCGCCGCCCTCGACGGTCCCCAGGACGACGTCCAGGCCATGGCCGCCGAGTTCGCCCAGCGCCGCCGCCTCATAACCGACGGCCTGCGCAGCATCCCCGGCATCAACTGCCCCGAACCCGAGGGCGCCTTCTACGCCTTCCCCAGCATCAAGGAAACGGGCCTGACCAGCGCCGAATTCGAGGAGCGGGCCCTGAACGAGGCCGGCGTGGCCCTGCTCTCCGGTTCCGCCTTCGGCGCCTACGGAGAAGGCTACGTCCGCCTATCCTACGCCAACTCCCAGCAAAACATTACCAAGGCCCTGGAAAGCTTGCGAGAGTTCGTAGCCGGGCTGGGGTAGGGAACCTGAACTGATTCCAGCGCATTGATGCTGCCTGGAATCCGGTATCAATATTCCAGTCCACCTCAATTGGCTTTAAATAAAATCATGAACTGGGAACAAAAAGACAGGAACGGCGTCGCTGCCGTTCCTGTTTTCTGTTGGACACCACTACACACATAAAGGTCGGGTTCTTCATCTGACAGACCCCCGATGTCTCTTTAGACAAACTTTGCAGACGGGGCGGAGGAGTAGCGATAGTTTAAGGAAGAGCGGTTGGAGGTTAGGCAAGAAACCTACGCCGCGAAAAGAGTTTAAATATTAGGCTTATGTACTTTAGGGCCGGCAGCCGGCGGCTTCGATGACTAAGCAATTTGGTAAGGTCTACCGAATTCATTGCATCGCTAAAGAAATCTAAGACAATATGACCTTCTTCATAAAATTTCTTCACTTCCTCAAAGGTAGCGTTCGTGCCAGTAGAGTGAGCCGCGTTGTGTCGGTTTGTAATTATATTGTTGTAGAATGTTTCCGCTCTCTGATGGCCTCTCCTTTGTAGGTCAAATGACTTCTTGCATTCCTCTCCTAGCGCTCCCAGAAACTCTGACAACCTGCCGGACAACATACCTCGATAACCACTCTCAACCAAAACATTGAACTCTCTCAATACTCGGGGTTCTTGAATCGAGGACTTGACCCGTTCAATTGAAGCCTGTATCTGGTTCTCAAATTCTGCATAGGTTACAACTAACACCGACAACGCCAGTAGATTGTCAACCTCGGTATTAAGTGAACCAGTGGATTCCAAATGGCTATGGCATGTTGCCAAGATCCGGTCTATACGATCGTTTCGCAAGATTGTTGCTAACCGAACAGAAACTCTTCTGCCTTGGAGAACCGTTCTCTGATGATGTTATCGTCAGTAGTGCCCCTACTCGTGCAATATTGGAATCGAGTATCGCACAATAGGTTTTGGTATCTAGACTTTACATCAATTGGAACTTCTTGAAGGTTCTTCGAAAACGCGACCATTACCGAATCCATTGTTGCCACATTAAGGCCCGATTTGATATGAAAAGGCCTCGGACCCAAGGATTCCAACAAAGCTATGCAAGTTTCTTCTAGAACATGGGCACTCTGCTCAAAAGTCGCATCTGAGGCATCCTTGTTCTTGTACATGAACTTCGACAGAAAATCCTTCATAGGCTTTTCGTAGCCCGATATGTCACGCATCGCGAAGAATCGCACAAGAAGCTCGATGTCCTTTTTGCGGCTATCGGGATGCGGTTTCCCTAGTACCTTCCGCCAGTCCAAGTTTAAGTTAAGCTTCGCCAATGATTCAGCAAGCTTGCCATGGTAAACACAATTCCGAATTTCCTGGTTTGCTAGGAAGGTCCCTCCGGTATTTAAACGTTCAAAGATATGATACTTGCTAGTATCATCGTCAGGATCTACTTGCTGAACCACGAATGACCTTAAAACAGAATTCCTTAGTTTCCTAGAGTCAGCCTCAGTAAGCTCTTTAAAAGTCTTGCCTGCAAAGCGGCTTTCCGGGTGCAATCCAGTAAGGCGAAATTCTTGCCGATTGCCTCGAATGTCCTTCTCAAACAATCCTTCAAAGTAGTAGAAGATACTCTTCAGTCTTTGCTGTCCATCAATTATTAGAAACTTCTCTGATTCAGGTTCTGTGTATACAAAAACAGGTGGAACCGGCAATCCAACCAAGAACGACTCAATGAGCCTGCTTGATTGAGTTGGTTTCCAGACAAAGGCGCGTTGAAAATCGGGAATTATAAAGTCATCC
Source organism: Dehalococcoidia bacterium (assembly GCA_034422655.1). Classification (GTDB taxonomy): domain Bacteria; phylum Chloroflexota; class Dehalococcoidia; order Lucifugimonadales; family UBA3495; genus Bin22. The sequence continues at coordinate 347,721 of DAOUJN010000005.1, forward strand.
GACTTCCACTTCTGATGCAAGACTTCCAACGTGAAATCCGCGGGGTAGGTTGATATGCGGTAATCTACAGGAACACTTGCGTAGTCCTCGTCCTCAGACGTTACTGGTTCCAGCTCTAAGTCTAATTCGCTAGCTGTGCTTCGCTCTAAGTCCAAACGAGGATCGGTAGTTTCTTGACCCATAATCGGCACACCCCAATTAATGAGATAAGATTTATGTAAAACCCTAAGGCAGCACTTCCCCATCATCATAGTCAACCAGCGCCCGTTGCGCGGCGGAGAGGCTGGCGCCGGTGGCCACCTCGTAGCCCAGGTCGGGCAGTATCTGCTCCAGGGCAGAAAGCAGGGCGAATACGTTGGACTCCTTGGCCGACTCGCCCATCAGGCCGATGCGCCAGGCCTTGCCGCGCACCTGTCCCAGGCCCCCTCCAATTTCGATGTTGAAATCTCGGAGCAGCCGGCCCCTTACCGCCGTGTCCTCAATGCCCTCGGGTATCAGGGCAGTGGTCAGGGGGTTCAGGCGGTAGCCCTCGGCGGCCATCAGGCCCAGACCCAGGGCCTCCAGGCCTGCCCGCAATGCCCCGGCAACCCGGGCGTGGCGGCGGATCCGGTTGTCTATCCCCTCTTCCATCATCATCCGCAGCGACTCCCGCAGCGCGTAGGTCATGGATATGGGTGTCGTGTGGTGGTAGGCGCGGGTCTGGTTCCAGTAGCTCTCCAGGTCCTTCAGGTTGAAGTAGAAGCTCTGTACCTTGGTCGGCCGGGTGTTGATTACCTCAATCGCCCGCGGCCCGAAGCTGATGGGCGCCAGCCCCGGGGGAGAGCCCAGGCACTTCTGGGTAGCGCTGTAGCAGACGTCCAGGTCCCAGTCATCCACCCGCACGTCGTGCCCGCCCAGCGATGTAACGGCATCCACTATGATCAGGGCGTTGTGGCGGTGCACCAGGTCAACGATTTCCGGCATGGGAGTGAGCACGCCGGTAGAAGTCTCCGCGTGGACCACGCCCACCGCCTTGACCGGGCCATGCTGTTCCAGGGCGTCGGACAGAACTTGGAGGTCTATGGGGTCGCCCCACTCAAAGTCCAGTATGACCACCTCCGCGCCGCAACGCTCGGCAATGTCGCTCAGGCGGTCGCCGAAGAAGCCATTGCGGCAGACGATTGCCTTGTCGCCCCGCTCCAGGACGTTGGCGCAGGCCGCCTCCATGGCGCCCGTGCCGGTGGAGGAAAGGGGCACGGTCATGAAGTTGTCGGTGTGATAAACCTCCCGCAGCATCTCGCAGACCTCGTCCATCACCTGGAAAAACTGCGGGTCCAGGTGCCCCAAAACGGGCAAGGTCATGGCCTGCAGCACCCGGGGATTTACCGAACTGGGCCCCGGGCCCATGAGAATGCGCTGGGGCGGATTAAACTCATCAAGGTATGTGGGTGTAATCAATGTTGGGTTCTCCTGTATGGTTCGCAATGTGCGGCGTTATATCTACATTATCCGCCATTTGCGGCTTGACGGCAAAAGGGGCAGACTGGATGGTCTGCCCCGTAACCGTATCGGTCCTGGTTGAACAACCGGCGCGTCTAACCCCTACACTACCGGCGACGTCCCCCCGTCAATGTTAATCGCAATCCCGGTCAGGTAGCTCGCCCGCTCCGAGGCCAGGAAGGCTATCACGTCGCCGGCCTCTTCCGTTTCCGCTATGCGGCCCAGGGGTACGCCCCTTGCCTGCGCCGTCTGGGCGTAGAACTCGTCCAGGGTCAGGTCCGGGTTGTCTTCCTTCAGGCGGTCGTATCGGCGGGTGTGCTGGCCGCTCTTGACGATGCCGATGCAGACCGTGTTGACCAGGATGTTGTCCACCGCCAAGTCCTTGGACAGGCCCTTGGTGATGGCGATGCCCGTGGCCCGGGAGATGGAAGTGGGCATGGAGCCGGGGCCGGGGGTACGTCCCCCCAGGTTGGTGACGTTGATGATGCGGCCCCCGCCGACCTTGCGCATTTCGGGGATGGATCGGCGGATAAGCCGGACGGCGCCCCACACCTTCAGGTCAAAGTCATACTCCCACTCGTCGTCGGTGACGTCCTCGAAGGGCTTGGCCAGCGATACGCCCGCGTTGTTGACCAGGATATCCACCCGCCCGAAGTTGTCCAGGGCCGTCTGCACCACCCGCTCGGCGGAATCGGGATGGGAAACGTCGGCGGACACGGGCAGCACCATGCCCTCGGTGGCGGTGCGGATATCGAGGGCCGCCTGGTCCAGCTTTTCCTGCCCGCGGGCCACGATGACCACCCGCGCTCCCTCTTCGGCCATGCGCTGGGCGGCCGCCTTGCCGATACCCTCGCTGCCGCCGGTAACTATTGCAACCTTGTCGGTTAGTCCAAGCTCCATAACCTTGACCTCCTTAGTTCAAACTGCAAACCCGCCGGAGCGGGGGTTCTTCGCGATTCGGGCGTATTATACCAGCCTGGTCATGAGAAGACCGGGAATTTTCCTCTTCCACGAATAGACACCAATCGTCACTAATGGTATTTTTTCAAAATACGAAAACTCTTGTGCTTCTTCGTGTACTGACAGAGCGGGTCAAGAAGGGAGCCGTACGCCTTGTTTAACTACAGCCACATCAAGTACCGCAACATGTTCCTGCAGCTCATACTGGTGGTCATCACCCTGGGCATCTACGGCATCTACTGGTTCCACGTCACCCTGGGCGAGATGCACCGCGCCAACAACCGGGGCCCCGAGGTGGGCCGGTGGAAATGGACCATCTTCTTCTGCATTCCCATCATCGACTTCTTCAGCTTCTGGCACTACGCCGGCGAATACACCGAGTTCGTACGGGGAAAATATCCCCGCATCCTGATTTTCATCCTGTGGATAGTCTTCTTCCCCGCCGTCTGGTTCCTGGTTCAATTGGACCTGAACCGTGCGGCGCGGTATCACTTTTAATGGAGGCTGCAGATGGCGTACTTTGACGACCCGCACCCAATCTACTGCACCACCTGCGGCCGGGAGGCCGACCCTGACGCCCGCTTCTGCGACAACTGCGGCGCGGCGCTTGACCCCTTGGGGCGGGGCGGCCCCACCCACGCGCCGGGTATGCCATCCCCGGGCGGACCAGGCTATGCGGAACTCCCGCACATCCCCAACTACCTGGTGTGGGCCATCCTGGCGACCATCTGCTGCTGCGTGCCATCGGGCATAGTAGCCATCGTGTACTCAGCCCAGGTCAATGGCAAAGTGCAGGCCGGCGATTACGACGGGGCGTTGCGGTTTTCCAACAACGCCAAGACGTGGTGCTGGATTTCCCTTGCCCTGGGGATAGTCAGCATAATTCTGGGGTTCGGTTTAAGTTTCCTGGTAGGTTTGGGTAGTGACTTCTGAAGTAGCCTCCGAAAGCCGGACTTACCCGCTGGCAGTCGTGGAGTGGGTTGCCCTGTGGCGCTTTCGCTTCATCTTCCTGGCCTTGGCCCTGCTGCCCTGCCTGGCCCTGGTCTACGCCCGCAACCCGGAGGAGCCGGGCTTCTACCCACCCTGCCTGTTCTACACCTTGACCGGGCTGCACTGCCCCGGCTGCGGCACGTTGCGCGGCCTCCACCAACTCCTGCACGGCAATCTGCTGGCGGCCTTCGGCTACAACCCCTACTCCATGCTGGCCTTGCCCATCATCGGCTATGCCTTCCTGTCCGCCCTGCTGCTGACCACATGGGGCAAGCGACTGCCAACTCCCTTTGTTCATCCCAAGTTGATTTGGGGTCTGCTGGCCGCCGTGCTGGCCTTCTGGGTGCTGCGGAACGTGCCCGTTTTTCCCTTCACCGTGCTGGCGCCGTAGGGTATGATTGGAGCACATGCGGGCCCCGTTAACAGATTACCAAGGTAGAAATATTCGGTTTCCCGAACAGCGGTGGGAGCATATAATTCGTCGGCACAGAGACATGGAGGCTATACTGCATACCATCCCGGAAACCTTGCTAGACCCGGATTTTGTTCTCCGCGACCCCATCGACCCCGACTCAGGAAGGCTGTACTACCGGTGGTACAGTTGGGAAAACGCCAGAGACAAATGGGTAGTGGTGTCCGTCAAAATGCTTGTTGGCGATGCGTACGTGCTGACTGCCATGCAAACGCACCGCCCGAAACGAAGTGAGATATTATGGACAAAATCGACCGCATAAATATCTGGTTTGATAATGCCGGCCATTACCTTGATGTTCATTGGGTTTCCAAGACTGGCAATTATTTTATGCCTACCAGCAACGAGCGCGTAGATGTCCTGGTGGACGATGAGCGAAATCTGTCCGGGTTCATGGTTTGGGGAGTAACGCGCGTTAAGGAAGGGGAGATTGTCAACCTGGAGTTAATGGCCGTGGAACCTGAGTCGGTCGCCGCACTGGCGACTACTCGCCCGAATCAGAGTCATCCGGCAGTCCAGTCAGGTGCCACAATGGAAATAAAGAACATCAGCATTCATACCGAGAATGCCGGCGATTGTCTTAAAGTCCGCTGGGGCGCCGGCGACGGGCATTACGCCGCCACCGGCGACGACCGCGCCCAAGCCCTCCTTGACTCATCAGGCAACATCCTCGGCTTCAAAATAACCGGCATAAGCCAAATGGGCGAAGGCGAAAAGGACTACATCAACGTCGACCTGTACCCGTCAAGCATCGTATCCGAATCCGCCAATCCCAATTCTTAATTCCTAATTCTTAGTTCGTAATTGACGCGAGGTGCCCCATGCCCATCACCTTCGGATGCTCCCTGCCCAGCCGCGGGCCCATGGCCAGCCCCCAGGCCCTGCGTTCCCTGGCCCAGCGCGCCGAGGAACTGGGGTACGACTCCGCCTGGGTCAGCGACCACATCATCCTGCCCCGCCAGGTGGAGTCCTTCTACCCCTACTCCCCCGACGGTGTGCCCGTGTTCAGCCCCGACCAGCCCTACTACGATCCCCTGTCCACCCTCAACTTCCTGGCCGGCTGCACCAGCAGGTTGCGCCTGGGCACCCACGTCCTCATCATCCCCTACCGCAATCCCGTGCTGACCGCCAAGATGATCGCCACCCTCGACACCCTGTCCGAGGGGCGGGTAACCCTGGGCATCGGCGTGGGCTGGATGGAGGAAGAGTTCCAGGCTCTGGGCCTGGACACTTTCGCCGACCGGGGCGCGGTTACCAACGAGTACCTCCGCTTGTTCAAGGAGCTTTGGACCCAGGAGAACGCGGAGTTTGACGGCCAGTTCGTCCAGACCTCCGGCGCCGGATTCCTGCCCAAGCCCGTGCAGCAACCCCACCCGCCCATCTGGATTGGCGGCCATACCGATCCGGCTCTGCGGCGGGCCGCCGAACTGGGCGACGGCTGGATGCCCATTGGCCTGCGCCCCCCGGCCATCCTGGAACCCGAGGAACTGGCCACCAAGATTGCCCAACTACGCCGCCTGACCGTCCGCGCCGGCCGCCCCGAGGACGCCGTCACCCCCTGTTTCAGCACCGACATACTGTTCGACCGCTCGGCGGGACCCGACCGCCGGATGATGCAAGGTGTGCCCGCGCAGATAGCCGGCGACCTGCGCCAGTACCAGGACCTGGGCGTCCAGAACTTCATCCTGGGCTTCCCCGCCGCCAGCGTTGAGGCACAACGCGAAGCCATGGAACAATTCTCCCGCGAGGTAATGCCGCTGATTCCGCAGGGGTAGGGAGTCCTATAAAGGGCATCTATGCTAGAATAAAGCAGTTGTGGAATCACGCGGGAAGTATTGGGCACTTTACGCCCTTACGTACATCGTTTCTATTTGCTTTCAAGTATGGCAACACGAAGGAAGGCAGATAAACGATTCTGCCCTGCTGGCCGACACCTTTGCTATAGCAGCAGGTGTGTCGCTCTCCTTGGGAATTGTGATTGAGGGGATAGTTACTATGGTACTGTGGGCTCCGGCAAGAATCAGAGAATTGAAGCGCCAGGGTCGCAAGGAACAGCGCGACCGCACCAGGGAAGCCTATAGAAGGTTTGGCATAGAGGTGAACGGTGTGCTTGTATTGCCCCGTACCCCCGAGGTTGAGGAGTTCCTGGCTTCCGAGGAGCCCTTGGACGTAGGAACTACGAATGACCCGGGATAATCGTATACCAGCTTTAGGGACCATCCGTGGTTCCCGCGAAAGCCGAATTCCAGTCATTGAGAACCTGCGAAGCCGTACTAAAGGAGAGAAGGCGGGGTTTAATCGGCTGGAGACTCAGCAACCAGCTTGAGTTCCGTAAGCGAAGGTTGGTATCCATGTGTCGCCACGTGGTGAGCGATTTTCTCCATTGCAAACTGCTGGGCCTCGAACAGGTCCACTAACTGCCCCAGATTGTCAACGTAGAGCCGGGCATTCAAAGCGTTGTCCCTCCGCAACTCCTCCAGGGTCAGCTTGTTTCGCTTAATGCCGTTACAGGTCCGGTGCAGCAGGGCCAGGTTGTAAAGTTCATCATCGCCCTGGGTTCCCTCGCTGGCCTTCCGAGCCCGTATGTGGTCAACCTCCAGCAGCGTATCATCCAGCGTCCCATTGGGCCGGAGCGGTTTGTAACCGCAACCCCAGCACACCGGGCCAAACCGCTCTATCAGCAGTTTCTTGGCGTCGTCCTTCGATATGCGCCCCGACCAACTGGCCGATTGCGTAGTGCGCCTGCCTCGGGGCAGGTAGTGATAGGGCGCCGGATCGCTGTCGTTGCGCCTGGGCAGTTCATCGGGGCCGATGACATAGCTAGTCGTCCACTGCTGCGGTTCTTGAAAACCCTTGTCCTTCTTCACTGAAGCAAGGGCATTCTTCGTGGAGTCGGTCGTCCCATGAAGAGCAATTCCATTCAAATAGAATCGCCGCTTTAGCATAGTCCAGGAGCGGTAGGCCATGTCACAGGCTATCCACTGGCGTTCTAACCTTTCGGCAGCCACGGCCGTAGTGGCGCAGCCGGCAAATATGTCCATCACTACTTCGCCGGGGTTGCTAGACGCCTCGATAATGCGCTCGTAAAGAGCTAGGGGTTTTTGCGTGGCGTAGCCAGTACGCTCATTGCCGAGCGCAATAGGAATATCTACCCACAGGTTAGATACGGGGCGGCCACTATATTCGCTTTCGTATTCCTTCCGGTAGGGTGTGCCGTTCTTGGTGAAGTGAATCCTCCCTTCATTCTCCAGCCGATTCATGCCTTCTTCGTTGTAGAGCCACCCGAATTCAGGTTTTAGCCCTCGCCATTCATAGACGGGACTTTGGTGCATGCCAGCACTTGCTACTAAACGATGAATACGATAGCGTCCGGTTGAGTCAGAGTGCTTGAATTCATTCTCAAAGCCGTCTGGTAGAAACTTGGGAATCTTAACTCGAGCCGACTCGCTATTGACGTAGAATAAGACGGTGTCTGATACCGCACCATAAGAGCGTTGAAGCGGATTGCGTGAACCGGCTTTGGCTGCGTGCGTTCGTCTCCAGACGATTTCGTTGCGAAAGTTACCGGACCCGAATATTGCATCCATCAGCATCCTAAGGTAACTGTTGGCGTGGTCATCGCAATGTACGTAAATGCTGCCTGAAGTTTTCAAGACCCGATGGCACTCAATCAGCCGCACTGCCATATAGCAGATGTACGCCGCTTCGTTCTCCGTAGCGCAGGCTTCGACGGCTTCAATGACCTTGAAGACCTGGGGGTAATCGTCCTCTATCCGCTCCTTCCAGCCCGGGTGAATGTCATCATCCCAACTCCAAACGTCCTTGACCCGGGTTTCCCCAATTCCCTCGTGATGCTCCGCCCCGTGCTTCAAGGCCAACGCCCGCTCTTCGGCCAGTTCCTCGTCGGTGATGGGCGGCCTCGGATTCTGCGTAAAGGTCTCATTGGCTGCAAAGGGCGGGTCAATGGCAATCAGGTCAATGCACTCATTGTTTATGGAGCGCAGGAACGGCAGGTTGTCCATTATTGCCAGGGTGCGGTTCTGTACGTTCAGCGTCCCCACTACGCCACCCCCGCGCAAAGCCGGACACCCGGCTGGGTTGGCAAGTTGGGGAGCGACGCCGAATTGTGTAACAAAGTAGCGGGCAAAGCAAAACCCCCGCCGCGCCCGTTGGCGTGACGAGGGCAACCAAACCAGACGACCGTTTCCGGGAACCTCGAGGAATCCCGGAAGACCTTAACGTCAACTATGCACCCGTGAACGGGTACAGTGGTATAGTAAGGCACATGGCCCATGGTGCTGATCCCACCATTGGCGCCTACGGCCAGTCCAGTTGCACCTGTGCTGGTCGGGCAGCCCGTATAGGTTTTTGCCTTGCGGGCTGTTTACGTTTGCCCGCTGCCTCGTATCATAAGGTAAGCGTGGATTTTGTCAAGGTTCGATTGTCAGTAATCAAGGCAAGCGGAGCCTCTCCCCCTTCGCGAACCTTCCCCTCTCCGTGGAAAACCCTTACGCGCTGTACCGCCGCTCCAACTCATAAACTTCCTCCAGCCCCAGCAGGTTCGCCACGTCCCAGCGCGACCCGAACCGCGCCGAATCAACCTGCCCCGTCTCCTTCAGTTCCTCGAAGGCGGCCATCAATTGCTTGTAGATGAGCCAGATGGTGCTGCCGCAGATCATCACCTTGTAGCCCATCGCCTCCACGTCCTTCGTGTTGGCCAGGTCGCCGTTGTACAGCCGGGGCATGTCGGGCAGGTCCCGGGCGTATAGCTCCAGGTCTTCCACCGACTTTATCCCGTCCACGAACACCATGTCCGCCCCGGCCTCCCGGTAGGCCTTGCACCGGCGCACCGTGTCCTCCCAGCCCGTTACGGCATAGGCATCGCAGCGGGCGATGATCACGAAGTCCGGGTCCCGGCGGGCGTCCAGGGCGGCGCGGATTTTCTGGACGTGCTCCTCCATGGGCACCACCTGTTTGCCCTCGAAGAAGCCGCACTTCTTGGGAAACACCTGGTCCTCAATGTGAATGCCGGCCACCCCCGCCGACTCGTACTCCCGCACCGTGCGCTGGGTGGTCAGGGCGTTGCCGTAGCCCGTGTCGGCGTCGCAGATGACCGGAATGTCCACGGCGTTGGCGATGTACCTGGCGTTGGTGACCATCTCGGTCATGGTCAGCATCCCCACGTCGGGGAAGCCCTTTTCGGCGGAGGTGCCCGCGCCGGTCATATAGACTGCGTTAAACCCCACCGACTCAGCGATGCGGGCGTGCAGCGCGTTCAGGATAAAGGGGGCGACGATCAGGCCGTCGGCGGCCAGCATTTCCCGCAAACGGGTGGTGGGCCTGGTAGCAGGCTTGGCGGTGGTGGTCATGGGTGATTCTCCTTCAGCATGGGATTTGGACATGGATGGACAGGATAGACAGGATTTTTTCTGTGGTGAATGTCTATACGCTTGGCTTTAACCGACCGTATTCAAGGGATAAACGTGGATTATTTGCCAGCTCAAATCGGTGGCCCAGGAGCCCTCTTCCCAGTCTTCCCCGGCGGCAGAGGACTCATAGCGAAAGAGCGCAAGCTCGAACAGGCCAACTTGGGTGGGCAATTGAAGCCCTGCCACAACGCCCTCGGCGAAGCGGGCTGCGCTCCGGAAAACGTGGTCCGGTAGTCCCGAATACTGGAGCAGGGCGAACCGCAGGGGCAAGGGATCCCCTCCAACCGCCAGGTTAAAGCGACTCAAGACTTCCGCAACGTCGGCCTGCAGCAGAGCGGCCGCTTCCGGTTCACCCAGGGTATTGACGCCATCGGCAAATGCCTGATAGATGCTCCCCTGTTCCTCAGGTGCAAGGACGATGTGGCCGCGAAATACGGTGGCGCTCGGGTACTCGTCCCGAAACTCCCCGGCTACCTTGTCCAGCGCAGCGTCCAAGGACGGCACTTCCTGTTCCGGGCAATCGAAGTAGCCGGTCAGCGGAAGGTGGACCGAGTGCATCTCCGCCGCCCAGCAACCGTACTGGCTGCAAATGACCTGCCGGGCCCGGTGCAGCCCTGCGGTAAACGCGGGCTCCAGAGTAACGGAAATTCCATACCTGATGGACAAGGAATCGCTCCAGGAAAGGGTTGCCTGAATTCTAGGATTGCAGCTTAGAGGTGTCAACGCAGGCCATTTCAATGTAACCGTTCAGAAATGGAGGGACCCTTCAAGCTCCTATTCGTCATACCGGCGAAAGCCGGTATCCAGGAGTGGTTGCACCCTGTACGTCGGATTGTGCCCGGCCTTTCTGGATTCCGGCTCAAGGCCGGAATGACGGTTTCGGCCCCAGGCGACTCCGAGAATCTAAGTGGGTTGCCATGGTAGTTGACACCCCGTGCGAACATCTGTACTATTAGTACACCCGTTCTAAATCAAGGTTTACTGGAGTGACGCAATGCCGCAGGCAGAAGTACAGGAAATAACGTGCAAGTCCCTGCTCAACCGCATTGATGTTCCGGGCTATCCCTTCCGTTGGACGCTGAACCCCTACCGCGGGTGCCGCCACGCCTGCCGCTACTGCTACGCGCGTCCCACCCACGAGTTCTGGGGCATGAACTCCGGCAATGAATTTGACCAGCGGGTATTCGCCAAGGTCAACGCTCCCCAGGTGCTGCGGGATGAACTGCGCAAGCCCCGCTGGAGGGGCGAACCCGTGGCCATCGGCACCGCTTCCGATCCCTACGAACCGGCCGAGGCCCAGTACCGCCTGACCCGCCAGATAATCCAGGTGCTTGCGGACTTCTGCAACCCGGCATCCATCACCACCAAGGGCGTGCTGGTGCGACGGGACGTGGACGTTCTGCTGGAACTGTATCACGCCGCCGACGTCCAGGTAATTTTCAGCGTGGGCAGCGTGGACGAAACCGTCTGGAAGCGGACGGAGCCGGGCACTCCCAACCCCATCGCCCGGCTGGAGGCCATGCAGTTCCTGGTGGAGAGCGGCGTCCCCGCCGGAGTGATGATGGCGCCCCTGCTGCCCGGCATATCCGACAGTTCCGAGGCCATCAACGCCACCGTGCAGGCTGCGGCTCGGCACCACGCCCAGTTCCTGTCGGCCAACCTGCTCTTCCTCAAGCCAGGGTCCAAAGAATGGTTCATGCCCATGCTCCGGGAGTCTTACCCCCACCTCACGGCCGGCTACCAGCGCCTTTACCGCAACACCTACGCCGCCAAGGATTACACCGAGTCGGTGCTGGACCTGGTGGACGAGGCCCGCCGCCGCCACAGGCTCTCGTCAGTAACACCGCCCCGCGAGTTAAACGCGCCCCGCCAGAGCCAGCAACTGGCCCTCATCGCATAGGCGGCAGGAACTCTCCTGCTAAGCAGGAGCACAAAGACCATCCACGGAAATATGAGCAGGGTAAAATGCTGTCATTCTTGTATGTGTTAGCTAATTCGATGACAAAAGTTGCAAAGTTTCCAGGGGGGTTTTGCCCTGGAGGGCCTGGTGGGGACGGGCGGTGTTGTAGTAGATGAGGTACTGCTGCAGTTCATCCTGCAACTCTTCCACCGACTCAAAGGTGGTGCCCTCGAGCAGGTCCTCATTCAGGGTTCTCCAGAATCTCTCCACCTTCCCGTTGGTTTGGGGACGGTAGGGTCGGGTGTAGCGGTGCTTGATCCCCAACTCTTTCAGCATCCGCTCCATGGGGTGGCTGTCGGTCTTCCTGGGGGAAGCCATCTCCGGTCCGTTGTCGGTGAGCAGGGCCTTAAAGCGCAGGCCATACTCCGCGTGCAGTGGGCCCCCGCTTCTGGGGCAGCAGGGACCCGTCGGCGCCAGATTGCTGATAGCGATGATAGTACTTGTAAAAGGTCTGCCGGTTGGTACCGTGGTACCGGTAGAAGTCTTCCAGGAACCGGAAATGGGGGTGCTTCTTTGCCTTGACCAGTTCAAACTCCCGGATCAGAAACCGCCACTTCTGCGTCAGGTTCCGCTCAATGGTGCGATCCTTGCTGTTGTTCCGCATCTTCGCCTCCAGACTGGTAATTCCTTTTTATACCAATCTGTCAACGAATTACCTGACACATACAATTCTGAACGGAGTGAAGAATCTAAAATTCTAGCCATTAAGAAGGTTGAATTCACGCGAGATTCTCAGATTCTTCGTTGCACCTTGAATGACAGTTCGGTGGTCGGGAACTCTGAACAACGAAAATGCGGCCCCAGGCGTCCGCCGCGGGGGACTACCTTGGCATTGGCCTAATACTTGCTTCGCTTTTCCTTCCTCATCCGGCCCGTTACCAGGAACATTACCCGTTCCGCGATGTTGGTGGCCCGGTCGGCAATTCGTTCCAGGTCGTGGGCAGCCCACAGCAGGTACGTGGCCCGCTGTATGCTCCGCGGGTCCTGGATCATGAACAGCAGCAACTCCCGGTACACCTGGTCGTAAAGGTCGTCCACCTCATCGTCGTCGTCCATCACCTTTTCTGCCTTGACCAGGTCCCGCTCCACCAGGCAGTCCAGGCTGTCCCGCAGCATTTCGCCGGCCTTGTTGGCCATGCGGGGAATGTCAATCAGCGGCTTCAGCGGAGGCTCATCGCCCATCAGCAGGCTGATTTTGGCGATACCTTCAGCGTAGTCCCCCATCCTTTCCAGTTCCACCGCTATGTGCAGCATGGCAATGATGGCCCGAAGGTCGCCGGCCATGGGCTGCTGGGTGGCGATCAGGTCAACGCAAAGCTCCTCAATGTCGTACCGTTTCTGGTCGATGTAGTCGTCGCCGTCAATTACCGACTGCGACTCGGCCAGGTCCCGGTCTTTCAGGGCTTCCACCGAGCGGTAAATGGCCTTGTCCACCACGTCGGCCAGCAGGGTAATCTCCTCCTGGAGGTGGGTTATCTGGCGGTCCAAATCTACTCTAAGCATAGTTGCATCTCCCGCCGCTAAATTCCGGTCCGTCCTGTTCCGCAATTGGTGTCCCCCGAGGTTAGACCGGTCGCCACATTTGGCCTCGCTGCTTCACCGGTTCCAGCAGGCTCTCGTTAAAGGGCAGGGGCTGGTAGTCCTGCGGGTCCGGCATGGAATACCCGATCAGGTCGAACACCTCCGGGTTGGTGTAGTAGAAGTTATAGCACTGCCGCACCAGTTCCCTGAAGAAGACCGGGTTTTCCTCCTCCACCTGCCGCAGGGTCTCGTCTTGGGCATCCGGTGCCAGTTCGACAAAGCCCGCGCCACCCCGCCGCGATGCCGCAATCTCCAGTTGAGCTAGTCCCTCGCCGAAGGAGCGGCGCAGCGAGATATTCTTGGCCGCAACCTGCTCCAGGAACTGGGCGCCCCCCAGATCCCCCGCCCCGGGAAACTTGTCCTGGGCAGGCACAATCCGGTTGAACGCGGCCGTAATCAGGTCCCGCTGTTCCTGTGTGAAAACGCTGGCGCCGGTTGTCATAAGCACTTCCTCCGGGTGCGGGGCTGGTACCCCTGGTCCCCTTGCCCGATGGCGGCTGGGGGTCTTTAATTTACTTGATACTTGTCTCGCGCACTAACGCGGTATCACGGGCAGCACTATGTGGGAAGGGTATTCCCCGCTATGATGTACCGTCTGTCGGGCCGTCTCCAGCCGGTCGTCCACCCCCAGGGCAACCCCGGTGTTGGGATTGCGGTCGAAGCGCGGGAAGTTGCTGCTGGAAATCTCCACCCGCAGGCTGTGCCCCGCCTGCAAAACATGGCTGGTGGCCCACAGGTCTATGGTGTACTCGTACACCCGGCCCGGGGTTATGAAAGCCGGTTGCCGCGCCGACGTCCGGTAGCGCGCTCGCACTATGCCATCTTGCAGGTTGTGGGCGTAACCGTCGGGCCGCACGTCCACCAGCTTGGCGGTGAAGTCGGTATCTATGGCGCTGCTGGCCGCATACAGCTTGACCACAATGGGGCCGGTCAGCTCCAGGTCCGACTCCAGCGGTTCCGATGTATATACCAGCACGTCGGCCCGGTCTTCTGCCGGGCGCTGGTCCTGCACCCCGTGGGGAATCATCAGGGTGTTGCCCCGAAGGGTGGGCGCCGGGTCGGCAGGATCGTAAACGTAACTGTCCACCGGCTCATCGGCCGGGGGCGTGGTGGACAGGGTCCCATTCCCTGCCCGCGCGTTGGCCGAACCTCCGGAGTGGAGGTAGTAACGGGTGTAGTGGGTTCGCGCCAGGGGCCATTCGTTCTCGTAGCGCCACTTTCCGTTTCCAACTCCGCCGGCGTTCATGACAAAAATGTACACCGGCGGCTCTTCCATGATGCCGTTGGCCTCGTCCTTCAGCCAGTGGTCGAACCAGCGCCGCAGGTGGTCGTGCAGTTCAATGGCCGCATCGGTGCCGAAGTCTATATCGCCCGAATCGCCCGAGGTGGCCCGGGTATAGGGTCGGATGTGCGCCCAGGGGCCCACCAGCAGTTTCTGGCTGCGGCGCGCTAGTTCACTGCCGCCGCCCTCGCTGATGGCCCGGTAGGCGTTCAGCGCGCCTTCCAGGAAGATGTCGTACCACGAACTGACGTGGAACATGGGAACCTTGATGCCGTCCAGGTGGTGCAGCAGGTTCAGCTTCCACCAGTAAGGCCCGTCCAGTTCCTGGTCAAAATACTCCCCGAAGTATGGCGCCGTCTCCTTCAGACGCTCAATCCAGTCCCGCAGCGGCAGATGCCGGAACCACTCGTCGCTCAGGGGCCTGCCAAAATTGCCCGGTTCCAGGACATATTCGTCCAACTGGGCCAGCAGGTCGTCCCGGCCCAGGCGCTGCAGGGTGTTGCGCCCCTTGTGGATAGCGTAGGGCACCATCCACCCCCACTCCATGGCGCCGCCCGTGTGGTAGACCCAGCTCTGGTGAAAGTCGGAGGATGCGGAAACGGGGGCCATTGCCTGCAGGTGCGGTGGCAGGGGATTGTTGGTGGCCATGGTGTACTGGGTTGCGCCCAGGTAGGACTGGCCCGTGGTCCCCACTCTCCCGTTGCTCCACGGCTGGCGGGCGGCCCATTCCACGGTGTCGTAGCCGTCCTGGACTTCCTGGAACAGGGGATTGTAGTAGTCGCCCTGGGACTCAAAACGGGCGCGGCAGTCCTGGCTCAGTACCACGTAGCCGTGAGTGGGAAAGAACCACACCGAATGGTCGGGGGCGGCCACGTAATCGTCCTTGCCGTAGGGCCCCCGGTTGACCAGCACCGGAAAGCGGCCGGGGGCATCGGGGCGGAAAACGTCGGTCGCCAGCAGCGTGCCGTCCCGCATGGGCACCATCACGTTGCGTTCCCGAATAACCCGGAAATTCCCTTCCTGCGCCATGGCTCAAGCATACGCCGGCCAAGCTATAAGCGTCAAACATGAAAAGGGTCAAAAGGTAAAAATCCTGTAAGCTTACCGTTAACCAACCTGACCACGACCCTTGACGCCACCGGCGAGAGCCGTTATCTCCAGTATGTTAAGATTTGAGCGCAATAGAACCAAGCTGACCCCCGGACAATCCATGGAAGGGATGCCAATGTTTGCCAAAGAATTGATGACTACCCCTGTGATTACCATCAGGGAAGACGCCACCGTAGCTGAAGCGGCCAGGCTCATGCTTGACCGCGACGTCAGTGTCTTGCCGGTGCTGAACGGCGGCGACAAATTGGTGGGCATACTGACCCACTCGGACTTTGGTCTGAGCCCCAAGTTTCGCCCCCTGGTGGAAAACGTCTACTCCCTGCTGGGCGCGTCCACCACAACCCATCATCTGGAGGAGACGGCGCGACGAGTTGGCGGTAAAAAAGTAGGCGACGTCATGCGCCGCCACGTAATCACCGTTCACCAGGACGACGGGATAGAGCACATCGCTCGGGTGATGATGCGTTCCCAAATTCGCCGCCTCCCAGTGGTGGACGGCGGCAAAGTCGTGGGCATAATTACCCGGCACGATTTTTTGAAGTTGATAGCCCGCGGAGAGTAGGAACTTATTGCCGGGATTACGGCGAATTAACCAGAGGATGTTTTAGCAGTGGGAACTTTCAGTACAGAAATCGAAATAGGGACTTCCGACGGGTCCCGCTTTGAAGCGGTAACCGCCCTTGTGGATACGGGAGCCAGTGTTACCACATTGCCAGGTTCCGTCTTGGAAGGACTGGGAATAGTCCCGCATACCGAATTTACCTTCGTGCTCGCCGACGGTCGGGAAATTCAACGTCCGGTGGGAAGGACCTGGATTCGTATTGGCGATCGGTCGGAGGTCACCCTGGTGGTCTTCGCCGATGACGACGTGGAGCCCCTGTTAGGCGCGTATTCACTGCAGGGTCTGATGCTTGGAGTGGACTCACCCAACGAGAGGCTGGTTCCGGTAAATGCCTTGATGAAAAGCAGCCCGCGGGCCCCGATGGCAGGCGGTTAAGTCGAACGGCAGTCCCACGCTGCCCGTCCAGAGAAGTTGCTTAATGCTGCCCCTTGTAAATTTACGAATAGCCGTCCGTGACGGACTGGCTTACATGGCGGACCAGCCCGACGTTATTGAAGCCGAGGTGTTCGCCTCGGCCAATACCAACCTGACCCTGCGCCTCAACTTCACCTCCCATATACCCTGCAACGGCGTGGAAGAACCCAAGTCCATCCAATCCCACGGCATCTCCGTGCGAGCCGCCTTCCGCAGCCGGCGGGGTCCTTCCATCGGCCTGGGCAGCGAGCCCAGCGACCTGTCCGTGGCGGGTGTCGCCCACGCCCTGGAAAAGGCGCGGCGCGGCGCGGTGCCGGACCCCGAGTTCGACTGCCTGCCCAGGCCCCTTTTCGACAAACCGACCCTGTTCCAGTACCACGATCCTACTTTGGTGCGGCTGCGCAATTCCAAGCTGCTGGCCCACGGATGGGATGTGCTGCGCAATGGTCTGGATGCCTTCCAGTCCTCCGAGGATCTGCTGTCAGTCCTGGAGCGGTACCGCGCGGGCCAGCCCGAGGGCAGTGATCTGGCGCAACTGGCGGACCTGGGCCTAATCCTGGGGGGCGATGTGGTGATGCTCCTGGAACGGATGGCCGTCGCCTCCACCACCATGCCGGAACCCCAGACCGACGAGTCCACCCTGGTAATGTCATTCGCTACGGCTATGGTCGAAGAGATGAACGCCAAGGGCAGCGGCTGGTCGGTCTGCACGCACCTGGCCGACTTTGACGCCCGGGCAGGCGCCGATGCGGCTCGGCGGGCCGTCGCAGCCATGGGCGGGCAGCGGGCGCCCACTGGCAATTACCGGGTCGTCCTGGGGCCCCAGCCGGTGGCGGAACTGCTGGAGTGGATTCTGTTGCCCGGGCTTTACCTGGAGTCCTTCCATGCCGACGCCTCCCCCTTCATGCGCCAGTTCGGCCAGCAGATAGCCTCGGAAAACCTGTATCTGTACGATGACGGCTCCCTGCCCGGGTTCGCCGGCTCCCGGGGCATCACCGACGAGGGCCTGCCCACGGGTCGCACCGACCTCATTCGCGACGGTTGCCTGGTGGGCCTCCTGTCCGACTACTACAACTACCGTAAAGCCATGAATGCTCGCAGGGGCTGGGGCAAGCTGGGCGTGGAACCGGGGCTGGTGGAGCGGGGAATCCTGCCCCGCAACGGCTTTCGGGCCGGCAACGGCGGCGGCCGGGATTTCAACGCCCCCGTATCCACTGTGCCCAGCAACCTGGTTATTGAGGGACGGGAGGAAGTCAGCCGGGAGGAATTGCTGCGGCAAGTTGGCTACGGCATATACATTGGCCGCATCTGGTACACCTACCCGGTTAACGGCTTCACCAGTGGGGACTTCAGCGGCACCGTGGTCGGCGACTCCTACCTGATCCGCGACGGGAGGCTGGCCGAACCTCTGCGGCCCAACACTCTGCGCATGAACGGCAACATCCTCCAGGTGATCAACAACATCCTGGGCATCAGCGCCGAGCGCACCGGCACCGTCCGCTGGTCATCCGACCAGGTAACCTGGGCGCCCGAAATAGCAGTCTCGAACTTCCCGTTGGAGGAGATTGCGGGGGATATGGAAGAGGTTTTCTGATCACCTACCGCCCCTGGAACCAGGGCATGCGTTTCTGGGCAAAGGCCCTGACCCCCTCCTGGAAGTCGCCGGTATACACTATGTTGCTGATGGCGTCGGTCTCCGCATCCAGTTGCTCTTCCAGGTTTGCGGCCCACGAGTTATCGAACAGCGCCTTCACCCGCCCGTAGGCCAGGGTTGGGCCCTGGGCCAGGCGCGTGGCCATCTCCAGCGAGTGGCGCTCAAAGTTCTCGGCAGGGCACACCTGGTTCACCAGCCCCAACTCCCTGGCGTACTCCGCCCCGATGGGCTGGCTGGCCATGTAGATTTCCATTGCCTTGCCCAGGCCCACCAGCCTCGGGAGCATGTAGGTTGAACCCCCGTCGGCGGTGCAGCCGATGCCCGCGTAGGCCATGATGAACCGCGCGTCGGCCGAGGCAACCCGCAAGTCGCAGCACAGGGCCAGGCTGAACCCGGCCCCGGCGGCTACCCCGTTGACGGCGGCAATGACCGGCTTTTCAAGCTGGCGAATGCCCATGACTATGTCCCGGTGCAGGGAATCGGCCAGTTGGCGCAGGTGAGGAGAAAGGCCATCCGGCCCCCCTTTCTCCAGGTTGTCCACAAAGTCCTTCACGTCAGCCCCGGCGCAAAAGGCGCCCCCGGTCCCGGTAATCATCACCGCGCGAATCTCCGGGCGTCGGCAGTCCCCGATCGCCTTGCCAAACTCGGCCACCATGTCCGGCGTGAGGGCATTCCGCGCCTCCGGTCGGTTGAGTGTGATAACCGCCAGGTTATCCTTGCGGGTGAATTCAATGTGGGAAGAGGGCATTGGCAAACCTCCTGGATTAGGGGAAGTGGCGCGGGATTAGATTTACGACCTGATCGCGGAATACCTGAAATGGCAGGCGAGTCAGTCCTAATCATCCCCGCCAGGTTGGGGAGCCGGTTCCGGTCCCCTTTGTCGCATCATCACCGGCACCCGCTGGAAAAGGGCCACGATGCCTCCGACGACAATGATCCAGACCACGGACAGGGCGGCAACCTGGAAGCCCTGCTGGTAATAGGGTCGGGCTTCGGCGGCAGTCATGAACTCGGCGGCCACGGGCAGGCTCAGACCCAGGATCGCGGCTCCTAGTGTGCTGCCCACGGTATGGCCCATCTGGCGCGTGGTCTCCAGCATACCCGAAGCAAAGCTCCGGTTATCCGGCAGCGTATTCATCACCACAGCGTTATAGGGTGATATGAACAGGGCGGTACCCACCGACGCCGGCAGCAGCAGCAGGGGCACTCCCCAAATGGGCACCTGGTTGGCGAACAGGCCCAGCAGCGCCACCCCGGAAGCAATCAGGAACAGCGACATGGGCCCCATCCACCGGGGGTTGTACTTGTCATAGATATAACCGGCAATGGCCGGCAGCCACAGGCCGAAGGTCTGGTGCGGCAAGAGCACCAGCATCACCACCAGGGGACTGTAGCCCAGGCCGTCCTCCACCACTATGGGCACCAGCGTGAAGATGACCAGCATGGACATGTGGCATGTGGTGTTGCTGAACAGGGCCATGGAGAAGTACTTGCGCTTGAAGTACCGGAAGTCCAGGAAGGGCGTCATGCTGCGCATCTGCAGCACGACGAACAGGCCGGCCAGGGCCAGGCTGAGTATGTGCATGGGGATGTGGTACGACAGGGCGTCGGGCGTGGTGAAGGACTCCGCTCCCTCGTGTAGGTGCGAACCGGACAGGATGAACGTCCCCAGCACCGCCACCAGCACCGCCGCCGCCAGGTAGTCGATCTTCGTCTTGACCCGTTCGCCGCCGGCCTGCGCCCACTGGTAGCCCTGGTACTTCAGCACGGGAAAGGCGAACCAGATGGAAACTACGCCCACCACCAGGGCCGACATGTACACCAGCCGCCAGCTGATGTACTCCAGGAACAGGCCAAACAGCAGCAGACCTATCAGGGTGCCGAAGCGCGACGCGGTAACGGGCACGGCAAAGGCGCGCCCCCGCTCGTTGGGCTGGTACACCAGCGCAATGATGGCGTTGGAATTGGCAATGATGAGGGCTCCGCCAAAACCACCCATACCGCACCACAGAATAAGTTGCCACAGGGTTTGCGAGGTGGTAGCCAGCAGGTTGGATGCGGTCAAGACACAGATGCCAACGAAAAAGACCCGAACGTGCCCAAACCTTTCGCCCAAACGGGAGGTCAGAAACACGGTGCTGCCCAGCATCAGCAGGCGGATAATCACCGTCCACGCCGCGTCATCCACATCCACGCCGAAGTAATCGCCCACCGAGGGAGTGGCCAGGGTTACCGGCAGAAAAGTGAGCTGGACCAGAAGCTGTGATGCAGCCAGCGCCAGCAGTGTCTCCACGCGCTGGGGAGTCCCGCCCAACTCGCGAAAAGCGGCAACAATATTCAAACGGTCAATGATTATGGACAGGACGCCCAAGCCATATCCCCCCAAGGCAATGTATGCCAACTCGCCCAGTCTAGGTAGGATGGGGTGCGATGTCAACTTGGGCGTCGCGCATGGACGAACGGCGACATGGGTTTGAGTGTTATTGGAAGGACAGTGGCTGGTAGCTTCGTTCGCCAATGACCGTTACTCCAGGAGGACAAGATACTTGCGAGATATCCTCCTACGCCGGGTGCCCCGGCGTCCCCCTCAACGTACAGCCATCGCACGACGAAGCCATCCCGCAAGGCGCAGTCGTCCCACTAGCCGCCCGCAAGGGCCCCGACGGGACTGCCTCCTTGGCTCCCTCCGGAAACAAGTCCAGCCTTAGCTGCTTGCCTGAGGGCGGGCGCTGGCCGGGGAAGACCACAAAGGGCCAGGCCCGCTTGCGCACTACCCCCATGGCCTGCAGGTCGCGCCAGTTGTCGATACTGTGGTGCTGGCGGTTGTCTATGATGCGCTGGGCCGAAGTGGGGCCCAGGCCGGGGACGCGCAGCAGCAGTTCCTGGCTGGCGGTATTCAGGTCCACCGGGAAGGTGTCCAGGTTTTCCAGGGCGATAGCTGTCTTGGGGTCCTGGTCCAGGGGCAGGAAGCCGCCCCGGTCGAAGGCCAGGTCCAGTTCCTCGTTGGAATAGCGATAAATGCGCTTGAGCCAGTCCATCTGGTACAGGCGGTGTTCCCGCAGGGGCGGCACCGGCGGGTGTTCTTCCATCGGCGTGTCCGAAGCGGGCCGGAAGGCGGCGTAATAGACCCGCTTCAGGTTCCAGTCGCCGTAAAGCTGGTCAACGCGATTGAAAATGTCGGCATCGGACTCCTCAGCGGCGCCCACCACGAACTGGGTGGCCTGGCCCACCGCGCCACCGGTGCTGTGTCGGGTCAGTTTGCGAATCCAGGACATGGGGGCCAGGATGCCGCCTTCAAAGTCCTTGTGCGGGCTGATTCGCTTCATTGCCTCTGCGGTGGGCGTCTCGATGTTGACGGAGAGGCGGGTGCCCAGCCGGTGGGCCGCCTCCACGTACTGGTATTCCGCCCCGGGCATAACCTTCAGGTGAACGTAGCCCCGGAAATTGTGCTTGCGGCGCAGCACCTCCACCACCTGCACCATCCGCTCGGTGGTCTTCGACCCGCTGCCAGCTATGCCCGAGCTTAGAAACAGTCCGGCCACGGTGTGCCGGCGGTGCAGTTCCATGAAGGCGCTGGCCAGTTCGTCCACCTTGAAGGCGTAGCGCTTGCGGGGCACGTAGACGCTGTTGGGACAGTAGGCGCAGTCCATCATGCAGAAGTCAGTGAACATCACCCGCATCAGGTTGATGAACTTGCCGTTGGGCATCGCGGCCCGGTACACCCCGGCCAGGGGGCGTTTGTCGGGAGCGGAATAGGGGCCGGTCACGCCCTTGCCGACCCACTTCCCCCGCCCGGTCCCATTGGCGCCGGATTGAGACGGGGCCAGCACGTCGTCGCCGGCCATTCCGCCCAGAATCTGTATCTTCTCGTAAACGTCCGGGGCACTCTTGATGAGCATGTGGTCAACCTCCCAAGCTGGTATAAGAACGTCTGTTCTTATCAGGTTGACAGTGTGTCATCCAGAGTGTCAAGGGGTCGATTGAGGTTTTTCCGATGTAAAGGGGGGCGTCGTCAAAACGGGACAGATGAGAGGAAGGTCAATACCTTGATTGTGGTTCTTTACCTTCGCTTGAGTGCCGGGCCAGGAACTTCAGGGTAGTCCTTCCATGTACCTGAAATAAACCTGCAACGACATCCACAAGCTGTACAGAGCCGAGCCCATTTCAATTACAAAGGCGACCAGTATGAAACACACGCCCAATCGAGCCAGCCTGCGCTGCTTGCAGTCCGACCGCCAGCCGCTGAAGGGCAATAAATCGAAATTGCGCGCCAAGAGAACGGCGCCCGCCAACATCAGCAGTCTGGTAAGGATGTTCAAGGAACTATAGAAGAAGAACGCGAAGAGCTGGGGGGACTGTTCAGTATCATTGGAGGAAAAGGCCTTCTCTCCGCCGAAGACTATGACCGCTACCAGCATTACGGCAGACCCGAACCATAGGAGGATTGGCTTGTTCATTTGGGTGCCCGGCAAGAAAGTTTAGCCCATTCCTTCTACTTAGTCCCCAAACACCATAACCGCGTCGGCCAGGCAGACCAGGTCGCCCCGCTGGTTGATACCCTTGACCCGGCACTCCACCAGGCCGCGGCCATTCTCTCTCCGCTTGCCGGTGATTTGGCCGCCGAAGGTTACCGTGTCCCCGGAGCGGAAAGGCGTAATGGCGCGCATCAGCAGGCTGCCCCCGTTGTAGAAGGCGCTGAGAGGAAAAGACAGTTCCAGCATCTGGTCCACGTAGGACATGGTGGCCGGCCCGGCGTTGACGGTGCCCCCAAAGATGTTCCGGCGGGCGAATTCCTCGTCGTTGTGGATGTTGCTCTCGCTGGGCTTGCCGGCCAGGCGGAAGTCGCTCTTGCGGTTTATGATTTCCTGGCTCTCGGTTATGGCCAGTTCCGCCAGGGTGTCCGCGTTCTGTGCCGTTTCGTAGGTAAGCAACTGGGACGGTGCGGGCTCGAGGGCCGTTGCTTCCGACCTCGGAAAAACGGCCGTCACCTGGTCGCCGGGTACCGGCCGCTGGCCCCCGGCATACTCGAAGATGCAGGTATAGTCGTACTGGCCCACCGGTTCGCCCCGCTGGTTCTCCGCCTCAATGCGGAAGGTGACGAACTTGCTGCCCCGCCGCTCGTACTTCTCCAGCACCCGCGCCACGCCGGTAATGGTGTCGCCGGCGAAGGCGGGACGGAACCACCGTGCCTCGCACTTGGCGAAGGGAGTCTGGCGGCGGGCGGTTTTCGAATGTTCCAGCGCCACAAATCCGTTGTTCTCGGCGATTTCCGGGCGGAGCAGGGGAGCGTAGGACACGGCCATGGTGGGCATGGGCACAGCCGCTCCGCCGTATTCGTCGCTGCCCTTGCCCAGGTGGAACCGCGGGTCCGGATTCTGGGCAATGTCGGCGTACTCGGCGATCTGCTCCGCGGTGATAGTTACCACCGTCGGCTGGGCAGCCTGCCCCGGCTCCACCGCATCGTAGTCCCACAGACGCTCCTTGATTTCTACCATAATTTCCCTCTCTCATCCGCCAATCAGCAGGAATTTTCCCTTACGCGGCCGGCTGTACCAGTTCAATGAGCACGTCGTCGGGCCCTTCAATGTAGGCCAGCTTGGTGCCGCCCACCACCTCGGTCAGGGGCAGCACGACCCGGATGCCGTCGGCCTCGAACTTGGCCAGCTCCGCCTCCAGATCATCCACGTGAAAGCCGAAGTGCTCCAGCCCCAGGCGGTTCAATTCTGCCGCCGAACGTTCGTCGGAGGAACCGGCGGGCTTGGACGACACGTTCAGGCGGGTGGGGCCGCCCACTTCCATCCCGATGGTGATGGTGCCTGGCATTACCTCCCGCTCCGACACCTTCTTGGCCTCGAAGTATTTTTCGTACCAGGCGGCGCTGGCGTGGGGATCGGCGGCGCGGATGTGGACGTGGTTGATGGCGTATGGCATGGTGGTTTCTCCTTTACTCTTAACCCTTAATTTATGTCTTCAAATGCCGGTGTGGGCATACCCGCTTCCCAGGTTGGGTCGCGCAGTTCCAAGCGGTTGCCGCTGGGGTCAAAGAAGTAAAGCTCCCGGCCAGTGAAGAACCCCCGCTCCCGGTACACCAGGTCGTCGATTGGCACATTGCGGTCGCGGAACACCCGGCAAGCTTCCTCGAAAGTTTCCGGCGTCACGGTAAAAGAGTGATGGACTTTGCCGTCCCGCTGCGCCGCCTGCTCCGTGGGTTCGTCCAGTTCGCAGAGGAGGATGTTATGGTCGCCCACGTTAACGCAGGACATCCGCGAATTGCCCAGCCGCCCCTTGGCTTCCAGGCCCAGCAGTTCGCTGTAAAACGCTTCCGCTTCATCCAGGTCGTTCACCGGAATTGACCAGTGGGTAACGCCTTCAATCCTTAACAGTCCCATGGCTCACCTCCAGAAAGTCGTCCCCTCGGGTTGCGCAGTAAATTGTCGAAACGGGGCCAACTATAATGGCCGCCGTCTAGCAAGATTATGGCACATTCCGGGCTTACGTGGTATAGGTTGCAACTGTTTAGAAATGGAGGCAAGGTTCAAGTCCCGATTCGTCATACCGGCGAAAGCCGGTATCCGGCGCCACACACCCCGTTGGCGCCTGTATCGTCGCCACAAATTACTTGGCAACCCGCCAAATTATCTATACAATAAGTCCTGTGGAGTACGAATGGGACGAAGAGAAGCGGCTTTCCAATCGTGAAAAGCACGGGGTAGACTTCTCAGAAATCGAGCACTTTCATTGGGATACGGCGGTAATTGATGCCAGCCCTCGGCATGGTGAACCTCGCTATATTGCCATCGGCTATCTTGGCGACCGCATCCACCATCTTGTCTATACAATCAGGGGTGACAACCGCCGAATTGTCAGCTTTCGCAAAGCAAATCTCCGAGAGATGAGACGCTATGAACGAGAACGATAACCTGGACAAACTGCCTTTCGCCGAATACGCCGCTATCATGGCCGAGAGAGGGGCGAAGCAATATGGCAAACCCGGCGCTACCAAGCTGTCATTTGAGGAACTGGTGGCCAGCAACCTGACCTTTGCCGAAATTGAAGCCGCTTACGGCGAAGAGACCGCCATCAACGTCGGCATCGCCCAGGACCCCGATGCTCCGGAATGGACCGAGGAGGACTGGGCCCGGGCCCGACCCGCCATAGAAGTGGACCCGGAGTTTGTCGAGTGGTCCCTCCGCAGACGCGGCAAGCAGAAAACCCCCACCAAGGAACTGGTTTCCATAAGGCTAGACCCCGATATCACCGCCTATTTCCGGGCCGGCGGCCCAGGCTGGCAAACCCGCCTCAACGACACCCTGCGCCGGGCCATATTCGGTTAATCATCAATCCCCGCCAACCGTCTCTCTCAACCGCCACCCTCCCCTACATCCCCGGCGACGCATGGTGGGCAATCATCTTCCAGCCCCCCGGCGTCCGTACAAAAATATTGGTGGCCAGCACCCCGAAGTTGTCGGCCCGGCCCTGCAGCACGCTGGTAATGCCCTCCACGCAGGTAACCCAGCCGCAGTCGCCCTCCACAACTACGTTCACGTAGCGGATGTTGAAGTGCATCAGGGTCGTGTTGTCGAATATGCGCCGCCAGCTTTCCCTGATCGTCTCCCAGCCCACCAGCGGCTGCCAGCCCGGGTGGATGCACAGGGCATTCTCCGAATCCACGCAGACGTCGTCCAGGGCCGCCATGTCCAGCGCGCCGAAGGCGTCGTAAAACCGCTGGTTAGCCTGTTTGACCGCTTCTATATCTTCCGCCAGCATAACGCCCCCGTACGATTTGTTGGACAAATACCTGTTTACCGTCAAATGAATGCAAACAGGGCGCCCAC
This sequence comes from Dehalococcoidia bacterium, assembly GCA_034422655.1. Classification (GTDB taxonomy): domain Bacteria; phylum Chloroflexota; class Dehalococcoidia; order Lucifugimonadales; family UBA3495; genus Bin22. The sequence goes on from DAOUJN010000005.1 coordinate 373,509, forward strand.
AAGGGACGCCCCTACGCTGCATGAACGAGCCCCAGGGGCAACCGCGCCGGCTGCCCGGCCTCCTAGTGCATGGGAGAGAAGGAGGCGGGGATGACGATCTTGTTTTCCTGCTTGACCAGGAACTCCCGGGTCGGCGGCGGCCAGTTGGGATTCTCGGCGGCCTCGGCACGGGTACGGCCCCGGGCGGCCAGGTCCTCGTAGGGCCACACGTGCATCCACTGGAAGGTGCCGTCCTCCAGGTCGCTGTACATGCCGGCGGCCAGCGGGGAGTACGCTTCCCGGTGGCTGATGGCGTTTGACCAGCGGCTCAGCACCTCATCCTTGGAACCTTCCTGGTAGGTGTAAATCCGCATCTCGTAGATGCTGCCCAGCTCCCGGTCGCCCATGGGCGTCATGAAATCGGCGGGGTTCCATATCTGGGAGTGCATGTTCAGGATGTTGCCGCCGTTGGGGGGCGGCCAACCCTCCACGCTGGTGCCGCGGCACTCCTCCCGGTGGTCCTCGTCGTCATAGGGCCAGATGTGAATAACCTGGTTCAGCGGGCCAATGTCGGTATGGAAGAAAGCCGCCAGCGGGGAGACTTCCAGGCGCCCGGGCAGGGCCCTGCCGAAATTGTCCTCGAACTCGGCTACGCTACCCGGCTTCATGTCATAGGTGCGAACTTCGTAAATCATAGCCACTCCTTTTTCCGATTGTTAAGCCAGCCATCACTCTTGGGCCGGCTGCCGGCGCAAGTTTAGCAAAAAGGCGGAGGCAGGGCAATTGCGGGTTGTCAGCCCCGCGTCTCAATGCTCCGGCATCCCTTGACGGTTTCATGCGCCTAAGCCGGTTCCGCTACAAACACCGGAATCTTCCTCGACGTTCGCTGCTGGTATTCCTCGTAGGGCGGGTACGCCTCCACTGCCAGGGCCCACAGCCGCGCCCGCTCCGTATCGTCCTCCACCTCCCTCACCCGCATGTCATAGACGTCCGCCTCGTCGCGAATCTGCACACCGGCGTCCGCCCTCAGGTTGAAGACCCATACCGGATGTTTCGGCCTGCCGCCCTGGGAACCCACCAGCACGTAGTTGTCGCCGTCCTTCACCCGCATCAGGGGCGTCTTGCGGATGGCGCCGGTCTTGTTTCCCATGTTGGTAACAATAATCACCGGCAGCCCGGTGTCCCGCAGGGTGGTGCCCTCCGCTCCGTTGGTGCCCTCGTAAAGCTCCACCTGCTCCCGCACCCAATCCCTGGTTGAAGGAATGTATTTGGCCATGCTCTCCCCTCCTGAACGAAATTCCCTTGACCGCCATGTTAGCACAAACGGGTCCAGGACAAATGGTGTGAGCAGAAACTTGAAGGGTGCCCTGTCATGCTCGCGAGGCCTCCCTCCCTTAATGGCCCTTCCCGTCCCTTCGTGAACAAACCTACTCGGCCCTCGGGCGGCCCCGCAGCGCCGAAATCCCCATCGCCGCCAGCATCAGCCCGCTCATGCCCAGGAAGGTGTAACGCAGGCCCACGGTGAAGGCGTGCCCCACTCCCTCCGCGCCGCCCACCTGCACCGCCGCCAGGCTGGGCTCATACCCCATCGACCCCATGGTCGCCGTAACTATCGCCGTCGCCACTGCAATGCTGACCACGTTGCCCGCGTTGCGAATCAGGTTCAGAAAGGCTGAGATGACCCCGAAGCTCTCCCGGGCCACCGAACTCAATACCGAACTGGCGTTGGGGGAGAAGAACAGCCCCATCCCGCAGCTTTGCAGGATCAACCCGGGAAGCACTGCCACCACCGTGGATTCCGCCGTAAGCCTCGACAGCAGCAGCAGGCTGACGGAAGTCAGGGCCAGGCCGGTCACGGTGAGAGGCCGCCAGCCATAGCGGTCCGACAGCCGCCCGCTCAGCGGCCCCAGGAACAGCATGCACACCGCTCCCGGCACCAGGGTAAGGCCCGTCTGGGTCGGGCTGTACCCCAGCACTCCCTGCAGGTAAAACGGCGTCAGGAAGAAAATGGATATCCCGCCCATGAAAGTCAAAAAGGCGGCGGACACCCCGCACGAGAAGATGGGCAGCTTGAAGTAGCGCAGGTCCAGCATTGGATTGGGTGTTCGCAACTCCCACCAGATGAACCCCGCCAGCACCACCACAAACCCGCCCAGTCCCGCCAGTATGGGGGCCGAAGTCCACCCGAACCTGTGGGCGTAGGTTACGGTCAGCAGCAGCAGCAGAAGCATCCCCGTGGACAGGGTCGCGCCCTGCCAGTCGAAACCGGACCTTTGTGCGCCCCGACCACCGCCTGAGCGGCCCGTTGCTTCATCGGCCAGTACCGCCAGGCCCAGGCCAATTGCCAGGGTCATCATGGGTATGTTGACCAGGAAGACGGACCGCCAACCGAACAGGTCCAGCAGGAAGCCTCCCAGGGCCGGCCCGACGATGGCCCCGCTGCTCACCACGCCCATCATCAGCCCGATGGCCTTGCCCCGTTCGCTGGTCGGGAAGGAGGCGGCGATTATGGCCATGCCCGTGCCCTGGGTCATCGCGCCGCCGGCCCCCTGGATTACGCGGGACCCGATGAGCAGCCCCAGGTTGCCCGACATCCCCGCGGCAATGGCGAACAGGGCGAACACCAGCGAGCCTATGATATAGACCCGCTTCAGGCCAATAATGTCGGACAGGCGGCCCATGGGCAGCAGCAGGGCGCTGATGGTAAGGGTGTAGCTGATGACCACCCACTGCACCGTGGGAATGTCGCTGTTGAAGTGCCTGGCAATGGGATGCAGTGCCACGTTGACGCTGACCTGGTCGGCCACCGAAGCGAAGGTGCCAATGGCAATGGCCGCAAAGGCCCACCACTTGTAGTGGGTGCTTTGCCGCACGGAGGTAATTTTTGAACTTGCAATCACGTATTTAGCCTTCGCTATACTACCGTCTCCGGCGCCCCGGTATCAACGCTCCTTACCGGAAATGCCTGCTCTCTTGTGTCCTGGAGGCCATTTCAAAATCCTTGCCCCCTTTGATGGGGGCGGAACGTCCGCCTTTGGCGGGAAGGTCAGAGCCCGCCCTGAGCTTGCCGAAGGGATGGGGGTGACGCCTTGTCCTCAAAGCCTCTACTCCAACTGCCTCGTGCTGTGGAAGAAGATGGCCTGGACAACCGCCAGTAACAAGGACGCCGCGGATATGACGGTGAATACCCAGCCAGGCTCCCACAGGTCGATGAACAGGCCGATGAGCAGCGTAGCCAGGGGCGTTATGCCGTGGTCCAGCATGTATATGCTCATCACCCGGCTCCGGAATGTGTCCGGAACAACCGTCTGGATCAGAGTGCCGTTGGCCACCCGGAACACATACTGGCTGAAGCCCAGGCCCGTCAGCATGGCAAAGGAGACCCAAAGCCATTGGGACTGGGAGAACAGCAGGATAAAGGCGCAGCCAAATATCAGGCCCAGGAAGACGGCCAGCCCTTTGCGCATCAGGTAGCCGATACCGGCGATGAATACCGCCGCGGCCACGCCCCCCAGTCCCACCGCCGCCGCCAGGGCACCGCCCGCCCCGATTTCCCTCCCCAGCACGTCAACGGTGAATACCGGGAGGAAGAAGATTACCGGCTGGAACAGCAGGTTGGGGATCAAGGACATCACGATAAGCTGTAGTATCCGCTTCTCGTTCTTGACGTACCGCAGGCCCGACACCAGGCTGGAAAATGCCGAGCCGTGGCCTCCGCCCCGCTGTTCGGTGCGGTAGGGCAGCTTGACCGGTATCAGCAGCAGCACTATGACCACGTACAGCATGGCTTCAATGAAGAAGTTCCATTTGAAACCGAGGGACGCTACCAGGATGGCGCCAATGGCCGGGGCAATAATGCGAGTGCTGGGATACACCATCCCGTTCAAAGCGAAGGCGCTGGCCAGAGCCTCCCGGGGCACCGTATTTGCCACCATGGCCTGTCGCACCGGCTGAATGACCGTGTGGGCGACTCCGGCAACGGTCATATAGACAAAGGGGTGCCACCATCGCAGGGGGCCGGCAATTTCCTCGGCATCCAGGTCCGTCAGAATCACCAGGGTCGCGAATCCGGCCGCCGTTACGGCCATCACCGACTGGGTCACCATCACCAGCTTGCGCCGGTCCACACGGTCCCCCAGCACGCCGGCCCAGGGGCCAATCAGCAGCACCGGCAGCGTGCGGATGCCCACCACCGTGCCGGTGAGCAGGGCGTTGCCGTCGGTGAGGTGGTGTACCAGCCAGCCAATGGTGAAAAGCTGTAGCCACTGGGCGCCAATAGCTACGAAATTTCCGGCCCACATGAACCGGAAATCCCTGTAGAGCTTGGCGGTTGAAATGGCGTCGAGCCCGGCTATTCTTCTGCGGCGGGGACTTTCTGCGGCGGCTTCCGTCCGGGGGGTGTTAGTCGCCATGTAAGCTGAAGTCAACCAAGGGGGCCAACCTGTCCTTTGTAGGTAAAAGCAACCACCCGATATTATCACAAACCAACCCCGAATTCATTCACACCCACCCGGAGGCAACCGTTCACAAATGGCAGAAGGCCTCCCCCACCCAATCCCCAAACATCCCCCAACTCCCAATTCTCAATTCTCAATTCGTAATTCTTAATTCCTGACACTCCCCCCTTGCCACCCAGGATAACCCCCTGCCACCATAAAACCATGACCCACAAATGCCCCAGACCTTCGTAGGGGCCGCCCTTGCGGAACGTCCGCCCCAGGCGTGCGGAACCTCGCCGGGTCGAAGCACGCCTCCTTCGTGGCTAAAATGATATAGGCTACAATAGGCCCCTGAACCCAGCAAAACGAGGAGGCAACTTATGGCCGAAGAACCAATCCGCGTAGGACTGATCGGCGCCGGTGGCAACGTGCGGAACCGCCACATACCCGGCTTCCAGGGTGTGGAGGACTGCGAAATCGTGGCGGTGGCCAACCGCAGCATCGAGTCCGGGCGCGCCATTGCCGACCAGTTCAATATCCCCCGTGTGTACGGCAACTGGCGGGAACTGCTGGATGACGAAGAGGTTAACGCCGTCTGCATCGGCACCTGGCCCTACACCCACCGCACCATGACCCTGGCCGCCCTGGATGCCGGCAAGCACGTGCTGACCGAGGCCCGCATGGCCAACACCGCCGGGGAAGCCAGGGATATGCTGGCCGCCTCCCTGGCCCACCCTGAACTGGTCTGCCAGTTGACCCCCACCTCAACCAGCTACACCATCGACAACGTCCTGAAGCGTCTGATTGAGGAAGGCCATCTGGGCGAACTTCTGTCCGTGGACTTCACGTCCCTCCAGAACAACTTCGCCGACTTCGACGGCCCGCTGCACTGGCGGCATGACCGGGCCCTCAGCGGCCACAATACGCTTAACATCGGCGCGTCCTACGAGTCCATGATGCGCTGGCTGGGCCGGGGCAACCGGGTCATGGCCATGTCCCGGGTCAACGTCCCCTACCGCAGGGACGAGAAGGGCGACCTCACCTCCGTCACCATCCCCGACCACGTGGACATCCTCTACGAACTGGCCAACGGTGCCCAGGTCCACATGCAGATGAGCGCCACCTCGGGCTTGAACGGCGGCAGCCATATCTGGATGTTCGGCTCCGAAGGCACCATTCACGTCGACCCCCAGCGCCGGGTGTGGGCGGGCAGTCGGGGCGACTCGGAATTGGCGGAGGTTCCCAACCCGCCGGAGACCCAGGCCAAGTACCGCGTGGAGGAGCAGTTTACCAACGCCATCCGCGGCACGGAAAAGGTGGACATGGTCGCCTTCGAGACTGGCGTCCACTACATGGAGTGGACCGAGGCGGTCCACCGCAGCGCCGCCGAAGGCCGGGCCATCTACCTGCCCCTCTAGCGGCCGTCGTCTAATTGAGGGTCGGAGTCCCCGACCGTCCCAATTCGTCGTTCCCGCGAAGACGGGAATCTCGACCGGCTGAGTTAAGATTCCTGAATGGATGCTTATATGCCCAGCAGGCTTTCCAGGTTCTTCCAGAGGATGGCCTCCTTCTCCTCCTGGGTCAGGCTGGGCAGCCCCATAACCCAGGAAACTGGCCAGTCAATTCGCATGTTGGCCGGCCAGTCGGTGCCCAGCACCACCCGGTCCACGCCCACCGTGTCGATAAGCATCCGCAGGGCCGGTTCGGAATGGGTCAGGCAGTCGTAATAAAAGCGGCGCAGGTAGCCGCTCGGCGGCTGCTTGATGTTGGCGCGGACGTCCGAGCGCACCTGCCAGCCCCGGTTCATGCGCCCGATTCCGAAGCAGGTGTAGCCGCCGCCGTGGGCCAGGCACACCTTCAGGTCCGGGCACCTGTCCATCACCCCGCCAAAGACCAGCGAGGCGAAGGTAATGGCCCGGTCGGTCAGGTTGCCGATGGTATTCGGCAGGTGCCAGTCCTCGGTGCGCGCCTCCACCACCGTGGGGTCGCCCTGGTGGACGAAGATCAGCGCGCCCATCTGCTCCACCGCCTGCCAGAAGGGCAGGAACCGGGGATGGTCAAAGGTAACGTTATTGACCTTGTCGTCGATCATCGCCCCTACCAGGCCCAGCTGGTTCACCGCCCGGTCCAGCTCGGCAATGGCGGCGGGAATGTCCTGCATGGGCAGGGTGGCGAACCCCTTGAACCGGTCCGGGTGGTCCATGGTCAACTGGTGGACTTCGTCGTTGCAGTCCCGGGCAATGGCCAGGGTAACCGCCGGGTCCTTGTCGTACATGTAGAAGGCGGAACTGGTGGACACCACCTGCACGTCCACGCCCAGGGAGTCCATGTCGGCGATGCGCTGCTCGGGCGTCCACTCCTCCATGGGGTCAATGTCCGCCTCGTCGCTCTCGGCGCTAAGCCCATGCCAGGTCTCCCCCGCCGCAACGGCCCGCTGAAAGCACTGCGGTTCCTGGTGAGCATGAATGTCTATCGCGCGCATAGGCAGCCCCTCCCGTCAAGCTCGGAAGCAAATCAGCGTTGTTGAGCCTACAGCGATGGAGTGGGAATAGTCAAATGGGAATAAATCGGGAAGTATTGGCCTACGGTCGCTGATTAAGTGTCCTGCCTGCTATGGCTTGCACCCCAGACCACCCCAGCCACTCCGCCATCAGCGCCATCAACCGCCCTACGTCCACTTGGTCCGCCAACGCCACGGGGCCGTGGTGGGCGGCGACCCGGCTGGCCCCCGACTCCGGTCCCTCCGTCTCCACGGCCAGCGTCACCTGGCGGGTGGTTAAGACATCGGGTTGGAGGGCCGCGGCCATGGCAATCTGGTCGTAGAACAGCATGCTCTCGCGCTGGTCGTCGGCCTTGAACCAGTTCTGGACTAGCTCCAGCGCCAGTTGTCCCTGGGGTTTGGTTGCCCTCAGGCCCAGGGCTGCATCCCGGGTCAATGCCACCTGGCGGCAGGCAGCCAAATCCACCAGGGTAAGGGGGACACCGGCACTCATTACTTCCTGGGCGGCCACTGGGTCGCAGTGGAAGTTGAACTCGGCGTCAGGGGTGATGTTTCCGGGCGTGTCCACTGCGCCGCCCATAATCACCAGCGAGGCGGCACGGGACAAGGAGCCGGGATGCAGACGTTCCAGCCGGGCCAGGTTGGTCAGGGGGCCGATGGCTACCAGGGTTATCTCGCGAGGGTGGCGGGCAAGCTGGGCCGCCAGGAAGTCCACAGCCCGCTCCGGCGCCGGTCTTGTGACCGGTTCCGGCAGGCGACGGGTGAGGCCGCTGGTACCGTGAAAGTGCTGGGCGCTGGCATACCTGCCTGCCAGAGGCCGGCTGCTGCCCTTGTGGACCGGAATGTCCGAACGGCCCACGAAGTCCAGCAGGGCCAGGGCATTGCGCAGGCCCCGGGCGTGGGGAACGTTGCCGCCCACCACGGTGACGCCAGCTACCTCAACCGCCGGCGCGGCCAGGGCCATCAGAATGGCGATGGCATCGTCCACGCCGGGGTCGGTATCAATGATAATTCGGGGCATAATTCACATGGATGAACTGGATATACAGGATTGCTTTTCAGATGCCAGGAAGGTCGGCCCTGCCCATTGAGTCCAGGGATTTAACATCCCATCCTGTCCATCCATGTCTGAATATTCCTAGACTTCGGTCAGGTTTACCGGCGCCTCGGCCAGGTCGAAGTTGTACTCCCACAGGTCGTCCAGCAGGGCCTGTTCGCCGTCGGTGATGTCGGGCACGTCCACCGCGTCGGTGTAATCCCTCAGCTCGTCCAGGTTGGTGAAGTTGGGCAGGACTGACACAATGGTGGACTGGTACAGGGCAAACTTTATAGCGGCCTGCGCCAGGGTGCGGCCCGTCTCCTCGCCGGCCAGGAACTGGACCTGTTCCACCTTGCGCAGCGCCTCGCGCAGCCACTCAATGCGGCGGTGCGAGCGGTGGTCGCTTTCGTCGAACTCGGGCACCTCGGTGTAGCGGCCCGTCAGGGCCTCAGAAGCGTGGGGGACGCGGGACAGCAGCCCTACCTCGCAGTCCCTGGCGATGGGGAAGAAGTCCTTGGCGGGGTCCTGCTCCAGGATGCTGTAGATAATCTGCAGGCTGTGGACGTCCCGTTCCTTCATGGAGGCCTCGCCCTCTTCGAACCAGCCAATGTCCGGCCCCAGGGCCACGCCGTAGTAACGGATTTTGCCCTCGGTCTTCAGTTGCTCCAGGACCTCGAACAGGTCGTCCTTCTCCAGGGCGTCAATGCGGGGATTGTGAATCTGGTACAGGTCGATGTAATCCGAGTTAAGGCGGCGGAGGCTCTGCTCGCAGGCGAAGCGGACAAAGTCCTGGTCGAACTTCTGGGGCCGCTCCTGGTGGCCCACGCGGGGCGTCAGCTTGTCGTAGAAGTCGTAACCAAACTTGGTGGCGATGACCAGGTCGTGGCGGTGGTGGCCCAGCACCTTGGCCAGGATCTCCTCGCCATAGCCCTCGCCGTAAGTGTCGGCGGTGTCGAAGAAGTTGACCCCCAGGTCAACGGCGTTCTCCAGCAGGGCGGCGCGCTGCTCCTCGGGAATCTTGCCCCACCAGGTAGTGGCCACGGTCCAGACGCCAAAGCCCACCTCGGAAAGTTCCAGTTCAGTACGGGGAAGGGTGCGGTATTTCATGGTTGGTGTTCCTTTGTTAGAAAGTAAAGGTGGACGAGACTATCGGTGGCACGAAGGTCTGAGTCTTGCCATGCTGTTAACTTGGTAACGAGTCAAACCGGCATTCAGAAAAGGTCGTCGCTGGTTCTGGCTCGCCTTGATGTCTGTCTCCTGGCCCTTGACATTCTCAACAGATCAACTTCCTGGGACAATGATCTCGCAACTTAACGCAAATAGTTTGATCCTTGCTACATTATAAGCTGTGGCCCATTAGCTCGCCACAACAAGATAACCTAAGAGCAGATTGGCGCTCTAGCATGTTGACTGAAAGAAGTAGCGTGACTGTGGTTGCCAATTGGTTGCAGACCAATGCATTTTGGAGTATTGGCTGCTACCCCCGCACCCTCCTCGAAAAGCTAAACCCCAGCCCAATAACCGGAATTACCGCAAACAGCAGGGGCAGCCACCAGTCGCCCCGGCTTACGCCGGTGTAGATGAGGGCGGCCAGGGCTGCGTCGGCGATGATGTTTATGACCAGCAGGGCCCGGATGACCTGCAGGCCACCGGGCTTGATGCGGGGGACGAAGGCCATTACCAGCAGGCCGATGGCCGCCAGGGGATGAACGCCCATCAGGATTGCCCGCTCCCAGAGTTCTCCGCCGTCGGCAAAGCCGCCCACGGCCCCGGCAAGGCCGGCGAACAAGAACTGGATGATGGCCAAAACGATAATAAGAACGCGCATGTCAAACCCCTTCCCGTCCGATGACTAACCGTGGTGTCAATGAGAAATGGGGGCCGACACTTATCATCAGCCCCCGTTTGTCCGTAAATCCCCTGGTATGCCGAGTCCCTGGAAAGTCACACTCGAAAGAGCAACGTATAGGAAGCGCCTAGCCCGCCGCCACCGCTAGTCCCAGGCTACCCTTGATGGCGTCCACTTGCCGCCGGAACTCCGCATCGTCCAGCACCGGCTCAAGCTGGCCCAGGTCAATGCGTGGCAAGATATCCACCCAGGAGGTGCAGCCGCCGTACTCCTTGATGTAGGGCACCGTTACCGGCCGTTCCATGCGGTACACCCGCAGCAGCATGATGGACAGAGGCAGCATGGGCTTCCAGCGCAAGCGCGACTGGGCGTATTCGTCCGTCCAGATATGCCAGGGCGACAGGTCTTCCACCTTCTCCTGCTCTTCCACCTCGATGATTTCCTCGGCCCGGGCCCAGTGGGTGAAGGTGATGGTGTCCGAGCGGGGCGTCTCTTCCAGCAGCCTGGCCAAGGCCTGCTGGTGGCCGGCCTTCAGCAGGTCTTCCCGCTGGTGCTCGTAGGTGGGATAGAGCAGGAACTCCGGGTGTATGACCCGGAAATCCTTGCCATCTTCGTGGATTCCGCCCTTGCGCAGGAGCAGGATTTGCTCCCCTTTTGCCAGGGCCTGGACGGTGATGGCCCACTCTTTCAAAGCAGTCTGACAATGGTCAGGCAACATAGTTGTCTCCTCTTTCATCCACGAATGCCCACGAATTAGGCTGCTATACCTTCCCAATAATGTTACGTTCCTGAGAATCGCAAAATCCCTGAGGGGGAATGATTAATCATTAGTGAAAATTCGTGCCTATTCGTGGATAGTATTCTACTCAATCCAGAAGAAGGGATTCCAGGCGATCTCCCACAGGTAGCCGTCCGGGTCGGAAAAGTAGCCCGAGTAGCCGCCCCAGAAGGTGTCCTGGGCCGGCTTGGCCAGGGTGGCGCCCGCCGCTACGGCCACGTCCAGCAGGTCGTCCACTTCTTCCTTGGTGCGCAGGTTGTGGGCCAGCGTGACGCCGGAGAACCCGGTGCCCTCGGTGGGAATGCCCACGTCGGCGGCCAGGGCCTCCCGCGGGTACAGCGCCAGCCAGGTACCCTTGTTCTGGAAGAAGGCGATGGACTCGGTGTTTTCGTCATACAGGGTAAGCCCCAGGCCGTCCCGGTAAAACTTCACCGAACGGGCCAGGTCGGTTACCCCGAGAGTAATGATGCTGATGCGCGGTTCCATTATCTGCCCTTCTCATCCACGAATCCGCCGCGGCGGACGCGTTCATTCGTGGACAAACTGGCGTGGATTGAACTGCTCCTGCAGGAACTCCAGGAAGGCCTGCTTGCTGGGCGAAAGCTGCCGGTCCCTGGGATACACCAGGGTCAGGGGACGGCGGCAGTCCCAGTCCACCACCGGCAGGGTCACCAGCATACCGGCGCGGGTCTCGGCGGTTACTCCCATGCGAGAAATGACCGCCACACCGCCGCCGGCGATGGCTGCCTGCTTCAGGGCCTGGTTGCTGCCCAGGCTCAAAGCCGCGGTAGGGGTTATGCCCAGCTGCCCGAAGTACCGCTCGGCGGTGTTGCGCGTTGCCGAGCCCGGTTCCCTGAGAATAAGGCCGGCGTCAACCACCTGCTGGGCGGTCACCTTCTCCGCCTGGGCCAGGGGGTGGGTGGGCGCCGCTACCAGGACGATTTCGTCCTCCATGTAGTCGATAATGCCCAGTTCGTCCTGCCCGGCCGTGGGGTGGCTGCCCACCATGCCCAGATCCAGTTCCTGGTTCAGGATGCGCTGGGTTATGGTGTGGGTGTTGGCTATGTAGAGATCGACATTTATCCCGGGGTAAAGCTGTCGGAACCGGCCCACTGCCATGGGTAGCAGGTACTCGCCGGGCGTGGTGCTGGCGCCCAGGGAAAGGCGCCCCGTCTGGAGATTGTGTATTTCCTCCAGGGTTTCCAGCAGCTTGCCCGACAGGGAGAAAATCTGCTGGGCGTAGGCAAACACCGTCTCCCCCACCTCGGTAATGCGGAGACCACGTGTGCGCCGGTGAAAAAGGGCGGCCCCCAGGAACTTCTCCAGTTCCTGCACCTGGATGGATACGGCGGGCTGGGTAATATTCAGAGACTCGGCGGCCCGCGAAAAACTGCGATGAGACGCCACGGCGTAGAAGATGTAGAGCTGATGGAAATTTAGCGTGCCTCCCCCGGTTCCACCCCCGGAGGAGAACTTCAACTGCGGGAATGTTCCAACGGCTGGCCCGTTTACCATTCTTCCTCCCCAGATCACTGGCCGTAACTTAGATTCAAGCGCCGACCACCTCCCGTATACCCAACAGACCGGCAAGGTTCCGGGTGGTAGTTTCCGCCACTTCCTCCAGGGTAATGCCTCTAATGTCGGCCAGGCATTGGGCCACCTCCCGCACGTGGCGGGGCTCAGTCCAGTTGTGGCGATATTTCTTGAATGGCTGAGGGTAGGCGTCGGTTTCCAGTACCATATTCTCCAGCGGTATGTTGCGCGCAACGTCCTGCAGCTCAGGCAAGCGGGTCAGGGGACGCGCCATCGATATGAAGAAGCCGCAGTCAATGGCCTCTCTGGCGGTGGGTTCATCTCCCTGGAAATAATGCATGACACCGCCCACGACCCCGGCATCCTCCTCTCTCAGAGTACGGAAGACGGCGGCGTGGGACTCGCGAGAGTGAAAGATTATGGGCAGCCCAAGGCTTTTGGCCAACCTGATTTGGGTACGGAAAACCTGGTCCTGCACTTGGTGGTCCGGCGACGTGGGCATGTAGTCCAGCCCCACCTCGCTGATGCAGACCACCTTTGGGTTGTCCCGGGCCAGGGACTCCAGTTCGGCGTAGGTAGCCTCGTCGACCGGTTTGTGGGCTTCCACCGGGTGAATACCCACACCTGCGTAGAAGGGCGCATGCTCTTCGGTCATGCGGATGCAGGCGCGGGTTGACTCTACCGTAGTTCCCGCGCACACGATAAACCCGATATCTGCTTCGGCCGCACGCTCCAGTATGCCGGGGATCTCCTCGGGACCATACTGGTCGAGATGAGTATGGGCGTCGCCAAACAAAAGCCGTTCAGACCCTTCCACTGCTGCGTCCTCGGAGGATGCTGTTATCAGCATCCTCAATAACCTTGGCCGGGGAATATCCAACTACTTTCATATATTACAACCTATGGCTGAAACGTCAAGGTTTGCGGGAGTTATAAGTCTATGTGGCAAGAAAGGTGGCAAGAAAGTGTCAGTCCGTACCCGGCAGACTGGACCGCCCGCCAGCGCGGCGAGGTTTTATGAGTCACGCGTGAACGGAAGAGCGGGAACGGCGGCTGCAGAAGAGGTTAAAGCGGGCGGCGGTTAGCCCAGGACATAGACAATGATCCGCTGCACCACGTTGAGAAGCAGGATGGCTACCAGGGGACTGAAATCTATCATTCCGAATGTGGGCAGCACCCGCCGGATAGGGGCCAGAATCGGTTCGGTGACCTGCACAAACACCTGAGTGATATTGACCAGCAGCGGAGGCGGGTCGTTGGTCATGAATGACAGGACGAGGGTCAGGATGATCCGTCCCAGTATAGACAGATAGATCAGGTTGAAGAGGAGGTGTATCAGGTCCACGGGGTCGGGCATCAAGCAGGCTCTCCTTAACCCTGGCCCAGCCTGATGGACTTTAGGTAGGCGGCATTGACGGCATCCACCACGGCCGCCGGCACACCCCCCCGTTCCAGGGCCTGGAGTCCCTCGGCGGTGGTGCCCCCGGGGGAAACCACCATGTCCTTGAGTTCGCCGGGGTGCTTGCCCGTTTCCATGACCAGCCGCGTACTGCCGTAAACGGTCTGCAGGGCCAGGGTGCGGGCCATGTCCCTTGGCAGGCCCACGTAAACCCCGGCGTCAATCAGGGCTTCCACAAACATAAACACGTAGGCCGGCCCGCTGGCGCTCAGGGCGGTAGACATGTCCAGGTACTTTTCGTCGCTGACGTAGATTTCCTCGCCCACGGTTCCCAGCATGGACCGGGCCATCTCCCGCTGGCTGTCCTTCACCGGCTCCGAGCAGGTCCACAGCGTCATGCCGCAGCCGATCTGGGCAGGGGTGTTGGGCATTACCCGGATGATGGAGTCGTGATTGAGGCCCTGGGCCAGCGTGGACATTTTCGCGCCGGCAATTATGGAAAGGGCTGCCTGGGCCGGGGCCAGCTTGCCCCCAAGTTCATCGAAGACGGTATGCAGGTCCTGGGGTTTGATGGCCATGACCACCAGGTCGGCGCCTTCGGCCGTCCTCAGGTTGTCCTGGTAGGTGTTTACGCCGTACCGCTCCGAAAGGTAGTCACGGCGTTGGGGAATGGGTTCGCCGATGGATACGTCTCCCGGTTGCGCCAGGTCGGCGGCCAGCACCCCGCCCAGGATGGCCTCGGCCATGGTTCCCCCGCCGATGAAAGCTAACCGCATAGAGCATCCACCCCCGGATACGTTGGAATACGATATCAAACCCGGCGCCATTGCCCCAGGTTAACCTGCGACATTATAGCACTTTGTAAGCTGCATTCCGCCCCGGCCGCCCTGCCCTAAAAGTCCGACAAACCGTTTCCCCTGGCCAGTTCCACCGCCAGGCGGATAGACTCCAGCATGGAGACGTGCTGGGCTATGCCCTGGCCTGCAATGTCGAAGGCGGTGCCGTGGTCCACGGAGGTGCGGACGAAGGGCAGGCCCAGGTTGGCCGTTACGCTTTCCTCGAAACCGTACACCTTGACGGGAATGTGGCCCTGATCATGGAACATGGCCAGAACGGCGTCGTAGCGGCCCTGGATGGCCTGGTGAAAGACGCTGTCCGCCGGGATTGGTCCCACCGCGTCGATGCCCCGTTCCCTGGCTGCCGCCACCGCGGGCGCAATTTCGTCCGCCTCCTCGTTGCCCAGCAGCCCTCCGTCGCTGTTATGGGGGTTCAGGCCGGCCGCCGCGATACGGGGGTTGGGAAAGCCCCACTTGACGAACGTGTCATGGGTCAACTGGAGGAAGTCCAGTATCCGGTCCTTCTTAACGTAGTCACAGGCCACCTTAAGGGAGCGATGGGTGGTCAGGTGGACTACCCGCAGGTTCTTGGCCATGAGCATGGTAGGCACGATTCTTGCCCCCGACAGTTCCTGCAAAAGCTCGGTGTGGCCTATGGACTCGTAGCCGGCCATGGCGGCGGCCTCCTTGTTCAGGGGCGCCGTGGCGATGCCGTCCACAATGCCGGCCAGGGCCAGTTCCCCGGCCTTGGTCACCCACTCCATGGCCGCCTTCCCGCAGGGGACGCTGAGCTGGCCGACGGTAATGTCCTCCGGGTTCAGGTTATGGATGTCCACCACGTCCACCGTCGCCGGGTCCTCCCCGGCAGCGGTGGGATCGTCGGTCTCGCGGATGGCCAGGGGCAGGCCGGTGGCCTTGACCGCCTGGTTCATGGCATAAGTGTTGCCGATGACCATGGGGCGGCAGGAAGCGTAAACCCGGGGGTCGGCCAGAGCCTTGACCACCACTTCTGGGCCAATGCCGCAGGGGTCGCCCATGGTAATGGCGATAGCCGGCTTTTGCGCATCAACGTCAACCATAACACTCACCGCTCCACGTTCAGATAGGGCCAAAGTACGGAGGAATTATAGCATGGGGGAATAAAGAACATAGGTCGGATCAACCACTCGTCGCTTTCCATAGGTGTAACGTGTAAAATTATAGCATTAACTTTCGTGGGCCCCTTGCCTTCCCTGTTGCAGGCAGAGCTCAAGCGGCCAGAGAGCGAGGATTACGATGGATCTGAACCCGGAACCCCACTTGGCCGCCACTCAACGCGCCGTTTCATTCCAGGACGTCGACGGCCAGCCCGCCAGCACTGTTACCCTATCCCGCATATACCCCACGCCGCTAGCGGACATGTGGGACGCAGTTACCAGCGCCGAGCGCATACCCCGCTGGTTTGCGCCGGTCAGCGGCAACCTGGAACCGGGCGGACGCTACCAGGTGGAAGGCAACGCCGGGGGCTCAATAACGGAGTGCATACCGCAGTCCCATTTCGCCCTGACGTGGGAATTTGCCGGGGACGTTAGCTGGGTGGATGTCAGCCTTTCCCAGGTTGCGGCCGGGGAAGTCAGGCTTTCCCTGACCCACACCGCCCTGCTGTCGGAGCACTGGGAAACCTACGGCCCAGGCGCCGTGGGCGTGGGCTGGGAAATGGCCTTCCTGGGCCTGGCCCTGCACATCGCCGACCCGTCGTGGCCCAAACCAGACGTGGAAGAGTTCGCATACTCCGATGAAGGCCGCACCTTCATCCACGGCAGCAGCGAAGGCTGGTACCAGGCAGCAATAGCGGCAGGGACTGAACCGGAGGTTGCAAACGCCGCGGCGGGGCGGACGACGGCGTTTTATACGGGGGAGGAGGGGTGACGGGTGGGTAGGTCTTCGCATGCACTTGACACTTTAGACATACAAAATATATACATTAGGTATCAAGAATTTGTGAGTTACCGCTTTGATTGGCAACAATTTGACGAGTTATTTGGACAGTCGTGATGGACTCAAGTTCTCATCGGAAACCATGGGTTTGTTGACCGAATTCCGCTCGAGTGTGTTGAATTTCATACACAGTACGGCACTTGGACTTTGTAATGAGCAGTTGGAGTCAGCGGAAGTTACGGTTACCAGCACGCCCGACGAAGAGGAATCTTACGCGCTCGACCTTATAATCACGGTGAATACTGAATGGCAAAGCTTGCAAGCAATAGAATGCCAGATATTAGACAATATCGCTGAACGGTCCATAGAATGGTCTGCGGAAGAGCTTGAGGACTATGCAACTCACATATATTTTGTTCTGTTGCCTTGCCAACTGTGAAGCCTATTGACTTTTATAACTTGGCGGTGTCTCTTGCACCCCAAGTTTCAACAGAAGCGGAACATCGTACGGTAGTAGGGCGGCTTTACTATGGCCTTCACCACGAGGTGTGTTGCCGCTACTTTCGCGAGAACCCCAATAGCCCTCCCTTGTCCAGGTTTAGAAGACATACGGAACTGCACCGAAGATTTAACAGTCCGAGCGACGCCAAGTCCCAGCGGGTAGCACAACACTTGTACCGGCTAAAGGTTCTGAGAACCATAGCCGACTACGAATTGGGCGCCTTGTCCTATGGGAACAGACCCTTGACCTCCAACCAACTTATGGCTCTGGCGCTTCAATCCGGGCAGAGACTTCTTCAAGCCCTGGAAGCCTACTCACCCGGGGAGGCCCCCGACGGGTGTAACTGCTCAACCCAATAGAGCGGCGTCTCTGCTCTACGGTTCGAGAACACGAAAGGAGGAGACCATAGGTCTCCTCCCTTTCTGGTTGATCCTGAGTCCCCCCATCACTCACACTTATTCCACCCGCACGAAATGCACATCAAACACCCTTCTTGGTATATCACCGGGGTGTTGCAGTCGGGGCATTTGCGGGCCGTGGGGACCGAGCCTCCGTTGCCGTTGCCATTGCCGTTGCGGTACATGGGCTCGGGGATGAACTGCATCTGCACCGTCTTGGACTCGGTGGGTTCCGTCACTTCGACGGTGCCCTCCATGTACCGTTGCAGGGCCAGGGCCACGGCGTCCGGGCCCGAGCGGACCAGGGTGCCCTCGTCCCAGAAGGGACAGCAGGTGATTCCCTTCAGCTGTTCAATCACGTCGTGAACGCTGACGCCGGAGCGCAGGGCCAGAGATGCCAGGCGGGAGATAGCCTCCAACTGGGCCGAGTCGCAGCCGCCGGCCTTGCCCAGGGTGCTGAAGACCTCGAAGGGCTTGCCCTCCTCCTGGAAGTTGATGGTCACATACATGTTGCCGTGGCCGGTTTGCACCCGCTCGGTAATTCCCTGGATCTGGCGGGGCCGGTCCCGCATTACCCGGACGGGTGGAATGGTGGCGGAACCCTCGCCCTGGCCCTCGGCCTGGGAGCCGGTCTCGCCGGTGCTCAGCACCTGGCCCTCCTTGCTGCCGTCCCGGTACACGGTAATGCCCTTGCAGCCCGTTTCGTAGGCCAGGCGATAGGCCTCCGCCACGTCTTCCACGGTGGCGGTGTTGGGGAAGTTAATGGTCTTGGACACCGAGTTGTCGGTGTATTCCTGGAAGGCCGCCTGCATCCGCACGTGCCATTCCGGCGAAATATCGTGGGAAGTCCGGAAGACGTCCTTTACCCACTCGGGCACGTCCAGGTCGTGAAGGGTGCCCGTCCGTGCCAGTTGCTCCATCAGTTCCTGGGAATAGAAACCCTCGTTGCGGGCCACCGCCTCAAAGTAGGGGTTGCCCTCCACCAGGCGGGTGTTGTCCATGACGTTGCGGACGTAGGACAGGGCGAACAGGGGCTCGATGCCGCTGGAGGCCCCGGAGATGATGCTGATGGTTCCGGTGGGGGCGATGGTCACCGGGGCGGAGTTGCGCATGCGCCGGACATTGCCGGGCTGGTTGTAGACGCTGCCGTCCCAGGCCGGGAAGGTGCCCCGTGTTTCCGCCAGTTCCGTGGAGGCCTTGTAGGTCTCGTCCTGGATGCGGCGCATGACCTGGCCGCCCAACTCCAGGGCTTCCTCGGAGTCGTAGCGGATGCCCAGCTGCACCAGCAGGTCGGAAAAGCCCATGACGCCCATGCCGATGCGGCGGGTCTTCTTGCTCATATCCTCAATATCGGCGAGGGGGTAGTCGTTCATGTCAATGACGTTGTCCAGCATGCGGACGCCGGTACGGACCGCCCCGGCCAGCCGGTCCCAGTCCATGACTACGTCGTCGTCGGTGTACTTCACCATGCGGGCCACGTTGAGAGATCCCAGGTTGCAGGACTCGAAGGGCAGCAATGGCTGTTCACCGCACGGGTTCGTACTCTCTATCCGGCCCAGCTGAGGGTTGGGGTTGTCCCTGTTGATGCGGTCCAGGAACACGATGCCAGGATCCCCTGTCTGCCAGGCCAGCTGCGCCATCTCCTGGAAAACGTCCCGGGCGTTCAGTTGGCCGGTTACCTCGCCGGTGCGGGGGTTGACCAGGTCATAGGACTGGCCCCGGTCGACGCGCTGCATGAACTCCTCGGTAACCGCCACGGAAATGTTGAAGTTGACCAGGTGCTCGCCGTCTTCCTTGGAGTGGATGAAGCGGAGAATGTCCGGGTGGTCCACGTTAAGGATGCCCATGTTGGCGCCGCGGCGGGTGCCGCCCTGCTTCACCACGTCGGTGGCGGCGTCGAAGGCGTTGATGAAGCTGACCGGCCCGGAGGCCACGCCGCCGGTGGAACCCACGACGTCGCCTTCAGGCCGCAGCCGGGAAAATGAAAAACCGGTGCCGCCGCCGCTCTTATGGATCAGCGCCGTCTCCTTGACCCGCTCGAAAATGGAGTTCAGTGAGTCGTCCACAGGCAGGACGAAGCAGGCGGAAAGCTGCTGCAATTCCCGCCCCGCATTCATCAGGGTCGGCGAGTTGGGCATGAACTCCAGCCGGCGCATGACGCCGTAAAACTCGTCCTCAACGGCCTGCCGGTCGACTTCCGTAACCGGTGGGTAGCTCATTTCCGCCATTGAAAGGTTGCGGGCCACCCGGCGGAACATGCCGTCCGGGTCTTCCAGGACGTTGCCCTCCCGGTCCTTGGACAGGTACCGCCGCCGGAGCACAACTTCAGAGTTCTCGGTAAGCTCCGTGGACCGGGTATTAATCCTGTCTGCAATTCCAGAGGCGACCATTGCCACACGGACGCGCCGCCTGATTTCCTCTCCTGATATCTCCGGATGGTTCTTCACCGTTGCCATTATTCCCTACCCCTTCTCGCCACAAAAGACGCTGTATATTTCACTAAATTTGCCTTCGACAATAAGCTATCTCGCACTTGAAGTTTGATTAAGCCTTCCGGTCAGCGCCAGGTCCAGAGTTATGCCCCAGTGGAAATACATTTCCGGGACCAGTCGCGCCGGGCCCGCTATTCGCGCCGCCATTCTTCCCAGCAGTCCGGTCAGCAGTGGCCTGGCCACGGACCGCCGCTCCAAGGCGGCGATAACCGGCCTGGCCGCCGCTGCCACCGGTCCCAGCACGGTCCGGTGGATTACGCCCGCCTTGAGCTGGGAACCCCGCCCAGACAGGCAGCGCTGAATGGTGTCTGCCAGGTCCTTCAGAGCCCCGTAGGCCAGCCGGTGACCGGATACCACTTCAATGGTCAACCAGTCCCGGTCGGTCCAGCATCTCTCTACCGGGAAATTTTCTGCCAGCTCCGCGGTCAGTTGGCTTTCCTGGCCCCGCGGCACCGGCTGGCACTGAACGTGAATGAGATATTTGGTCTGTTCGGCCATTTGATTTTGCACGGCTCCCGTTCTGGATGGTTGCAGCGGGGCGCTGGGTAGGCGAACCGCCTCCAGTGCCCTGCCGGATCGAAACAATTCCGTCTTGTCCATTCCACAACCCTCCGTTGTTTACCCCCCTACAAGAAGGGAAAACGCCGCCACCCAATCTTCAACGGTGTCGAAGATTTCTCGCCCACCCGGGCGAAGGAAGTAATCCCTGGTTGCTGGGGGCGCCTTCCGCCCCCGTCCAGAGGCGGTTAACCGGGGTTTCTACCGCCGCCACTCCGGAAGCGTCCTTCATGGACCATCTTCCGGTTCCTCCCTTATTTTTAACACATTCGTTCCAAATTTGCATGGGGCAACTGTCAGTAAATCGGTTCCGGACTGCAATCGGGCGCCCGCTGGTACTGTCTGCTGTCGAGTCTGTCGATTTGATGTATTCATCAGTTGCCGCAAGCTGGCAATTATCTTGGCCTGGCCGTCCTGCCGGGCCTGCTTACACCTCGTTCAGGTCGTCCATCTCCATGGGCAGGGCGAACCAGCTTGCCACCAGGCTGGCCCGCACCTCCCGGTCGATGTCTTCCTGCAGGTCTGCAATCGGGTTGGAATGCTGTTCATATTCCAGGTCCAGCGAGTCCTCGTCCAGGTAAACCTCCTCTTCCGGCATGGGCAGTCGGAGCAGCAGGTCTTCCAGTTCATGGACTCGAGTGTTGTGGCACAAGAGCCGGGTCAGGGCAGAGTATTGAGCGCTGCTAGGCATGGAAAAACTCCTTAGTATTCCTGACCGCCAGATTAGCGCGGACTGGCGGGGTGATAGATTTTGCTATCGATCCGGGTCTTCCTCGTCGGCTTCGCCCTCGGGCTGCTGGTCCTGCCCTGCTCCCAACTCCCCCGCCTCCGGTCCGGCTGTGGGGGAAACGGCCTCTCTTGCCTGCCGTCTCCTTCCCCCTGCCCTTCCTCGGCGCTGCCTGACGGGTCCCGGTTCCATGTGCGGAAGGGTCAACTGGGTGCCGCCACCCTCCCGCAAGTCTTTCACTACCTCTTCGAAGTTCTCAATATCCTGGAAATCCCGGTAAACGCTGGCGTAACGGATGTAAGCCACTCGGTCCAGGGTCTTCAGCTGTTCCATTACCGCTTCGCCCAACTGGCTGGCGGTCACTTCGCCCTGCCCCTGGAGTTCGCCCTCAATGTCCTCCACCAGCTTTTCAATGTCATGGGCCGGAATGGGTCGCTTGGCGCACGCCTTGCGGATGCCGCTGGCCAGTTTCTCCCGGTCAAATTCCTCGCGCCGGTTGTCCCGCTTGGTCACCATCACAGCGGTCGTATGGACTCGCTCGTAGGTGGTGTACCTGCGCTGGCACTCCAGGCATTCCCGGCGGCGCCGAATGCCGTTTTCCACGTTCCTGGAATCCGTGACCCTGGAATCGAAGAAACCACAATAGGGGCACCGCATTTCCCTTTTCCAATTTCTAAAACAATTTTAAGAATTATTTTAGAAATACTCTATCTTGTATTGCTTCCCCTGTCCACTACCATTTATGGTAGCCGACATTTGCTTTTTTTGGTAGGCAGGATTCTATCCGCCAGTGGAAACCTGAGTCAAGGCATTTTTTGGCTTCGAAAATCAGGAATTTCGCATTTTCACTATTTTTCAGGAGGGAGCGGGCAGGTGGGTTGGTGGTGAAGTGGGTGTGGGGTGCAAGGTGGAGGCAAGGTGACATAAGCTGTTGATGGTGTGGGGAACGGGGGCGGGTGGGTTCCCGGCGCTGACGTGGCGGCGGGAGGAGGGTGCCCATTGTCCCGGCGTTACCGAAGGGGTTGGCATGGGGGAGGGAGGCGGGAGGAGGGGATACCGGAAGCGAGGCCTGGCCGGCGTCGGGGCC
>DAOUJN010000006.1:0-3492 GCA_034422655.1 Dehalococcoidia bacterium
CCCATAAGGGGTTCCCTCCGGCGCCGGCGCTCATCAAACTCGACGCTAAAGGCCGGGTCCGGCGGGCAATTGACGCCAGGCGCCGGAGGAGGGATACGATGCGAAACAACAACCGCAACAACCGGCGGAAAACCCGCACGGGCATCAATGCCGGAGCCGCGCCGCCGGCCTGCACGGCGGAACACCGGAAGACCATGCGCGACGGGCTGCGCATCCTGGCCAGGATCATCGCCCGCGCCCACCTGCGGCAGCAGGCGGAACGGGGCAGCGTCCCCGCGCCAGGCCCGCCGCCCGCAGGAGAATCCCGGCATTGAGCCACCCGGCAACCGGCGCCCCTGCCGACGCAAAAGCGGGGCGCCGGAATTCCCTTCGCCCTCCGCCATCTGCGGCGCCGTCCCCCACAACGCCGGTCCCACGGGAGGCCGCCCGCCCCGGCGTTTCCGCCCATACCACAAGACTGCCCGAAATGTAATGCCTCACGCGGCATTATGTGTAAGCAATTTCTCCTGGACAATCGAGTGTTGGACCACTATCCCAGGAGGAACGCGGATGACTATTACCAGCACCAGCACGCCAATTCCGGTGGAGGCAGAACTGTCCAACAACGACCTCAACGACGCCATCGGCGACTACGTACGCACCTACGTCCTGTGGCACAGCAGAGTCAAGGCCGCCGAGACCTTCGGGGTGTCGCGTTACACTCTCTGGCGGTTCCTGGAACGGGGACGCCTGGGGAAATCCCTGCCCAGGGCCGTGACCAGGGCCCTGGGCGACGACCCCGACGTAATCAACGCGGCAACCTGGGCCATGACCGCCGTCCGGCAGCTCCGGCGCCGGGCCGCTGCCAATCCCAAGCCCCTGGCCGAGACCCTGGAGGACACGCTGCGGCTGCTGTGCGCTGCGCCATTGACGACCACCGAGGAACTGTCCGCCTTCGGACTGATTCCCGCCACCACTTTGCGCCGCCGGCTGGCGAAGCTGGCCGCCAGCGGCCTGGTGGACTCCGTTACCCATCACCTGGGCGCCCTGGGGACGAACCTCCGGCAGCGCTATTTTCCCACTGACAAAGGCATCGAGGCTGGCGCCAGGGTCGAACACGGCGTAGAACGCTTCCTCAGCGAGTACCCGGTGTCCCGTGAGTGGCTTCGCATCCTCACCGAGCGCCTGGACGCCGTGGCCGTGCTGTATCACGTGGCCGCCATGACCGCCCACGCCGACCCTGAGCGCCAGCCTGTCAGGGTAGACCACCACCGCCAGGGTCCCTGCGACCTGCTGATTACGCTCTCACAGGGCCGTTCCCTGGGCATCGTGCGGCAGGGGCCGGTGCTATCCTCGGCCAACCTGCGCTACCGCCTGCGCACCATGGAGCAACTGCCCGCCCGCCAGCGGCCCACGGCAACCCTGGTGCTGACCCACTCGGACCAGGCCACCCGTCGGGCCTTCCGCACCCTGGGCAACCCCATGGAGCATCGCAGCACCTTCGTTGCAACAGAAGGAGAACTGCTGGCGGGAGATGCCCAGGCGCCGGTGTGGCAGCAATGCGGAACCGGCATAAACGCATACCCGCCCGAGGCCATCAACCCCGACGTGTCCCTGGACGGCATCATGGGCTGGCTGGTACACCGGGCGAAGCACACCTCCGACGACTGTCCCAGGCCCGATCCGGAGGAACTGTATCCCAGCCGCCTGCGAGCATTGATGCCCCGGCCCGCCGAGCAGGTGAAAAGCTCCCTGGCCGTCCGGCTCACCCGCTCCGAAAAGCAGGCCCTGGACCTGTTGGCGGCCTGGCCCCTGTGCAACACCGACCAACTGGCCGGGCTGATGGGCGGAGTAACTCGCCGCCGCGCCAACCAGGTGCTCCGGTCCCTAACCGACCTGGTATTGATTCGCGCCGAAGGAAAATCGCACGTGCTCACCGACGAGGGGCTGACGTGGCTGGCCCGCCGGGACCGGGCATCCGTGGGGCAGGTCCTGGACCGCTGGACCGCCGAGCCCGGCATCGACAACCCGCAGGTCTACGCCGGAACCGCCCTGCGCGCCATCGCCTCCCAGCCCGACCACCACGCCGCCCTGACCACCCTGGCCGCTGCTCTCACCGCCGAAGGCGCCAAGTCCCGGGAATACGGCGTCCTGGACCTCCTGCCCACCTCCCGCTCCGCCGTGGGGTACTGGTATAACGACACCAGCTACGTGGTCCACCCCGACCTATCCTTCATCCTGGACCTGCCCGAGGGCTACCGCCACTGCTTCCTGGAATACGAGCGCCGCGCAACCACGCCCAGGAGGGTGCGCGCCCGGTTGGAGAACTACCGGCGCTACTTCCGCAGCGGTTACGCCCGGAGGGACCACGGCGGGGAACTGCCCCTGGTGCTGTTCGTGTTCGAGACACCCGGCGACGAGGACGCCTTCATGGACGCCGCCAGCTACGTCGACCACGCCCCCTTCGCCAGCTCCAACCTGGAGACCATCGCCCAACGCGGCATCCTGGCTGACACGTGGTTGCCGCCCGCCCCGGAACCCTGGGAAAGGCTGCAATTGCAGCGACTGGTCAAGGTGCCACTTTTCCGGTAACGCGGTGCCCGGCATTTCCTGTAGGGGAGGGCCAATCCAATAGGGATTACCGGGGTTTTTCCTCGTCTCAACCCTGTCTGACCCAAAAAGCCCCCCGGCTTGCATTTTGTTGCAGAAATCGGGGCTTTCGCGGCGGAGACACCGGCCCCGCCCAAGAAAGCGGAAAAGCCGCTGGCACGTATGACACATAAGGATTGACCCGTAAATGAAACGTAATGACACAATGAGAGGTGAGGCAATGAGACTGCTGACCAAGGCGGAAGCCTGCCGGGATCTGAGGGTATCCCTGTCCACGCTGAACCGGCGCATCGCCGGCGGGGAGGTGCCGGTGAGACGGGAGCCGCGCGGACGGCGGCACCGGGTGTACGTGTTGCTGGACGACGACGTGCCGGAGAACGATAAGGTTGCTGATTCGGCTCTGGCCGTGGCCCAAGAGCGGATACGCGGCCTAGAGGCGCAGGTCGTCTTCCTGCAGGGGCAGCTTGACCGGGAACGGCAGCGCAATGCCGGGTTGGCGGATGAGTCAAAAGCGGGCCAAACACCAATGGTCCAGGATGGTCGCAGCCCTTGGTGGCGGTTCTGGCAATGGTGATTGTTCATGGTATGTCGTATGTGATATTATAACATACCACATATAACCTTGCCCTGGAGGTAGTAAATGCGTATCGGAATCAACATACCCAAGGAGCTTCATCAACGGCTCCAGCCCTTGAAGGGAACCATGAACCTTTCCCAGATCTGCCGCGAGGCGCTGGAGTCGCGCGTCGAGAAGTACGAAGAATATATCGGTTGGCTGGACTCGGATGCCGCTAAGGAAGTGGTTGCCGAGATTTGCGAGAAGGAGTTGGAGCGCAAGGCGCTGGTGGAAGTCGATTGGGAAGCTATCGGTTACCACGACGCGAAAGACTGGGTGCAAGCGGC
>DAOUJN010000007.1:0-3477 GCA_034422655.1 Dehalococcoidia bacterium
CCCATAAGGGGTTCCCTCCGGCGCCGGCGCTCATCAAACTCGACGCTAAAGGCCGGGTCCGGCGGGCAATTGACGCCAGGCGCCGGAGGAGGGATACGATGCGAAACAACAACTGCAACAACCGGCGGAAAACCCGCACGGGTATCAATGCCGGAGGCCGCGCCGACAGACTGTACGGCGGAACACCGAAAGACCATGCGCGACAGGCTGCGCATCCTGGCCAGGATCATCGCCCGCGCTCACCTGCGGCAGCAGGCGGAACGGGGCAGCGCCCCCGCGCCAGGCCCGCCGCCCGCAGGTGAATCCCGGCATTGAGCCACCCGGCAACCGGCGCCCCGGCCGACGCAAAAGCGGGGCGCCGGAATTCCCTTCGCCCTCCGCCACCTGCGGCGCCGTCCCCCACAGCGCCGGTCCCGAGGGAGGCCGCTCGCCCTTCCCGGCGTTTCCGCCCATACCACAAGACTGCCCGAAATGTAATGCCTCACGCGGCATTACGAGCAAGCAATTTCTCCTGGAGAATGGGGTGTTGGAGCACGACCACGGGAGGGATGAGAATGACGACAACCAGTACCGGCACACCGATTCCGGTGGAGGCAGAACTGTCCAACAACGACCTGGACGACGCCATCGGCGACTACGTACGCACCTACGTCCTGTGGCACGGCAGAGTCAAGGCCGCCGAGACCTTCGGGGTGTCGCGTTACACTCTCTGGCGGTTCCTGGAACGGGGACGCCTGGGGAAATCCCTGCCCAGGGCCGTGACCAGGGCCGTGGGCGGCGACCCCGACGTAATCAACGCGGCAACCTGGGCCATGACCGCCGTCCGCCAGCTCCGTCGCCAGGCCGCTGCCAATCCCAAGCCCCTGGCCGAGACCCTGGAGGACACGCTGCGGCTGCTGTGCGCCGCCCCGTTGGCGACCGTGGAGGAACTCTCCGCCTTCGGACTGATTCCCGCCACCACCCTGCGCCGCCGGCTGGCGAAGCTGGCCGCCAGCGGCCTGGTGGACTCCGTTACCCATCACCTGGGCGCCCTGTGGACGAACCTCCGGCAGCGCTATTTTCCCACTGACAAAGGCATCGAGGCTGGCGCCAGGGTCGAACACGGCGTAGAACGCTTCCTCACCGAGTACCCGGTGTCCCGTGAGTGGCTTCGCATCCTCACCGACCGCCTGGACGCCGTAGCCGTGCTGTATCCACGTGGCCGCCATGACCGCCCACGCCGACCCTGAGCGCCAGCCTGTCAGGGTAGACCACCACCGCCAGGGTCCCTACGACCTGCTGATTACGCTTTCACAGGGTCGCTCCGTGGGCATCGTGCGCCAGGGGCCGGTGCTCTCCTCGGCCAGCCTGCGCTACCGCTTCCGTACCCTGGAGCAGCTGCGCCCCCGCCAGAGGCCCACGGCGACGCTGGTATTGACCCACTCGGACCAGGCCACCCGCCGGGCCTTCCGCACCCTGGGCAACCCCATGTAGCACCGCCGCACCTTCGTCGCCACCGAGGGGGAACTGCTGGCGGGAGGCGGCCAGGCCCAGGTCTGGCAGCAATGCGGTTCTGACACCAGACCCTTCCTGCCCCAGGCTATCAACCCCAACATGTCTCTGAACGACATCATGGGCTGGCTGGGGCGGCGGGCCGGGCACGCCACCGGCGACCGGCCCAGGCCCGACCCGGAGGAACTGTATCCCAGCGGCCTGCGGGCGCTGATGCCCCAGCCCACGGAGCAGGTGAAAGGATCACTGGCCGTCCGGCTCGCCCGCACCGAAAAGCAGGCCCTGGACCTGCTGGCAGCCTGGCCCCTGTGCAACACGGAGCAGCTCAGGGGGCTGATGGGCGGAGTAACTCGCCGCCGCGCCAACCAGGTGCCCCGGTCCCTAACCGACCTGGTATTGATTCGCGCCGAAGGAAAATCGCACGTGCTCACCGACCAGGGGCTGACGTGGCTGGCCCGCCGGGACCGGGCATCCGTGGGGCAGGTCCTGGACCGCTGGACCGCCGAACCCAGCGTTAGCAATCCCCACGTCTACGCCGGCACCGCCCTGCGCAGCGCAGCCTCCCAACCCGACCACCATGCTGCCCTGACCACCCTGGCCGCCGCCATCACCGCCGAATGCGCCAAATCTCAGGAATACGGCGTCCTGGACCTGCTGCCCACCTCCCGCTCCGCCGTGGGGTACTGGTATAACGACACCAGCTACGTGGTCCACCCTGACATATCCTTCATCTTGGACCTGCCCGAGGGATACCGCCACTGCTTCATGGAATACGAGCGCCGGGCCACCACGCCCCGGCGGGTGCGGGCCAGGCTGGAGAACTACCGGCGTTACTTCCAAAGCGGCTATGCCCGGAGGGACCACGGCGGGGCGCTGCCCCTGGTGCTGTTCGTATTCGAGATCCCCGGCGACGAGGACGCCTTCATGGACGCCGCCAGCTACGTCGATCACGCCCCCTTCGCCAGCTCCAACCTGGAGACCATCGCCCGACACGGCATCCTGGGTGACACGTGGCTGCCGCCCGCGCCGGAGCCGTGGGAATGGTTGCCATTGCGGCGACTGATCAGAGTGCCACTTTTTCAGTAAAGCGGTTCCCGGCGTTTCCTGTAGGGAGGCCACAAACAAACGTGAATGACAGGGGTTTTTCCCCGTCTCAACCCTGTCTGACCCCAAAAGCCCTCCGGGCTCCCTTTTGTTGCAGAAATCGCGGCCTGCAAGGCCGACATACCGGCCCCGCCCAAAGTGGCGGAAGAGCCGCTGACACGTATGACACATAAGGAATGACACAATGGGAGGCGAGGCAATGAGACAGTTGACCAAGGCGGAAGCCTGCCGTGAATTGAAGGTGTCCCTGTCCACGCTGAACCGGCGCATCGCCGCCGGGGAGGTGCCCGTTAGACGGGAGCCGCGCGGACGGCGGCACCGGGTCTACGTGATGCTGGACGACGACCCGCCGGAGAACGTCGAAGCCACTGATTCGGCTCTGGCCGTGGCCCAAGAGCGGATACGCGGCCTAGAGGCGCAGGCCGTCTTCCTGCAGGGGCAGCTTGACCGGGAACGGCAGCGCAATACCGGGTTGGCGGATGAGTCAAAAGTGGGCCAAACACCAACGGCCCAGGATGGCCGCAGCCCTTGGTGGCGGTTCCGGCAATGGTGATTGTTCATGGTATGTGGTATGTGATAGTATAACATACCACATATAACCTTGCCCTGGAGGTAGTAAATGCGTATCGGAATCAACATACCCAAGGAGCTTCATCAACGGCTCCAGCCCTTGAAGGGAACCATGAACCTCTCCCAGATCTGCCGCGAGGCGCTGGAAGCGCGCGTCGAGAAGTACGAAGAATATATCAGTTGGCTGGACTCGGATGCTGCTAAGGAAGTGGTTGCCGAGATTTGCGAGAAGGAGTTGGAGCGCAAGGCGCTGGTGGAAGTCGATTGGGAAGCTATCGGTTACCACGACGCGAAAGACTGGGTGCAAGCGGC
>DAOUJN010000008.1:0-41413 GCA_034422655.1 Dehalococcoidia bacterium
AGGTGGCGGTAGAGGAGGGCGGCTTCCATGTTTTCGGAGAGGCTGGTTGCCAGGGACTTGGCGCCGCGAATGTTGATGGCCAAGTCGGCGGAATCGGGAGGGATGGCCTCGATGTGGGTGTAGTGGTTGAGGACCTGGGAGGCGCCCTTGGCGCCCCAGCGGGGGATGCCGGGTATGCCGTCTGCGCTGTCGCCCACGAGGCCCAGGTAGTCGGGAATGGATTCGGGGGATACGCAGAACTTCTCGCGCACCCCGTCTTCGTTGGTGGTTATCTCCCGGCGGCGGTCCAGCGTCACCACGCGGTCGCCGCGCACCACCTGGGCCAGGTCCTTGTCCGGCGAGCACAGGACTATCTGCTCTACCCCCGGGGCGTCCTGCCAGCGCACCGCCGCCGTGCCCAGGGCATCGTCGGCCTCGAACTCGGTCATGGGCCACACCACCAGGCCCAGGGCCGCCGCCGCCCGTTCCGCCAGGGGGAACTGCGCCAGCAACTCCGGAGGCGTGCCTTCCCCCGTCTTGTAGCCGTCAAACAGGTCGTTACGGAAGGAACGAATGACCGTGTCGAAAGCGATGCCCACATGGGTAACGTCGGGCTGGCGCAGCAAGTTGATGAGGGTCTGGACGAGGCCCCTAACCGCGCCCACCTCCCGCCCGTCGGGAGCGGAAATGGAGGGCAAGGCGAAATGCGCCCGGAACAACTCGTAAGTCCCGTCAACCAGGTGAACTTTCATCTCTTCCTTCTTTGATCCACGAATGGACACGAATGCTCACTAATGAGATTGACTTCCTTTGAGCAAGTCTGGCCGCCCTTGAGCCTGCACAAAGCCAAGAACCGGCAACGCAACTTTCTTACCTCGAATTCCATTTCATATCATTAGTGAATATTCGTGCCCATTCGTGGATAAACTAAAGAGATTCGAGGAGGGTGGCGATGCGTTCGACGCCTTCGAGGACGCGGTCGGACGGGGAGCGCATGAGGGCAATACGGAAGTGGCCCTCGCCGCTGTCGCCGAAACCGGCGCCGGGAGTTACCACCACGCCCTCCCGTTCCACCAGCAACTCGGCCAGTTCCTCCGACGTCATGTCCGCCGAGTAGCGGGGGAAGAGGAAGGTGGCGCCGTCAGGCAGCGGGCAGTGGACGCCCGGTACCTGGTAAAGGCGATCGGCGCACCGGATGCGCAGTTCGTTGCAATCCTCTCGCCAACGGGTTAGATGGTCCTGCGGGCCTTCCAGGGCGGCAACACCGGCCATCTGCACGAAGGGAGACACGAAGCTGGCCGTCTGTTCCTGTATCTTCAGCAGGGGTCCCAGCAACTCCGACTGGGCCACGATGCAGCCCAGCCGCCAGCCGGCCATGGAGTAGGCCTTGGTGAAGGTATAGCTGGTCAGCGTCCGTTCGGCCATGCCCTCCAGGTTCGCGACGGTTAGGTGCTGATTTGAGTCGTACAGGAAATACTCGTAAGTCTCATCGCAGACCACCAGCAGGTCATTTTCGACGGCCACCCGCGCCACCGCTTCCAGTTCGTCCAGGGTATAGACCCGCCCCGTGGGGTTGTTGGGATTGTTGATGATGATCATCTTCGACTGGGGCGTAACGTATTCCTTGAGATTCTCGTAGGTGATGTAGTATTCCTCTTCCTCGCTCAGGGGCACGGCTACGGGAACGCCCTCGGCCATCTCCACCTGCTGGCTGAAGCTGACCCAGGTGGGTTCAATCACCAGCGCCTCGTCTCCACGCTCAATGTAGGCATTGATGGCGGCGTACAGGCCCATCTTGCTGCCCGGCGTTACCAGGATATCGCCGTCCGGGTCGACGGTGCGGTCGTTGTGGGCCGCCAGCTTTTCCGCCAGGGCATGACGCAGTTCGGGCAGCCCCCGGGAGGAGCTGATGTTGGTTAGTCCCTGATTGAGAGCGTCAATGCCCGCTGCGATGATGTGGGAGGGCGTAACGTGGTGGGGGCTGGACTGCCCCAGGTCAATAACGTCGTGACCCTGGCGGGCCAGTTGCCGCGCTTTTTCGCCGGCGGCCAGGGTTGCGGGGGGCTGCACCCGCTGAATGCGGGATGCCGGATTGGGGGCCATGGTGAAACTCCTTCAGTCCACGAATCCGCCGCGGCGGACGAAAATCCACTTACGGGGTAATTAAAGCATTGGCGGGCATTCGTGTCCATTGGTGGATGAAGGATACCGGATGATTGCCAAGTTCCCGCTCACTTACTGCCCGTAGCCTGATAGCTGGTCAACGTGCTCCAGCAGGTCCAGGATCAGGGCCGTCACATCCCCAAGCAGGCTTGAATTGATGTGCTCCATGGTGTCCGCCGGCGAGTTAATGCGGGACAGGTCGTTGGACAGGAAGAACAGGACGGGAACCCAGGCATCGCGGAAATTGACGTGGTCGCTGCCTCCCCAGCCAGACCGGCGGACCAGTTCCAGCGAGATATCCTCGCGGTCGGCCGTCTCCTTGACGTGATTGGCCGCCCACCGGTCTCCGGCGAGGCGCAGGTGCGAACCGGAACCCACCGAGTCCAGGTTGACCATCAGGAAAATCTCTTCAAGTTCACCGGCAGAGAGACTTGCGACGTAATACTCACTGCCGTGCAGGCCGGTTTCCTCCGAACCGAAGGCTACGAACCGCAGGGTAAACGGGAAGGACCGGTCAGCCACCCGTTCGGCAATGGCCAGGAGAGCGCCCATGCCGGAAGAGTTATCGGAGGCGCCTATCGAGTCAGGCACCGTATCGTAATGGGCGCCGATTACCACGACGCCCACTTCCGTTCCGGGCAGTTCAGCCATAACATTACGGGACGGCACGGCGTTGTCCTGGACCGTAACCGCGGCCTCAATGGTCTCGCCCTGGTCCAGTAACTCCTTCAGCCGCTGGCCGTCAGCCCGGGAAAGGGAGATGGCGGGAATGTCTCCCCGTCCACCCAGGGTGCCGCGGAATCCGCCGGAAGCATTGTTGTAGATAACGGCGGCCAGCGCCCCGGCGTTCTTGACTTCCGCCACCTTGCTGCCAAAGGTAATCTCGCCCCGTTCTATCAGCGCTATTTTGCCTTCCAACCCTTCGGCTGGCATGTCGGAAGGCCTGGCCAGACCCACGAAAACCAGCTCTGCCGTTGCCTCGCCGTCCGGGGTTCCACCCAAGGTATTGGCGTCCAGAGTCTCAGTTTCGACGCCCAAAATGCTGAAGCTCGCCGTGGGCGAGTCCCAGGAAAACTCCTGGACTTCCGGGCTGTACCCCAGTTCCTCCAGTTGGTCCACCAGAAAGTCTGCCGCCTCCGCTTCCAGGTCGGTGCCGCTGGTCCTGACGCCCACGTCCACCGCCAGTTCCGTGAGGTAGCTGAATGCCCGTTCCTCCAGCAGCGCCAGGTCATCGAACACGGGTGAGCCGGAGGTGGGCTGCGCCTCGGCAATGACTGCTGACCCAGCGGCCGGGGGAGTCTCCACCAACTGCGGGACAACCGTCGGCTCAGTGGTCGGAGTTGCAATTGGAGTTGGCAGCGCCGGGACCGGCGTAGCTGTGGGCGTGGGCAGTGAATTGTCAGGCGTGGGCGCCGTGGCCGCAACTGGGGACTGCACCGGAGTTTCGACCGGTCCGGGGGTGGCCGTGGGTGTACCGGGGAAGCATGATACGGCGGCCAGTAGTATCAGTGCCGCCAGGGCCAGCGCGACAACGGGGAAACTAACCTTGCGGAAATCACTAGCCATAGCAAAAAGACCTTTTGGGTGTGTTGCCACTTCTTACGAAGGCAAGCTCATAGGGGATTCACTGGCCGGTGCTCAAGGCAACAAAATGATACCGGATGCTGTCTCTTGAATCCAGCAAAAGACACCCCCGCATCTTGGGCATCAGCCGACGCGGGGGTGATGTTCTATTCCAGGGGAGAAGAATCGGCTACACGTTGCGCAGCTTGGGGTCCAGGCGGTCCCGCAGCCAGTCGCCCAGCAGGTTCATGGACAGCACGGACAGCAGGATTGCCACGCCGGGCCAGGCGGCGACCCACCAGGCCGTAACCAGCAACTCCCGCCCGTTGGCAATCATCAGGCCCCAGGCCGGCGTTGGCCTGGGCAATCCCGCGCCCAGGAAGCTCAGGGTGGATTCCAGAAGTATGACCTGCCCCACTTCCAGGGTAGCGAGCACGATGATGGTGTTGACCACGTTGGGGAATACGTGGCGGGAGATAATCCGGAAGTTGGAAGCGCCAGCCACCCGAGCCCTTGCCACAAAGTCCTGGGACTTGATGCCAAGAGTTTCGCCCCGAACCAGGCGAGCATAGCGGGACCAGAAAATGGACACAATGACGATAATGACCGTCTGGAAGCTTGGCCCCAAGACCACTGCCAGCACCAGGGCGAACAAAATCGCCGGCATGGAAAGGCAGATGTCCACCGCCCGCATGACCAGGTGGTCGATGTTGCCGCCAAAGTACCCGGCCATCAGGCCCAGGGTAGTGCCAATCAGTCCCGCCAGGAATATCGAAATGGCGGCTACGGTGAGTGATATTCGCGCGCCATAAATGATGCGGGTTAGAATATCCCTGCCTTGCTTGTCGGTGCCGAGAATGAACTTCGTAGAGCCGCCGGGGGTGGCGTAGATACCTTCACCCTCGGCTTGAACCCAGAAGGGAGGCGCCAGCCGCTCGCTCAGGCTGCCCTGCACCGGGTCATGAGGGGCTATCCAATCGGCAAGAATGGCTGGCAAAACCAGGACAAGCAAGAGAATGGCCACGGGGAAAATGGGGTACCTGCGGGCTGTGCCCAGGGCCCGCCAGGCTCGGTTTGCAGTCCTGGACCCCGGTATACTGCCGGGGATTGCCACGTTAGCCATAGAACTTACTCTCCTCCATTTTAATTCCAGGGCTAATGGGTGTAGCGGATGCGCGGGTCCAGGTATGCGTAGGCGATATCGACCAGCAGGTTGGCGCCAATATAGATGGCGGCGAAGAAAATCACCACCGATTGCACTACCGAGAAGTCTTTGGCCCTGAGGGCGTCGATGGCCAGCAGGCCCACGCCCGGCCAGGTGAAAATCGATTCAATTACGACGGAACCGGTCATGGCTCCGCCCAGGATCAGGCCAAAATAGGTGATAGGAGCAATCAGGGCGTTGCGCAGGCTGTGTTTCCAGATTACCGAGCTTTCCCTCAGACCCTTGATGCGGGCCAGTTTGACATATTCGGTGTCCAGAACCTCCAGCATGGAGGAGCGAGTGAGGCGCATCAGGGCGGCCACCTGGAAATAGCCCAAGGCGATTCCGGGCATCAATATATGCTTCCAACTGCCTCTGCCGGAGGTGGGCAGCCACTCCAGTTGCACGGCGAACACCCACATCAGCATCAACGCAATCCAGAAATTGGGCAGCGATTGCCCCAATAACGCAATAATCTTGCCGGCAATATCCACCCCGGTGTCCTTTTTGACGGCGACTATGACCCCTAGTGGTATAGCAATGATGGCGCTCACGATCAGGGCAACAGATGCCAGTTCCAGGGTGGCCGGCAGACGCTGCCAGAGCAACTCCCTGGCATCCTGGCCCGAAAACCGAATGGATTCGCCGAACTTGCCGGTGGCGAAGTTGCCAATATAGGTCAGATACTGGATATGCAAGGGCTTATCGAGCCCCCAATAGGCCCTTACCCTGGCATAATCCTCCGCGGTGGCGTCAACGTCCAGCAAGGTATCCAGGGGGTCACCGGATAGCCTGCCCAGCCCGAATACGATCATGCTGACGGCAACCAGCGCAATCAAGGCATGGAAGAGTCGTACCAGTATAAAGCGTTGCATGCTGCTATTCCCGTGGACCGCAGACTTTTTGTCGGAAGCCTTGTTCCCTTTGCCTAGGAGGATTAGAACTACGCGGCAAGCCCCTTCAGTCCTGCGAACAGGATACCGCAATATAGGCCATTCCAATTTGCGTGTCAATATGCTGACGGCCCCGGCGCAACCCCTTTTCATCCCCATGCCGGCTGCCCACAAGGAGCCTCATCAAGCGCGAACTGCGGCGAACCAAATGAATTACGAAACTATCTGACAACTCACCCTATTGCTTACGTAAATGCCATACTTTGGCGCATTATTGTGTAATATTCAAGTCAATATATCCTATATTCTTGCAAGAAAAGCCCAGGTACATTCCAGGAGAAACTGAAGCCTGACCATTAGACACCATTCTTGGACGATAACTGTACTTTTTACCACATAAAATTACGCAATCAGATATGTATTCCTATTATTGACAAGACCTAAATTACGGATTTATACTGCGCCAAATTTCCGGATGCCTGCCAGTTTCTACCACAGAACCGGAAAAGTTACCCGATTTCTATCAACAGGAGGTAACCGCTGATGGCATTCTGGTCGAACATACCCAGGACCGTTTTAGTAGTCTCCTTGATGCTGGCCCTGACCGGCCTTGTGGCTTGCGGCACCGCCGCTCCCGAGGTGGTGGAGAGGGAGGTTGTCAGGGAAGTCCAGGTGGAAGTGCCCAAGGAAGTAGAAGTTGTAAGAGAAATTGAAGTACCAGTGGAGGTGGAGAAAGAAGTCATCCGTGAAGTGGAGGTAGTACAGGAGGTAGAGGTACTGAAGGAGATTCCCAAGGAAACTGTCGTAGAGAAGACGGTCATTGCCACTCCAACGCCGATACCCGTCAGCGCTGGGCCGGTGGAGACCAAGGTGGACCGGGTTATCTATGCCTTGGGTGAAGTGCAGGAAACCAACCGGCACTGGACCGTCAGTCGCCCGTCCTACTACCAGTTTGACCCCTACGGGGAAACCCTGGTGGGGCTCGACGCCAACACCAACGAGCGCATTCCGCGCCTGGCCGAAAGCTGGGAGTGGAGCGAGGACGGACGCGAATGGATCTTCAACCTGGTGGAAGGCGTACCCTTCCACTTCGGGTACGGAGAGTTCACGGCCCACGATGCGGTGGCCGCCCACCATCGAACTATTGGAGAAGACTCCCAGTCCGGCGCCGCTTCCTTCTTCAGGGAAGCAACGGCCGAGGCGGTGGACGACTATACCGTCAAGTACACCTTTGACGGTCTGTCCCTGGACACGCCAGCCATTCTTTCCCGCGGCTTTGGCGGCGGCGAAATACTGATGCTGAGCAAGCAGCAGTTCGACGCCGAGGGCGTGGAAGGCTTCGACGCCAGGCCGGCCGGCACAGGTTCATACCAGTACCTGGGCCGCGAGGCAGGTCAAGGAATCTGGTTTGAGAAGGCCCCTCAGCCCCACTGGCGCGGCGAGAACCCTGACTTCCAGGAAGTGGAGTTGCGCTGGGTACGGGAAGACCTGACCCGCCTGGCGGCCCTGCTGACCGGGGAAATCCACGTGGCCGCCCTGTCCCGTGAACTGCAATTGGAGGCCGGACGGCGTGGCATGGAAGCGGCGGCAGCCGGCGTGCCAACCAACTATCTGTCCCTGTTCCTG
Organism: Dehalococcoidia bacterium; assembly: GCA_034422655.1. Classification (GTDB taxonomy): domain Bacteria; phylum Chloroflexota; class Dehalococcoidia; order Lucifugimonadales; family UBA3495; genus Bin22. The sequence continues at coordinate 7,429 of DAOUJN010000008.1, forward strand.
GGCGGCCTGTATTTCACGGAAGGGGACCCTGACTACGACGCCAACGTGCCGTGGGCAAGTCCTACCACCGGCAAGATCATTCGCCAGGCCATGAACAAGGCCATCAACCGGGAGGAAATGCTGCAGCACGTGCTCAAAGGCGATGGCGAGCTGATGTATAACACGGCCTACCACCCGGTGCTGGGCAACGGCTACAACCCCCAGTGGGAAGCCGACTGGGAAGAGCTTTATGGCTTTGACCAGGAAGCAGCCAAGCAGCTGATGGCCCAGGCGGGTTACACTCCCGACAACCCCATGCCCTTCACGTCGTACAACTACTTCTCGGCGGATGAGCCCGAGACGGCGGTGATGCTTGAAGCCCTGATCAACTACTGGGAGCCCGTAGGCATTGACGTGACCCTGCTGGACAGCGAATGGGGAACGGTCCGCGGGGAATACCGGGCCAAGGGCGAGTTCATCAAGAAGGGCGGCTGGGGCAATGTAATCACCATGCGCTCCCTGACCACCCGCCTGCGGGTCTGGAGTTTCGCCGCCACTGGTAACGGAGGCGGTTACGAGACTGACCTGCAGGACCAGAATTACCTGAAGTACATCGGGCTGGAGACGGTTGACCGCGAGGCCATCGACCTGTTGATCAGGGAGATTGGCGACGACCGGTTCTACAACTTCGCCGACATCCCCTTCTTCTGGTTCCGGCTGACGGTGATGTTCAACCCGGAGGTCGTGGAAAGCTGGACCTTCCCGGGCACCGCATCGTCCAAGACCAGCCACTGGGACTTGCTGAAGGCGGCGCAATAGAGCGCCAACGCAGGGCCTTCGCGCCCGAAGCAGGAAATGGGATTTACCATCTGGCCTCCCGAAAACTCTCGGGAGGCCAGTTTGTTTGCGAATAACGTAAAATATAGGGCGATAGCATTTGCTTCACATTCAGTAACACAGCCATGCAACAATTATGCGTTCTGTTGACAGCATTTCATGTACGGAATTATACTCTGGCAACTTTCCAAGACGTGGCCTGTTTCAGGCGTAGAACGGGAAACTGGTACCGGATTCCCAATATGAGGAGGTTTTGGTAAATGTCATTCTGGTTACGATTACCCAAGTCTGTTCTTATCATATCCCTGGTCATGGCCCTGACTCTCGTGGTGGCTTGTGGCACTGCTGCGCCGGAGGTGGTGGAAAGAGAGGTTGTTAGAGAAGTAACGGTTGAAGTACCCAAGGAGGTCGAAGTAGTCAAGGAAGTGGAAGTGCCGGTGGAGGTGGAAAGGGAAGTAGTCAAGGAAGTGGAGGTGGTGAAGGAGGTGGAGGTGCTGAAGGAAGTGCCCAAGGAGACCGTGGTTGAAAAGACGGTGATAGCCACGCCCACTCCCATTCCTGCGATGATGGAAGAGGTGGAAGCCAAGGTTGACCGTGTCATCTACGCCCTGGGCGAGGTAAACGAGACCAATCGCCACTGGACCGTTGGGCGCCCATCCTACTACCAGTTCGATCCCTATTCGGAAACCCTGGTCGGGCTGGACGCGCAGACCAACGAGCGGATTCCGCGGCTGGCGGAGAGCTGGGAGTTCACTCCCGATGGCCGAGGATGGACCTTCAACCTGGTCCAGGGAGCCATGTTCCATGATGGCTACGGGGAGTTTAGCTCGGCCGACGCCGTCTTCGCCCTTGACCGCATAACGGGCGAGGACTCCCAGGCTTCGGCGGCTTCCTTCTTCAATGGCGCCACGTGGGAAGCGCACGATGAACATACCCTTGAGATACAGTTCCCAACCATAGCCCTGGATACGGTGGCCATTCTCTCCCGCGGCTTTGGCGGCGGCGAGATAATGATGCTGAGCAAGAAGCAATTCGATGAGGTAGGTGTGGAAGGCTTTGATGCAAAGCCAGCCGGCACCGGCTCCTACGAATACGGTGGACGCACCTCCGGCCAGAACATCTGGTTCGAAAAGGCTCCGGGGCCCCACTGGCGCGGCGAGAATCCGGACTTCCAGGAAGTAGAGCTGCGGTGGGTCCGGGAAGACCTGACCCGTCTGGCGGCCCTGCTCACCGGCGAAATCCACGTGGCTGCCCTCTCCCGCGAACTGCAACTGGAGGCGGCGCGCAGGGGCATGGAGGCCGCGGAGGCGGGTGTGCCGACCAACTACCTGACCATGTTCCTGGGCGGCCAGTACTACGTGGACGAGTACGCGGCGGACCTGGACCCCAGCGTACCGTGGGCCAACCCAGAGACCGGCATCCTGGTACGCCAGGCCATGAACAAGGGCATCAACCGGGAAGAGATGCTGGACCACGTGCTTAAGGGCCAGGGCGAACTGATGCTCACGACCCAGTATTACCCCGGACTGTTCCCCTTCAACCCCCAATGGGAGGCTGACTGGGAAGAACTGTACGGCTACGATCCGGATGCCGCCAGGGAATTGATGGCCCAGGCAGGCTTTACTCCCGAGAACCCCATGCCCTTTACTTCGTACAACTACTTCTCGGCAGATGAACCGGAAACGGCGGTGATGCTGGAAGCCCTGATTAACTACTGGGAGCCCATCGGCATTGACGTTACCCTGCTGGACAGCGAGTGGGGCACCGTTCGCAAGAACTACAGGGAACGGACCGACTTCATCAAGAAGGGCGGTTGGGGCAACGTAATTACCATGCGATCCCTGACTACCTGGCTGAGGCTGTGGAGCACGTCCCCGGGCACCGGCGGAGCGGGCTACTACTCCGAGGTGATCGATGACCTATACGATTCCTACCGGTCCCTGGAAACGGTGGACCACGACGCCATAGACCAGATGATCCTGGAACTAGGCAACGAGAGGTACTACAACTTCGCGGACATACCCTTCTTCTGGTTCCGCCTGACGGTAATGTACAACCCCGAGGTGGTGGAGAGCTGGACCTTCCCCGGTACTGGGAGCTCAAAGACCAGCCACTGGGACCTGCTGAAGGCGGCGCAGTAGGGCGATTACGGCAGCCAAGTCAGCTACATCAATCTTGGCAATGGGGCCCGCCGGATTCTGTCCGGCGGGTCCTTTCTTTCTCAGGCGGTGTCCCAAATGCGCCGCGGCCTTCCCCTACGGGCAGGAATCTTGACCCAGCCTGTCGAGGTTCCCGCCTTCGCGGGAACGACGGGTCTTGCGAAAGGTCGAGATTCCCACCTGAGCGGGAACGACGGACATGGCTATGGGTCGACGTCGAAGGGGCCGGGGAGTTCGAGTTCGTCGCCTATCTGGCGGATGGCGGGCAGGACTTCCTGGTCCATTAGTTCCAGGCAGCGCATGGTGTCCTTGTGGGTGATGGAGCCGTCGTTGGTCCACACGGCCAGGATGCCGGGGCGGACGGTCTCTAGCACCTCGCGCACTTTGCGGATTACCGTGTCGGGGCTGCCGATAACCATGCGGTTGTCGTCGATCATGGCCTGGTAGGTCTCGTCGTCCACCGGGCCGGTGCGGAAGGGGTCGTTGGCGCGGGTGGCGCGGACCTGGGCCTCGCGCTCGTCGTCGGCCCACAGGTCCCGGGTGGCGCGGTTGTAGCCGGGCGGGAAGGAATACTCCCGGGGCATGGGCACCCGTCCCACGCCCACCAGGGCCTCCAGGAAGCCGCGGCCGGCCACCCGGGCCTTCTCGTCCGTGTCCTGAACGTGGACGGGGAGCATGTAACCGAAGTTCTGGGGGCCCGCCTCGTAGCCGTACATGCGGGCGGCGTCGCGGTAGATGTCCTGCATGTAGCCGAAGGTATAGGGGACGATGCCCAGGTAGAAGTAGGGGTAGTGATGCTCGGCGCACCAGGCGGCGGTCTCAGCGCTGCCCGTCCCGGGAATCCATACCGGCGGATGGGGCTTCTGCAGGGGCACCTGGAAGGGGTTGACGTGGCGGAAGTGGTAGTGCTTGCCTTCCCAGCGGAAGGGGCCGGGGGTGGTCCAGGTCTTGATGACCAGGTCGTGGGCCTCCTCGAACCGCTCCCGGTTATAGACGGGATTGGTGTTGGTGGCCCAGCTTTCGGTGCCGCCGCCTCGGACGAATCCGGAGACCAGGCGGCCTCGGGAGATGCAGTCAATCTCGGCCAGTTCCTCGGCCAGGCGCAGGGGGTTATCGTGGATGGGCAGGGGATTGCCCATGAGGACGATTTTGGGCTTCTTCGTGATGCGGGCCAGGATGGCGGCCTCCAGGTTCATGGCGGCGCCCAGGCTGGTGGGGGTGCTGTGATGCTCGTTGAGCATCATCCCGTCGAAACCTATCTCCTCGCAATACTGCCACTCGTCCAGGTAGTAGTTGTACTGGTCGGCGGCCACCGCAGGATCGAAGTGGGAGTTGGAGAAGGTGACGCGATGCGCGCCGCCGGGGCTGTTCTTCACGTCGTCCTCGGTGTAGTTGAAATAGGCGCGCTCAGTGAACCTCATTACGAACATGGGCTGTCTCCTGGGCAAGGGGGTATGATGGTCAACGGTTAAGTTACTCCATACCCTGGTTTTCGTCAAACGGGGAGGGGCCTGCCTTTCTGTCCTGTTTATCCACGAATCCGCCGCGGCGGACGAATGATCACCAATGGGAATTTTTGAAAATCGTTCCATTTGGTTCCATTTTGGCCCATTTTGGGGGGGTTAGCCCCTTGCCAGGGCAGATATCCGCCTCAGGCGGACCCCTACAACGGCATTAACCCCGGGGCAGGGCGGGTTATAAACCCGCCCCTACGGATGACCCGGTTTGGCGGGGCGGCCACTGCGGCAATGGGCCGCCCCTACGACGGGGCCGTCCGTGGAATGGGGGTATGTGATTAGGGCATGGTTTTATGATGAAGAGGGGTTATCCAGGCTGGCAAGGGGGTGGGGGACAGTCTTGGGGGGTCCAGGTCAGGTTTCCATATACTCATTTCGTTAAGGGCAGCTGTTCCTGCTCCATCTGCAGAAGGCGGGCCTTGACGCTGAGGCCGCCGGCGCCGTAGCCGTGCAGGTCGCCGCTGCTGCCGATGACCCGGTGGCAGGGGATGACCAGGGCCAGCGGGTTTTTTGCCATGGCCTGTCCCGCTGCCCGGGCCGCGTTGGGCCGCCCGGCCTCGGCAGCCAGCCAGGCATAGCTGCGGGTTTCGCCTGCAGGAATTGTGCGGCAGGCCTCCCAGGCGGCGGCAAAGAAGGGCGGCGCGTCGCTCAGGTCCAGGACTATCTCGCCCAGCGCGCCGGTCTCGCCCTGGAAGTACCGCTCCAGGCACTGGCGAGCCTGGGGGAAAGCCGAATCGTCCTGTTCGCAGCCCCGGACGTCTCTATCCAGGTCTTCCAGCACCTCTTCCGGAGTGGGCTTCATGCTCAGCCGGCTAAGACCCTCGCCGGTTCCCACCAGTCCGATCCACCCATGGGGGCCAGGAATGATGCAGTACTTGGACTCGTTCATGTTTGCGCAACCTCCGTTTGCTGGCCCCTTCGCCGCAACAGGTGGAACAAAAGGGGCACTCGGATTTCGACCCAGGCCTGCACCAGTCTTTCCGCCGCCTCCTCGGAGGTCTCCTTCCTTCCGTACAGGTGGCTGACGTAGCTGGCCACAATCGTCGAAAGCTGGGGGTAGTGGTCGGGCATCTCTCCGTACAACCGCTCCAGGTACTGGTAGGGCGTCTGGGAACTGGCCGGGGCCAGGGCGTTCAGGCGGGCTAGGAAGGCTAGGCGGCGGAAGGCCAGTTCCGGTTCCGGCGACGGGGACATGTACCTCCGCCAAAGGTACCAGAGCACCGCGCCGATTACCGCCAGCGCCGCCAGTATCCCACCGATCCAGGGAAGGTACTGTTGTATCAGCCGGATGGCCAGCGTGTCCTGTTGGTCCGGGGCCAGGTCTTCCAGCAGGAATTCTTCCTCGCAGTCTTCCTCGTCTTCGAACTCGCACAGGGGAATATCGAGGGCAATCGAAGGCAAATCACTCAGGTCCGGCTGCTCTGCCGGCGCCGGCCGCGATGCCACTGGCATGATGGCCCCCGGCGTGGGCTCGAAGTTGATCCAGCCATAACGGGGGAAGAAGACCTCCACCCAGCCATGGCTGTGCTGGTCGGTTACCACGTAAATTTCATGCTCCGGCACCTGGTCGCCCACGGTATAGCCGGTTACCATGCGGGCCGGAACGCCCTGGGTCCGCAGCAGCACCGTCATGGCGGAAGCAAAGTACTCGCTGTAACCCATCTTCTGTTCAAAAAGGAAATAGTCCACCCCGTCGGCGTCGTAAGGCGGAGGCTGGATGTTCAGGGAGTAGGGCAGGGTTTTCAGGTATTCTTCGATGGCCTTGGCCTTGTCGTAGGGCGTTTCCGCATCCGCGGCCAACTCCCGTCCCAGGTCACGGACCCGCTGGGGCACTTCCGCCGGCAGCGCCGTGTATTTGTCCAGCGCCCAGGTGGGATAGTCCAGCCCCGCCAGGCGCAGGTCTTCCGGAGTGGCCAGGGACACCGAGGACGTTACCTCGTAGGTTTCGCCCTTCTTGAACTCCTTGCCCGCCGTGCGCAAGGAAAGGGTGTCCGGCTGCTCCGGCAATATCTCCGCCAGGAGCACGCCCTGCACGCCCCCGTCATCACGCGCCACATCCACCAGGTGGAACTCCGACGGCAGGGCCCGGCCGAGTTGGGACCTGCTGGCCGACGGACCACCTTCGCGCAGCGCCCGATCCAGGTTAGCCGCCGCCATATCCAGCTTGGGATATGTTTGCCCCAGCTGCACCGGCCCGCTCAGGTCAATGTTGTACATGGGAGAGTCATAAGTCTCGATTCGGACATCCCGGTCGGCCGCGATAATCTGCCCGCCGGCGAAAAGGTTGCGGGTGCGGTAGTTGGTGGTCAGCGTGTGGGTGACCTCGAACCGCTTCTCGTATGGCTGGGGTGAGGCATGGCTCGGCGTCCAGTCCGTGGGTTGAATTATGGTGTCGTCCGACTTCCAGCCCTTGGGGGTGTAAGTGCCGTAGCTGCGGGCCTTCCAGTACATGGCCACCGGCGATTCCACCTGGAGGACCGGCGTGGTAGTAGGGTTGATGGTGCCCTGGAAGGCCATCACGTCGCCCCAGATGCGATAGGGCAGGGGCTTGCGCGCCGGCAACCCGGCGAACAAGCGGTTGAAGTCCTCCTGGTACTGCACATAAGGAGACCGGGTGGCCTCGTAGATATCGTGGGCCTCTTGCCAAAAACGATCGCCGGGCACAATCCTCGGAACTATCTGGAATGCGACCAACAGTACCAGCAAAGTGACGATTATGCTGTCCGAAATCGACAAGACGCTCAAGTGGCTGTCGGCTTGGAAGCCTCGTTCCTGCCACTCTCTCAGGCGACGAACGGCCTGGACACGGGCCACCAGTAGCAGGGCTGTGAGCAGGTACAGTACGATATACACGTGAGCGTCTGAAGGCAAAAACGTGAGGTTGCTGAGCAGGGCAGCACCGCCCAGGACGAAGACGCCCCAGAAGCTGCGGTAGCGGGAGAACACCCAGGCGGCAAGGTAGCCTGCCAGCCAGGTGAGGCACATCAGAGCAAAGGCGAAGGGAACCCGGTCAATGTTGATGCCGCCCGTCTGGAAAGCCAGCCACCACAGGCTCAGCCGGTCGTACAGTTCGGCTGCGCTGGCCAGTTCAATGCCTTCGCCCTCGAAGCCGGTGAGCTGCGCCGTGATGACCCCGAGGCCAATGACCAGCCCCAGCGGCAGAAGCACTACGCCCCAGATGGGTATGCGGGACAGCGCCAGGCCGGTCAGCATCGCTAACAAGATCAGGCGTTCCAGGCTGGGCGTGGGCACCCAATCGCCCCCCCGGTCCACCGACCAGGCCACTACCAGGAGGTTCAGGGCCAGCAAGAGGACGGTGGCCCAGCCGTCGGGGGGACGGCCATACCGCCACAGCCAGACCGCCGCCTTTGCCACGGGGTCAAGGGAGAAGCCCCTGCCGGCCGCAACTGCGCCCTGCTGGCTGTCGGTGGCCTGGGCCGGGCCGGCCTGGGCAGCGCTGGTCACGGGTACACCTCCTGCCGGGAGGAGTCGTCCGCTCCCTGGTAGGAGTATTGGGCTTGGTGGGGGCCCGGCGAGGAACCGTTATCCGAACCGCTGCCGTCCTCTCCCTGCACCGCATCCGGGGGCAGAGGAGCGATGAAGGCGTATGGCTGGTCATAGACCGGCGCGGTGAGGGCCTCGTTCAGCGACCGGCCGCGACGCACCCGGTAAACCGGAATTTCGTTGGAGAACAGGAAATCAAGGGGGGACTGCACCTCCGCTGCGGCCCCGAAGTCCGTGGGTTCGACGTACACCACCACGACGTTCACGCCGTCGCGGCGCAGGCTGTTCAACGCCGGTATCCACTCCGTCCGGCGCGACGGCGTGACGACTGTAAGGGAGTTGAAACGGCTCAAATGGGGCTGCAGGTCGTAGAGAAAACGCTCCAGAGTTACGTTGCCCAGCGCTCGAACCCCGGCCAGGGCTTCCATCAGGTTCCCCAAGTGGCCGGGACCGGCCCCCGGGCGCATCATCCAGGTCTGGTCGCCGTTGGTGGCCAGGCCCACGGGCATGGAAAGTTCATCGAACCGGGTGATCAGCGATGCCGCGGCCTTAACGGACAGTTCTTCGCTGTTGTCCACCGGGTCCTCGCCCACATGGGAACTGCGCTGCATATCCAGCAGCACCCAGTTCTCCGCCGACAGGCCCATGTCAAACTCTTTGACCATCAGGCTGTTCATGCGCGCGGTATAGGGCCAGTGAATCTGTCGGAAGCTGTCGCCATAGACGTACTCGCGCACGCCGGAGGACTCGGGCGTGATGTGGTCGGAGCGGCGGGTCACACGCCGGTCGCTGGGCAGGAAGGCAAAACGGGGGTCGAGGTCGGGGAGCGGCTCGGTGGGCGGGAAGACCACGTACTCTTCCGCCTGAAGGAACCGGCGGTTGAGCCGGAACAGCCCGAAGGGGTCCTGGCTGGTGACCTCCACCACACCGGTGTTGAACCGGCCCCGGCGGGCCAGGTAGGTCTCTATCCGCCAACTGCGGGACTGGTCGCGGACCATGGCTATTCCCCGGCCGGTGGTATATCCGGGGATGTCGGTAACTTCCCTGACTTCGAGCCAGGACTTGGGGAACCGGAACCGGTTGACTACCTGGATTTGGCCTTCCAGGTAACCGCCAACCTGCCCCCGATGGGAAAGGCGCGTGAGCTGCACCTGTAGGCCCTGCAGGTTCAGCCAGGCCCAGAGCAGGCCGAACAGCAGCACCAGCGCAATGACGTACAGGAAGCGGTAAAAGAAAGGAAAACCAGTGCCCAGGGTGTAGAAGGTGACTACCGCAAATAGGATCAGTATGCCGATTGTCCGCTTGCTCAAAATCAGGTTCCCTGTCGTATAAGGGTGGGGCTGAGAATCAGCCGGAACGGGATACCAGGGATGATGGATACATCGGTGAATTTGCGGGCCAATACGGGCCCCTGACCATGAGTGACTACTCCCCCAATGGCTAGACCTGGGCCATCCCAGGCACCGTAATCTGGTTCAGCAGGTCGCTGATTAGTTCGTCGGGTCTGATGCCCCGCATCCTTGCGGAGGGCGACAGCACCAGGCGGTGGGACAGGACCCCCGGGGCCAGCATCTTCACGTCGTCGGGAATGACGTAGTCCCGGTCTTGCACCAGGGCCATGGCCCGGGATATGCGGAACAGACCAAGGGTGGCCCGGGGCGAAGCTCCCAGCGCTACGTCCCGGTGGTTCCGGGTGGATTCCGTCAGGGAGACGATATATTGCCGCACGAGGCGGTCCACGTACACTTCCTTGGCAGCTTCCTGGAGGGCGGTTACTTCTTCCGGTGTGGCTACCGGTTCCAGGGTGTCTATCGGATGGGTCAACTCCTGTCGCTCGATAATTGCCATTTCCTCGCTGAAGTCCGGGTAGCCCAGGCTCAGGCGCATGAGAAACCGGTCCAGTTCGGCCTCCGGCAGGGGGAAGGTGCCTTCGTATTCGATGGGGTTCTGGGTTGCGACGACCATGAAGGGCGGGGCAAGGATGTGGGAAACGCCGTCCACCGTAACCTGGAGCTCCTCCATGGCCTCCAGCAGGGCCGCCTGGGTCTTGGGCGTGGCGCGGTTGATTTCGTCGGCCAGGACCACCTGGGACATGATGGGGCCGGGCCGGAAGTTGAAGTCGCCGCTCTGCTGGTTGTAAACGGAAATACCCGTTACGTCGCTGGGCAGCAGGTCGGGGGTAAACTGGATGCGCTGGAAGGAGCAACCTACCGAGATGGCCAGGGCCTTGGAGAGCGTGGTCTTGCCTACGCCTGGCACGTCCTCTACCAAGATGTGGCCCTGGGCAATCAGGGTTGCCAGGGCCTGCTGAACCGCCGTCGTTTTACCGACTATGACCTTGCCAACGTTGTCGACTATTCGGTGGCCTACTGCGGCCAGGGAAGTGGTTTCCTGCACTTCCGCCTCCGTTCAAATAGCTATAGCAGCAACTAATAGTGCCATGCCTGCCAAAATGCTAACAGAGTTTAACACAAGCAAGGACTTTAGACATCCTTTTCAATGCAACGGCGGGGGTGCAATCGCCGGTGGATTGTCCCTCTTGGCTGGGCGCGCCGGCCGGCAGGAATCCGGCACAAACGCCCCTGCGTCTCTGGTATTATGAGACGAAATCGCGGTGGCTGAACATCCGCAGGCAAATCTGGTTCGTATAGTGAATCAGAAAGGCAAGCGCTACGTTTGACTCCATAAGGAGCCCGAATTGAAAATTCGCACGTTGACTCTGCGCGCTACCGGCGTCCGGCGCCCGGTTTGGGCCGTCAGTGCAGTGGCGCTTCTGGTACTGGCAATGGCAATGGGGTGCGGCCCGGGAGCGGAATCGGAGACCGGCGACCCTGGCATTGACCCCACTGTGGTGGCTTCCGCAAGCGCTGACCACCCGGCACCGGCAGCCGACCCTGATGCCTCCCCGGAGACGGCGTCGGAAGTTCCCGCGGTCACAACCGAAACAGCCCGGGAAGAAGGCAGTTACTCAGCCGCTGAAACGCCAGCAACAGAGGGAGAAGCCGCGCCCACGGCAGTTGCCGAGGCCGAACCGGCGCCCACTGCCACCACCACGGTACAGGAGTTGGCGGCCGTAGTGGAGGCCAACCCGGTGGAGGCAACGGAGGAACCGGAACCAACCGCGGCGGTGGAACGGGAACGGGCAGAGGGTCCCCTGGCGGCAGACCCAGTGGGCATCAGCACGTGGATAAACAGCGACCCCCTTACCCTGGAGCAGCTTCGGGGCAAGGTGGTGTTGGTTGACTTCTGGACCTACACCTGCGTGAACTGCATTCGCACCTTCCCTTACCTGAGACTCTGGCACTCCCGCTATGCCGACGACGGACTGGTAATCCTGGGCATTCACACCCCCGAGTTTGAGTTTGAGAAAGACTACACCAACGTCCTGCAGGCCACCCAGGAGAACGGCATCGCCTGGCCCGTGGCCCAGGATAACGACTTCGAGACCTGGGACGCCTACAACAACCGCTACTGGCCGGCCAAGTACCTGATAGACCGGGACGGCGTCATTCGCTACAGCCACTTCGGCGAAGGCAAATACGCCGAAACGGAGCACGAAATCCGGCAACTGCTCTGGGAGGCTGGCGCCGACCTGTCCGATGACGTGGAGTTGCCCGAGGACCAGAAGCTGGACCCCACCTACCTGGCCACGCTGGGAGGCGAGGTTACGCCCGAGTTGTACGCCGGTTACCACCGTAACGTAAATTACATAATGGCCGGGTACCGCCCCTATGTGGTGCAGGAGGAGTACTACCACGCGGTGGACTCCGTCGGCGTCCTGGCGGCGCCCGAGGAACTGGAACCCCACCGAATCTTCTTCCACGGGACCTGGGAGGTGGGGCCGGAGCACGTCCGCCACGGCCGACTCACGACCAGCCACGATGATTACCTGGCCCTGAAATACTCGGCCAAGAGCGTGAACGCCGTGCTCACCTCCAACTCCGGCGAGCCCTACCGCGTGCGGATAACCCTGAACGGCGAATACCTTGCCGAAGAAGACCGTGGGGCGGACATCCAGGCAGGCGATGACGGGGAAACTTACCTCATGGTGGACCAGCCCCGCCTTTACGAAATTATCGACAGTCCCGGATACACCCAGGGCAACGTGCTGCGCATGAGTTCCAACTCCAACAATTTCGGCCTGTTCGCCTTCACCTTCGGGGTTTACGAGGATGGTCCCTAGATGAGCAGATTCCCCCACCTTCTCCGGCCCGTCACAGTCACCGGGTGGCTATCCGCTACGTTGGTCGCAGTGGCGATGGTCGGGGTGTCAGGGTGCGCAACCGCGGCGCCGGAACCGTCACCCGCGTCGGAACCGGCGCCCCCGGTGGTCAGCGCGGCGCCGGAACCGCCTGCTGCCAGCGCTCCTTCCACCAATGCGCCTTCGGGCAACCCGATGACGGGAGACGGCGACATTAACTCCATTCTCGCCACCACCATACTGAACCCGGGGGAGCAGCGGGTGTCCTTCCTGCTGGTGGGTAAGAAGGCCATCATCAAGGCCCCGGAGGCCGCCATTACCGCCACCTACCTGGGCCAGGGAGATGTTCCGGACCAGGAGGCGCGGGCCACCTATCACGGCTGGCCCTTCGGCATCCGGGGGGCCTACAGCGCCCGCATGAATTTCGACCGGGCGGGTCCCTGGCAGTTGAGGGTCTCGGTGGACGACGGCGAGGTAGCTGGCGAAACCGCTATCGACCTGGAGGTGGCGGAAGAATCCCCGGTGCCCGCCATTGGCGAACGCCCTCCCCTGAGTCAGACCAAGATCCTGTCGGAAGTTATCGGGGTGGAGCAGCTTACCACCGACTACAACGCCGACGAAGACCTGTACCAACTGACTGTGGCCCAGGCTGTTGAAAGCCCCAGACCGGCGGTGGTGGTGTTCGCCTCGCCGGCGTTTTGTACCAGTCCCACCTGTGGGCCCCAGGTGGACACGGTGAAGGAGCTTAAGGCCTCCTACCGTGACCAGGCCGACTTCGTCCACGTGGAAATCTACGACCTCCCCGACGAAATCCAGGGAGACCTATCCAAGGCCCGGTTCGCACCGGCAATAGACGAGTGGGGTTTTTCGTCGGTACCGCACTGGCTCAACGAGTCCTGGGTGTACATTATGGACGCCCAGGGCATAGTCCGGCAGCGATTTGAGGGTTTCGCCACCCTGGTGGAACTGGAGGCGGCATTGAAGGAGACGTTGGAGGCGGGATAGGCAAAAGAAAAGGACCGAAGTCTGCACCCTAAGGTTCAAGAACTCCGGCCCCGGTGCAGCTTTCGGCCACTCAAAGGGCTTCACTGCAACGCTCTCACTAAGCATTCGCAGTCTATTATCAACAAAAGTAGATTGTCAACCAAACATCGGTACTGCCTTGTCGATGGCTAATACCTTGATGTAGGATAGCCCGTAACCATTCCGCCAGGAGTTCTTCCGTATGTCGCCAGCCGGTCAGTTCCATACCGCAGATATTACGCTCAATGTTAACGGGCAGCCCCACGCTCTCCAGGTGCGCCATCATTGGACGCTGCTGGACGTTGTACGGGAACAACTGGACCTGATCGGCTCCAAGAAGGGCTGCGACCGTGGCGAATGCGGTTCCTGTACCGTCTTGCTGGACGGGAAACCCGTCTACGCCTGCCAAATATTGGCAATCCAGGTGGGCGGCAGACCGGTCATAACCATCGAAGGACTGGGCGACGGTACGCCCAGTGTTGAGGGCATGGACCCGGTTCAGCGGGCCTTCCTGGAACAGGACGGAGGGCAGTGCGGCTTCTGCACCCCCGGCTTTGTCATGTCCGCCAGAGCCTTGCTTAACGAGAACCCGAACCCCACCGACGACGAAATCAGGCAGGCCCTTTCCGGCAATCTCTGCCGGTGCAATGCCTACGGCCGCATCCTGGAATCAGTGCGGGCTGCCCGGCAGGGCTGACCTCCGGAACCAATCCATTTCCAAAACCTCCGCTCCAGGCTCAGGACCCACCGTTCCATTACATCGAAGCCCTTTCCCATTTCTTCAACTCTCCCCCCGAAGCCATCATTTCGCCTCTTGACCTTAGTTGGCGCCGTCTAACTTCCCCATCGTAGTCGTGCATGAAGCATGAAGTTTGGGTGAAAGTTTGCCCGGTTACGCGAAAGACGCCTACCAGAACGGTAAAAACAGATTATAATAAGAGTATGTCCTATAGATATTCCTTTATTAATCCTTCAATCACACAGGAGGTCTTGATATGGCGATGTAGGCATACTTCGACCAAGGGTATGGTGGCCCTTCCGACCCTTTTGGCGGGAACAAATTCCCGCTTTTCCGAGAGTTTCCAGGAGATTTTGAAATGAAGAAGAAAATATCACTGGCCGTTGCAACGGCAGCGTTGGTTTCCCTCTTTGCCGTTATGGCCGTGGGAATACTCAACGCAGACGACCACGACGAACAACTGTGGGTGGAGATTTCCTTCACCAACTTGACGCCAGGCCAGGTCTTATCTCCGATCTTTATGGCCCGGCATGACGATGGCGCCGATGCGCTTTACACCCTTGGCCTGCCCGCCAGCGATGCTCTTGCAAAAATGGCTGAGGACGCCGACGCGGAAGACTTGCTGGCAGCATGGGACCCGGAAACAAACGCCAATGTCGCCGAGGCCATGGTTCTTAAGCTGAATGACGGCCCGATACCGCCGGGGCAGACCGTCAACACCCACTTCGAGATTGAAGACGGCAGGACAAGGATGTCCTTCATCAGCATGCTGGTAACCACCAACGACGCCTTCGTCGGCGCCAGCGGCCTGGACATTTCAGAGTCCCGCATCATTAATCTAACGGCTTATGACGCGGGGTCCGAGGCCAACAGCGAAGACTGCGCCTACATTCCCGGCCCGCCCTGCGGCAACCACGCCGAAGACGATGCTGACGCCGAAGGCTATATTTACGTCCACAACGGCATTCACGGCGGCACGGAGTCCGACCTGACTCCCGCCACCCACGACTGGCACAATCCGGTGGCCCGCCTGACCGTGAAGACCTGGAGGCTGGTGGAATAAGGCAGGCTGCAGTTGAGGGTGTCCACCCCTTTTTCCAGAAGTGAGATGTGAACTACTTCGCTTAGTCTGCCACCGCCCCGTCGGGGGAAAAGCCCAGGGGAGGGATTCCGCATCCCTCCCCATCCTCCAGGCGAGCTAGTGCTGACTCCCCCTATTTCCCCCTGGCCGACTCATACTCCTTAATTGCCGGTATCACCTCCTGCCCCAGCAGGTCAATGCACCGCGTCGCGGTCTCGTGGGACATGGGGCCTTCGCGGCCCCAAAGGACCATGTAGCTGGGGTCCACCACGTCTATCACATGCTTCAGCTTTTTCACCACCGTATCCGGGTTGCCGGTTACAATCTGGTAGGTGGCGTGGGCCTCCTCGTAGCTGAGGGGCGGGCCGCCGGGGGCCACCGGGCGTTTGTCCTCACTGCTTTCCGCGTTGACGTAGCGGGTGGTTGCCCGCCGCTGCTGACGCTGGCCCTGGGTCGCGGCCCGGCTCAGGTATCCTGGCGGCGCCTGCCACTCCCGGGGCGCCACGCCGAAAGATGTCCCCAACTGCCAGAAGAACTTCTTCCCCTCCTCGTAGGCCCGCTCGTCGCTGTCGGAAACGTTTACACGGATGGCGTAGCCCCGGTTGTCCGAGGTGGCGGCGTAGCCTTCTTCCGCGGCCGTGCGGTCATACAGGTCGTAGATTTCCTCCATCAGGTCCAAAGGAGGCGCCAGGGCGATGTATGGGTACCGGTGGCGGGCGGCGAAAATCACCGATTCGGGGCTGGCCACCCCTGGAATCCAGATGGGCGGGTGAGGCTTTTGCAGGGGCATGGCCCAGGGATTGACCGCCCTGAAATGATAGTGCTTGCCCTCCCAGCGGAAGGGTCCAGGCGTGGTCCAGGTCTTCACGATCAGGTCGTGGGCCTCTTCGAACCGTTCCCTGTTGTAGATGGGGTTGGTGTTGGTGGCCCAGCTTTCCTGGCCCAGGCCTCGCACGAAACCGCAGACCACGCGCCCGCCGGAGATGCAGTCAATCATGGCGATTTCTTCGGCTACGCGCAGGGGATTCTCGTGGATGGGCAGGACGTTGCCCAGGAAGACTATCTTCCCCTTTTTGGTCAGCTTGGACAGCACGGCGCCGATGACATTCACGGACGGCATCATGCACAGGGGGTTGTTGTGGTGCTCGTTGATCATCACCCCGTCAAAGCCGTTTTCGGTGCAATATTGCAGTTCGTCGAAGTACATGCCGTACAGTTCCGACGCCTTCTCGGGGACGAAGTTCTCGTTGGGGAACATCAGGTTGGTGTAGCCGTAGCTGGCTGCCGTTTCCTGTGAGTAGGCGGTGTAACCCATCTCGGTGAAGAAATAGACCTCTTTGACCATGGTCTCACTCCTCTGAATGCTCCCCTGCTGAGCCTGTATGTTATTGGTGGTTAATCGTGGATAATATTCCCTTCCTGGCTATTCGTGCTTATCCGGGAATTTATTGGCGCTGCTACCCGCAAACCGCGATGCCCTGCGCCTTGATACTCATCCGGTAAATTGTGGTGCGGCAGGCGAAGAAGACCGTCCTTAGGTCTTCTCCCCCGATGGTGAAGTTGTGGCACGGTTCCGGCGTGCGGATCAGGCCCAGGTGGTTGCCCTGCGGGTCCATGACCCACACCCCGCCGGAACCGGTGCAATACACGTTACCCTCCGTGTCCACCTTGATGCCGTCCGGATGACCCACGTCCGCGCCATGCAGGTCGGCAAAGTGGCGGGGATTGGCGACAGTTCCATCGTGGAGGACGTCGAATACGCGGATGTAATGCTGGGTGGTGTCGTTCACGTACAGCAGCGACTCGTCGGGCGAAAAACACAGGCCGTTGGGAAAGACCATGTCGTCGTTCAAGAGGGTCAGTTCCCCGGTATCGGGATTCAGCCGGTACACGCCCTCGTAGTTCAGGTACTTCTGCAGATCATCCCCCTGGTGTCCCACCAGGTGGCAGCCGTTTGAAGGGTCGGTGAAGTAGATGTGGCCGTCGGACTTGATGACGATGTCATTGGGGGTGTTCAGCTTGACGCCGTTAAAGTGGGACGCCAGGGTGGTGGGCGTTCCGTCCCGTTCGATTCGCCAGACTGTACGTCCGCTCCAGCCGGCGATGACCAGCCGACCCTCGCTGTCAAAGGTCATGCCGTTGGCGTGGGCCGATGGACTCATGACGATGCTCTTGCCCACGCCGGGCGCCCACTTCCAGATGGTATCGCCGATAATGTCAACCCACGCCAGGTAACCCTCCCGGTAATTCCAGACGGGACCCCCGGTGAAGGTCAAGCCGGTGGCCACCCTGGAGAATGTCGCATCCTCCGGCACCAACCGCCGAAATTCAGACCTGAATGCCTGGGTTACCATTGGGGCCTCCTGGCTCTCGTTCGACTTTCCAAGACCGTTACACCACCTTGGGCGCTGCACCTACCCTTGTCGCCCGGTGTTGCCCACCCGGTATAGATGGCCCTCGGTGGACGTCACGTACAGGTCCGCCAGGTTGGCCCCGCCGAAGGCGCAGTTGGTGGGTTCGGCGGGAACCGGATGGGTGTCCAGCACCTGTCCGGTGGGGGAAAAGACGTAAATCATGGGGCCGGGGCCGCTCTGTTCCCAGCCGGCGCAGGCGATGATGTTGCCATCGGTGTCCAGGCACATGCCGCTGATTCCCCGGTGTATTCCCCGGAAATCCGCGCCGAAGCTGTGCAAAACGCGATATTCCCCCAGGGAGCCGTCTCCGTTGATGGGGTACGCCCGGAGTTCACGCTTTCCGGCGGGCTCCTCGCTGCTTTCCGCCACGTATAGTGTTTCTTCATCAGGCGAAAGGGCAACATCCAGGGGAGTGGTCGTGTCGAAGGTCATGCGCTTGAGAGGCGCGTCCCGGTTTGGCGACTCGATGCGCAGTACGGCGCAGTAGTCGATGGAATAGGGGGCCAGTTCGTAGTCCCGCAGTCCTCCTACCACCGGCGGACCCCACACCGGGTCGGCGAACCAGATGCGGCCCCTGCTGTCTATTGCCAGGTCCTTGGGCTGATTGTGGTACTTGCCGTCGATCTTGTAGGCCATCACCGAGGCTGAGCCGTCGCCGTTGTAGCGCAGTATCCGCCTGGCCCCACTCTGGCAGCCATAGAGCGTACCGTCGGCGGAAAACGCCAGGCCTACCACCCGGTTGGTCCAGCGGCGATAGTCGGACACTTCTCCGTTTTGGGGATCGTACCGCAGTATCTTGTTGTGGATGGTGTTGGAGGGGACGGATACCGTGGTGAAAAGCAGCCCTTCCCCGTCCCAGGCCGGCCCGTCGGCCCGATTGCCGTCAGGCCCCGCCACCAGTTCAAACTCCCAGGTCATTAACGCCTCCTGATCGGGACTTTACCAGGCATTCGCCGCTACTGGCGGAGAAAATACCCTTCGCGCCTCTTCGTGTCCCTTTGTGGACATTTGTGGACAATTGATTAATCGCCGATGCCGGGTATGGGGTATGTGGGCAAACCCGGTATCTCTACCCGCATCCGGTAGATGGAACTGCGCGCGGTGAAGTAAATGGTACGGTAGTCCGGGTCGCCAAAGCCGAAGTTGGCGCAGTCCTCGGGAATCAAGAGACGACCCAGGTGGTTGCCCTGGGGGTCGGTTACCCACACTCCGCCGGGGCCGGTGCAGTAAACATTGCCCTCAACGTCCACCTTCATGCCATCGGGCGCGCCGTGGTCGTCGTGGAAGAGTTCCGCGAACAACCTACCGTTACCGATGTTTCCGTCGTCCAGCACGTCGTATACTCTGATGTGGCGGCGGGCGGTGTCGTTAATATAAAGGAGAGACTCGTCGGGGGAGAAGCACAGGCCGTTGCAGTTGACGTAGTCGTCGGCCAGCAGGGTGAGACTGCCGTCAGCCAGGTCCAGCTTGTACACCGCCTCGTAGTCCACGTATTTCTGGACATCCTCGCTTTCCATGCCCACATTGCGGATGCCGTTGGAGGGGTCGGTGAAATAGACCACCCCGTCCGACTTCATGATGATGTCATTGGGCGTGTTCAGCTTCTTGCCATCCACGTGAGAGGCAAGGACGGTGGTGGAACCGTCGTGCTCCCAGCGCCACACGGTGCGGCTGCTCCACCCTGCCACCAGCAGGCGGCCCTGATGGTCGTAGCACATTCCGTCGGCCTTGCCCGACGGATGCATGATGATTTCCGACCCCTTTCCCGGCGTCCACTTCCAGATTTTGTTGTCGATGATGTCGGTCCAGACGAAGAACTGTTCCTTGTTGTTCCAAACTGGTCCCTCGGTGAATATGTGCCCGCCGGAAATTTTCTCCAGGGTGGCGTCCGACTTTACGATGCGACTGAATCCGGGGGAGAACATCTCAGAAGACATTCGCGGCTCCTTGGGGCGATAGGCCAAAACCAGCTATTTCCTGGCTTGCCAGGTACAGGTCAATGGGATTACCGGATTGTAGGTAGGGCCCTTCGGTATGTCAAGAAAAATGCCGCCTTCCGCCTCCCGTGGGGATAGGCAACTACATCATCCTGCCCTAGGTGGCGATAGCGCTGTGGTCCGCCCTGCCCAGAGTGGGACCCGGCGATGCCGGGGAACAACAGGAGTAAACGATTCCCAGGGCAGCGGGTACGAAATGGGCAGGTGATTCCAGCAGACTAACCTTGCTGCTGGTATAATTCACCCAATAGGCCCAGGAGGCAAACATGGCTTTGACAGAGCCGGCGTCAGAAATGATGCCTCTGGAAAATCTGGCGGCTGCCGACCGGGCGTTGGCGGCCGGACACGACAAGGAGGCAGCAAGGTTGCTCTCCAAAGCCGCCGATGCCACTTTTCTGAAATTGGCGCGACTTGTGGAATTGGATACGGAAGCGGCGGACTTGATTGAAGTCGCCAGGGCGCTGGAGGGTAATGAGTCGCTCCCCAAGCTGGCCTACCGCAGCAATCGGATTGCGGCAAGCCTGCTGCGGGACCATGCCGAGATGGATGTTCTGGAAGCGCCTGAACTGGAAAGCGCTTATGGAGTAGTGCGCAAGTTTATCCTGAGGTGTGGGAGTGAGTTTCCCTGGGCCGAGTAACGACTCGGCGGAAGTCTTTGAAGCAAGAGCCAGGAATTACCGCCGCCAAGCAGCTTTGCTCTGGCAGCGAGATTCAGACCATGACTCTGCCGCTGCCCTGCTCTACGAGTCTGCCAAGCAATACATAAACGCAGTAGCTAATCTGAGGGGAGACAATCCAGCCACTGTTGCCGCCAAGGTTCGGTCCCTGAGGCAGGTGGCAGAATCCCAGGCTGCGCCTCCGGATTTGGTAGAAAACTGGCAAGCTGCAGTCAGGCTTCACATCCATGCCGACCGGGGGCATCTGACCCAAATCCAGTTTGCTGAATCCTGGGAAAAAGGGCAACTCTTTATACACCAGATGGTGCAGGTTTACTCTAACTTGAACGAGGACTGACTCGCAGTGCAAGAACAAGCTCCGTCTTATAAACAAAGGGGGGATCGGCTATGGATCGAGGAATCTGGGCTGTCTGGTATGACCTGCCGGACAACGGCAAGGAGGAATACCTGTCCTGGCTCCATGAGGAGTACATACCCCGGGCCCTGCAGCGTCCAGGATATTTGTGGGCCTGTCACCAGCAGAACATCATGACGCCGGAGCGGGAGGCCCAGACCTATTCCCGACTGGTGCACGTTGACGACGCAGGTGTGGATGATCCTGGCGTTCCGGGCGGGAACCAGTACCTGCTGCTGTTCGGCTCAGAATCGCCGCACACCTTCGTGGACCCCAGCATCCGCGAACTGCGGGCGAAGGCCGACAGGCGAACGCTGGAGATGATGGACCGCCGGCAGAACGTGCGCTATTGCATCTTCCTCGAAGAGGAACGGGTCAACGGCCCCGAGTACAGGGCCCGCCAGCCCGGCCTGACGCCGGGTCCCGTAATCCAGTTTGGCAGCTTCAACATTAACGCCCTGGAAAACGAGGACGAGATGGGAACGTGGTATTCCCGCTCCCGCCTGCCGCTCATGCGTCCCATGCCAGGCTGCATCGGCGCCCGCAAGCTGGTTTCCATCGTGGGTTGGGCCAAGCACGCCATTCTCTACGAGTTCCTGACCCTGGAGGACGTGGACAACCATTTCATCGACACCGACGCCGAGTTTTCGCACCGGGTGGTGGCAAACCTGGTCCACGCTCCCCACTCGCCCAGCCTGGGCACCCGAATCTGGCCGGCCTGACCAAAATCAAACATGGATGAACAGGACTTACAGGATGGAGTTGGTAGTTAGCCAGGAGTCTTCCCAGGCAGCGACCAAATCAATCCTGTATATCCTGTATATCCATGTTTGAATAACCTAGCCCTGCATTTCCAGCACTTCCAGGCAGACACCTTCCGGCCCTTCAAAGAAACACACCTTCCGGCCGCTGCCCACCTGGGTCTCTTCCGTAATCTTGGCGCCCCCAGCCTTCAGCGCCTCTACCGTCGCCTCAATGTCGTCGGTGTCGATGGCGATGTGCTCGATGCCAAAGACCTGGTCGTGGGTCTGGGTGTCAATCTTGCCAGTAACGTTCAGCGGCAGTCCGTGCAGGTCCAGCCGGAACCCGCCGTTAGCCGTCTCCGCCACCACCGTCGCCCCCAGGTTGTTTACGTAAAAGTCGGCCGTCTCCCTGGGGTTAGGGCTCTTCAAATGCAGATGGTTAAGCTTGAATGCCATTTCGGCACCTCCTGTGATTGTTCTTCCTTTAAGGCAAAGGGGCAGGCTCCACACCCGCCCCCGCCAAATCGCTACCAATCCTGTCTATCCTGTTCATCCATGTTTGAGTCAGCCCCTAATTCGGCGTCAAGGCCACCGACCTTATCTCCCCGAACTCTTTCTGCAGCTTTTCCCAGTTCTGGCCGCCGTCCCCGCTGACGTACACGTAACCGTAGAGACTGGCCCCTACCACCACGTCCTGCACGTCGGGATGGACGCCAAACCAGTAAACCACGGAGTTGGGTTCCTGGGGCAGGTTGGCCGCCTGCCAGGTGGCGCCGCCGTCGGTGGTGCGCTGGATGGCGCCGGTAACTCCAGGAATGGAGTCTCCGTTGCCCACGAACATTACCTGGGGATCGTCGGGCTTGATGGCCATGCCCCGGCAGTAAGACCGCATGTCGGCCTCGTGGAACCGGGGGAACTCGTGCAACTCCCAGCTCTCGCCCTCGTCGGTGCTGGTGGAAATGCCGAAGGGCGTGGTGGCGTGGACCGACGCGCCGCTGTCGCTGAAGCGCAGGGTCATGCCGTGGATGTCGCCGTGGAAGGGGTCCGGCCCCAGGTCGGGCAGGTGAATCCAGTTGTCGCCCCCGTCCAGGCTCTTATAGATGCCGTCCACCTCGATACCGGCCCACACCGTGCGGTGGTCCCGCGGGTCAACGATCATGTTGGTGGTGCGGGGGATGCCCACCGGACAGGGCAGGGTTACGCCCAGGGCAAGCTGGTCCCAGGACTTGCCCCCGTCGCGGGATCGGAAGGCGTCGGGGCGGGTGCCGGCAAAGATAATTTCCGGGTCGTCCGGGTCAACGGTTACCGACCACACCTGCAGGTCACCGACGGGCGCCTCCAGGTCAAACCAGGTCAGGCCGTTGTCGTCGCTGCGGTAGATGCCCACGTCGGTGCCGGCAATAAGGCGGTGCGGGTCATTGGGGTAAACGGTCAACGCGCGGACGTTGCATTCCGAAGGGATGGGGTTGCGAATGCGGTTCCAGCTTTCGCCCCCGTCGGGACTGCTGGACAGCCCGCCGCCCACGGTGCCAATGGTGATGGTGTAGTTTCCGGCCATGGTCTTCCCTCCTGTTTCAGGAATTGGGCTGCGACTTCAGGTATGGCCGTATGATAATGGCTGAAGTGGGGAAATGCCATAGGGGGACTCATTCACCCGCATTGGCGCATTCGTGGACAAGCCACCCTTACAACCCCTCGTCCGAGAAGAACTCCTTGTCCCAATCGTCATGCGGCCGGTCGTACTCGAGGCTGGTGTAGAGGTCGCAGGCCCGGAACCAGAGGAGCAATACCCCCCGCGCCACGCGTTCCGGGTCGAAGTCAATTCTGAAGCCGTGGGTCTTCTGGTGCCACTGGTTGTAGCCCGTGGCAAAGAACTCGAAGAGGAAGGCAGTGGGCTCGTCGGCGGCGTAGGATGAGGCCCGCAGGATTTCCGGCGGCGCCTCGGAACAAAGCATGTTGGGGTTGTCCGCGGCCAGTTGAATGTATCCAGGTTCGTCTTCCGGGAGTATGTTTGGCAGCTTCACGGGCAGTATCCTGGCAGGTTGAATGTGGCCGTTGAAGAGTATAGCAAATGAGGCCGGGTTGCCCCGGCCTCGGCGTTGGTCATTTCCAGCCCACGCGGGTTAAAGGTTCTTCTGGGCCGAAACGTAGGTCTTGAGCTTGTTGTAGATCTGGATTCGGTTGCGCTGGGTGTCGGCGATCATCAGCCGGTCGCGAGCGGCATCAAAGACAACCGCCTGGGGCATGGCCAGCCGCCACTCCACCGACAGGTCCTTTACCTCCCGGCGGCGCACCAACGCCTGCGGGCTGGCGTTTACCGCCGGCCTGGCCCACTTGGAGAATTCCTGGGCGTCGCCGATGAAACTGGTAAGGAACTTACCGTCGGCGGCGAACAACTGTACCCGGCTGTTTCCCCAGTCGCACACGTAGACGTCGCCCTCCGGGTCTACCGCCACGTCGGAGGGGCGGTTCAGCTGGCCCCGCCCCGTGCCGTAGGACCCAAACTCGGCCACATACTCACCGTCGGTGGTGAGCTTCTGCACCCGGTTGTTCCTGGTGTCGGCGATGTAAAGGTAGCCGTCCGCACCAATCGTAAGGCCCCACGGGCTGTCGAACTGGCCTTCTCCACTGCCGTGGCTGCCAAACTCCGACCTGTATGTTCCGTCCAGGCCCAGCTTCTGCACCCGGTGGTTGCGGCCATCCACCACGTAAACCGTGTCCTGGTCGTCGATCAGGATTCGGTTGGGGCCCAGCAGCTGTCCGGGACCGCTTCCTTCAGTGCCCCAGTGAGCGACGAAATTGCCTTCGGAGTCGAAAACATTGACCCGGTTCAGCCACTCGTCGGTAACGTAAGCGTTGCCCCTGGAATCCAGGGCGATGCCCGCGGGCCAGATCATTTCGCCGTCGCCGTCACCATACCGGCTGAAGTCGCTGATCCACTCCTCGTCCTCGTTCTCCCCACCGATGAAAAATACGCCGATGCGGGTGCCGTGAGCCATCCTGTTCCAGGGGGCTCCGGGGACGTACTCAGCCCCCCGGTCAACCACGTAGACCTTGTCTTCGCCGGCCAGGCACATTGCCACGGGCGTGTTGAAGCCCGCACCGGACACGGCGCCGCGGCCAACCACTCGGCTGTAGTCGAAGACCCTGCCGGCCACTAACTGGGTTACCATTCTAAAGTCCTCCCGGCGCTCCCCCGACCAGCGGACCAACGCCCTGTCAAGAATCCCTTCCCCCTCGACGGGGGAAGGTCTGGATGGGGGTGATGCTATAGGTAATAAACCAGCCCCTTAAGCGTACTGGTACTCTCGCAGGGAGACCACCAATTGCAGCATTTCCGCTACCCGGTCTTCAGCGCTGGCGTCGCCCCAGCGTAGGTCTCCCATTTCGCGGGCGTGGTTGACCATTTCCTGGCGGTTCTCGGCCTGTACCGTTACGGGGCCCATGAGGTCCAGGCAGCCGTCCACCAACTGTTCGGCGGTGAGGTCGCCCTGGGCCTGCAGGCGGTTAAGCATGCTGCGGACGCCGGGCCGGTCGGTCTGGGCAACCATGTCGGCGGAGAAGTTGATGCGTTTCATCAGGGAGCCGCTGTTAATCCATTCGGCGCCCGTGTGCCAACCCTCCACGCTGGGCGGGTTCATAATTTCCTGGCCCATGTAACCGGATTCCTTGGTCAGGATGCCAATGCCGGGGGCCGGGAACTCGTAATCGCCCACCATCCGCAGGGTGCCGACTACGACCTCTATGGGGCTCTTGATCTTGGCAAAGCGGGCGTTCTTGAAGAAATCGGAGTTGAACAGTACCCGCAACACGGGAGTCATTTCGTAACCGGAGTCCACGAAGGTCTGGGCCAGCAACTCGATGGCCTCAGGGTCGTTGGGCGGCGTCACCGACCAGGCCGGCACCTGGGGTTCGTCCGCCACGAAGAAGTTGTACAGGTGGCGGGCGATGAACCGGGCGGTGGCCGGGTGGGCGCACACTATGTCGATAATCTCTTCGCCGTCAAAATTACCCGTATGGCCCAGGAAGGTCTTTTCTTCGTCGTCGTGGTCCTCTTCCTGGTATTCGAACTCCCAGTCGAAGCGGCCGTAGGCCTGTCGGGGAATCATGGGAGAAATGGTCCAGCCGGTGAATGCCCGGGAACATTCCCGCACGTCGTCCTCGGTGTAGTTGCCTACGCCCATGCTGAACAGTTCCAGAAGTTCGCGTCCCCAGTTCTCGTTGACCGCGTAGACGTGATTATCGCAGTTGTCCAGCCAGTAGATCATGGCCGGGTCCCTGGCCAGCGCCACCAGCAGGTCCCGGTAGTTGCCCATGCCCATGTCCCGGAACATGTCTATCTGCTTGAACACTTCGTGATAGTGGTCGATCTTCGAGTAGCCCGTTGCGAAAACCTGGTGCCAGAACAGCACCATCTTTTCCTGCAGCACCCGCTGGGTGTTGACCATGTCGTTCAGCCAGACGGCGCCGCCCATACCTGCAGACGTGGGAGGCTTCCAGTAGCCGGGCTGATAGCGCAGGAAGTCCAGCCGGTCGGAACCTTCAACCGAATCCGGATTCAACAGTTCTTCCACCGTGGCCTCGTAGCCCCGGGCTACCCGCATTTCCAGTTCATCGCGGGCGGCGCCAAAGCCGGCTCGGCGCATCAGGTGGGCCATCAATTCAATATCCTGGTTTGCCACCTTCTTCATCCTCCGTTACGGGATATCCTGGCAGTTCCGAGATTTCCCAATATTGTTTGCGCATTACCATCTCTTTGGGAAGGTCTGCGCGGCGAAGCAACCAACGGGAATTATCGGTTTGATTTGGCTAACCTGTCAAGGACAGCAGACCTTTTCGCGGGCTTGGGGTGGCATCGCTGCCGCTTGAGTGAACAGCGAGAATCAGGATGCCATTACCCTGACATAAGAAGCCTCTACGTTGCGCCGGGCATTGGCCGGCATTATACTAGCAGCCAACATAAGGTAGGATCCGGGCGGAAGTGTGGGGCAGTTTAGCCGAGGAGTCGCGAATGGCTTCAAACAGATATGACCTTGCCATGGGCATCGGCGGTGAGGCCGGCCAGGGCATAGCCACCCCGGGCGACATTCTCGCCCGCATCTTTGTCCGCCGGGGGCTGCACCTCTATACCTATAACGCTTACCAGTCCATCATTCGCGGCGGCCATATTTTTCTCACCGTGCGGGTTTCAGACCAGGAAATTTACAGCCACGGCGATAAGCTGGACTTGCTGCTCTGCCTGAACCAGGACACCATGGACCGGCACCTGAACCTGATGGGGCCCGGCAGCCGTGTCGTTTATAACGGCGACAGCATCACCCCCGGCGACGTTAATGACGGTGTGCATCTTTGCGGTCTGCCGGTGGCCGACCTCAGCCAGAGCCGCAACCGGCTGGTCCAGAACACCATTGCAGTCGGTGCCATAATGTCCCTCCTTGGCCTGGACTTCGACATCCTGGAGGAGAGCCTGACCCTCCGCTTCCAGCGCCAGGGCCAGAACGTAATCGACGAAAACGTCCGGGTGGCCCGCGGCGGTTACGATTACGCTACCGAGAATTTTGTCCCCTACTACGACACTCTCCCGGGCGGGGGCAAGCCCCTGGCCGTGTGGGCCGGTAACGACGCCATAGCCATGGGCGGGGCGGCGGCCGGCGTCAAGTTCTACTGCGCCTACCCCATGAGTCCATCCAGCGGCATTCTCCACTGGATGGCGGCCAATGCCCGCAACTTGGGCATCATGGTTCGCCAGGTTGAAGACGAAATCGGCGTCGCCAACATGGCCATCGGCGCCGCCCACACCGGCGTCCGCGCTATGTGCGGCACCTCCGGCGGCGGTTTCGCCCTCATGACCGAGGCCGTAGGCGCCGCCGGCATGATGGAGATTCCCGTTGTTTTCATCAACGTGCAACGGGCCGGCCCCTCCACCGGGGTTCCCACCAAGACCGAGCAGGGGGATTTGTGGCAGGTGCTGGGCGCCAGCCAGGGGGACTTTGAACGGTTTATAGTCGCTCCGACCAGCGCCCTGGACTGCTTCAATACCATGCCGGAACTTTTCAACCTGGTGGACAGAGTCCAGTGCCCCGCCATCGTCCTGTCCGATCTGCTCATTGGCGAGGGACGCTTCAGCGTTGACCCCGACGACATTGACATGCATCCGCACATCGACCGGGGCGACCTTATCACCGAGCCGGCGCCTTCAAACGGATACATGCGCTACGAGAATACGGACTCCGGCGTTTCCCCCAGGGCATTGCCCGGCGTTCCCGGTTATGTTCACGTGGTCGCCACTGACGAGCACGACGAGAATTCGGTCCTCATCAGTGACGAGTTCACCAATCCCCTCAAGCGCCGTATGATGGTGGAAAAGCGCGCCCGCAAATTCCAGGATATTATCAGCGAGATCGCCCCTCCGGAAATCGAGGGCCCGGCCGACGCCGAAGTTACCCTGGTAGGGTGGGGCTCGACCGAGGGCGTTATTCGAGAGGCCAGGCAGTTGCTGGCCGAGCAGGGCATATCCGCCAACCAGCTTGCCATCAAGTGGATTGTCCCCTTCCACGGCGACGAGATTACGGACATAGTTACCAGGGCTAAGAAAGTCTACGTGATCGAGAATAACCACTCCGGCCAGTTCTACCGCTACATGCGCAGCGAGACCGGCCTTTCCGTTGACGGCCACATCCGCAAGTACGACGGCGAACCCTTCATGCCCCATCACATAGCCGACGGCGTGAAGGAATTACTGGCCGGCAACACCCAGGTATTCGTCCCCGACCAGGAAGTCATAGTGTAAGAATTCCCTTCCCCCTTGATGGGGGCGGAGCGTCCGCCTTTGGCGGGAAGGTCAGGATGGGGGCGAACGACCCCCGGGAAATCATTGTGTAGAGGGAAGGCCGATGACAACTACCGAAAGCAATGCGGGAGATGTTGGTGTCGTTGCGTTAACGGCGCGGGACTTTAAGGGTGCGGTGGACCCCGACTGGTGCCCGGGTTGTGGCGATTTCGGGGTGCTTAACAGCCTGCAGCGGGCCGTCGCCGGCCTGGGCCTCCAGCCCCACGAAATCCTGACCGTCAGCGGCATTGGCTGCTCCTCCAACCTGCCTGGCTACTTCAACAGTTATGGCATGCACACCCTGCACGGCCGTTCTCTCGCGGTTGCTACGGGCGCCAAACTTGCCAACCACGAACTTACGGTGGTAGTCACCGGCGGGGACGGCGACGGTTACGGCATTGGCGGCAACCACTTTACTCATACCGCCCGCCGGAACATCGACCTCACCTACATCGTTATGAACAACCAGATTTACGGCCTTACCACCGGCCAGATTTCCCCCACCAGCCGGGACGGGATGAAGACCAAGAGCACCCCCTTCGGCAGCGTTGAAATGCCGGTAAACCCCATCACCTCGGCCATCATGAACGGCGCCACCTTCGTGGCCCGCGGCTACAGCGGCGACGTTCGCCACCTGACCGACCTGATGCAGAAGGCCATCGAGCACAAGGGGTTTGCCCTGGTGGACGTCTTCAGCCCCTGCGTAACCTTCAACCTGGACAACACCCACAACTTCTTCAAGGACCGGGTGGTCAAGCTGGAGGACGAGGAGCACAACACCGGCGACTGGAAGTTGGCCTGCGAAAAGGCCATGGAATGGGGCGAGACCATCTACACCGGCGTCTTCTTCCAGTCCCCCGAAAGCGTCAGCCTCGGCCGCCGCGAACCGGTGCTTGACGAGGGCGGCCCACTGGCATTCCGCGAACTGGGTCTGTCCGAAGACCAGGCCAGCAACATCATCCGCCGCATGATGTAGGGGCTGTCGGGTTAATTTCCCGAGAGGCAGCTGGCCCTTTGGGCATGACTTGACGACGCGAAGATGGGCGGTCCATACAAACTGACCTTTAAGAGGCAAGCCATAAGGGCTTTACAGAGAATGCCTCGACAGCAAGCACAGCGTATTCGGCGCACCTTGGACTTGCTGGCTGAAAACCCCAACCGCCGGGACCTGGACGTTTCTTCGCTGATCGGTCGGCCGGGCTTTCGACTTCGGATAGGAAACCTGAGGATAATCTTCGATCGGAATGACCACGTCCAGGTCATCGATGTGTTGAGAATAGTTCCCCGCGGCCAGGCTTACCAGGAATAGAGTAAATCATGAACCAGCCGCAGATCATATTCGATGCTAAGGGTAATCCGGCATTCGCAGTTGTTTCGTGGGAAGAATACGAACGATTGACCAGGATTGACTCTGAAGCTTCTTTGAGTGACGGGGAACTCTACGACCTGGCGCGGGAAGGATCGGAAGAGTCGTTTCCTGCCGAAGTGGTTGATCGCCTGCTGTCAGGACAAAATCCGGTAAAAGTCTACCGCAGTCACCGTAACTTGACGCAAGCCGAACTGGCCGGGGCCATAGGCATAAACACTAAGCACCTGTCCCAAATAGAAACCGGAAAGCGCGCAGCCTCCACCCGAACCATCGTTGCCCTTGCGATAGCTCTGGATGTGAACGTGGATGATTTGCTTTAAGCGTGGGGTTTAGAATAATCGACGTCCAATAAGCGGAGCATCTTACCTCCAAACTAAACCGTCCTGACCACTGGAAACAAAAAGGGCGGGCCCGTCAGACCCGCACCCTTTGTTTCCTTAAGTTCGTGGATAACTTCCCCTTACCCCAGCGGCCCCTGGAACACCTGGTCCACGTAGGTATCTGACAGCGGCTCTACCCGGTCCGGCCAGTCCGGCGACACCTGCCGCCGCAACTCCTGGGGGCGCGGCTTCCCGCTCCAGCCAATTTGTTCCATGTAATAGTAGAGCTGGATCATGTGCCCGTCGGGGTCCACGGCGTAAGCGGCGTAGTCGATGCCCGGGTGCAGTGCCACGGGCATCTCCGTGAACTCAACACCATGCTCTTTCAGGAAGGCTACCGCGTTCCTCAGCTGGCTGTAGCTGCCCACCTCCACGCCAAAGGAAGCGCTGGTAGTGTGGCTGCTGCAACCCAGTTCCTCCCGCAGGTCCTTGGGGAACAGGGCCAGGCTGTGGTGCTCCGCCCCGCTGCGCAGGAAGTAAAGCCGGCGTCCGTTGTACTCCGTCTCCTCGGTGACGACGAAGCCCAGGTGGTTCATGTAGAAGTCCAGCGATGCCTCCACGTCCTGCACGAACAGGTTCACCGGCCCTATCTTGGTAATCTTGAAGGGCCGAGGCAGCATCACGCCTTCCACGTCGTACCTGGCGGGCAACTGGTTTACCCCTCGGAAGCCGGAGAAGATGTCAATGCCCTTGTCCATGGCCTCTTCCACTTCGGCTTCCTCGGACATCTGGGGCAGGGTAGGTTCTTCGTGGAAGATGCGGTAGTACATGTCGCGGGGTTTGCTGCGGCGGGTCCAGTCAATCTGCTCAATGCCGTAGTACAGCTCGTTGATGTGGCCGTCGGGATCATAGGGATAGACGTGCCAGTTGCTGCCCGGCATGTCGCGGCCCACGCGCTGGATGCCGATGCCCTGTTCCTCGAAGAAGTGGGCGCCGTTGACCACCTCTTCCAGGGCGCCCGTCTGCCAGGTAATCTGGTTGATGGTCACCTCGCCCTTGCCGCCGCCACCGCCGCCGGCCGCCACGAAAGCGTCCATAACGTCCCGCGGGAACAGCACAAAGGCATGGTGGTCGCTGCCGTGGGTAAAGAAGACCCCTTTGCCGTCTTCGATGTGGGCCAGCTTCTCGCCCAGCCCTGGAATAGCCTTGAAGTCCAGCACGTCCGACTCGTAGAACCCCAGCAGGTCCCGGTAGAACCGCACCGACTCCTCCATTTTGTCCGAGTTAAAGCCGAAGTGACCCAACCGGCGAATCTTGAAGGGCCGGTCCAGCATCACCCCGCCAACGCTGTATTGCTTCTTTTCGGTGGTGGTCATGGTTTGCTGCTCCTTGGAAAAATATTGCGTAAATTATCCACGAATAATCACGAATGTCCACTAATTGACAAGAAGGCACAAAACCTTGGTTCCACTCCTGTCCGAGAAACCGCGTCACCCGGAGCGCCCAAGAATCCCACCGACAGAACTAGCTCAGGACCCCTACCGTCCCTTCTCCTCTGTGGGTTCGATCCGACCTAGTTCGGGGAAGTAGGAAACGAAAAACCCTGTGTCGCGAGTTAAGAAGGAATCGGCAGCGTTAAGGGCATGGGCGCCGATCAGAAAATCCGTCATTATACGGGTTCTGGGACCTCCAGCCTGGCGGTACCTCTTCCAGCGAAGACCCGCTTCGTAGGCTATTCCGGAATTCACTGGAGACAGCGACGCGCTTATTTCCTCCAATGCGTTGTCCAAGACAACCCTGTCATCAAAGGCCGGTACCAACTCGGCATACACAATATCGCAGACTATTATCGACCCTTGGTCGTAGGCCTCCCTAATCCATTGGCTCGCCTGAATGTGGTATGGCGAACCGGTTCTGAACAAGTCCAGCAGGACATTGGTATCCAGCGCGGTAATCATCTGCCCCGGATTTCCCCCATATATTCGTCAATGTCAAAATCGGCCCCGTCCAATATCCCGGCAACTCGGTCAACCGGATGCTCGTCTTCCCCGCTCTTCTGGATCAACAGGCCCTCTTTGGTAGGCAAGAGATTTATGGCAACGTTGCCGTACAGCCCAAACCGTTCCCGCAAGTCCTTGGGGATAGTAATCTGACCTCTCTCAGAAATTCGCATAGCTCCCCCTTTTGAAGCTATTGTCGGTAGACAATTGGCATATTGCCAAGTCCGGCGGAATAGCTTGCCTGGCTATTGCTTCAGATTATACCGCAGCCCCGTATTGACCTTCGCATCAGAAGCCTATCGAATCCCCCTGCCTCCACCCCATCCCCTTCAGCCTCACCAAGAACTCCTCATTGCTCCCATTCCCCTTTACCGAATTACACGCCCCACAGAGCAACTGCAAATTATCAATGTGGTCCGTGCCGCCCCGGCTCTCCGGAACGATGTGATCAGTTGTCAGATTCGGGAAGGGGAAGGAAATTAGGCAGCCCCGGCACATGCTTTCAAACCTGCCGATCTTACCTTCCAAGTTTAGCCCAACTCATCACCCGCCGAAAGCAGCAAGTGTCATTGAAAAGGCCGCAGACAACATTCGTGAAAATTTGTGCCTATTCGTGGAAAAGACATAAGGGGCACGACTCTCCGTGCCCCTTCGTGTCCTTTGTGGATAAACTGGAACCCTAGCCCTTCAAGTGCTTGTCGAAGAACTCTATCGTGCGGGGCCAGGCGAGGGCGGCGCCTTCGGCGTTGTGGCGGGCGCCGGTCCAGTCCATGAAGGCGTGGTCGGCGCCGGGGTAGGTGTGGAAGGTGTGCTCCTTGCCCAGGCGGGTAAGCTCGGCGTCAAGCTTGGCCATGTCCTCCTGGGACGGGTTGCGGTCTATTTCGCCGAAGTGGAACAGCATGGGGCAGTTGATGCCGTCGGACAGCTCAAAGGGCGTTTGCTCGGGGTCGCCCCATTTGCCCATGATGGTGCCGCCGTAGAAGGGTACGGTGGCCTTGAAGATGGGATTGACCGCCGCCATCAGCCACGCCACGCGGCCGCCCATGCAGAAACCTGTGACGCCAATGCGGTCGTTGTCGATAGCCGAGTTGTTGGTCAGGAAGCCCACCGCGGCGTTCATGTCGGCGATGACGTCGGCGTCGTTCAGGTAGTTCAGCCGTTCCAGCCTTCCCCCGTTCAACTGCTCGTCGGTATAGCGATGGAACAGGTCGGGCACTACGGCCACGTATCCCTCCTCGGCGAAGCGGTCGGCCATGACCTTGTCAAATTCGTCCATGCCGCCCACGTGAAAGGCGACCACCACAGCAGGAAAGGGACCGGAGCCGCTGGGAACGGCGGCATACATGTCCATTTCGCTTCCGTTTACCGTCAACTTGTCCATAAAGGATGGCATAACTATGAACCTCCACTATCGATCTGAATGTGTTTCAAGCCAGCCCAAACCAGGCCAACGCCGTTATTCTAGCAGATTGAACAGTTGGCAGGCTGACTCTGACCCCTATTCCCGGCCTGCTACCACGCCTTCTCCAGCAGCGGCAGCAGGTCATCGGGATTGCTCACCTGCACCGGGTTGTTGCGCGACGGTCCATCCTCCAGCGTCATCCGGGCTATCTCCGGCAGGTCTTCCTGGGGTATTTCCAGTTCCCTGAGGCGGTGGGGCATTCCCAGTTCCATGATGAACTCGTCCACCACCGTTGCTACCGCTTCCGCCGCCGACTCGTCGCTCATGCCCCGGGTGTCCAGTCCGGCCGCCTGGGCCAGCATTGCCTGCTTGTCTGCCGAGGCCGGCCGATTGAACTCCATCACGTAGGGCTGGGTAACGCAGGAGGTATAGCCGTGGCCCACGCTGTACTTGACGCCGATGACGTGGCCGATGGCATGGCTCAACCCCGAACCCACGCTGGGCGCGCCCATCATGGACATCCACGCCCCAATCAGGCAGTTTAGCCTGGCCTCGGAATTGCCCATTTCCTCGCGGGACTGGGACAGGTTTTGGAACAGCAACTCGGCGGCCTTTGCCGTGGTGGCGTCGGTGGCCGGCTGGCTGCCGCGGCAGTACAACCGCTCGATGCAGTGGTCCAGCGCCTTGACCCCGCTGGACAGCCACAGCCAGTCGGGAGTGCCCTCGGTCATGTCCGGGTCCAGGACTATAAGGTGAGCGTACAGGCCGGGGTGCCGGACCCGTATCTTGTGGCCGGCCTG
>DAOUJN010000009.1:0-32007 GCA_034422655.1 Dehalococcoidia bacterium
GCGGTTGGGACATGGCTTCCTCCATAAGGGGCATTGTCTGCTTATGATAGTGGGCAACCCTATGGGTTACAAGGCCGCATTACGGACACCAAGCGGTCTATATGAAGCATCCATTGGCAGAAGTCAGCGCCACATTTCCGCCACGTCGCAGACCCGCATGAACTCCACGTTGGGGAAGGTGCGGATGTGGTTTATCAGGCGTTCCAGCATCAGCAGGCGACCGGGCCGGCCGATGTACTGGGGGTGCATGGTCAGGTTGAAGGCGCGGCCATAGTGGTAGAGGCCATCGAACTCGGCGGACCACGCCCCGTAGACTTCGTCCGGGTTCCGCATCGGCCCCAGGCGGTTGGCGGCGGGGGCGTAAACGAAGTTGGGTGCGTCGTCCAAGGACCAGCTTACCGGCACCTCCACCAGGCGGCGGGCCGGGTCGTCGGCGTTCAGGACATAGGGGGCATCGTCGCCCATGAGACTGCTGTCGTAGGCAAAACCGTGGGAAGCCAGCAGGTCCACGGACACCTCGCTGAGTTCCCAACTGGGGGAACGATAGCCGGTGGGGGCCTGCCCGGTAATCCCCTTCAGGATGTCGATGCCCTTCTCCAGTATTTCCGTTTCCTGTTCCGGGTCCAGGTAACCCGGCGGCTCGTGCATGTAGCCATGGTGACCGACTTCGTGGCCGCGGCTGGCAATATCCTCCACCAGGTCAACGTGGGTTTCGGCCACGTAGCCGGGAACGTAGAAGCTGGCCTTGATTCCATGCTTGTCCAGCAGGTCCAGAATGCGAGGTGCCGCCACCGCCGGTCCGTATTCGGCCATGGACATCAGGCTGGGGAACCTGGCAAAGTTGGCGTCGCGCCACAGCCAGGAAGAGACGCCGTCCACGTCAAAGGTGAGCATCGCCACGCATTGGGTTTCACCAGGCCATATTCCGGACATGGTCGATATACTCCAATTAAGAATTAAGAATTAGAAATTAAGAAATGAGAAATGGGCGGGCGCTCCGTCCCGTCAAGAGGGAAGGGACTTTTTCAGAGCTTGCTCAACTGCCTGGTCCGGGAATTAGGTCGAAGCCGGTGTAGGGACGGAGAACCTCGGGTATGACAACCGAACCGTCGGGCTGCTGGTTGTTTTCCAGGATGGCGATGATGACACGAGGCAGGGCCAGGCCGGACCCGTTCAGGGTGTGGACGAATTCGGGCCGGGCGCCGGCGGCGGGACGGTAGCGGATGTTGGAGCGCCGGGCCTGGAAATCCGTGCAGTTGGAGCAGGAACTGGCTTCCAACCACTCCTCGCACCCGGCGGACCAGATTTCGATGTCGAAGGTCTTGGCCGAAGGGAAGGAGATGTCGCCGGTGCAGAGTTGCAGCACCCGGTAGGCGAGGCCCAGCCGTTGGCAAACGTCCTCGGCGTCGGACAGCAGGCGGTCCAGTTCATCGTCGGAGGTTTCCGGGTCCACAAACTTGTACATTTCTACCTTATTGAATTGGTGTACACGCTTTATGCCCCGGGTGTCCCGTCCCGCCGCCGTCTTTTCGCGGCGGAAACATGGGGTCTGGGCCACGAAGTACCGGGGCAGGGAGCCGGGCGGCAGGATTTCATCGCGGTACAGGTTGGTTATGGGGACTTCGGCGGTGGGGATGAGCCACAGGTCGTCTTCCTCATCCCAGTACAGGTTGTCGGCGAACTTGGGCAGGTTGCCCGAGCCCTCCATTATTTCCCGGCGCACCAGGATGGGCAGCATAAGCTCCGTGTAGCCGTGCTCCCGGCTGTGCAGGTCCAGCATCCAGGCGATGGTGGCGCGCTCCAGCTTGGCCCCGTACCCGGACATGGTGTAAAACCTGCTGCCCGACAGCTTTACCCCGCGCTGAAAGTCGATGATGCCCAGCTCCTCCGCCAGGTCCCAGTGAGGCTTGGCGGGAAAGTCCAGGGTCTTTTGCTCCCCCCACTGGCGCACCACTACGTTATCCTCCTCGCTGAGGCCCTGGGGTACGTCCTCGCGGGGCAGGTTGGGCAGTTCCAGCAAAATTGAGTGGATGCGCTCGTCCAGGGACCTGGTTTCCTGTTCCAGGGCGTCTATCTCCTGGCCCACCTGGCGCATTTCCCGCACCACGTCCTCCGGGGCTTCCTGGCCCTGGGAACGCAGCTGACCGATGGCGCGGCTGGCCTGGTTGCGCCTGGCGCGCAGTTCGTCACCCTGGCTGATGGCCTGGCGGCGCTGGGAGTCCAGGGCCAGCAACTCGTCCAGCGGCCCTTCCTCCCCGCGGGAAGCCAGGGCCTGGCGTACAAATTCAGGGTCGCGGCGGATTAGTTCGATGGATAGCATAAGGCCGTTCTTCAGTTATGTAAGGTAAAAGTGTACATGGAATTATGTAAGGTATAAGTAGCGCAAGATTGGCGCGGGCTTATTCGGAGTCTGGGCGTATTCGTTCGATGGAGAACATAGTTATTCAATTCACAAGGATTATCAAGAAATACAGAATGGGTTCTATGGCTGCCCCTGCGGTGCCGGAATGGGCATCCAGTAGCTCAAGGGCGGATTCACGTCAAAGACTGGGAAGTGATCGTCCTGGTCTTGATAAAGGTCGTGCCACCCGTCCCAAGGCTGTTGACACATTGCGAACGCGGTGTAGGCGGCACATCTTGCATCCCATTCGTGAGCAGTGCCTTCTACAGGTAACTGTCCATTCAAACTTAGTCGAACATGAGGTGGAGGGTTCAAACCTCCACCGAGATGATTAATCAGGAGCCGCAAGGCTCTTGGATGAGATTCGGTTATCCGACAGTTCTGAAACCATACTTGTACCGGTAGAGACCTTAACAACATTACGCCCTGTGCTAAGCAGCCTCCACGTAGCGAATTTATGTGCTGAACAATGCTGTGGGCATCCGCTCGGCCATTCTGTTGCAGTCTTGTCCTGAGCAACCTATCAAGTGGACGCTGACCTGGGTCATTCCACAATAGCGGAGCGTCAATTCCTATAGCGACTACACATGATCCAGGCGCGTTATGAGCTAGGCTGTTCGTCACTCGCTGCAAGGCTTGCACCGCATAATTCGTCACTCCTGAGTCTATCCTATTGAACTGGCCAGCTTCTTCCTGGCAAATACTCCAACCAAAGTTCCCTACAGCACCCGGGTCAAACCCCAGAAAAACGTCCATCGTCTACCCATCCTGTTCATCCTGTCCATCCATGTTTGAATCCTCCCGCCGCACCCGCATCTGCGGGAACAGTAGCACGTCGCGGATGGTGGACTGCCCCGTTATTAGCATGACCAGACGGTCTATGCCGATGCCCAGGCCGCCGGTGGGGGGCATGCCGTATTCCAGGGCGGTGAGAAAGTCCTCGTCCAGGCGGTCAACCTCTTCGTCCTGGAAAGCCTGGCGGATGTGCTCCTGGGCCTCGAACCGCTCCCGCTGGACGGCGGGGTCGTTAAGTTCGGTGTAGGAGTTGGCAATTTCCATGCCGGCGGCGAAGGCCTCGAACCTTTCCACGTACCCCGGCATACCGGGCTTGGCCTTGGCCAGGGGCGACATTACCTCCGGGTAGTCCAGGATGAAGGTTGGCTGCACCAGGTGGGGTTCGACGTAGGTGGACAGCAGCTTGTCCAGCACCCGGCCCCGGCTTTCCCGCGCCCCAACATCAATCTCCACGCCACGCTCCAGGGCTGCCTTAACCAGGGAAGCGTCGTCGGAATAGAGGTCAACGTCAAGCCCGCTGCGGCGGTGTAGCTCTTCCCGAAAACTCACGCGCTTCCAGGGGGGAGTTAAGTCGATAATGTCCTCCCCGTAGGGTATTTGCATTGACCCGCGTACCTCCTGGGCCACGGTGGAGATCATGGCTTCCACCATAACCATAACGTCGTTGTAATCGGCATAGGCTTCGTAGCTTTCCAGCAGGGAGAACTCGGGGTTGTGGTCCTGGTCGATACCCTCGTTGCGGAAGACGCGGCCCAGTTCATAGACCTTGTCGAAGCCGCCGACGATCAGGCGTTTAAGGTAAAGCTCGGTGGCGATGCGGAGGTACAGCCGCTGGTCCAGGGCGTTGTGGTGGGTGTCGAAGGGGCGAGCGTGGGCCCCAGCCGCCACGGGCACCAGGATGGGCGTGTCCACCTCCAGAAAGCCGCGGCTGTCCAGGAACCGGCGGATGCCGTTAATCACCTTGCTGCGCTGGGTGAAGGCCCACATTATCTCCGGGTCGGAGATCAGGTCCAGGTAGCGCTGGCGGTACCGTATCTCCACATCGCGAAGGCCGTGGAATTTTTCGGGCAGAGGGCGCATGCCCTTCGACAAGACCGTCACCTGCCGGGCCTCGATGGTCACCTCGCCGGTGCGGGTACGGAGCATGCTGCCGGAGACGCCGATAAAGTCGCCCAGGTCCAGGTCGCGGAGCAGTTCATACCCTTCGCCCAGGACGTTCTGCCGGAACATGGCTTGAACGGAGCCGGAACCGTCGCGCAGATCCAGGAAGGCGGCCCGGCCCATCACCCGCATGGAGACTATGCGTCCGGCCAGGGAATGTTCGGGTGGGGGCGCTTCTTCCGCACCATCGTCGCCGGCCGCTGTCTCCCAGGCCTCAAATTCGGCTACTGCCGTTGCGGTGTCGGCGGACCGCCGGTAGCGGGGCGGGTAAGGGTCAATCCCCTTTTCCCGCAGGCGTTCCAGCTTGGCTATGCGGCTACTAATAAGGGAGTCTTCTCTGTCCTGCATAGGCAACAGTTTACAACCTGCGGTGGCGGAATTGAAGAGTTGCCAATCTCGCGCGACATTCCACCGCTGCCAGGAGCGATTGCTTCCGGCCCGATTCGATCCTTTTGGACGCGGGGGAATTGTTAACATTGAGGCAATAAAAGTGTTACACACCGGCAATAATCTGTCCCAGGCCCATTTATAGAATAAAGGCAACACAAAAGGAGGTTGAATGACCAGATATGTTAATCAGAGAGTCGATATTCGGATGGAGCCCGATGCAGTTGCGCCGATTCCTTCCCTACGTGCTGGCAGGCCTGCTGGCCGCCGCCATTATGGCAGGGTGGAATATTGCTTTTGCCCAGAGTGACCCTCCCCTGCAGGAAGTTGACGACCCGGCAACCCACCTGAGCAACCTGACAACAATGGTTGCTGCTTTCCTGGTCTTCTTTATGCAGGCCGGTTTCGCGTTCTTGGGAGCGGGACTGATCCGGTCCAAGAGCACGGTCAACTACATGACCAAGAGCTTCATGGACTTCGCCATAGCGTCCCTGTCCTT
Organism: Dehalococcoidia bacterium; assembly: GCA_034422655.1. Lineage (GTDB taxonomy): Bacteria > Chloroflexota > Dehalococcoidia > Lucifugimonadales > UBA3495 > Bin22. The sequence continues at coordinate 5,244 of DAOUJN010000009.1, forward strand.
CTGGGCCTTTGGTTTCGCCATAATGATGGGCACCTCGGCCGCGGGAATTGCCGGTACCGACAATTTCTTCCTGGCCAGCGGTGGTAACGACTGGCAGGTCTACGTGGACTGGATGTTCCAGATGGTCTTCGCTGGCACCGCAGCCACCATCGTGGCCGGAGCGGTAGCGGAACGGACCAAGACCCAGGCCTACTTCGCCTACAGCTTCCTCATTGGCGCCATCATCTACCCCCTCTACGGTCACTGGGTGTGGAACGGCGACGGCTGGCTGGCGCTCCTGGGCGCGGCTGACTACGCAGGTTCCGGCGTAGTGCACGCTGTGGGCGGTTTCGTGGCCCTGGCCGGTGCGGCGGTGGTAGGACCCCGGACGGGGAAGTACAATGCCGACGGTACACCCAACCAGCTCTACGGCCACAACGTCCCCTACGTGATCATAGGGACGTTCATCCTGTTCTTCGGCTGGTTTGGTTTCAACATCAACGGCGGCGCGTCCATTGGCCTTAACGCCATCAACACGCTGCTGGCCGGCGCCACCGGCGCGGTGGTTGCCCTCTACATCCAACTGATCAAGTCGGGCAAGATTGACATCCTCATGTCCTGTAACGGCGCCCTGGCGGGCCTGGTGGGCATAACCGCCCCGGTGGCCTTTGTGGACCCCTGGGCAGCGGTGGTAATCGGCGCCATAGCCGCCCCGATAATGATGGTTTCGGTAACCGTCATCGAGAGGCTGCTCAAGGTTGACGACCCGGTGGGGGCCGTCTCGGTCCACGGTGTGTGCGGTCTTTGGGGCCTGCTTGCGGTGGCCATCTTCGCCGGCGGCAACAACGACGTTACCGGGCTGGTGGGAGGCGACGTTGGGCTGATTGTGCCGCAGCTGGTCAGCATGGCCGTGGTGCTGGTGTGGGCCCTGGCAACCGGCTTCGCGATGTTCTTCCTGCTGAAGTTCACCATGGGGGTGCGGCTGACGGAGGAAGAGGAGATGGCCGGCGTGGATGCTTCCGAGCATGGCATGGAAGCCTACCAGATGAGCTAGCGTCTAACAGACCTATCCGGAATAAGGTATCTGGCAAAAGGGTCGGGGAACTTTCCCCGGCCCTTTTCATTTTGGGAAAAAACGCCTGAGCACTTCATGCCCAGCTTTAACATGCGCGTAACACAAAGTTTACTTCTGCGATATTTCCCCGAAACACCTTGGCCCCAGAATACCCTCATAAACTAACTCGAGGGAGTGCCAAACGATGGAAGCCATTTTCGCCGCAGTCGCCTTTGTTGGTCTGTTCAGCCTCTGGGTTATCGTCCCCAAGATGCTCTTGAAGAAGTAATAGCACGAACGCCTGGAGCGCCGCTTCCCTTTTCCGTCGCTCCAGGAAACTGACCTGACGGGCGCCGCGTGATCCCGCCGAGGGCCCGGGTCAGGATAAGAGCTTCCGGATGTAACAAAAAGTTAACATCTTGGAAAAGTCCTCGAAACATCCCTCGCCCAGAATCAAGGCCATAAACCAAGGGCAAGGAGCATTAACCAAATGGAATTGATTGGAGCCGCCGCCGCCTTTATCGGACTGTTCAGCATGTGGGTGTTGCTGCCCAAGCTGTTTCTCAAGAAATAGGGCGGATCCTGACCAGCACTCGATCTGCTCTTTTCCCGTACCCGGGGTGCAATGAAAGGTCCATACTTTAAGGGAGTTCCCTGAGTATGGGCTGTTTCTATTGCCAGGGAAGGGGGAAAGGCAAGAAGGGAGCGCTGGCAGCGTACTGGCAAGGTGACTAAATTCCCACGGACGTATTGCTCACTCGCCCCAAGGGGGATGGCAAGGTATGAATACTGGAGATACTGCCTGGATACTGGCCTGTTCGGCGCTGGTTTTGCTGATGACCCCGGGGTTGGCATTTTTCTACGGCGGCCTGGTCCGCCGCAAGAACGCCACGGCCACCATCATGCACAGCCTGATGTGCATGGGCCTGGTCGGCGTGGTATGGGTCCTGTGGGGCTACAGCCTGGCCTTCAGCGGCGACCTGGGAGGCCTGGGCATTGTTGGCGACCTGCAATGGCTTGGCCTGGCCGGCGTTAGCGCCGATGAACCGGGACCATACGCCGACAACCTTTCCCACCAGACCTTCATGGTCTTCCAGGGAATGTTCGCCATCATTACACCGGCGCTGATAACCGGCGGATTCGCGGAGAGAATGAAGTTCAGCGCCTTTGTCATCTTCACGGTGGTCTGGGTCACCGTCGTCTATGCCCCTGTCACTCACTGGGTATGGGGCGGAGGCTGGCTGGGCAACCTGGGAGCGCTGGACTTCGCCGGCGGCACCGTGGTCCACATCAACTCGGGAATAGCTGCCCTGGCGGCTGCGCTGATTATTGGGAAACGTATCGGGTTCGGGGAACAACCCATGCCGCCCCATAACGTCCCAATGATAGTTCTCGGCGCCGGCCTGCTGTGGTTCGGCTGGTTCGGTTTCAATGCCGGCAGCGCCCTGGCGGCCGACGGTGTGGCGGTTAACGCCTTCGTGGTCACCAACACGGCGGCGGCGGCGGCCCTGGTTTCCTGGGTGGCCATGTCGTGGTTCTTCGGCAAGCGGCCCAGCATCATAGGCGCTGCCTCCGGCGCAGTGGCAGGGCTGGTGGCGATTACGCCGGCGGCCGGTTTTGTGGGGCCCATGCCAGCAGTTATTATTGGCGTGGTAGCCGGCGCTATCTGTTACGGCGCCATCGAGTTGCTGCTCAAGCTCAAGGTGGACGATGCTCTGGCCGTCTGGGGCGTTCACGGAATGGGCGGCACCTGGGGCGCATTGGCGACCGGCCTTTTCGTTGGCATTGGGTACAGCGCCCTGCCCGACGGTGTGGGCCGAGGCGAGCAAATCCTTATCCAGCTGGCGGGCATCGTTGGAACCGCCGCCTGGTCCTTCATTGCCACGAGCATTATTTTGCTTGCCTTGAAATACACCATCGGCCTGCGGGTTCAGGAGTCAACAGAGCAACTCGGCCTGGACGTGGCAACCCACGGCGAAAGCGCCTATACGAACTAGCGTCAGGCGCTGCCCAGGCCGGTTATACTGGCAAAACCAAGGGCATATAATTTAGCGAGGTTGTAGAATTATGAGCTACAAGGCGGAATACATCTGGATTGACGGGCAGGAGCCCACGGCAAAACTGCGCTCCAAGGGCAAGATCGTGCCCGATGGAGAAGACCCCCCGGAGTGGGGCTTTGACGGGTCCAGCACTAACCAGGCGCCCGGAGAGGCTTCCGACTGCGTACTGAACCCGGTGCTGGTGGTCCCCGACCCGGTGCGCGGGGGCGACAACAAGCTGGTCATGTGCGAAGTTATGCTGACCGACATGACTCCCCATCCTTCCAACACGCGCTCGGCCTGTGCCGCCGCGGCAGCGCAGTACGCCGACCTGGATTTCTGGTTCGGCATCGAGCAGGAGTACACCTTCTTTGACGGCATCAAGCCCCTGGGCTGGCCGGACAACGGTTTCCCCGCTCCCCAGGGCGGTTACTACTGCGGCGTGGGTTCCGACGAGGTATTCGGCCGCCCGGTGGTGGAAAAGCACATGGATGCCTGCCTCTATGCCGGCCTGGCCATTTCCGGCATCAACGGCGAGGTAATGCCGGCCCAATGGGAGTTCCAGATCGGGCCCATCGGCGCCCCCTCGGTGGGCGACCACCTGTGGCTGGCCCGCTGGCTGCTCTATCGTATCGGTGAAGACGTCGAGACGGTTGACGGCCGCCGGGGCATCAGCGCCACCCTGGACCCCAAGCCGGTCAAGGGCGACTGGAACGGCGCCGGAGCGCACACCAATTTCTCGACCAATGCCATGCGCGACAGCTACGAACCCTGTGTCGCGGCAGCTGAGGCACTGTCGAAGCGCCACGACCTGCACATTGCCCACTACGGTCACCGGATTGAAGAGCGGTTGACCGGGCTTCACGAGACCTGCTCCTACCGGGAGTTCCGGTATGGCGTATCCGACCGGGGCGCCTCGGTGCGGATTCCCTGGCAGGTGGCCCGGGACGGCAAGGGCTACATTGAAGACCGCCGCCCTAACGCCAACTGCGATCCTTACGTCGTCACCCGGCTGATCATCGAGACCGTGGGTTCCGACGTAAAGGGTTCCTAGCCTGCTCTCTACGTAATGCCGGAAGCGCCGCCTCAACGGGCGGCGTTTCCTTTTGGGGTTTATGCCACCTTGCCGATGGGTTAGAATTTGATACCAGCCGCGATGGTCAAGCTGCGACATTACGAACAACATTCGCAACCGACCTGCGTCAGAAACACCGCGCCAGGCCCGAGGGGATTGAAATGATGGACTCGCATACCACAGAGCAGGAATACGTGCTCCGCACGGCAAGGGACAATGACGTTAAATTTGTCCGCCTGTGGTTCACCGACATACTGGGCAACCTGAAGGGATTTGCCATCAATGTTGACGACCTGGAAGAGGCCATCGAAAGGGGGGTGGGCTTTGACGGGTCCGCCATCGAGGGCTTCGCTCGCGCATCAGAAGATTCCTACCGCATCGACGAAAGCGACATGCGGGCTTTTCCCGACCCCACCACCTTCGCCATTCTCCCCTGGCGGCCTCGCCAGAATGCGGTGGCCAGGATGTTTTGCGACATCTACTCCCCCGGCGGCGACCCCTTCATGGGAGACCCCCGCCTGGCCCTGAAGCGGAACCTGGAACGGCTGGCCCGCATGGGCTACACCTACTATGTAGGCCCGGAGCTGGAGTTCTTCTACCTCGAACAACCTGAGAAGGACGGGTCTGACAAGCTGCGCCCTCCCCAGCCGCTGGACCTGGACGGGTACTTTGACCAGCTTTCCAGCAACCCGACCGCCGACCTGCGTCGCGACACGGTGCTTAATCTTTCCGACCTGGGCATACCAGTAAAGTATTCCCACCACGAAGGCGCCCACAGCCAGCACGAAATTGACCTGCAGTACACGGACGCCCTTACCATGGCGGACAGCGTCATCACCGCCAAGCTTGCCATCAAGGAACTGGCCCAGCTGCGGGGGTTCCACGCCTCCTTCATGCCCAAGCCGTTCACCGGCATCAACGGTTCGGGAATGCACACTCACCAGTCTCTGTTCAAAGGGGACGTCAACGCTTTCTACGACCCGGAGGATGAGTACAAGCTATCCATGGTAGCCAAGCGCTTCATTTCCGGCCTGATTCGTCACGCGCCGGAAATTACGCTGGTTACCAACCAGTGGATCAACTCCTACAAGCGCCTGGTGCCGGGGTACGAGGCCCCGGTTTACGTCTCGTGGGCCCGCAACCGTTCCGACCTGGTACGGGTGCCCTCCTACAACCCCGGCTACGAGAACTCGGTGCGTATCGAGTACCGCGCGCCGGACCCGGCCTGCAACCCCTACCTGGCTTTCAGCGTAATGCTGGCCGCCGGCATGAAGGGCATCGAGCAAGAATATCCCGATGTTCCCCCGATGGAAGGCAACGTCTTCGCCATGAGCCGCGAGGAGTTCACGGCGCAGGGTATAAAGCTGTTGCCGGGGAGCATGGGCGAAGCCATAGGGCTGGCCGAAGACAGCGCCCTGCTCCGGGAAGCCCTGGGAGACCATATCCTGGAGAGCTTCATCCGCAACAAGCGCCTGGAATGGCAGAGCTACCGGGCCACGGTAACGGACTACGAAATTGAGCGGTATCTGCCTACCCTTTAACCGGGTAGCCCTTTGTGGAATGTAGCGAGGGAGGGCACAGTGTGCACTCCCGTCTCTCGCTTTCGCGACCGCCCTTTCCAGCTAATGTTGGCTGAGAAAGTCGTCCAGCCTGACCACAGACCCGGACCTAGCCGATTGGTATGCCGCCAGCACCAGCGCCAGGTCCCTTAGGCCCTCTAGCCCGGAGGTCTCTGCCTCCCGCTTTTCCCGCACACTGGCAACGAACTCGCGCACCATGGCAGGTATGCCCCGGTGGTCAGGAGGAAACCGAAACACCTCACTTCTTTCGCCTCTTTCCAGCAACAGCTCGCCGCTGCCAACCTCGAAGCTCACGTTGCCGCGAGACCCGGAAACCCACACCGTCGGGAGCCTGGGAGCGCCCGCAGTCCAGGAATGGTTGACAAAGCCAACCGCGCCGGCAGGCCAGCGGAGGACGATAGCTATGCCGTCCTCTCCTTGTTGTCCACTCATGGCCTTGGGCAGTTCGGCGGCATATACGGTCTCGGGTTCCCCGGCAAGGTATCGCATGAAGTGGACCTTATGGATGCCGCCGTCTATGAGGACGCCGCCGCCATTCAGGCTTTGGTCACTGCGCCATCCGCCGGGCCGAAAGGGGTATTCCTCCTGGAACTGCAGGAAGCGCAGGCTGCCGATCGCTCCACCCAGTGCCAGTTCCCGGCACTTGCGGACCTGCGCCAGGAACCGCACGTTTTCGGCCACCATCAGGGTAATGCCTGCTTCCTCCGCAGCCCGGAGTATGGCCTGGCCGTCCTCGAAGCGGTGGGCCAGCGGCTTTTCAACCAGGATGTGCTTGCCGTACCGGATTCCCAACTCGCAGTGCTCCCGGTGCAGGTGGTGGGGAGTGCAGACGTACAGGGCGTCAATCCGATGGTCTTCAGCCGCTTGCCGGTAGTCGCCAAGAAAGCCCTGCCCGCCAAAGCGCCGGCAGTAGTTCTCGGCGCGGGAAAGCTCCCGGCTGGCGAAGTACAGGTCAATTTCGTTGGATAAGCCTGCCAGGCTGCCGGCAAAGTCGGCGGCATAACGGCCGCAGCCAATCACGCACAGAGAAAACTTGGGAGCGCTCATTCTCCGGTCAAACGGCAGCCCTGGCGCCCTGTTGGGCTCATTGGCCTGCCTCGCTTACTTCAAAGAAATATTCGGCCTTTTGCCTTGTAGCGGGGGCGGTGGCAGTTATGGCAATCATGGTCCGTTCCAGGCCCTCGTACGGCTCGACCGTGACCTCGCCCTGCCAGACTTCAGATGCGTCAAGATGGAGGGGCATCTGGATGACCCGGTTGGTTTTTCCCTTCTGAATAATCTGGACAATAAACTCCTGCCGGACCACGTTTTCCATGAGGACGAAACCGTCGCCAGCCCATTCATCCTCGACTGGGTGAACCCCGGCTCCGGTGATTGCCAGGTCCCTCAGGCACATGCCGATATCGTTCAGGGCATCGTCCGTCACGTACTGGAAGCGGACCAGTATTCGCTGCCCCGAGTACTCCGAGAGGTCCACGTTTTCGGTTATCCAGCCCCTGCTCTTTCCGGTATAGCCCGGCCCGAAGGCTACACCGATGGGGTTGGCGTCCGAAGTATGCGCCGTCTCCAGGATGTCCCAGTGGCCACCGCCGTCGGTGGATACCTGCAGGTAAACGTAGTCCCACTCTTCTTCGATACTGTACCAGGCGTCGTAGGAGAGAGTGGCCGCTCCCGCACCGGTCAGGTCAACCTCCCGGGTTAGGGTGGAGGTGATGGAATCCCCATTATTGCTCCACCAGCAGCCCCCTTCCGGCACCTCATCAGGAATGATCCGGTTGCGGCCGGGGGCCCGGAAGGTGAAGACCGTGGACACTGCCGCAAGCTTCGACCCAAGCTCGATGTAATGGGTACCGTACTGGTCAATCTCGCGTTCGATATCGCCGGCACGGCTCAACCTGCGGCTGGGTTCGATTTCGATTTCCAGGTCCCGGTAACCCAGCAGCCCTTCATCCTCATCAAGAAAGTTCGCTGCTATCCAGTCCGCCAGCACCGCGTGAAAGTCCCGGTCATAACCCTCGGCGGCCAGATACTCGTCTATGCCGGCCTGGTTGTCCGCGGGGACAGGCATGAGATTCCGCAATGCAGCGCGGTCGGGGCCGCCGTAGTGCTCGTACAGGTAGTGCATGAACAGAGAAGCGCCGCCATAGTGGGCGCCAATGTTCGAGTCGTCCAGGGGCCAGTGCACCAGCGAGACGAAGGGAAGCTGCAAATAGCGGGGGATGGATTCCGCCGGATAGCCCGCCACGGTTACGGACAGTTCGGCCAGACCCTCGCTGACCCAGGTATCCTCGGAAGCGTCGTGCCGCCACATGACGGCGTGGTTCAGTTCGTGGGCCAGCACGCTGTAGTAAATGGGAGAGCCAAGCCGCAGATACCTGCCGTTGATGTAAATCATTTCCCGCTGGTTGCTATGGGGCCTGATTTCCGCCGGGTATTCGTCGGTGGAGCTGAAGTACCCGCCGGCGCCCCGTATGTCGCCGTGAACTATGGTCAGGTGCGGGTCGTTGTCCACGCCGGGCTTCCATTCGGTACCAAAGTAAGCGGTAACTCGGGGATAGATGATGTCCTCGAACTCGGCCGCTGCCTCCTCAATGTCGTCCTGCTCCACCCGCATCCCATCCTCGAAATACCAGTAGGCGTTGGGAGATACGTGCCTGAGTTCGAAGCTTGATTGATACTTCTCGAGACCCTCCAGGTCCACCAGGTAGAACTCGTCCACCCGCCCGGCCTCATAACTGACCGGTGACTCGTTCACCACAGCCGGCACTTGAGGATGGCCGGGCGGGAGCAGCAGTTCGTAAGCCAACTGAAACAGGTCGCGGTCTGGTGGGGAGGGCAGTTCAGTGAGAACTTGCACATCTGGCGGCGGCGAATTGGAGGCGTTCGGTGTCGGTGTGGGAGATGGGGCATCCAGGGGGTTAGGCAGATCGGCGCGAACCTGTCCGGCTGTCGGTGGGGCAACCGGGGAAGCCGTGGGGTCCGGTCCACCGGCGCCCCGGGCCGGTGGGTCTATGGGGACGACAGTGGGGATAGTCTCGAAGGAAGCACCGCCAGGCTGGTTTTGCGGCAAGGCCGGCGACGGGGGAGAAGCAGGAGTTGAGCAGGCCAGCGCCACCACCACCAGCAGGGCACCCGCCATTGCCGGGACTGCGCCAAATTTACCCAGTCGTACAAAGACTAATAATAGGGCTGCTGGCAAAATGCGAGTCCTTGCTGCGCAGGTATGGGGAAGGCGAACGAAAGGCGAAAACAATGGAGCCGGTGAAGGGAGTCGAACCCTTGACCTGCGGTTTACGAAACCGCTGCTCTGCCACTGAGCTACACCGGCCGGGGAAAGGTAACTGCCACCTACAGTATAGCACCATCCCACGCCGCCTCAGCAACCCGGAAAAGCAGTTGATTCAGCAGGTCAACCGGATACAGGTCAAACGGTGGGCGGCCCCAAGCCTCCTGTGCCGGCCGGCTGTGCTTCCTCATCGCCGGGCCAGGGAGGCATGGTTACGCATAGAAAGCGCAACTCCGCAGCCTCATCAGCGCTGAACTGGAACATCCACCCGGTTGGTATCACCAGCGCATCTCCCACACCAACCGGCACAGGTTGAACCAACGAAGGTTCGGCAATATCCGGCGGGCAGCGCCATACCTTTCCTGCCCCTTCCACGATGTACCACACTTCCTCAACGGTCCGGTGGTACACAGGCCTGGAGACCTGCCCGGCGGGCAGCGCAACCTCCACCATGCTGGCACCGGCTGCAGCATGGCGCTGGTCAAGAAGCAGGCGGATTTCCGAGCCGTCCGGGGCTATAACGTCAGCATTGGTAGAACGACGGCCCAGGGGCGGGATAACCAGGTCTGTGAGTTCCGACATTATTGGTTCCTACGAGACTGCCAGCTAAGATTCTTTTGCGGCCAGGTGTTCCAAGAGTTTCGCCTCGTAATGTCCGACGCCCGCCTGGTACACTTCGGGGAAACTGTCAAACAGTCTAACCGCTTCCAGCATGTCCGGGTTTATCCAGCCAATGGTCTCCAGGATCTCATCGTGCCTTTGCACCAGATTGGGCCGATTCCAAATTGGTTCGTGGTGAAAGATACGATTGCGTAATCGTCTAATACGATTTAAGCGCCTTGAGAGATTTCCTCGCGTCCGGGAGTTGTTTGGCATAATTGGCACAACTTCTTTGAGCAGTTGGGGCCAAAGGACACTTTCGTAACGTCGGTTAAACAGGCTGACCCAAAGCCCCAAATTGCTATTTGCCACCAATTGACCGACGGACACGGGGATCTTTTGGCCAATCAGCCTGGCCTTAATCTCATCCAAGATTGGCACTTCTTGTTCATTCAAGACGGAATCGAACCAGTCCTCTTTACCGACTTTCGACGAGATAACTTCGTGGAGTCTGTTTCGCAGGGTTACCTCCAATGTCTGCAAACCGGGATATAGGCTTTCGCTCAAGGCTATATTCCAAAAGTAGCGCCCATAAGGTACTGAGTCGATATTCTTGCCGTCATCGATTTGGTAGGAGTTAAATCTTTCCGCCGATATAGACCAGTACAGGCTTTGCAAAAAACTCATTGACATTCTGGTTCACAGATGTTACGTTGTTATAGCCGTCCCCGGGTAGTCCTCTCCCAGCCTTGAGTTGGTGATGGCCCCGGGGTTTGTTTTGCCTGCCGTAACCCCACTCACATTCCAGAAGATCAAACTGCAACGCCAACTCCCATAGCAACACGCCTTTTGGGGCAACCGATGCGGTTGCCCCGACAAAACAACATCCTCAGTTAATCCGTGCTTGAAGACTAGGAAACCGCGGGCTTCCTTCCCTTCCTGTCCAGGAAGTCCCTGAAACCTTCCTCCACGGTAAGCCCGCGGAACCGGCCCTGGCGCGAATTCACCTCGTTCCAGAACTGGTCCTCCATGGGCTGGCCGGTGTGCTCGAACAGCATCTGCTTGATGTTGGCCACGCCTTCGGCCCGGTTCTTGGCGATGCCGGAAGCAACCTCCACGGCCTTGTCGATCAACTGGTCGTTGGGGACCAGGTGGTTCAACAGCCCGATCCGGTAGGCCTCTTCGGCGAAAACCTCGCGGCCGCTGTAGAGCAACTCCTTGGCCCTGGGCCAGCCGATGAGGTTGGGCAGGCTCCAGGTAGCGTTCATCTGGCCGTAGTTGACCGCCAGGAAGCGAAAACTGGACTTGTCGCAGCCAATCAGGAAGTCCATGGAAGTAGCCATCACCGTGCCGCCGCCGTAACACAGTCCATTTATGGCGCCTATAACGGGCTTGGGACAACTGGCCATGCGCCAGGTGTACTCGGCTCTTTCGGCGGCCGCCTCGTCCCGTTCTTCCTGGCTCTTTTCCCGGTTTTCGTGGATGTCGGCGCCGGCGGAAAAGGCGCGTTCTCCGGCGCCGGTTATCACAATGGCCCCGACGTCCTCGTCACCCACCATATTGATGATGGCCTCGTCCAGTTCCCGCACCAACTGGAGGTTCAGCGCGTTCAACACTTCCGGTCGATTCAACGTAACTATGGCGACTCGCTGCACCTGGTCAATGCTCAAGGTCTCGTAGCTCATATGGTCATACTCCTGTCTTCCGTGCCCCTTTACTGCCGACATGGCCGGACAGGGGCGAATGCTGGCGTAATGATAAAGCATGGCTGAATCTAAAGCAAAGGAGTATTGCCAGTTTGCCATTCTTTATAACCGCAAGTATCCTCTAAAGTTGACCAACTAGCTGGGAGGTATCTGACAGTGTTGCCGAGTCGGGGTTTACTCCAAGCCATAGCCACCTTCGCCACCGAGCAAAGCGATTTTTGCCGGTTGCCGCCGGATCTGGTCCACATCTCCAAGGAAATGATGGTCAACGCCGCCGCCGTGGGGCTGGCCGGGGCGGCGCAGGCCGATGGGCAGACGGTAACCCGGTTTGCCCAGGAAATGGGCGGGAACGGCCGCTGCACCATTATCGGAAAGGGACTGCGCACGTCCCCCATTTATGCCGCGTTGACCAACGGTATGTTGATTCATTTGCTGGACTTTGATGACGAGGTGCCGGGCAACGGGGCTCACCCCGGCAGCGCCGTATTTCCCGTAGTAATGGCGCTGGGCGAGATGAACGGCCTCCCGGGTCAGGCCGTGTTGGCCGCCTTTGCCGCCGGCTGCGAGGTTACGTCCAAGTTGCAGACCCGGTTTTCTCCGGCCCGATCCGAGGACGGGCAGCCGGGGCAGCAGGACGCTGTGTATTACGGACTTGCCGCCGCCATGGGGGCGACCGTGGCAGCCGGGAAGCTCATGGAGTTGAAGGGGCCGGCCATGCTGCAGGCGTTGCTGCTGGCCTGCGCAAATGCACCGGCAGAGCTGACCGCCGGTGACGCGGGGCCGGTCCGGGCTTACAGCCAGGGGCGCGCAGCCATGGCCGGTATTATGGCGGCATTGCTGGCCCGGCAGGGCCTTGCGGCGGTACCCGGGTATCAGGGCCTGGAGTCGGAAAATCTGACACCGTTTTCAGGAACGCTCACGAGAAGCGACAGTGAAGCGGACATAGGCCTGGGAGAATTGTTCGACATATCAGCCTTGGGCGTGTCACTGAAGCTGTACCCCTGCGCCTCCCAGGCCCACACATCCATTGAAGCGGCGCTCCAGTTGCTGCAGCAGTACCGGTTTGCCGCCGATGATATCGCGGAGGTCAAGGTGGGTGTTACACCGGCAGCCCTGGCCGCTTTGCCGTATCCCAGCCCTGCAGATGGCTGGCAGGCCCGGGCTTGCGTGAGCTTCATCGTGGCGTCCGCATTGACGCACGGCCATCCCCTGATCGATAACTTTACCGACGCCGCGGTTGCCGACCCACGGGTGCGCGCCCTTATGGAACGAATTGGCGTGGAAGCCACCGAGGTTTCTACTCTGTCCATCCCGTTTCCCACGTCGGTGTCCATTACCTTGAAGGACGGACGGCAGGTGCGGCACCGGGCGGAATTTGCCCGGGGGCTGGCTGACCTGCCGCTGACAACGGAGGAACTGGACGCCAAGTTCCTCTACTGTTCCCGCTACATACTTCCACCCGACCACATCGAGGAAGCGGTGACGCGATTGCGGGACCTGGAAAACATTGACAACACCACCGGCCTCTTCTCCGTCCTGGGTGGATAGGGGGCGTTGGGGCATCATTTACCACGGCGCCGCAGCGGTTCACAGAGACGCACAGAGTAACTCTGTGAGCCTCCGAGACCTCTGAGTCTCTGCGGTTAAGAAAATCCCTGAATTGCGATCACCCCGCTTCACCAATTCTTGACACTGCCCTTAAGCCAAAACTATACTCAATTCGAAAATTGAACTGTAAAGGCCGTGAAGGAGACTAGTAAGCTTCCAGCGAGGCCCAGAGAGCCGGGTTAGGTGTGAGCCGGCGCCATGCGCAGAAGCACGAATGGACTCCGGAGCTACCAGCTGAAAGTGTTCCGTTGTCCCTGGCGACGTAGACGGAAATTGAGTAGGCCGGGTCGGTTGGGCGCCGTTACAAGTCCGCGGCACCGGGGCAGCGCAGCCAACGAGCCCCCTTGGCCGAGTAAGATGCCGGCGCCATTGAATTGCGCACGGAAATGAGCCGGCAAGCAGGGTGGCAACGCGAGTAAAGCTCGTCCCTATGGGGCGGGCTTTTTTGTTTGATTGAATGGAGAACCCAAGTTTCTGAAGTCAAGCCAGAGGCAGCATGTATTATCCTTCCCTAGAAGACGTCAAATCCCTGGCAGCAAACAATGACGGCAACCTGGTGCCGATTTACCGGTCGATTAACGCCGACCTGGAGACGCCGGTATCTGCTTATCTGAAGGTCGCCAGGCCCCCCTATTCCTTTTTGCTGGAGAGCGTGGCCGGAGGGGAACGCCTTGGCCGCTACAGCTTCATCGGCACCGACCCCTACCGGGTGGTCAAAACGGGAAAAGACGAGGCGCTGGGTGAGGTAGACCCCCTGACGCCGGTCCAGGACGAGATGGGGCGCTACCGCCTGATACCCGTGGAGGGACTGCCCCGTTTCCACGGAGGCGGCGTGGGTTACCTGGCGTATGACTGCATACGCTATTTTGAACCCAGGGTGCCCCCCATGCCCGCCGATCCCCAGGGCCTGCCCGAGTCGGTGTTCATGTTCGCCGACACCCTGCTGGTGTTCGACCACCTGCGGCATGACATCAAGGTGGTCGGCCACGTGAGGCTGGACGGCATTATCGATCAGGCTTACCAGGAAGCAACGGAGAAAATTGACGAACTCGTGGGCCGCCTGTCACAACCGCTGGAACTGCCCCCGGGCACGCTGGCGCCGCCACCGGCTCCCAGCGAGCCGGCGGCGGTTGCTTCCAACTTCACCCAACCCCTCTATGAAGAGGCGGTGGAGAAGTGCGTGGAGTACATCTACGACGGCGATGTCATCCAGGTTGTTAACTCGCAGCGTTTTTCCCGCAAGACCGACGCCGACCCTTTCCAGGTGTATCGGGCGCTGCGGGGCGTTAACCCGTCGCCATATATGTACTACCTGCACCTGGAAAACTTCGACATCATCGGCGCGGCCATAGAAACTGTGGCAAAGGTAGAAGAGGGAATTGTCGCCACCCACCCCATCGCCGGAACGCGTCCCAGGGGCAAGACCCCCGAGGAGGATTCGGCCCTGGAGCAGGAGTTGAAAACCAGCGAGAAACAGCGGGCGGAACACATTATGCTGGTGGACCTGGGCCGGAACGACATCGGCAGGGTCAGTGTCCCGGGCACGGTGGAGGTTACCCAGTTGATGGACGTGGAGCGTTTTTCCCACGTGATGCACCTGGTTTCCCACGTGGAAGGCCGCCTGAAGCCGGACCTGTCACCCTATGACGCCCTCCGCTCCTGCTTCCCCGCCGGGACAGTATCCGGAGCGCCCAAGATTCGGGCCATGGAGATAATATCGGAACTGGAAGGCGAGAAGAGGGGGCCCTACGGCGGCGCCGTGGGTTACTTCAGCTTCTCGGGCAATATGGATACGGCGCTGGTGCTGCGTACGGGAATCTACAAGGATGGGATAATGTACGTGCAGGCCGGCGGCGGCGTGGTTGCGGACAGCGTAGCCGAGGACGAATACATGGAAACCATCCACAAGTCCAGCGCGGTGCTGCGGGCGATTGACCTGGCGGAAGGCCGCGCTTAATGAACGGATTATTGCGCTGACACCGGGGAGCGGTAACGCACTACCGGTCAAGAGGGACCGGGCAGTCTCGCCGACCTGGATATCCCTCCGGACCTGCCTTAAAACTGGAATCGAAATTTGTGAGGTAAGCTGTATGCTCAAGTCCATGTTCCACACGGGCTTTGTAGTCCGGGATATCGACAAGACCATCGACTTTTACACCAGCGTCATGGGCCTGAATCTTGTGGGCCGCACCGAGCGGACCGGCGGCTTTGCCTCTCAGTTGCTGGGCTTCGACAATGCCCACATCAAGGGGGCATTCGTCGAACTGGGCGACGGCCACCAACTGGAGCTCATCCAGTACATCAATCCCCCGGTGGGCGAAGGGCGCCTTAACCTTAACGATGCCGGCGCGTCGCACCTGGCCTTTTTCGTTGAGAACATTGAAGAGTTTTACGCCGACAAGTCCCGGCGAGGCCTGGTCTTCAACAGCGAACCGGCGTCCCTGTTTGACGACAACGGCAAGTTGCTGAGGAAGGCGCTATATGGGAAGGACCCGGACGGCAACTGGCTGGAATTTGTGGAGCTGTTCTGATGCTGCTGATGATCGACAACTACGACAGCTTTACCTACAACCTCCACCAGTACCTGTCGGAACTGGGCGCCGAAGTTGTTACCATCCGCAACGACAAGATAACCATTGAAGATATTGAGGAAATGGCGCCCGAAGGCATCGTAGTTTCACCCGGTCCCTGCACGCCCACCGAGGCCGGCGTGTCCAACGAGGTTATCCGCCACTTCGGGCCCAGGCTGCCGGTGCTGGGAGTTTGCCTGGGGCACCAGTGCCTGGGGGAAGTCTACGGAGGAACGGTGGGGCGGGCCAGCGAAATCTGCCATGGAAAGACCTCGCGCATCCACCATACCGGCAAAGGAGTCCTGGCCGGCCTGCCCAACCCCTTTGAGGGAATCCGGTACCATTCCCTCGTCGTCTACCCCGAAACGGTGCCCGAGCACCTGGAAGTTACCGCCTGGACGGAGAACGGCCTGATCATGGGCCTGCGCCACCGGGAACACCCCGTGGAAGGAGTCCAGTTTCACCCCGAGTCGATAATGACGCCCGTAGGCCACGACCTGCTCCGAAATTTCCTGCGGCAGGTGGCAGAGTTTCACCGGGTAGGGTAGGCCCGCCTAAAATGAACTCAAGGCGGCTTAAGAGGCACGAAAGATGCGAGAGGAGACACGGAACCGATTGGGCATTTCCGACGCAGAATTGGCAGACTTTTGCCACCTCTGGCAGATAGCCCAGCTTTCCCTGTTTGGGTCAATCCTGCGAGACGATTTCGGGCCGGAAAGTGATATTGATTTGCTGGTACGGTATAAGGCAGATGCCCACTGGAGCCTCTTAGACCACATCAGGGCGGAAAGGGAGCTGACGGAACTATTGGGGAGAAAGGTTGATCTTTCAACACGGAACGGTGTGGAGTCCAGCAAGAACTGGATTATACGGGAAAGAATTCTGGGTTCTGCAGAAGTAATATATGAATCGCGATAGGGCTTGGGTGCTTCAGATATCGCAGGAAGCTGGGCTGGCCCTACTGGTAACCCGGGGTATGAGCAGGGACAGTTTTCTCGGCGACCTCAAGACTCAATTGGCCCTGCGGCACCAGATAATCATCATTGGAGAAACGGTAAAGAGGCTTTCAGATGCCTTCAGGGAAGAGCATCAACAAATTCCCTGGACAGACATTGCTGGAATGAGGGACAGGTTAGTCCATGAATACGACAACGTGGACACTGATTTGCTGTGGGATGTGGTAGAAGTGGATATACCCGAATTGCTTGAATTTTGCGCGAGATTGTTATCGCAACAGGAGTAACACCCATGCCCACCATTGCCGAACAAATGAGTTCCTGGACCTACAGGCTGCACTTCAGCCAGTTGCCTGGCGATGTGGTCCACCTGGCCAAGCGCATGATTATCGACACCGTCGGTTGCGCCCTGGGCGGTTATACCAGCGAACCCAGCAAAATTGCCCGCGACCTGGCCGGCACCGTAAGCAGCAGCCAGCCCTGCACCATCATCGGCAGCGGGCAAACCTCCAGCCCGGACCTGGCCACCTTCGCCAACGGGGTCATGATCCGTTACCTGGACTACAACGACGGCTATACCAGCCAGGAGTCCGGCCACCCCAGCGACAGTATCGCCGCCGTCCTGTCCGCCACGGAAATGGCCGGCCTGGGCGGGCGACGGGCCATCACCGCCACCGTGGCGGCATACGAAGCCTTCTGTCGTCTGGGCGACGCCGCTACCCTTCGCTACCGTGGTTATGACCACGTCACCAACGGCTGCATCGCCAGCGTCCTGGGGGCCACCCGCTCGCTGGGCCTGGACGAAAACGTCACCCGCCAGGCGCTGAACCTGGGCATCGCCCCCAACATAGCGCTGGGACAGACCAGGGGCGGTGTTCTCTCTCACTGGAAGGGTTGCGCCTACGCCAATGCCAGCCGTAACGCCGTCTTTGCCACCATGCTGGCCCAGCGGGGCATGACCGGGCCCGAACCCATTTTCGAGGGCGAGCACGGGTTCTTCCGCGCCATAACCCGGGAACCATACACGCTGGACACGTTTGGCGGTGGAGACGTCCCCTTCAAGATTGCGGAATGCAGCATCAAGCGCTTTCCGCTGGGCCAGTACTCCCAGACCGTGGTACAGGCGGCCCTGGAGGCCCGGGACCGGATGCCGGCCGTCAACACCGACGACATTGCTGAAGTGCGCATCAGGACCATGCGCAAGGCCATAGACATCATGGCCGGCGATGAGGAGAAATGGGACCCCAAGAGCCGCGAAACCGCCGACCACAGCATGCCCTACACCGTAGCAGTCGCCCTAACTCACGGTGGAGTGCACCAGGACCACTTTGATGAACAGTACTTCCGCAATCCGGGACTGCTGGACCTGACCGCACGGGTAAAGGTGGAGGGCACCGACGAAGCCGACCGCCGGGCCCCCGAAGCCATGCTGTGTGAGCTTGATGTGATAACCCGCTCCGGCGACCGGTACTCGGCGGAAGTCCCCTACCACCGGGGCCATTACCTCAACCCCATGTCCGACACCGAGGTGGAGGCCAAGTTCCGCTCCCTCGCCTACGACCTGCTTGCGCCGGCCCAGACCGATGCCCTGCTGCAAAAGCTGTGGAACCTGGAGCAGGTGGAAGACATCGGGGAAGTTTTGCGGCTCACCCGCATTTAACCTGCGGGCGCCATCCCAATCCGACACCCTCCCGGAGACAGTGTGGAAGCATCGATGCTGACGCGAACTCTGTGAGTGCAGAAGGATGGCCGGGAAAGACAGGGGCGGGTTTGTAACCCGCCCAATGTTTCCCACCCAGGCGCCTTCTGGAAGACTAACGGATTTGTAGAGTTCATAAATCGCTAGATTAAATACCCCTACCCTCCCCCACACCCTCCGGATAAAACCCCGAATGGTCCTCAAACGCCCCTTCCACCGGGTATATCTGCTTATATATGCCCCTGGCCCGATGCTTGATTACTTCGTTGGCTCGGCGGTGAAGTTCCGTTATCCGGACTCGCTGCTCCTTGTACATTTCGCTCTGCAGCGGGCTGGCATCCTCCAGTTCCCAGATGCACAGGTAGTTAAGCACGCCCTCTCCCTCTTCCAGCTTGAACCTGCGCGCGCTGATGTAGCCCGGTATTTCCAGGCGTTCCAGCAGGTGTTCCTCGTCGTACCAGCGATTAAATATCTCCTCGTCTTCCGGGTCCACCTGCATCATGACAACCATTATGGTCGTGCCTATGTGCTGCGTTGGGTACTTGTCGTTGCGGTCGCTCATTATCCTTCTCTCCTGTTTTCGGTCCGGCATGACCGGGCGCTGGCTGCATTCTACCCCAGGCCGCCCGCCAATGTATAAGGATGTTGCCTGGGTTATAATGCAGCCCGGCAGTCTTTATTCTCAGTTCACCGGAGCGAAAGATGGCAGACAGATTTTCGGGCGTTCACTGGATGCTGGCAACGCCCTTCAAGGACGACGAACAACTGGACCTGGGTTCAATTTCAAACCTGATGGAGAAGGCCTGTTCCTCCGGCTGCGAGGGAGTAGTGGCCCTGGGGGTGACGGGCGAGGCCGCCCGCCTCACCGACGCCGAGCGGCGCGCCGTTGCCAAGGAGGTCATTGGCAACGCCAACGGTATGCCGGTAACCCTGGGCACTACCGCCGCCGGCACCAGCGCCACGGTGGCCTACAGCCTGGAAGCACAGGAACTGGGGGCGGCGGCGGTAATGATCTCCGCGCCGGCCATGGGCAAGCCCAATCCCGATTCCCTGTTCACCCACTACAGCCGCATTGCGGAGGCCGTGGATATTCCCATCGTGGTGCAGGACTATCCGCAGACGTCGGGTGTCCACATGGCGCCCGCTTTCATCGCCCGACTCTACCAGGAAATCCCCGGCGTCCAGTATCTCAAGCTGGAGGACCCGCCAACCCCGACCAAGATTACGGCCATACGCAGTGTCGCCGGCGATGACCTGGCAATTTTCGGGGGACTGGGCGGCATGTACCTGCTGGACGAACTGGCCAGGGGTTCCGCCGGCGCCATGACTGGATTCGCCTATCCGGAAGTGCTGGTGGCAATCTGCCGGCACATGGCCGAGGGGGATAACGCCCGGGCCGAAGAGGTGTTTTACCGGCACCTGCCCCTGCTCCTGTTCGAGTTCCAGGAAGGCATCGGCGTAGCCATTCGCAAGTATGCCCTCCAGCAGCGGGGGCTCATATCCTCGGGCCGAGTGCGGCACCCGGGCCCCCAGACTACGGAGGAGACCCGACAGGAGTTTCACAAGTTGGCGGCGTCCGTCGGGCTTTAAGCAATCGCAGGCAGAGCAGCTAAAGGGCGGGAGTTACCCCGCCCTTCCTTTTGGCCGGGAAGGCAGGCACTGGGATGGGCTAGAGTTACATCCGGATCTGCTTTTCGCCGGACAGGTACGCTTCCGGTTCCCGCTGAAAGGCCCGGTTGCACCCCGGGCCGCAGAAATAGTAAGTAGTGCCACGGTAGTCGAAGGTGCCGCCGGGGGGATTGGCCGTATCCACCAGCATGGCGCACACCGGGTCGGTTTCTCTTTTCGCGCCTCTATTGAACAGTGGTATTCGCATAACCACCTCCTGCATTGCCTGCCGGTTTTACCCGACGCCTCCATCTCACAGCATTACCATGTCACGGTAGTATCACGGCGTCAACCGCGCTCAGCCGGGGCGGCGCCGCTACGCCAGGGGGCAACTCGACCTGGATTTCGATAGCATAACTGATGACGCCCCTCTCGGTACGCGGGTCTTCTTCCACGAAGGTGACCGTGCCGTTCAGGTCCTGCCCGGCCAGTGAGTGGATGCTGACCCGCGCCGGTGAGCCCACGGAAAGGTATGCGAAGTTCCCGGCGTCCACAAAACCGTTGACCATTACTTCGCTGGGGTCCAGCAATTCCATTACACGGGAGTGTTTGCTCACCATGTCGTCTTCTTCCACGTTGACGAGGAAGACAATGCCGTCGTGGGGGGCCAGCAGCGAGTATTCCGCCTTTTCCTCCTCAATGTCCCCGATCCTGTCCAGGGCCAGGGTAATGACCGCGTTCAGGGCATCTATCTGCGCCAGCTTGACCGAGTCGGGGCCTTCATACAGCTCGCCTATCTGGGCCAGGCGACTGACAATTTCCCGCTCCATCAGCGGCACCGAATCCAGGTCCGGTCCATCATCCAGCAGTTCCTGCAGTCGCCGTTCGGCCAGGTCAAGCCTCCGCTGGGCCAGGGTAATGTTTACCTCCAGGCGGGGGACAATAAGCGGGTCCGGCCCTTCCAGTTCCTCGTTCAGCCGCTTGTTGGCCTGGGAGAGGTTAACCCGGGCCAGGTCCACCTGGGCTTGTAGCTGGTTGAGCACGAGAATGTCCGGGCCCTCTTCCAGGTCTGCCAGGTCATCCCTGGCAAGGCTGCGGTTGAGTTCGGCCACTTTCACGCTGGATTCCAGTTCCTGGAGCAATACCGGGTCGGGACCCTCCTCCAGTTCGGCCAGGTCGTCCCTGGCCTGGGCCAGGTTCAACTCCGCCACGGAGACATTTGATTCCAGTTCCTGGACTCGGAACATGTCCGGGCCTTCCTCCAGTTCGGCCAGATCATCTTCCGCCTTGTCCAGGTTCGCTTCAGCCAGGTCAACCGCTGCCTGCAAACTTCTGAGCTTCGCCACGTCCACGGGCTTGCCGTCAACTTCCACGACACGAGTGGGATTTCGCAGGAACTGGGTCAGGGGCGTTTTGGCAGCGTCCAGGGCATCATCGGCGGCGCCGACCATTGTCCTGGCGCGAATTATCCGCCGGTCGTGTTCCTCAATGAAATCCTGCAAAGCATTCCGGGTCAGGTCCAGGGCCAGTTCGGCTTCGGTTACCCGGTCCCGAGCCCTGACTGTGTTCTTTTCAAGGTCTTCCCTGTAGTCCTCCAGCCTTTCTACGGCCAGGTCCAGGGCAACGTCCGCCCCCGTTACCCGGTCGCCCGCCCGTACTGCGTCGTCGCTCAGGTTCTCGCGGTAATCCGCCAGCCGTTCCAGGGCCTGGTCCAGCGCCAGTTCCGCATCGGCCTGGGCCTGTTCCGCGGCCACCACCACCTGGGCGTGATTGGCGTCCTGGTCCCGGTGGGTCTTGGCCAGCGCATCTTCAGCGGCATCCAGGGCCACTCTCGCCTGAAGCCGTTCGGACCTGGCGGCTACCAGGCGGTCGTCGTAGTTCTCCTGGATGTCCTGGAAGAATTCCTCCGCCTGTGTATTGGCCAGTTCCAGCCTGGCGACGTTTTCCTCCCGCTGGGCCACCAGCAGCGGTTCGCCGGAATAGTCCAGGTTAATCAGCTTGATATTCTCCCGGGCTTCGGCTATCTGGCTCCTGAGTCTCGCCACTTCCTCGTCCAGCACGGGGAAATGGTCGGAATTGAGGCGGGCTATCAATTGCCCTTCTTTCACCTCATCTCCGGCGTTCACCAATACCTCTTCGACCTCGCCGGCCCTTTCAAATGTCAGCACCTGCCTCAGGGGAAAGTGTAGCCTGGCGTCAACCTCGATTTCCTGGAGAGCGCCTGCCACTGCCCCGCTCCCGGCCTGCCCCGGAGCCGCCGCCGGATTTTCGGTATCCTGAGCCGGAAACTGGGACGCCGCCAGGTCACATGCCGCCACCCCGGCCGACAGCAACAATGTTGCTGCCAGAGACAAAAGTTTGAAGGATTTTCCAGGGCCAATTGTCCAGTTCTTGCCACGAACCAAGGTTGACTACCTCAAAACAAGAATGAAGAAATCCTCGGCGCTCAATTCCGCCGCTTCAATTTCAGGGTGTGCCGCGCAACCCGCCGGCTACCCTCCTCCCCCTTCTCAGGAGGGACATGATGGCGGAGGGGATACCGGGAATGGTGCTGTGCATAAGAGTGTATGCAATGGGGACCACAATCAACGTCAGGAGCGTTGAACTCATCAGCCCGCCTATCACCACGGTAGCCAGTTCGGCGCCGATAATGCCGCCACCGTCATCACCGGAAAGCGCCAGCGGGAAGAGGGCGAAGGTGGTGGTGAAAGCGGTCATAAGAATGGGCCGGATGCGCACCCGTCCCCCGGTGACCAGGGCGTCGTACACGCCCAGTCCGCGTTCCCGCAGTTGCTCCACGAAGGTGATAAACACGATGGCATTGGTAACTACAATCCCGATCAATAGCAGGAAACCCATCATCGCCGAAAGGCTCAGGGTCCTTCCCGTCACCACCAGGGCAATCAGGGCGCCAACTACGGCAAACGGCAGGCTGAAAACTATGATGAACGGGTCCCGCAAAGAGCCCAGGCTGGCAACCATCACCAGGTAAACCAGGATTATGCCCACGGCCATCGC
This sequence comes from Dehalococcoidia bacterium, assembly GCA_034422655.1. Classification (GTDB taxonomy): domain Bacteria; phylum Chloroflexota; class Dehalococcoidia; order Lucifugimonadales; family UBA3495; genus Bin22. Next base: position 28,022 of record DAOUJN010000009.1, read on the forward strand.
CAGGAATACATCCTGGAACCCCTCATTCACCTGGTCGAATATGCCTCCCGTCCTCACTTCCACGCCCGGCGGCAGCGGCAGGGAGTCTATGGCATCCTGCACCAGCGCGCCAACAGCCTGCGTGTCGATGGCGGTTATCGTTCCCGTTATGGTCGCGGACCGCTCCCGGTCGAACCGGGAAACCGCCACCGGGCCCCGCTCAATGCTTATGTCGCTGATGGCGCCCAGCTTGACCCGGCCGAAGGGACCCTCAATATCCAGGTCCCTGAGCTTTTCTATATCGTCCACGTCCTCCGGCATTCCCCGGACCACCACGTCCAGGGTTACGTCTTCCAGGTCAATTTCCGTTGCGGCGCGGCCAACGACAAACTGGTTCACCTGCTGGGCCACCGACAGCGTGTTGAGGCCGTATTGGGCAGCTTCGGCATTGTCGATCCGGATAGTTACTTCCTCCCTGGCCGTGGAGACGTTGCTGTCCAGGTTGACGATGCCGTCAATCCTGGCCAGCCGGCCCTCCAGTTCCCTGGCGGCGACAGTGATATCCGAATAGTTGGGACCAATTACCCTGATTTCCAGCCCCTCCACCGGGGGGCCATCGTCCACTTCGTCCAGGAAGTACCGGACCCCTTCCCCGGGCTCAGGCATGCTACGGCGTACCATTTCCGTAATATCCCGGGGAGCGTCCTCCGACACCCGCATGGTAAACCCGGCCAGGTGCAGGCTGCCGGTACCAACGCCGACGTTAAACTCGTCAGCCGCCTGCCCTATGATTGCCTGGTAGAGCGTCAGGTGACCTTCCTCCACAAACTCTTCCAGTACTTTCTCAATCCGCTCCACGTGTTCGAATGTCCTGCTGACTGAGGCGCCCTGTTCCAGTTCAATGTTCATTATCAGGTATTCGGGCGTCCCACCAGGGAAGAAAGTCACGGGAATTACCGTCAGCAGGCTGAAACTCGAACCGGTAATCACTATTGCCGCGAACAGGGCTACGAACTTGTGGCGCAGCGTCCAGATAAGGATGGGAGAATAAAAGCGCTGCAGCCAGGTCTCCCGCCCCAGTTGCAGGTGGTCCTCTTCGGCCTCGGGGATGTCGCCGGGCTGTAGCAGGGCGGCGCCCAGGACCGGCACGGCCGTTAGCGCAACGAAGGTGGACGCCACCAGGGCGTAGCTCACGGAAAGGGCGAATGGCGTGAAAAACTCTCCCACCAGCCCCTGGATAAAGGCCAGCGGAACGAATACCGCCACCGTAGTTAGAGTCGACGCGATGATTGCCGCGCCCACCTCCTGCGTGCCTCTGATGGCTGACTCATAACGGCTCTCGCCCCGTTGAATATGCCGGTACATGTTCTCCAGCACCACGATGCTGTCGTCCACCACGCGGCCAACGGCAATGGCCAGCCCGGCCAGGCTCATGAAGTTAAGCGAAATACCGGTCATCCACATCAGGATGATGCCGCCCAGGATGCTCAGGGGGATGGAAATTGCGATGATGGACGTGGGGCGCAGGGTCAGCGCCAGCCCCCGCACCAGCGTGGGCCGGGTGTTCAACAGAAAGATAAAGACCGCGGTTATGGCGAACAGGAACCCCAGCAGGCCCTCCCGCAGCAGGTTGGCCAAGGACTCTTCCACGATGGGGCCGTTATTCGAAATCTCAAGAATCTGAATATCGGACGGAAGCTCCAGGTCCCCGACTATCTCCAGGATGGCATTGGTTACCTCCAGGGTGTTGGCCTCCGGCTGCTTTACCACATACAGGTTGAGGCTGGGCATGCCCTGGGTGCGGGAAATCCCGGCGGCGTCGGAGGTGCCCAACTCAACCGCCGCCACGTCCGACACCAACACCGGCCGCTGGCCCTGGGAATCCCTGGGGGGAAGGCCAGCCTGGCCCGCCGATGGCAGCACAACCTGCTCGTGTCCAATGACCAGGTCTTCAATATCCTTAATGGAGCCCAGTTGGTGCGTGGTGCGGACAGGGAAGCTGGTGTCTCCGTCGGTGATGGTGCCCGCCGGTATCCCGATGTTATTGCCGGCAATGGCATTGCTCACCTGGTTCATGGAAAGACCGAGGTCCTGCAGCTTGTCCGTATCCACGGTCACGGCTACCCGCTCATCCACCCGGCCAAGAACGAACACCTCGAACACACCCTCAACGCCTTCCATGCGCGGTACCACCACGTCGTCCAGGAGGCGCTGGAGGGAGGCTATGTCCCGGTCTCCGGCGACGCTCAACTGCATCACGGGAAAGGTCTCGTTGTTAATCCTGGATACGGTGGTAAACTCCACGCCGTCCGGAAATACGATGCCGTTGACGTTGCTCTCTATGGTGCGCTCCGCATCTTCCATGTCCTCGCCAAAATCAAAGGTGGCCAGCACGATGGAAAGGTTCTGCTGGGATGTGGACTGGATGTCCTGGATGCCATCAACGTTGGCAATGGCGTCTTCGATGGGTTCCGTTACTTCGCGGACTATGGTCTCCGGGTCGGCCGTGGGGTAATAGGTGGTTATGGTTATGTTGGGAAACTCAATGTCCGGGAAGAGTTCCCTTTCCAGGTCGTTAAAGGCGTAAACGCCGGCCACCATTATCAGCACAATCACCAGCATGGTGACCGAACTGCGGCGCAGAACCAGCCGGGTGAGAATGGTCAACTCCAGGCCTCCACTGAATTGAGGGAATAGGGCAAAGCGGCAAGGAATGGCAAAAGGTTCGGAGAAGTGAGCATCGTATCGTTGACGGGAGGCGGAATCATTCCGATTGCGTGTAGCCGGACGGAAAGGCTATGGAAGCGGCCCGGTTCATCAAGACGGCGGCGCGGACCACCTCGGACAGTTCATGCGGCTCCAGCTGATCGGCCAGCGTAATGATTTTCTCCCGGCCAATGCTCCAGAACCGTTCCATTGTCTCCTTGCCCAGGTCGGTAATCCGGCAAATAACGGCGCGCCGGTCCTCCGGGTCAACGGCCCTCGCGACCAGTCCCTTGTCCACCAGCCGGTCAACGATGCTGGTGGCGGAGGACATTATGCAACCCATGTAGCTGGCGATGTTTCCCATCCGCTGCTGCTCTTCAAACAATAGGGCCAGCACCCTCACTTGCTGAAAGGTCAGTTCCAGACCATCCCAGCCATCGGAGGGAGTGCAGTGCATGGCGCGGTTTATTTGCTCGAACAGGTCAACCAGCCGTTCAGTAAGCTGGCCCCTGTCGCCGCTGGGCAAATATTCAGACATGACGGCCACTTAGTTTAGAATCAATGAAATATTTTGATGAACGAAACTAAATTTGTCAATTGCCTCGCTTCCCAAGGCAAGCCAATCCAGCCCTGACGAAGCCCCATCCCCCCCCCCCTTCCCCAAAACTCGTGCCCTCCGTGGATAACCCCCCAACCCCCAATTCTTAGTTCGTAATTCCTAATTCGTAATTCCTCACGCTCCCCCCTTGCCAGCCTGGATGACCCATCTCTACCGTAAATAGTGCCTGGCCCGCCGGAATACACCCCTGCTCCCGGCGAAGCCGCAGCCCCAGCGTCGAGAAGATGCTGCGCCTGCTCTCCCAAGCCAAACACCACGAAAATGCCCGAAAATAACCGGAAATGCAGGGGGTATAAAATTTTTCCAGGATGTCCCTTCCCCCTCGATGGGGGAGGTTGGGCTGGGGGTGACCCCCCATTAGTGAATATTCGTGTCGATTCGTGGATAAGAGAAGAAAAGGAGACAAAACCATGACCCTAGCCCAGATCAGAAACCAACTCCGTCAGATGCAGCGCCAATTCGCCCGGGAACTCGCCGTCTTCCGCCTCCGCCAAATCGCCGAGAAAATCGCCGAAGACTGGACCATCGCCACCGCCGAGAAGGAACCCCTACCCCAGCCCCACCAGGTGGTCCTGCGCGTCGCCCGCGAAGGCCACCGCTTGAAGACCTACATGAACCTGAACCGGTACGTCCAGCAGTGCATTGACGAGGACAGCTGCCTGGAAGCCCCGCAAATCGTCCG
>DAOUJN010000010.1:0-6566 GCA_034422655.1 Dehalococcoidia bacterium
GTTCCAGGGAATAGACCCGCTCCACCTGCCCGCCAACCTGCGCGATGGCCGCGCCGATGGCGTTGGCAACGTCGGCGTGTTGCGGGCGCAGCACCTCGGACGCCCCGGCCAGCCCGTCGCCCAGCAGGATGCTGCCTCCACCCACCAGGACGACCGGCACGTCGCCGCCGTTCAGCTTCACCCGTTGACCCGCTCCCCGAAAACTGGTCCAACCGGAATGCGAGTTTTGTGGGATGATCTAAACCGATGGGAGAGGAGGATCATTCCATGAAGGAGTCCCGGTATGCCCCGGAGGAGGTGGCCTTCGGCCTGCTCCAGGCGGAGGAGGACACCCCGGTGTCCGAGGTCTGCCGCAAGATGGGCATCAGCACCAGCCATCTCTCCCTGATCATGAGACGATTGCGGACCCCGTCGGGGGACGTTCTCCGGCGGCTGCGCGAGGTGCTGTTCCGGCCCACGACCGTGGAGCTGGTGGCGCCGGTGGAACTAAAGGTCATGACCTAGAAGAAGGACGACCGCAAGGGCGTGGTGGTGAAGGGCGCCGGTGGGCCTGGGGCCGGCGGTAACCAGCCCGGCGGCGGCACGGTGCGCATCGGCGGGCGGGTGCCCTGGGGCGCCGAGCGCCGAGGTCGAATACGCCTACACCAGCGGCTACGACAGCCGGGGCCGGGTTTCGGTGAACCACAACGTTGACGAGCGGGTCTACGGCGGGATGTTGACCCAGCGTGAACCGTATAGGGTCCAGCGAAACCCGGCGCCATAGCCGGCGGGAAGACCCGTCGCGGAAACCGGGTTAACACAAAGGGAAAAGGCCACCAAGCATGAGAATTTGGGGGTACTCGTAGCAGGCATGGCCTTTTCACTCCAGGCCGAGGAGCGAGGCGCCGCCGTCAGAGCGGCGCCCTCCACTTGCCCTTATCGAAGCTGCGGGCGATCAATGGGCGCACGTTCCCCGGATCCCTGCACATAGCGACGGCGGAGTGGTGCCGCCTGCAGGTTGATATTCCATAGTGTGAGGCCGAATGATATGACGAATCACACAAAGTAGGACCATAATCCCTGCCGGCGCCATACGGTTGATGGTGTAGACTTCCTCTGATTAACTGTGCCCGAAACTCCCTCGCAAGCCAGGGCGATCGGGTGTGTCGGTTGGAAAGATCGCATCGCCTGCAGGAGTGGCAGTACGATACTGGCATTTCCGGCGTGGCCGAACTCAACTCTGTTGACGGCGGCATCTGGGAGTCTTATGCGCTGTATAGCCGGCCGGCTTTCCAAGGTCTCGCTGCTTGGCGCCGCGGCGGTGCCGTCCCACTTGGAAAGAGTTCCCCGCACCAGCAGCACGTGGCTGCCCAATTGTTTGCGGCTTTGCTGAAACACCTGGGGCCAGAGAATGACCTGGGCGTCCCCGGTCTCGTCCTCGATGGTTACGAACACCGTGCCGTCCTGCCCCTTGGGGTGCTGGCGTGCGATGGGCCAGCCGGCCACCAAGATTTCCTCCCCTTCCTTGGCATATTCCACGTCGGCCGCGGGGAGGACCTGAGGACCCAGGCCGGGCCGCACGAACTCCATCAGGTGTCCCCTGGGGTAGATGCCCATGGCCCGGTACTCGCCCGCCATCCTCTCGTAAGCGGTGAAGTCGGGCAGGCCGGTAACATCTCCATTTACGGCGCCGGCGAAGGATCTTTGCCCGTTCCGTCCGGGCCGGATGCCCAGACCTGCCTCCCACAGGGCTTTCCTGCGGTTTGGGATGAGGGCGTCGAAGGCGCCAGCCATGACCAGGGTCTCCACCGCCTGGGGCTTCAGCCCAGTGCGCTGCACCAGGTCGGCGGCTCCGGCGTAGTGGCCGTGCCGTTCCCGCTCTTCGACGATGGCCTGGCCGGATGCCTCGCCCACGTCCTTGATGAACCGCAGGCCCAGCAATACCGAGTCGTCCGTCGGTACGCAGTCCACGCCGCTGCGGTTGACACGTGGGTTAAGGAAGGGGACGCCAAAGCGCCGGGCGTCCTGCTTCAGGGTCTCCACCGGATAGAAGCCCATGGGCTGGTTGTTGACCAGGGCCGCGAAGAACTCCACCGGGTGGTGACGTTTCAGCCACGCGGACTGGTAGGCGGTGACGGCGAAGGCGTGGGAGTGGCTCTCCGGGAACATGTACTGCCCGTTGATCTTGGCGAATATTCTCTCCGCCACATCCTCCGGCACTCCCTTCTCCCGCGCGCCTTCCAGGAACCGCCGCCGGTGCATGGCGATGAGATGTTCGTTGTTGGGCTTGGCGAAGGCGCGGCGTATCTCGTCGGCCTGGGCGGCGGTCATGCCCGCCACGTCCATGATGAGCTGCACCACCTGTTCCTGCCAGACGATGACGCCGCAGCCCCGTTTCAGGGCCCGCTCCTCCAGGTGGTGGTCGTAGTCCCACGACGCGCCGTGGCGGTAACGCTCAACGAACTGGCTCACGGCGCTGCCCTGGACGCCCACGCCGGGGCGGATGAGGGCCACCTGGTAGGCCAAATCCAGCAGGTTGCGGGACTTCAGCCGCTGCGCCATCTTCAGTTGGGCCGGCGACTGGAGCAGGAACACCCCCTTGGCGCGCCCGGCGTTGATCATGTCGTACACGGAAGAGTCGTCTGCGGAAATACGGCTCAGGCCGGGCCTCGCGCCTTCCCGCTTCCCGATCAGGTCCAGGGCTTCCTCCAGCTGGTCCAGCACCGGCAGGGAGAGCAGGTCGATCTTGGCGAAGCCGGCGTCGGCCACGCTGTCCTTGTTCCAGTCCATGATGTGGCGGCCTTCCATGGCTCCGGCCCGCACGGGGACCATTTCCGGTACCGGCGAACTGCTGAGCACCATGCCGCCCACGTGCTGGCCCAGACTGCGGGGTGCGTGCATCAGCTGGGGGCCAGCTCCGTCAGTTCCCGCCACCCGGGAGCGTCCACGCGGTCGCGGAAGCCGGGCAGTGCCAGCATCTCGTCGCGCAGCATGGCCCCGTCATGGGAGTGAAGCTGCCTGGATAGGCGCTTCAGGTCTTCCTTGGGCAGTCCCAGGGCTTTGCCCAGGTCCTGGACGATGCCCTTGACCGAGTAGGTTCCTATGGCTCCGGCCAGGACGGCGTGGTCCGGCCCGAAGCGTTGATGCACCCGGCGAATGAGTTCGTCCCTGAGGGAGCGGGGGAAGTCCAGGTCGATGTCGGGCAGCAGGGTGGTGTCCTCGGAGATGAAGCGCTCCAGGGTCAGGCCCCAGCGGAGGGGATCCACGTGGCTGATGCCGATGAGATAGCCGGTCAGCAGGGCCACCGAGGAGCCGCGCCCACGCCCTGGAGGGCGTTCCTCCAAGGGCGTTTCCGGGTGGACCAGGCCCTTCTCCTCCATGATTTCTTGGGCGAGGAAGACGATTTCGCGGTAGAGCAGCAGAAATCCGGCCAGGCCGTGCCGCCCGATGAGCCGGAACTCTTCATCCAGCCGTTCTCTCACCTGGCGGGAGACGGAGCCGTAGCGCCGCTGGGCGGCCTCGTGGCACAGTTGGCGCAGGTAGCTGTCCGGGGTGTAGCCTTCCGGCACTGCCGCATCGGGCAAACTGTAACCCAGGTCGTCGGCCAGGTTGAAATCGCACTGCTCCGCGATGTTGACGGTGTTGGCGGCGGCTTCGGGGTATTGCCGGAAGATCTCCTTCATCTCCGCCGGGGACTTCAGGCAGAGGTGATGGTTGGGGCGGATGTGGGGCAGGGCCTGCTCGATGGTGGTGTTGCGCCGGGCCGCGGCCAGGGCGTGTTGCAGCCGGTAGCGCTCCTGGCGATGGTAGTGGACGCCGTTGGTGGCGGCCAGCGGGATTCCCTCGCCGTGGGCCAGCTTGGCCAGTTCCCGGTTGCGCGGGGTGTCTCCCCTGATGAAATTCTGCTGGAGTTCCACGTACACTCCGTCCGGGCCGTACCATTCGCAGTAGGAACCGAGCTGGCGGCGGGCCTCCGCATGTCGGCCTTCCTCAAGCAACCTTGACAGCGGTCCGTCGCGGCCTCCGGTCAGTAGTGTCACTCCTTCTGCGTGTTCCGGCAGATGCGCCGGGTCCAGCCGGGGTTCGCGGCGGTTGGCGGCGTTGGCCAGGGTGAACAGCCGAGAGATGTTGCCGTAGCCCTGCCGGTTCTTGGCCAGCAGCACGATGCGGGAGCCGCCAGTGAGAGTCACTTCGCCGCCGGTGATGGGTTGGACGCCCAGGCTGTTGGCCAGCCTGGCGAACTCCGGGGCGCCGCACAAATTGGCGTCGGTGAGAGCCAGGGTGCCGTAGCCGTATTCTCCGGCTTGGGCCAGCAGCTCGTGGACGTGGGAGGCGCCCATGCCGAAGGAATAGAAGCTCTTGACGTGGAGTTCCACGTAGCCGACTGGCACGGGAGGCCATGCGCTCTACGGGGCCTGCCGGAACCAGCGCTCCTGATGCTGGTCCCGGAACAGGGTCGCCTCCCGGCCGTCCTCTCCGCCCACCCGGTAATAGGTTCTGGTCATGGGTTGGGGCATGCACCACAGGTCGAAGCACCACAGGTCTTCGATGCGGGCCACCCGTTGCCACCGGTCTCCCAGCAGCACCGCCGCCGGTTCGCCCTCCGGTCCCTCCCGGACCTCCGCCGGGGTCGGCAGGGAGAGGGGCTTCATGCCTTCTGCGCCGGAAGCGTCCAGGGGAACCTGCATGGCCCGCATCTCCGGGGCTGGGTGCCAGGGAGCGACCTCGACCACCCGGTACAGGGCGGGTTTGCCGCCGGACCGGCCCTGAAGCTGCCGTTCCGCCTGGGCCAGCCGCCGGTCCCGGTCTCCCCGCAGGTCTGCCAGCAGGCTCAGCTGCATCCCCGAATCCCCGGTGAGGTTGGTCAGGGTCAGGGCCGCCTCTTCCACCGGGGCCTGGGGGTGGTCGGCCTCCAGTTGACCCCGGACGATGCGGGAAGCCCGCTCCCAATCGCCCATGGCCTGCCTGAAGCGGAAGTCCTTCCGCCAGGGCTGCACCCGGTGGATGACGCACTTCAACGTCGCCCCGCCGGCGTACCGGCCTTGCATCCGGGGCTGGGCGTAGGCCCGGCGCAGCAGGGTGTCCGTCGCCGTCAGCAGCAGGTCCAGGGATGCCGAGGCGAAGGGCAGGGCCGTCCGCTCGATTACGGACTCCTCGTAGCGCAGGGGGATAAAGGGAGCGTGGTCAATGCCCTGGGCCAGTTCCCAGGCCCGCCGGCCCTCTGGTCCGAAGCGGCCGGTGAGCGCTTCCTGCTTCATGGCGGCGACTTCGCCCAAGGTGTGCAGCCCGAAGCGGCGTAGTTCATCCCTGAGCGCCGGTGAGATGGGCAGTAGGTCCACCGGCTGGGGGGCCAGAAAAGCGGCCGCGTCCGGGGGAACTTTGGCAGCTCCCAGGGGCTGGCTGGCTCGGGCGGCGGCGTAGGCCGGGAACTTGGCCTCTCCTACCCCGACGCGGGGCGCCAGGTCCTGGGGCACGGTGTTCAGCAGGGCCGTTACCAAACGGGCCTCGCCGCCGTACAGGGCTTCCAGCCCGTCCAGTCCCACGTAGGCCGTCCCTAGCTCCGCCCCTTCCACCCGGTCGCTGACTCCCTGCAATGCCTGGAGCATCCGGTGGAACTCCCGCCGGTAGGCGGACTCGTCCGCTTCCAGAACGACGCCGTCGGTCTGGCGGGACAGGGCCTGTTCCAGGGCCATTCCGGCAACCATCCGGGATGCGGCAGGAAAATGGTCGGCAACTAGGGGCCGGCCCTGGGAGCGGTCAATGATGAGGACGGCCCGGTCTCTCAGGTCGGGCCTCTTTTGCATCTCCACCTTGGCCCGCAGGTGGGTGATCAGCACGCAGGCGACCTTCATGCTGCCTCTTTCGCTGGGCTGTCCGGCTTGACCGGCGACCAGCACCTGCCCTGCTGGGTAAGCACAATGCCCCTGGCGACGTCACGAGAACGGGTGAGGTACCCCCTCTGCCCCAAGGTCAGCAGATTGTATAGCGCCACCGATGTGCTGCTCAGGTCGCAACCCACTGCAATCTCCCGAACCGTGGGCGCGTAAACGTGGTGGGCGGTATAGTCTTGGATGAAGGCCAGGATTCGGGTCTGCCGCTGGTTCAATCGCGTGTTCCCTGCGTCGGCTGGTCTGGTCAGCCCGTGGTCGTAGGCGATTCGCCGCACACGCCATTCGGAGAAACCCACGCGCCTGGCGATTTCGGCCACGGTCAGGTCCTGCTGCATCAGGCCGGCGATGGCCTCCAGCCGGTCATGCCGATTCCGGATAAGGCTCGGTGTTTCTTTCCTGGTTTCGCGGTTCATTGACTATCCTCCAGGACTTGGCCCTCTCAGTCGTTGATTGCCCCTCAATTTGTCCAGGACGGGCATACAATGGGACAATCGCCTCTGTTGGGCGAATGGCCCGGTAGCAACCGCGCCGGGGAATAATAGAGAACTAATGTTCGCACGTCAATACCGCACTGGCTGCAAAGCAGGACGATTGCAAAGTCCATGAGAATCCGTTGGTGGTGAGCCTGTCGAACCATCCAGCGGATTCTCCAAAGCCGTCCTTCGACAAGCTCAGGACTAACGGCGCGGGTCCCCC
>DAOUJN010000011.1:0-41749 GCA_034422655.1 Dehalococcoidia bacterium
TGTACCGCGATGCGCAGGGCCTGGAAAGTGCGGGTGGCCGGGTGGGTCCTGGCGGGCCTTCTGCCGCCGCCGCTGCCCCGCGCTCCTCGCCCTCTCCTCCGCTCCGACACTTCCGCCACCACCCTTGCCAGTTGAGCGGTAGAGTCCAAGGGCCTCCGGCGCGCTATGGCCGCGGCAATGGCTCTGGCCCGGGGTTCCTCACCGTACTCCCTGATTACGGCCGCCAACCGGGTTTCCGACCAGGTGTTGACAATGTCGGACGCCGTCGGGATGTCCGCCTCCGGATTGAAGCGCATATCCAGCGGTTCGTCCCGCTGGAAGCTGAAACCGAATCCGGTGGCGTCGACTTGCCGGGACGATATCCCCAGGTCCAGCAGAACTCCGTCTGCCCGCGCTTCCGCACCCCAAATCCCTTGGACCAGGGACACCATCTCGGCATAGCTGCCCGGCAATGGAGCAAATCGCTCTCCAAAAGAAGCCAGGCGCCGGTCAGCACGGACTAAAGAACGAGGGTCCAGGTCGATACCACACACTCTCCCTGTCGGGGAGGACGCCTGGAGGAGGGACAACGCATGCCCCCCATCCCCCACCGTAGCATCCACAAACACACCGTCCGGGCGCACTCCCAACTGACCCACAACCTCCGCCAACAACACGGGAAGGTGAAAAGGAACCGCTGCTCCTTCCGCCGGATCTGCCATCGCTGACCTACCGGGCCTCGGACCGACGCATGGAAATGAAAGGGGAAGCAGCCGGACCGAAAATTCCTTGCCGATGTGCTGACAGAGAAACCATAATCTCCCGTTGGGACGCCTCGTTCTCTGTCCTGGTTGCCGGGACAATAGAGTGGATGCAGCGACCTGCCATGCCTGCAAGATGGGAAAATACAGTAGGCCGGTTCAACCCTGGACAACACGCCCAACCCAACTCTGCCCCGTTCCGACGATTGATCGGCTTGTCCCCAAACTCTTGGGAGCCCTGGGAAAGCCTTCAGAGACCGATGCGGGACTCTGCAGAAGCCCCGAACGGCGGTTTTGTAGAGTGATACGGAGATGTGATCCTCCCACAAACCCCTCACCACAATCACTGGCCTGACGGTAACAATAAGGGAAAGAAAGTGTCAACGGAACTTGGTCGCTTTTTTTGACAATTTTTAGAACTTCACATTTTTATCCAATGTTTAAGACTTGTGCCAAGCCCCGAAGCGGCCTTGCCGCCGGTGTTGTCCTTCTCCCCGGCCGCGGGGTTTCGGGGGTTACTGATTTAGGATTACATAAACGGTCACCCTCATGCCGGCGGTATGCCTCGCCTGCTCCGCGTTAACCCCATGCCAGCCGTCCCACTTTGAAGAATATGGGACGGCGGCCAGGCCAGCCACCCGCCAAAGGCGGACTTACCGAAAGGGCCGCCCCGGTGATGGCCTTCACCCCGGGGCAGGGCGGGTTATAAACCCGCCCCTACGGTGGTTTACACCCCCAGGCCAGGGCAGACATCCGCCTGAGGCGGACCCCTACGGGTACCATCGCCGCTCAGGCGGATATTTCGCCGTAGAGGATGTCGTCGTAGCGGTGGTCCCAGGCCCAGGGCAGCAGGGCGCGGACGATTTGCGGGGCTTCCAGGCAGCTGTCCTCGTCAATGCACTGCTGGACATACCGGTTCAGGTTCATGTAGGTCTGCAAGCGGTGGCCTTCGCGGGCGACGCGCAGGACGACCTGGTGGGGCTGGGGTAGCGGTTCCTTCTCGGCGGTGGCGACGGTCCAGTCCTCGGCGATTTTCTCGGCGATCTGGCGGAGGCGGAAGACGGCCAGTTCCCGGGCGAATTTGCGCTGCATTTGGCGAAGTTGGTTTCTGATTTGGGCTAGGGTCATGGGTTTGGCTCCTTTTCTTTCTTATCCACGAATCGACATCCGCCTCAGGCGGACCGCGGCGGACAAATGGGGAGTTACCCCCATCCTAGCTTCCCCCATCGAGGGGGAAGGGACAGTCCGAGAAAAACTTATGGGGCCTGCATTTCCGGTTATTTTCGGGTATTTGCTTGCGTTTCAGACATGGACAGTCTCCTGGCCTGAGTGGCGGGTTGGTGGGTTATGTCTTATTTACGGTAGAGATGGGTCATCCAGGCTGGCAAGGGGGGAGTGTCAGGAATTACGAATTAGGAATTACGAATTAGGAATTGGGAATTGGGGAGAAGTGGCGGCCGGATGGTGTTGCGCTTGGAGCGCCGGATGGCGGTGGGACTGCTATGGGGTGGGCTGGTTGCGGCTGCGGGCGGTGAGGCGCACGCCCCATATCAGGAAGACGGAGGCGGTGGTCAAGGCGGCGGAAATCAGGAAGGCCCAGTAATAGTCGCCGTGCAGGTCGAAGAGCAGGCCGGCCAGGATGGGGCCCAGTCCGATGCCGATGCCCCGTCCCACCTCCATCATGCCCATAACGGTGCCCAGCATACGGGGCGGGTAGAGGTCGGCGGCCTTGGCCCCGATGAGCAGGCCGCTGATGCCGTCGCTTAAGCCGTTCAGGGCCACGAAGAACACCAGCACCCACCAGGCGCCGCCCGCGCTGAAGAACAGCACCAGGACCACGGCGGCAACGGACATGGTCATACCGATGGTATAGACAATCTCCCGGCCGATGATGTCGGACAGGAGGCCGGTGGCCGGGCGGCCTCCGATGCCCAGCAGGCCCGCAATGCCGACGGCCAGGGCCGCCTGGATTTCGCCGTAGCCCGCCAGGAAGAGGAAGGCCAGGATGTGGACCATGGTCATGTGGTTGCCCACGGAATTGACGGCCCGCGCGCCCAGCAGGAGCCATACCGCCGGTTCCCGCAGCACTTCGCCCAGGGAGGACCGGGGCTGAGTTTCAGCTTCAGATTCCGCAGGCACGCCCGGGCCGGCGGGCTCCTCTGCGGCCACCGGAATGGGGGCGGCATTTCCAGCCTGCTCACCGTCGGGCGCCCGTTTCTGGAGGAGCAGGTTGGGAACGACCACCACCACGAAGAAGGCGACGCCGAAAATCCGGAAGGCCCACTGCCAGCCCAGGGTAGAGACGATGAGCTGGGCCAAGGGCACGACGATGGCCTGGCCGGCCGGGTTGCCGGCGTCGGCCATTCCCAGCGCAACACCCCTGGAGCGGGGGAACCAGGGCGCCAGGGTCGCCGTGGCGGAGAAGGATGAAATGCCCACCTGGCCCACGGTGGCGACGACACTGTAGAAAATGAACAGTTGCCACACTTCGCTGACGTAGCTGCTGGCCAGCCAGCCGACCAGGATGAAACACCCGGCCAGGGGGAACAGGGCCCGGGGGCCGAAGCGGTCCAGGAACATGCCCAGGAAGGGAGCGATAAAGGCACCGAACAGCCCGGAGGCGGAGAATACGGCGGCCGTAAAAGCTACGCTGCTGCGAAAGTGGTCCCGCAGGGCAACCAGGAATACGCTCTGGACGTTCTTGGACCCACCCTCCACCGTGAGGTTGGTGAAGGTGAGGGCAAATATTACCCAACCGTAGTGGACCCTGCGCTTGATGGCGATTAGCAAAAGTCACCGGATTTCGGGATTTCGCGGCAATAGAGCATGTCATTGACCCGGAGGTGGATTGCCCCCCGATGCGGACAGGGCAAGAGCATTATAGCTTCATGGCGGACTGAACGCAGGGCAATCATACGCTAAGTAACTGTTCAGAGTTTGGGGGTAAGTGGCCGGCCCCGGAGTCGTCATTCCGGCGAAAGCCGGAATCCAGGAGGGTGGGCCCCATTCGACATATTGAAAGGCAAGTTTTCTGGATACCGGCTTTCGCCGGTATGACGGTTACAGCATGGGAATCTCCCCTTGAATGTGAACAGTTACTGCCCTGAGCCGGGGCAATCCACTCAAATGCGATTGCCCCGCCCTGCCGCACCCTTTCCGTTGCGGCGTACCTGTCCGTCGGTTAGACTACCCTACGCCCCAGGAGGGGCCCACTGCGGTTATCCTTGGCTTGCATTCTTGACTGCAAGCAGGCATACGGAGGCAAATTCCATGTCCACCGAAAACAGCATTACCCCCGAACTTATCCACTACCTGGCAGGCGCTTTGGACGCAGAGCTTCCGCCCAACGTGCTGGAAAAGGCCAAGCACCATATCCTGGACACCCTGGCGGCCATGGTGTCGGGTTCCGTCCTGAAACCCGGCGTCCTGGCCCGCCAGTACGTGCAGCAGCAGGGTGGGCCCGAGGAGGCCCAGGTGGTCGGCAGTTCCATGGTGGTGTCGGCGGTGAACGCCGCCATTGCCAACGGCATGATGGCCCACGCCGACGAGACGGACGATTCCAACGGGTCCGCCGGCATTCACCCGGGCTGCGCCATCCTGCCCGCCGCCCTGGCCATGGGGGAACGGGAAAACGTCAACGGGTCGGACTTCATCAAGGCCGTGGTGCTGGGGTACGACATCGGCAGCCGCACCACCAAGGCCCTGGGGCGGGAGGAGATGCGGGCGCGCAATCACCTGCCCTTCAGCATCGGCGGCACCATGGGCGCCACTGCCGCGGCCGGGTGCCTGGCCGGCCTGAGGGAAGAGCAGTACCGCGACCTGCTGTCCTACGGCGCCCAGCAGGCGTCGGGCATTATGACTTATCCCAGGGACGTGGAGCACATCGAAAAGGCTTACATATTCGGCGGAATGAACGCCCGCAACGGGGTGATGGCCGCCGAGATGGTGCAGATGGGCTTCACCGGGGTGTTCGACACCTTTACCGGCGACGGCAATTTCCTGGTGGCCTATGCCGATAACCCCAGGGGTGAGCAACTGGTGGCCGAACTGGGCAGCCGCTACGAGGTGATGCTGACCAACATCAAGAAGTTCTGCGTGGGCTTCCCCATCCAGTCGCCGGCCGAGGGCCTGCTGATGATTATGGAGAAGCACGGCATCGCCGCCGCCGATGTGGAGAAGGTCGTCGCCCGCCTGCCCGAGAGCGGGGCGCACACGGTCAACGACCGGGATATGCCGGACATCAACCTGCAGTACATCTTCGCCATCGCCCTGCTGGACGGCCGGGTCTCCTTTGAGGCCGCCCATTCCTTTGAGCGGATGACGCACCCGGACGTGCTGGACCTGCGTTCCCGGGTTACGCTTATTGGCGACCCGGAACTCAGCGGCGCCCAGCCCGACTACCAGGCCATCGTTGAAGTAACCACGAAGGACGGTACAACCCTGGAGGAACGGGTTACCAGCTTCCGGGGGCGGGCGGAGAACCCCCTGTCCCGGGAGGAAGTGGGAGAGAAGGCGCTGGACCTGATGGAACCGGTGCTTGGGTCGGCCCAGTCAAATGAGTTGATTGACGCAGTGAACCGGCTGGAGACTTTGCCCAGCGTGCGGGAGTTGCGACCGTTGCTGTCGGTGTAGGCGCAATAATCGTTGCCGAAGACCAACGGTAGGGGCGCACGGCCGTGCGCCCCTACGTTTTCTTCACCCCCATCCCCACCTTCCCCCGTCAAGGTGGAAGGAACCTCGGGGAAATTCCTACACCACCGCCGGTTCCACCTTGTGGCAGGCGGTGAGGTGGTCGGAGAGTATTTCGCGCCAGTCGGGTTCCACGTCGCGGCACATGCTGGTTTCCAGGTAAATGGGGCAGCGGGTGTGGAAGCGGCAGCCGCTGGGCGGGTTGATGGGGCTGGCAACCTCTCCGCCGATGGTGGTGCCCATGGGAATGTCCGGGTCGGGCTTGGGCACCGAGGCCAGCAGGGCGTTGCTGTAGGGATGCAGGGTGTTGCCGTAGAACTCGTCGCGGGTAGCCAGTTCCACCATCTTGCCCACGTACATTACCCCCACCCGGTGGCTCATGTGCTCGACGATGGCCAGGTCGTGGGAGATGAGCAGGTAGCTCAGGCCCAGGTCCCGCTGCAGGTCCACCAGCAGGTTGAGAATCTGCGCCCGGATGGAAACGTCCAGGCCGGAGACGGGTTCGTCCAGGACGATGAGCCGGGGCCGCAGGGCCAGGGCCCGGGCGATGGCGATGCGCTGGCGCTGTCCCCCGCTGAACTGGTGGGGAAAGAAGGATGCGGTTACGGGGTTCAGCCCCACGTTTTCCAGCAGTTCGCCCACCCGCATACGCAGGTCCCGCCCCCGCATGTGCTGGTGGACGCGCAGGGGTTCCCCGATGATGTCCATCACCTGCATTCGGGGGTTGAGGGAGCTGTACGGGTCCTGGAAAACCGCCTGGACCAGGCGCTTGTATTCCCGCAGGCCGCTTCCCCTCATACGGCTCACGTCCTGGCCCTGGAAGGCGACAGTGCCCCGGGTGGGGCGCTCCAGCAGGAGAATCATCTTGGCGACGGTGGTCTTGCCGCAGCCGCTTTCGCCCACCAGCGCGAAGGTCTCCCCTTCTTCCACATGGAAGCTGACGCCGTCCACGGCACGGATGACGTCCCCGCCGCTGCTGATCCAACTGCCGCCGCCCCGAAAGTGCTTCGCCAGCCCGGTAACTTCCAGCAAACGGTCGGCCACGCTATCTTCCCTCCTCGGTCAACCAACAGTGTACGAAGTCCTCGCCGCCCAGGGACGTGCGGGGCGGGTACTGTTCCCGGCATTTGTCCATGGCGTCCGGGCAGCGCGGCCAGAAGGGGCAGCCCTGGGGAATGCTGCGCAGGTCGGGGGGCTGCCCTTCAATCTGGTACAGCTTGTCCCGCCGGGCGCCCATGAGGGGGACCGAGTCCAGCAGGGCCCTGGTGTAGGGATGCTGGGGCTCCTTGTAAATCTGGCGCACCCGGCCGCTTTCCACGATGCGGCCGGCGTACATCACGTTCACCCGGTCGCACATCTGGGCGACAATGCCCAGGTCGTGGGTTACCCAGATGACGCTGGTGCCGCTCTCCTGCTGCAACTCGCGAATGAGGCGCAGGAACTGGGCCTGGATGGTAACGTCCAGGGAGGTAGTGGGCTCATCGGCGATGAGCAGTTCCGGTTCGGTGGTCAGGCCCATGGCGGCCACCACCCGCTGTCTCATGCCGCCGCTGAACTGGTGGGGATACTGGCCCAGGCGCAGTTCGGGCCGGGGAATGCGCACCGAACGCAGGGAGTCCAAGACCCGCGCCATGGCCTGCTGGCCCCGCTCCTTCAGGTGCAGGCGCACAGGTTCCGCAACCTGCTCGCCCACGGTATAGACCGGGTTCAGCGAGGTCTGGGGGTCCTGCATGATGATGGCCATGCGGTGGCCCCGGTACCCCCGCATCTCATGTTCGGTAATCTCCAGGAGGTTCTCGCCCTTGAACCAGATTTCGCCCTCGACAATGCGGGCGCCGGGCTGGGGCACCAGGCGCATCAGGGAAAGGCAGGTCATGGTCTTGCCGCTGCCCGACTCGCCCACCAGGCCCACGGCCTCCCCCGGGGCGACCGAAAAGCTCACCCCGTCCACCGCCTTCAACACCGCGTTGCGCTGGAAGAAGTAAGTCTTCAGTCCCTCTACCCTGAGAAGGGTGTCGTCTTCTATATTCCGGTTAACCATTCGTCGCTAAAACCCGGGTAATCTCCTGATGATTTCTTCCGTGGGGTGAAGGCGTTCACCCCCTTCCTAACCTTCCCCCATCAAGGGGGAAGGAACTCTTCACAGGTTACCTAGAGTTGGCGGCGCCTGGGGTCCAGGGTGTCCCGCAGCCAGTCGCCGAAGAGGTTCAGGGACAGCACCGCCGCCAGGATGCACAGGCCGGGGAACAGGGTAATCCAGTAGGCCGAGGTCAGGAACTCCCGCCCGTCGGCCACCATCAGCCCCCACGCCGGCTGGGGCGGGGGCACGCCCACGCCCAGGAAGCTCAGGGACGATTCCAGCAAAATCAGATGACCCACTTCCAGGGTGGCGAGCACGATTATCGTGTTGAAGACGTTGGGCAGGATGTGGCGCAGCAAAATCATCCAGGTCGGAGTGCCGATGACCTTGGCAATGGCCACAAAGTCCCGCTCGCGGACGCTCAGGGTTTCCCCGCGCACAATACGGGCGAACCGGGCCGCCAGGAAGGGCGACAGTATCAGAATCACGCTTTCAAAGCTGCGCCCCACAGCAAACACAAACACCAGGGCCACCAGGATGGTGGGCATGGCGAGAATAACCTCGATGCCCCGCTGCATCACGGCATCCACCTTGCCGCCAGCGTAGCCGGAAATCAGGCCCAACGCCACGCCAACACCGCCGCCCAGCGCGATTACGAACAGGGAGAGGGACAGGGAGACCCGGGCGCCCCGGATTAACCGGCTCAAAATATCCCGCCCCAGCTTGTCGGTGCCCAGCAGGTTGCTGGCCGTCCCCTCTTCGTGCCAGACGGGCGGAGCAAAGGAGTTGGCCATGTCCACGGCCACTGGGCTGTGGGGGGCGATCCACTGGCCGAAGATGGCGAAAATCATCAGCACCAGCAGCACTGCCGTGGGAATCTTGGGGACCCGCCGCGCCACGCTCAGGCTGGAGCGGAACCTTGTAAACCAGACGGAAGCCGGGCCCGCCATCTGCATTGTTGTGTTGGCCATAGCCTACCTGCTACGGGGTGTACTTTATGCGGGGGTCAATTACCGCATAAAGAATGTCCACAAAAAGATTAATCAGGATGAAGAAGCTGCCGAATACAATCACGACGCCCTGGATGACGGGGAAGTCGCGCCGCACCACGCTCTGCACCGCCGAGGTGCCGATGCCGGGCCAAGCGAACACCTGCTCGACCACCACCGACCCGTTCATGAAGGCGCCCAACACCAGGCTGCTGTAGGTCAGGACCGGCAGCAGGGCGTTTCGCAAGGCGTGCTTTCCGATCACCACGGCCTCCGGGAGGCCCTTGGCCCGGGCCATGGCCACGTAGTCGCTGTCCAGCACATCCATCATGCTGGAACGCACCAGGCGCACCATGCCGGCCATCACGCCCCAGCCCAGAGTGAAGCCGGGCAGGATGTACGATGTCCAGCCGCCCTTGCCGGCCGGAGGCAGCATTTCCCAGACCACGGCAAACAGGATTATCAGCATTATGCCCGACCAGAAGGGCGGCATGGACTGGCCCAGGAAGGCCAGCACCTTGGCGATCCAGTCAATGGCGGAATCGCGGTACACCGCACCCAGCACCCCCAGCGGTAAGGAGAAGGCCAGGGCAAAGATTAACGCCACCAGCCCCAGCGTGAAGGTGGCCGGCATCCGTTCCACCAGGATCTGGGTTACGGGAATGCCGTTGCTAACCGAATCCCCCAGGTCCAGCCTCACCAGCTGCCCCAGGAACTTCAGGTACTGCTCGTGGACGGGCCGGTCCAGCCCCAGCTTGGCGGCCATAATCTCGCGGGCATCCACGCCAGAATTACGGGCCGTGAACACCTCCGCCGGGTCGCCGATGGAGCGGGAGAGAATGAACACCAGGGTTGCAATGAACCACAGGCCCAGCAGGGCCTGAAAAATGCGAAACCCGATGTACTTGACCATGGATTAGTCCTCAAACTGGAAGGTCTGCCGGCGAAGTGGAAACTTGCCGGCAGACCATTTCCGCGATGGCGGTCTGCATCACCGGACGGGCGCCACTTACGGCCTGATCGTCCAGTGGTTGTGGGGGTAGGGCTTGCCGGTGATGGGAGTCCAGGAACCGACCTTGTCGCTGGCCCCGAACACGGCTCCCGCCTCCAGCAGGGGGCCGGCCCAGAAGTCCCGGTTGAGAAGGCGATGGAAGTCGGCCATGGCATTGTGCTGGTCCAGGAGGTCAAAGGAGGTGCCGGCCTTGTCCAGCAACGGGTCCAGAATGTCCGGCAACCGCATCATCTGCCGCCGTCCCTCGGAATGGTAGTAGATGTGCGAGCCGCGCCAGGAGTGCAGGCGGGTATCGCTGCCGCGGACGGCTATCTGGTAGGGCGGCTGGTCGTTGACGATTGCTTCGATTTCGTCGTCCGTCTTGATGGCGTTGTCGAAGGTCTCCCGCAGCACGGGGCCGTCCACCACCGATACGAAGGTGTCGAGGCCAATGGCTTCCAGGTACCCGGCCACGGCTTCCGACAGGCCCGGCTGGTCAACAAAGTCGGCGTCGCCGGAGAAGGTGATGATTTCGATTTCCGCGCCCTCAAAGTCGGCTTCCTGGATCAGCTGCATGGCCCGGTCCGGGTCGTAGGGGTGGGGGTCCACGTCGCCCGGGTAGCCGATGTTGCCTTCCACCACCCAGTAGCAGCAGGCCGGGGTGGTCTGGCCGGCGTAGAGGCCCGTGCCGATGGCCTCGCGGTCAATGGCGATGGAAATGGCTTCCCGTATCCGCTTGTCGTTGAAGGGGTGTCCCGGCACCCAGGCGTAGTTGTACCAAATCCAGGAAATGTTGGCGGCCGGCGACTGCAGGACCTGGAGGTCTGCGTTTTCTAGTTCCTCAACGCTGCGGACCGAGGCGGTGATCAGGTCGGCGTTGCCGCTCTTGAGCATGGCCATGCGGGTGTTAAGCTCGGCCACGTCCCAGATTTGCAGAATCTTGTAGCCCGGGTTCTTCTCGTAGTGGTCCTCGAAGGCCTCCATCTGGATGTACTGGCCGGGCACCCGGTCCGCCCACTTGTAGGGGCCCGAGCCGACGGGAGCTTCGCGGAAGTTATCAATACCGCCCACGCTCTCGAAGTAGTCCTGGGGGAAGACCACGGAGCGCGGCGGAGATGCGGAGGCAAACAAAAGCGGCAGCGTGGACTGGGGTTTCTCGGTGGAAACCGACACCGTGTTGCCCGCCACTTCAAAATCGGATGTCAGCAGGGGGCCGACCTCCAACGCGAAACCGCCCAGGGACTCCGCAGATACGGCCCGGTTCCAGGTCCAGGCAACGTCCTGCGCGGTAATGTCGTCGCCATTGTGGAACTTCATCCCCTCGCGGATGGTGAAGGTCCAGGTCAACTGGTCTTCCGACACTGTCCACCCGGTGGCGAAACCGGGGGTCAGGGTGCCGTCGGGGTTCTGCCCGATGGCGTAGTCGAACACCTCGTCGTAGTACACCTTGGTGGCGCTGTCCTGGGAGATGTTGGTGTCAACCCCCTGGAAGCCCAGGTAGGAACTGACCGAGATGATGGAGCCGGCGGGGTCCACCCTGCCGGGAAGCCTTCCCGACTCAGGAATCGAGACAGGAGTAGGGGTGGCCACCACAATTCTTTCGACTTCTCTCTCTACCTGCACTTCTACTTCGCGAATGGTCTCAACCTCTACCGGTACTTCCTTTTCCACTTCGCGAATAAGCTCCACGTCTATTGGGACCTGTTTCTCCACTTCCACTTCGCGGATGGTCTCGACTTCAACCGGAACTTCCACCGTTCGCTCGATTATCTCCGGCTGGGCCGCGCCGCAGGCCACCAGCAGCATCAGGCAGAAGAGACTTCCCAGAACAAGCAACGACGTCCTCATATAGTTCACCCTTCTATTTAATTTTGCCTGGGTTCCCCGAATGAACGGGATGAACGAAATACCGAAACCAGTGCAACTGATGGCTGAAATGCCCGCCAAAAGCAAAGCGGGCTGCCTGTTTCGTGCGGATTTCCCTCTGCGCTTCCGACCAACCCGCACGTATTTGACAAATCAAATGACCCTGGCTGGCGAAAAGTTTGCGGGATTATACCCACTCGAAATTTCAGTGTCAAACAATTATTGCCGCCTGGGATACCCACTTCCCCTTTCCTAAATTTGCAGGCGCGCCAATTGACAACTTCCCCCAACCCTTTATATAATTTCCACGGTATCAAGCAGGCTGGCGGATTGGCCCCGACGTTGCGGGGCCTTTTTCTGGTCTGAAAGATAGTTTCTGCCCCTGTGGCGCAATTGGAAGCGCAGTCGACTTGTAATCGACAGGTTAGGGGTTCGAGTCCCCTCTGGGGCTCCATGGAATACTATCCCTACCCAATTGACCCGGTTTACCCAGGCCCGCCTCCCCGTGGGGTCGGCCGCCGGCAGGGAGGGGTGGGTGAGTGGTTAAAGCCACCAGACTGTAAATCTGGCGTCCGGAAGGACTTCGCAGGTTCGAATCCTGCCCCCTCCACCACCCAATTTGGTAAAATATATCCAAACCAAATCCATTCTATATTTTGGGGTAGCGAGCCCAGATAGCTCAGCGGTAGAGCACGTTCTTGGTAAGAACGGGGTCGGCGGTTCAATCCCGCCTCTGGGCTCCATCACTCCCAAAGGAAAAGCAGGAGAGTAGGACAAGACATGGCCAAGCAGCAGTTCGATCGTTCCAAGCCCCACGTAAACGTGGGCACCATCGGTCACGTTGACCACGGCAAGACCACCCTGACCGCCGCAATCACCCGCGTGATGGCGGAGAAGGGCATGGCCAACTTCCGGGACTTCGGCAGCATCGACAACGCGCCGGAGGAGCGGGAGCGCGGCGTGACCATCGCCATCGCCCACGTGGAATACGAGAGCGATACCCGACATTACGCCCACGTGGACTGCCCCGGCCACGCCGACTACATCAAGAACATGATTACCGGCGCCGCCCAGATGGACGGCGCAGTCCTGGTGGTCAGCGCCCCGGACGGTCCCATGCCCCAGACCCGGGAGCACATCCTCCTGGCCCGCCAGGTGGAAGTGCCCCGCATCCTGGTCGCCCTGAACAAGGTTGACATGATGGATGACGAGGAGTTGCTGGAGCTGGTGGAGCTGGAAGTCCGGGAGCTTTTGAGCACCTATGACTTCCCCGGCGACGACACGCCCATCGTGCGGGTCAGCGCTCTCAACGCCATGGAAGGCGACCCCGAAGCCATGGAGGGCGTGGCCGAACTGGTGGCAGCCATGGACGACTACATCCCTGTCCCGGAGCGCCTGACCGACCGCCCCTTCCTGATGCCCATTGAGGACGTTTTCGGCATCAAGGGCCGCGGCACCGTGGTTACCGGCCGGGTGGAGCGCGGTACCCTGAAGCAGGGCGAACAGATTGAAATTATCCGGTCCGGCGACGTGCGCCAGACGGTGGCCACCGGCCTGGAGATGTTCCACAAGCTGCTGGATACCACCGAGGCCGGCGACGCCGTGGGCATCCTGCTGCGTGGCGTGGACCGGGACGAGGTGGAACGCGGCCAGGTGGTGGTGAAGCCCGGCTCCATGCAGCCCCACCGGATGGCCGAGGCCGAAGTGTACGTTCTGAGCCGCGAGGAGGGTGGCCGCCATACCCCCTTCTTCTCGGGCTACAAGCCCCAGTTCTACATCCGGACCAGCGACATTACCGGTGAGATTACGCTGCCCGAAGGCGTGGAAATGGTAATGCCCGGGGACAATATCACCATGACCCTGAACCTGATTACCCCCATAGCCCTGGAAGAGCGGCAGCGCTTCGCCATCCGCGAGGGCGGCCGCACCGTGGGCTCCGGCGTAATCACCAGGCTGCTGGACTAAAGGCGAAGTTCGCCCGCCTCCGGTGGGCGGAAAGATGAAGGTGAATCATGGCTCGAAAGTCTGCTGACATCCGGGGGGTCATCACCCTCCAGTGCGGCGAGTGCCGTGAGCGGAACTACGCCACGGTAAAGAACCGCCGCAACGATACGCAGCGTATGGAACTGCGCAAGTACTGCTCCCGCTGCCGGGGTCACAGGACCCACCGGGAAGTCCGGTAGCGCTCATGGCTCGGGTCGGCACTCAGCAACGCAACCAGTCGCCCATCTCGCCCCGCAGCGTGGGGCGGGTAAGCCCGATCCTGTTCCTGCAGGAAGTTATCTCGGAGCTTCGCAAGTCGGTCTGGCCATCCAGGGAAGAGACGGCGCGTCTGACCGCCATCGTCATCGCCCTGTCGGTGGTCGTGGGCTTCTTCCTGGGCGGCCTGGACCGGGTGTTTGCCGAGTTGTTCAACCGGGGCATATTTGCCGTGTTCCGGCTGTTTTAGATATACATCAGGAGGGCGGAGCGGAGGAGAAGCCTTCCCCGCCTTCCCGCCAGCATGCAGAGCAAGCCCGCCAGCAAAGCGGGCTTGTGGAGTCAATGGCGTCAGCCCGTAGTCCCAACTCTGGATTGAGCGTGACGGCTTATGACCACCGAAAGAGACACCCTGACGGAAGAAGAACAGTTCCAGGACCATCACTGGTACATTGTTCATACCTACTCCGGCCAGGAAGACCGGGTAAAGAAGAACCTGGACCTTCGCATCCAGAGCCTGGACATGCAGGACCGCATTTTCCAGGTGGTGGTTCCCACCGAGGAAGAGGTAATCTTCAAGGACGGGAAGCGCAAGTCGGAGCAGCGCAAGCTCTTCCCCGGTTACATCCTGGTGCAGATGAACATGGACGACGAAAGCTGGTACGTTGTCCGCAACACTCCCGGCGTGACGGGCTTTATTTCCACCGAAGACGATTACGACAAGCGGCCCAAGCCGGTGCCGCTGGAAGACTCCCAGCTGGAGTCCATCCTCAAGCAGACGGAGTCCGGCCCGCCCCGCATCAAGATTGGCCTGGAGGCCGGCGATACGGTCCGCATCACCGAGGGTCCCTTTATTGATTTTGTGGGCGCGGTGGGCGACGTGGATGAAGGCAAGGGCAAGGTGCGGGTGCTGGTTTCCTTCTTTGGCCGGGAGACCCCGGTGGAACTGGACTTTCTGCAAGTGGAACGCGCATAGGTTTAGGAGGCCCACGTGGCAAAAAAGGTCAGAGCAGTAATCAAGTTGCAACTGGAAGCGGGCAAGGCTACGCCCGCTCCTCCCGTGGGTCCCGCCCTGGGTCAGCACGGCGTCAACATCATGGGATTCGTCAAGGAATACAACGAACGCACCTCCTCCCAGGCCGGCACCATCGTGCCCGTGCACCTGACGGTCTTCGAGGACCGGTCCTTCACCTTCGTAACCCGCACTCCCCCTGCCTCGGACCTGCTGCGGCGGGCCGCAGGGGTGGAGAAGGGCGCAATGGATGCCCGCGCTGGCCGGGCCGGCATCATCAGCCGGGACGCCCTCCGGGAAATTGCCGAGACCAAGCTCAAGGATCTCAACGCCAATTCGGTAGAACAAGCTATGTCCATCATTGAAGGCACCGCTCGCAGCATGGGCATCAGCGTGGAAGGGGATTAACAAGTATGCCCAAGCACAGCAGGAGATACGCGGCAGTGGCCGAAAGGGTGGAGCCCGACAAGCAGTACCACCCCCGGGAAGCCATTGAACTAATGAAGGAACTTGCCAGCACCAGGTTCGACGAGACCATGGAGATCCACGTCCGCACCAGCGCGGACCCCCGGCACGCCGACCAGATGGTGCGGGAAGTTACGGTACTTCCCCACGGCCTGGGCAAGCAGGTCCGGGTCCTGGTCTTCACCAGCGGCGAGGGCGCGGACATCGCCCGCCAGGCCGGCGCCGACTACGTGGGCGACGATGACCTCATCGCCCAGATCGAGGGCGGCTGGCTGGAATTCGAGGTGGGCCTTGCCACCCCGGAGATTATGCCCAAGATCGGTAAGCTGGGCCGCATTCTCGGTCGCCGGGGCCTCATGCCCAATCCCAGGACCGGCACCATGGTACAGCCCCGGGACTTGGGCCGGATAATCGAAGAGTCCAAGGCCGGCCGCGTGGAATTCCGCACCGACCGGACGGCGATTATCCATTGCGCCTTCGGCAAGGCCAGCTTCGAAACCGACAGGCTGCTGGAAAACCTGGCCGTACTGGTTGACTCCATAGTGCGGGCCCGACCGGCGGCGGTGAAGGGTTCCTTCCTGCGCTCCGCCTACGTAACCTCGTCCATGGGCCCCAGCATTTCCCTGGACCTGAACGCCCTACAGGCCCTGCGGCCGGAGTAGCCTTTGGTGCCGATTCGTGGTAGTCTGTCAGTGGTCAATCGGACCTTTGAGGTTTGCACACGGTAACCGGATAAGTACTCAAGACAGCAACAACCCAATAACGCTGTAGACCGCCGGTCTCCCAACGGGGAGCCAAGGGCCCGAACGGACGGGCCGCCTGCCGAGGCGCACCAACCGGGTTTTTCGACATGATTTGCCGATATTCCCTGCGCCTGTTCTACAGCCGCAGGGAATTTTTTGTGAGGAGGTAAGCACTTGCCTACACAGGCCAAGATAGACCGGGTGGCCGAATTGAAGGAGAAGCTGGAAAGCTGCTCCATCGCCCTGACGGCCGGCTATTCCGGTATTCCCGTCAACGATATGACCGACCTTCGCCGCCGGATGCGCGACGCCGGGGTGGAATTTATCGTGGTCAAGAACACCCTGGCTGACCTGGCGGCCCAGGAAGCCAACGTGCCCCAGTTCAGCGAAATCCTGGAGGGGCCCACCGCCATAGCCTTCGGGTACGATGACCCGGTGGACACGGCCAAGGCCGTCAACGACTACATTCGCGCCACCAGGTCGCCGCTGGCCATCCACGGAGCAATCCTAGGCGCCGGACCTGCCCTGCAGCCCGGCGAGGTGGAGAGGCTGGCCAGCCTGCCGCCCAAGCCCCAGATGGTGGCCAACCTGCTGGGCCAGATCCAGTCCCCCATTTCCAGGTTGCTGGGAGTCCTCAACGGCCCGCTGCAGAACCTGGGGGGTCTGCTCCAGGCCCGCATCAACCAGTTGGAAGAGGGTGGCGACGCGGCGTAGCTCCGGTCCGTCCGGGCTGGGAATGCCGCCAACACCCCGATTGAACCAACGGAATTGTCAACATTGCTCGTAATCACAACTCAGGAAATACATTGGAGGAGGCCTAATGGCTACTAAAGAGGAACTTCTGGAAACTATCAAGAGCATGAGCGTGCTGGAACTGGCCGACCTGGTGAAGGCGCTGGAGGAAGAGTTCGGCATTACCGCCGCCGCGCCTATGGCCGTCGCCGTAGCCCCCGCCGGCGGTGACTCCGCTGCCCCGGCCGCCGCTGCCGAAGAGGAACAGACCGAGTTCGACGTAACCCTGCAGGAGATCGGCCCCAACAAGATCAACGTCATCAAGGCCGTACGCGAAGTCACGTCCCTGGGCCTGCGGGAAGCCAAGGAACTGGTCGAATCCGCCCCGGCCCGGGTCAAGGAAGCCGTGGCCAAGGACGAGGCCGACGGCATCAAGGCCAAGCTGGAAGAAGCCGGCGCCGTCGCCGAGGTGAAGTAGCCCCGGCCTGCCAGCCCGGCAAGGCAACCGTCCGCACAACTAAACCCGGCCCGGCCCGCCGCCAGGGAGGTCGCCATGAGCCGCCGCAAAGACCGGGAACGATTCCACCGGTTGAAGGAGCGGAACCCCGGCTACAAGGGGTTCCGGGGCGCCGACACCGTTGTCGCCACGCCTACGCCGCCGCCCGAATTGGAGTCGGTAACCTGCTCGGTCTGTCAGCGCCGGCGCAACGCGCCCATCGACACCCTGCCGGAGGACCGGGCCTTGTACATTTGCCTACGGTGCCAGGAGAACGAACCAGGGTTAGAGCATACCTCGGATAACTACTGACAGTTGGGGCGAGACAACCCAAGGAGGCGCCGGCTAGAATACTCTTGAATCGTGACAACAGCGCGACGGTTCCAGCAATCACGACAAGAGGGGTAATCCGCCAGATGCCGGAAAGCAACCGAGACCGTAGAGAGAGTATGTGGAGCCTCAGCACACTCTCCCTGGCTAGATACTATGTGACCTTCGCAGTCCTGTTTGTCCTGGTCACCGTTCTCTACCTGTGGCGGGGTTTTGCTACTGCTCCGCCGGGAACGCACATAGTCGACACTACGCTGGCAGCCCTGAAGGAAGCCTCATCCCTGACGCTGTGGCTGATCGTATTCACATACTACCTGGTGGAGGGTTTTTCCATGCTGGCTGAGAGATATTTGAGGTCGAGATACGCCAAGGGCAAAGAAGAAGGGCTGAAGGAAGGTCGACAGGAGGGTCGCGAGGAAGCTCAACAGCAATGGCTGGCCTGGAACCAGCGGCGGGAGGAAGCCCTGCGACAGGGAAAGGAATTTACGGAACTTCCGCCCGGGGAATCTGAGAACGTCAACAAGTAACCGCAGGCTGCCCAAGTATCTTTCCACGACTGGGAGTGTGCTGGTCCACCAGGCATCACACCACCGTCATTTCCTCCACGGAAAAGAAGGGCTTGTCCCAGTCCGGGTCGGGTTCGTTCATCAGCCGGCGGGTGTACAGGCGGCAGGCCCGTATCCATAGCTGCAGGACGTTGTTATTGATTATGCCCTGGGGCAGCCTCCTCCCGTAGGTCATGAGAATCCACTGGGAGTGGCCCGTGCCCAGGAACTCCTCCATGAACGCGGTGGGCTCGGCCTCGGCGGCGCAGGCTTCCAATATCTCGTCGGGGACCGCAGAGCATAACAGTTCCGGGTTTTCCGCCGCGAAATCTATGTAGTAGTCTTCCCGCTCCCGGTCCATAGCCTTGCGTTTTTCTCCTCAAGCCATCCCGTTAATGCAACAGCAAGGGCGGGTTTGAAACCCGCCCCTACCTTACCTTTGCCTATACAGCCGCCCCGTTTGACGCTGAAGAACGGTTACAGGTTCATCTGGGGGACCATGTAACCGCTGACCTTGTTGTATATCTGGAAGCGGCTGCGCTGGCTGTCCACCACCAGCAGGCGGTTGTTGCCCGCGTCGTACATCAGGCCGGTGGGCAGGGCGAACCGCCACTCCGACTCCATGTTCTGCAGGTTCACTTCCCGGCGGCGCTTGATGTAGTCGGCGTTGGCGTCCACCGTCAGCTTGGCCCACGAAGAAAGCTCCATGGCATCGCCGATCAGGCTGATGAGGAAATTGCCTTCCGCGTCATAGATATGGACGCGGCCGGGGTGCTGCCCGTTGTCGCTCCAGTCGGCGACGTAGACGTCACCCTCGGGGTCAACGGCTACGGCGGTGGGCAGGTGCAACTGGCCTCGGCCGGCGCCGGGGCTGCCGATGTTGGCCATCCAGCGGCCATCTGCGGTGAACTTCTGCACCCGGTGGTTGCGGTGGTCGGCCACGTAGACGTTGCCGGCCTGGTCGGTGGTGATGCCCCAGGGGGCGTTGAACTGGCCGTTTCCGGAACCCTGGCCGCCCCAGGAGACAAGCAGCTTGCCGTCGCCGGTGAACTTGCGGACTTCGTGGCTGCGGCCGTCGGTGACGTAGACATTGTCGTCGGCGTCGATGGCAATGTTGGCAGTACCGTGTTCGCCGCCATCATCGGTCTCCAGGGCGCTCCAGCGGTCCAGGAAGTTGCCGTCCTGGTCATAGACGTTGATCTGGTTCAGCCATTCGTCGGACACATAGACCCGGCCCTGGCTGTCCACGGCGACGCCGGAGCCCCAGATAAATTCTCCATTGCCGTTGCCGTACTTGGAGAACTCACCGAGGAACTCTTCCTGGCCCCATTCGGAGCCAATGGTTACCTGTGATACGCGGGCGCCGTAACCGGTGCGGTTCCAGGAGACGTTGCTGATCCCCTCGCTGCCCCGGTTGACCACGTACACCACGCCGTTGGGACCCTGGGCGGCGGCCACGGGCTGGCTGAAGCCCATGCCCGACTGGGCGCCCCGTCCCACGGAGTGGCTGAAGTCGTAAGTGCGCCCGGCTGCTACTTGCGTTAGCATTGTGCACTCTCCCACTTTTTCTGAATTAAGCGAATAACTATATGGGACCGGTGTACATCTCCCGGGGAATCAAATCGCCGGCTACCGGGTCAACCATCAACTCGAAAGCCTCCAGCGTAGTTGCTCCCAGAAGATATTTGTCGTCGGGCCCGAAAATGACCGGACAGGGTAGCGCCACGTCTTCAATGGCAATACGTACGTATCCAAAGCCGTATTCCCTTGGACTCCGGTCCGCCAAAGCATATCGCCGCTGCTGCAACGGCAATACATTCATCTGTGCTAACAGAGATGCCGGGAGCATCGAATGGATTGATCCGGTATCCACCATTGTCCTCAACGTTACCGAGGGTCCTCCGTCAAGATGACCTACGGAAACGTCATAGGTAAATAGCCCCATTTCCGACGATGCTCCCTTTGGATTTCTCGCCTGTATCACTTACCCTACTCCTTGACACAACCTGAATATTACTTATCCCGGCCCTTCAATCAAGGGAGTTACAGGTAGTTCCAGGCTAAAAATAACCCGGCTTCTCGAACACACCGCCTACCAGGGGCTGGGCGTCCATGCCCATCCAGTCTTCCACGATGGCGGTGTAGACGCTGCGGAAGTCGGTGTGGGGGACCAGGTCGCCCTGTTCCAGGTGCTCGGGGCGCAGGGACGGGTATTCGCCATACTCGCCGCCCTTGATGGCATCGCCGGCCAGGAAGGCCACGCCGCCGGCGCCGTGGTCGGTGCCGGAACCGTTATCGTGGACCCGGCGGCCGAACTCGGTGAACAGCAGCATGATGACGTTGTCGGCAGCGTCATTCTCGCGCAGGTCGTCGAAGAAGCTCTCCACGGCCTGGGAAACGTCGACCCACAGCTTGTCGTGCATGCCCACCTGGTTGGAGTGGCTGTCGAAGCTGCCGTGGTCGCAGTAGAAGACACGGGTGCCCAGGTTGGCCTGGTGGACCTGGGAGATGCCCTTCAGCTTGGAGGCGATGGTGGTATCCGGGTACTCGACGGTGGAAGAGTACACCTCGGGGGCTACCTTCAGGATGTCGGCGGCCTTCATGGAGTCCAGGCCCGTCTGGCCCAGGTAGTCCATCACGGCGCCGGTGCCGATGGTGGGGGAGTAGAGGCGGGTAAAGCGGTCAAGAATCTTGTCCCGCTGCTCGGCCTCGTTGATACCGGTCAGCAGCCCGAAGGAATCCAGGTCGTCCACGCAGGCCACCGGCACGCCGGGCAGGGCCAGGGCGCGGGGCAGGCTGGGGCCGAAGCTGACGGCGGTCACCACGTTTTCCTTGTTGGGGTCGATTTCCTTGGTGGCGCGGCCCAGCCAGCCCTCGGTGCCCAGCTTGTCCGGCTCGCAGGTGTGCCAGATGTCCATGGAGCGGAAGTGGGAGCGCGGCGAGTTGGCATAGCCGACGCCGTGGATGATGGCCAGGTTGCCCTGGTCCCAAAGGTTCTTCATGGGGCCCATGGTGGGGTGCAGGCCGACCGTGTCGTTGAGCTTCAAGATGCGCTCATCGGCCACGCCCACCGCCGGGCGGTTGTCGCGGTAAAGGGGGTCGGTAAAGGGGATTACCGTGTTCAGGTAGTCATTGCCGCCGGTAAGCTGCAGGACCACCAGCACGGGGTCTTTCTTGGTTGAGGCCATTGCTGATTCCTCCTGGATTGGTTTGTCCTTGAGTTAATCTATTCCTTTTTTGATTACACCCGGAATGGCAAGCCTTCAATGACAACGGCTAGATTCTCAGGGCAACGGCTACGAGAGCGGCGGTTATTGCACCCATGCCGGTCAACATTGCCGCAGCCAAACCCCAAATGGCGATCTGGACATGCCTTAGGCCGACCCTGACGTCCTCCAGGCTCTTGGACATCTCCTCGACTCGACCTTCCAATCTGGCAACCCGTTCCGATAGGTTAACTAACTGAGTCTCGACGCTTCCTACCCGGCCTTCCACTCCGTCCAGCCGGTGTTCCACGCCACCCAGCCTTACCTCCACATTTGGGTCGTTATCCGCAACCGTCGTCATTTACTTGCTCCAAAGGGTGATGCCGACAACGAGTCAACGTTGCCGGCCTGAAAACCTAGGCGTACTGGTAGTCACGCAGGGAGACGATTAGCTGCAGCAGTTCGGAGACGCGCTCGGTGGCGGCGGCCTCGTTGCTCCAGGTCAGACTGCCGCCGGGGACGGCGTGGTCCAGCAGTTCCTGGCGCGTATCGGCGCTGACTTCCAGGGGACCCATCAGGTCCAGGCAGGTGTCAACGAACTGCTCGGGGCCGACGTCGCCCTGGCTGCGCAGGCGGCTGACGATGGACTGGACGCCGGGGCGGGTAGTGTCGCCCACCATGTCGGCGGTGAAGTTGATGCGGCGCATCAGGGAGCCGCTGTTGATCCAC
This sequence comes from Dehalococcoidia bacterium, assembly GCA_034422655.1. Lineage (GTDB taxonomy): Bacteria > Chloroflexota > Dehalococcoidia > Lucifugimonadales > UBA3495 > Bin22. The sequence goes on from DAOUJN010000011.1 coordinate 21,813, forward strand.
TCGGCGCCGGTGTGCCAGCCTTCCACGCTGGGCGGGTTCAGCAAGTCCTGGCCCATGTAGTTGGGCTGGCGGGAAAGGTCGCCAATGCCCGGGGCCGGGAACGAAGCGCCGCCCACCAGCTTCAGGGTGCCCACCACCACCTCGGCCGGGCTCTTCAGCTTGGCGAAGCGGGCGTTCTTGAAGAAGTCGGAGTTGAACAGCACCCGCAGGGTGGCCTTGATGTCGTAGCCGGAATCTATGAAGGCGTCGGCCAGGGCGTCGATGGCGTCCTCGTCCACGGGGGGAGTAACCTGCCAGGCGGGGACCTGCGCCTCGTCGGCCACGAAGAAGTTGTACAGGTGGCGGGCGATGAAGCCGGCGGTGGCGGGATGCTGGCAGACGATGTCGATGATGTCCTCACCGTTGAAGTTGCCGGTCTCGCCCAGGAAGGTCTTCTCGCCTTCGTCGTGGTCCTCGGGGCGGTACTCGAAGTGCCAATCGTGGCGGCCCAGGGGACCGCGGGGCAGCTTGGCCTCGAAGGTCCAGCCGGTAAAGGCGCGGGAGCACTCGCGGACGTCCACCTCGGTGTAGTTGCCGACGCCCATGCTGAAGAGTTCCAGAAGCTCGCGGCCCCAGTTCTCGTTGACCGCATCGGCGTGGTTTTCGTTGTTATCCAGCCAGTAAATCATGGCCGGGTTCCTGGCGATCTCCACCAGCAGTTCCTTGTAGTTGCCCATGCCCTTTTCGCGGAACATGGTGATCATGTTCTGGATTTCGTCGTAGTGGTCCACCTTGGACACGCCGGTGGCAAAGATGTGGTGCCAGAAGAGGGTCATCTTCTCTTCCAGGGGCCGTCGGGTGTTGAGCATCCACCACAGCCATTCGGCGGCGCCCATGCCGGGCAGGGTGCCGGGCCGCCAGGTCCAGGGCTGGTAGCGCATCATTTCGAAGCGGTCCAGGGGCTCTGCCGCGGGGTTGAGCAGGTCTTCCACCACGTTCTCGTAACCCTTCTCGCACAGGGCTTCCAGCTCTTCGCGGGTGGCGCCAAAACCGGCGCGGCGCATAAGGTGAGCCATCAAGGCAATATCCTGGTTCGCCATAGCCAATCCTCCTTGTTGGTTTCTTCAATAACCATTGTAGTCTGCGAATGATTATAGTTGGTGGAATTATCGGGTATGGGGCGGGGTGGTGTCAATTGGAGGGGGTTGATTGGGACAAGGCTATCGCATGAGTCCGAGTGCAGAGAACCTTTTGTATCTGTGGTTCCACCCTTGACTGTGGGGAAATCAGAAATTGAGTCCCTAGTTCGTAATTGCACAATTAAGGCGGCTGTAGTCGCCACCATTCATGCGATAGCCCTGTTCGTAAGGGGTTATGTGGACTCCAGTGATTGTTGCGCTTCTGACGTTTTCGCTCGCGCGGTCCTTCTTGTTACTACCAAGGTACGCATTATCTTGTCATGCACTGTCTGCCCGCTGGCGTCTCGTAAAGCCCAACAGTTGTCCGCCACAAAGGCTAACAGTAGCAATATCTCAGCACCGGAGCCCCTCAGCGCTGGCAAAATCTGGCCAATGAGCGGCAGAAACGCCAGCATGCCCGTGCTCCCGCCGCCCAGTATCAAGAGCAGGGGGGCTTTGGACAGGGCCTCTCGGAGCAACATTTGGCCACGGGTCACCGTTCGACCATCCAGGTTGACCACGCACAGGCCCAATATTTGCTTGCCCGGGCTCATGCCCCGGCCCGCTACGACTATTAGCCATACGAATGAACCTATCCCAAATATACCTATTGTTATTACAATGCCAAAGATGACCAACGCGGCAGAGTTGCTCAGGCCGGGAGGGTCTCCCAGTTGGGTAACGGCAGCGAGTCCTGTCCACCCCGCCAGAGCGACCACCAGCAGTAGTATCATCCCGACGTCGATGCATAAGGCTACGAAACGCCTCTTGATTGGCGCCAAGCTTTCTTGGGGGATTGACTCCATGCCACTGCCTCCCTTTCCCAGCAGTATTGCTGTTGTCGCCTTCTAGAGGTCTTCAAGATACGCCGGGCGTCCTCGCAGTTGGAATAGCAGACTGCGTAATACCATTGGATGCAGCCGGCCAGATAGCCGTTTTTGAATAGTACCTTTACCGCAACAATGAGAGCAAGAGGTTCGGCGTGGAATGTTGCGCTGGCACGCGCAATCCGCTGGTGTGCCGACATTTGGACTCTGTGGCGTTATTGCAGAGCAAGATTGAGTGTGATAGTGCCTTGACGAAGGTCAAAATACCCTTTGCTTAACCCCCCAACCCCGGCAACCTATAATCCGGCCTGTCCCCCTCCGGCAAACTCCCCAACTCCACCGAGCCCCCGCCCGTTTCCACCAGCGCCGACGCTATGCCTACGTTGTTGGCGCCGCGTATGTCGGTGCTGGGGGTGTCGCCGATCATGGCCATGTTGCGGGTGGTGGCGCGGCGGAAGGCTTCGTGGAACATGGCGGGGTGGGGTTTGCCCAGGCGGGCGAAGGTGAGGTGGGGGCGGTCGGGATAGCGCAGGGCCAGGGCGGCCTCGAACATGCCGGCCACCGTGCCGCTGGCAAAGCCGAAACCGTTCCTTTCCGGGTAGTAGAGGTCGGGGTTGGGGACCACCAGGCGGGGAGCTTCGCCCCGGTCCAGCTTGCGGAACAGGGTGGTCAGGACGGCGGCGGTGGCGTCCAGGAAGGGGAAGCCGTCCTGGTCGCCCACCACCAGCACGTCGAAGTCTTCATGGAAAGGCGCCACATCGCCGCCGGCCTCTAGAACGTAGGCGGCGCTGTCCTCGGTGCCCAGCACAACGCACCTGGCTCCCCGCAGGCCCTGGACTTCAAACCACGGCTTCAACAGCATGCCGGAGCTGATTATTTTATCCGGGTCAATGTCCAACCCCAGCTCGGCGTAGCGGGCGGCGCGGGTCTCGGCCATCTGGGAGGCGTCGTTGGTCAGGACATAGTAGGGCTTGCCCAGGGCGTTGAGCCTGGCAATGGCTTCGGGGGCATCGGGTATGGCCGAGGGCCAGCGGACCAGGACGCCGTCGGAGTCGAACAGGATAACGTCGAACCGTTCGATCAGTTCGGTAAGGGTTATGTAGGGGGCGTCGTTCACAACGCCCCCGATTCAATTATTGGCCCGTGGCGATGGCGTCCGTGCGCCCGGCTCCGGCACGAAAGGGCCGGCATGTCTAGCCGGCTACCTCAGCCACCTCGGAGGCATCGGCCACTTCAGTCTGCGCTCCCCGGTAATATTCCATGCCCAGGTGGGTTATCTGGTCTTCGCCCATGAGCCACCGCAGGGTGTTCTTGAGCTTGGTCTGCTGGATGAACAGGTCATGTTCCGGATAGACCGTGGGCGCGTGCTGGGGGCTCTTGAAGTAGAAGGACAGCCATTCCTGGATGCCGGACAGGCCGGCCCGGTGGGCCAGGTCCATGAACAGGGCCAGGTCCAGCACCAAAGGCGCCGCCAGGATGGAATCGGAGCAGAGAAAGTCCACCTTGAGCTGCATCCGGCGTCCCAGCCAGCCGAAAATGTCGATGTTGTCCCAGCCTTCCTTGTTGTCGCCCCGGGGCGGGTAGTAGTTGATGCGGACCTTATGGTAGGCGTCGGAATAGAGGTCCGGATACATTTCGGGCTGCAGGATGTATTCCAGGACGCCCAGCTTGGACTCCTCCTTGGTCCTGAAGTTCTCCGGCTCGTCCAGGACTTCGCCGTCCCGGTTGCCCAGGATGTTGGTGGAAAACCAGCCGTCCATGCCCAGCATCCGGGCCTTCAGCATGGGCCCGATGACCGTCTTGACCAGGGTCTGGCCCGTCTTGAAGTCCTTGCCGCAGATGGGCACGCCCTGGTCTACGGCCAGCTTTTCCAGGGCCGGAACGTCCACGGTGAGGTTGGGGGCGCCGTTGATGAATGGGATACCCTCCATCAGCGCGGCGTAGGCGTAGAGCATTGAGGGAGCGATATTCTCGTTGTTGTCGTGCAGGGCACCGACGAAGTTCTCAATGTCCTGGTGGGCGTTGGATTCGGTGATGTATTTCTCGGTGGAAGCGCACCACACCATGACCAGGCGGTCGCAGCCGTTCTCTTCCTTGAAGCGGCGGATATCTTCCCGCAACGCCTCCACGGCGGTCATCTTGGAATCGGTGGCCTTGACGTTCTCCCCGTCAATTCGCTTCACGTAGTCGTTGTCAAAGACCGCCGGCATGGGCTTGATGGACTTCAGGAAATCGGCTACCGGTTCAATCTGCTCGTATCGGTCGAGGACCCCGGCCCTGACGGCGGCGGTATAGGCGTCGTCGGCAATGGGGTCCCAGGCCCCGAAGACCAGTTGCGAAGGGTCGGCCAGGGGAACAAAGTCGCGGATCAGGGGCGACCGGTTTTCGGTCCGCTTCCCCAGCCGGATGGTAGCCATCTGGGATACGGAACCGACGGGCAGGCCGGTGCCGCGGCGGATGTGCTCCACCCCGGCAATGAAGGTGGAAGACACGGCTCCCAGGCCTACCAGCAGGATGCCCAGCTTGCCGTCGGCCGGCTGTATGTCGGAGCCGCCCGCAGGCATGAAGTGCCTGGGTTCCAGGGCGATCCCTTTTTCGACGGCCAGTTCCAAAAGCTGGGCGTGCCACTGGGACGGAATTCTGCCGGTGCTCGCCCAGTGCTGCACCGTGCTCTGGCGCTTGCCCAGCATGGCGGCCAGGGCCGACTGCCCGCCGAACCTGTCTATGATGTTTCTTGCGCTATTCATCGAAATTCTACCTACCAATAATTTAGTTTGAACAACTGGGCAATGGACCTGCCTTCGTTTCCTGCTGGAAGCACATCGCCGCTCGCCCCGAAGGTTCCCTTTCACATGATACCAATATTTTCGTTAAATGGCAAGTGTGGATGATGAGGGTGCGAGGTCCGGAGCAGCTGCTTATCTTCCCCTACAGCAGTTCCACCGGGTCCACGTCTATGGTTACATCCCGGGTTGGCAGGTCCAGCCCCTCCAGGAAGCGGTGCAGGTTGCGCCCCCGCAGCAGCAGGTTCCAGCGGTAGCGTCCGCGAATCCGGGGCGGCATGCCCGGGGCCGGTCCGATAACGCTGACGTCGGTCAGGCCCTGGGAGGCGATGCGCTCCCGCATCAGGCGGGCGGCGGTGATGGCCAGCCGCTGGCAGGTGGTGGGATTGGCGTCCTGGTACAGCAGGCGCACCAGCCAGTTGAAGGGAGGATTGCCCTGGCGGTGGCGGGCGATGATTTCCGTCTGGAACAGGGCATGGTAGTCCTGGTCGGCGGCGGCGGACACGGCGTAGTGCTCGGGATTGTAAGTCTGGATGATTACCCGTCCCGCCTTTGGCCCCCGGCCGGCCCGGCCCGCCACCTGGCACAGCAGGCCGAAAGCCCGTTCTCCGGCGCGGAAGTCGGGACGGTAAATCCCTACGTCGGCCAGCACCACCCCCACCAGCGTCACGTTGGGCAGGTCCAGGCCCTTGGCCACCATCTGGGTGCCCACCAGCACCTGGATGTCGCCGGAGGCCAGCCGCCCCATGGTCTCATCGGCGTCCAGGCCCGAGCGGGCGGAATCGGAGTCCCACCGCTCCGCGGACACGCCGGGGAACAGGGACTTCACCTCCTCCAGCACCCGCTGGGTGCCAATGCCCAATTGCCGTATGTGCCGGCTCTGGCACCGGCGGCAGATGCCCGGTGGTCGGCTCCGCCGGTTGCAACGGTGGCAGCGCAGCCGGGACTCCGATGAATGGTAGGTAAGAGTGGTGGAGCAACTGCTGCAGGTCACCACGTAGCCGCAGTCCCGGCACTGGACGATGGGCGCGCTGCCCCGCTGGTTGAGGAAGAGAATCGCCTGCCGGCCCTGCTCCACGCAGTCGTTCAGGCCCTGGACCAGGGAGCGGCTGAAGATGCCCCGGTTGCCCTGGCGGAGTTCCTGCCGCATGTCGGCGATTTCAACCTCCGCCAGCCCGCCGGCGGTGGCGCCGGCATTGTCGGAGGAGTCGGCATCGTCCCCTGCCGCGCCGTTGCCGCTGCCCGCCGCAACGGCCCCACCGCCTTCGCCGGGGCGGTCGCCGAAGGGAATGCGGTCGGGCAGTTCCAGCAGCCGGTAGCGACCCTGCCTGGCCAGGTAGTAGGTCTCCACGTCAGGCGTAGCGCTGCCCATAACCACGGCGGCGCCCGTCATGCGGGCCAGCTCCAGCGCGGCGGTGCGGGCATGATAGAAGGGGTGCGCGTCCGCCTGCTTGTAGGACCACTCGTGCTCTTCGTCAATCACGATCAGGCCCAGGTTGGGCAGGGGTGAAAACAGGGCGGAGCGGGGCCCGATCACCACATCGTAATCGCCGTCGCGGATCTGCCACCACTGGTCGAACCGCTGGCGGTCGGTCAGGCCGCTATGGGTTACCGCCACCCTGCCGGGAAACCGGGCATTGACCCGCTGTACCGTCTGCGGGGTCAGCGCAATCTCGGGAACCAGGAACAGGGCCCTGCGTCCGCCGGAGACCGCCCTGGCGATGGCCTGCAGGTACACCTCGGTCTTGCCGCTGCCCGTAACGCCGTGCAGCAGGAAGGCGCGAGGCTGCTGCGCCGGGTTATCCAGCGCCGCCACAATGGGTTCCAGGGCGTCGGCCTGCGCTGCGGTCAGTTGCAGCGGTTCCTCCGGACCAACCCCCCCGTCGTGCTCAGATTTCAGGGAAGGCGGAGTTTCGACCACCCTGTTCTCCTGCCGCACCCACTCCAGCCCCAGGAGACCCTTTTCCACCAGGGCGTCACCCACTCCCGCCCCAAACTGGCGGTTGGCCTCGGTGGTGGAGTAGCCGCCCTGCCGCTCCCGCACCGCCTGCAGCAGCCTTCCCTGCCTTGCCGGAAAGGCGGCAGCCAGGTCGGGCCAGTTGCCCATAGCGTCGGGGCTGCCGGTAGGGAACAGCAGGGAATCGTAACGGAAGGAGCGAGGACGCGGCAGGTCCACCCGGCGGTGGACGAAACCCCGGTCAACCAGGCGGTTAACCTCGCGAATGCCCGCCCGGCCCAGCAGCTTCGCGAAGTCGGCTTCGCTCATCCGGCCCCGTTCCGTCAACTCATACAGGGCTTCCCGCGAAGCCTCCTTCAAGCCCCCCCTGTCGGCATCTTCCATGGGCAGGGGAAGAATTCGCGAACGCACCTGCCCCTTGAACCCCGGGGGCAGGAAAAGGGCCAGCGCATCAAACAGGGAAGACAGGTAGTAGCGGCTCAGCCATCCGGCCAGTGCGAGGGAGCGGTCGTCCAGCAGACGCCCCGGTTCCACCGGCTGCAGGATATCGCGGGTGGCATCCACCTGGGGGGCCGCGGCCAGTTCCATCACAACCCCCTGGACGATGCGGCGTCCGAAGGGGACCCAGACCAACTGGCCGGGTTCTACGCGAAAACGGTCGGGGATGCTGTAGGAAAAGGTACGGGAGTGGCCTACCGGGGCGTCCACCGCTACTTCTGCGTATCTGGTCATAGGCGCTGACCGGCAGGGTTGAATGTTACATAACGGCAGGATGCGGGCGGCGGTCCGACGTTACTGTGCGGCCGCCTCGCCCCGGGGACGGCGGGGCACTGTCTTTTCCTTGATGCGGGCGGCGCGGCCCTGCAGTCCGCGGAGGTAGTAAAGCTTGGCCCGGCGCACGGCGCCCCGGCGGGTCACCTCCAGCGAGTCTATCAGGGGTGAGTACAGGGGGAAGATGCGTTCCACGCCAATGCCTCCGCCGGCTATGCGGCGAACGGTGAAATTGGCCGAAGGGCCCGTGCCGTTCTGGCGGCGAATAACCACGCCCTGGAAGGCCTGGATACGCTCCCGCTCGCCCTCGCGGATGCGGAAGTTTACGCGAACCGTATCGCCTGCGCCGAAATCGGGAATGTTAGGGTTGCTTTCCGGTTGAAGAATCTGGGCGGCTTCCATGTGCTGAACCAACTGCCTTTCTTTGTAAGTTTCAATCAGAACTGAATAGGGACAACTGTCGGCAGCGGCGAGTTCCGCTGCCCAGGTTCTTTAGCATACCACACGGCGGCTGGAAATGGCAGGCGCCTCCGGTTGGTTACGTTTGAAAACAGGATTTGCTCTATAGTAACATACTACACAGACCCGGCCACGTACCAGGGAGCAAATCATGGCTACGGCATTGCCAAAAGCTAACCAAAACCAGTCCCCCGACGAACACATGCAGATAAGCAGGCGGTTTATTGAACACGCCAAAGACGAACTCGACAAGGGGGACAGGTTACAGGCGTCTCAGAAAATATGGGGAGCGGAGCAACACGCCCTGGCCGCTGTGGGCAAGGAGCGAGGGTGGCTTACCGAGGACTATCCTCCCAAGACCAATATAGCGTTGCATTTGGCGGAAGAGTTCGACAATCCATCCATTCGCATTCAGCATCGCAGCTTCAACACCTACCACAAGAATTTCTACCAAAATGATGTGGATGGAAGGGAAATCAGGAACGCCATTGATGATGTAGAGCAATTCGTCAGCGACATGGAGGCCATACGGGAAAAGGGGCCGCAGCCTTTCACCATTACCGACGAGGAACAAATTACCCGCCTGCGTGTAATAGCAGGCAATGACGTAGCCAACCGCCTGCAAGTGGGCCAGACCTACACTAACGGGTTCGTCAACCAGAGAAGGTTAACCCGTTATCAACGGCAGTGGCGTGGACGGCAGAACGCCGATGATTAGGTCATGGCCCCTAGCTGAAATTCTATAATAATGACCATCAATGCGTCATAGGCTCTCTTGCCTTCCTGGATACGGGCCTTCGCGGGAAAACCGGCTCCAGGGGGCCAGCCCCGCCCACTGACTCTGAACAGCCGCCCCCCATCCCCAAAACTTGACGCTCACGACGGGTTATTCTACACTGCATTCGGCTTGGCCTGGCCGCCTCCAAATCCCGTTTTGGCAGACAAATCCCCTGCTCAATTCATCTACCGAGTCAGCATTCTTATGAATCTCAAGGACTATATCCGCGACATCCCTGACTTTCCCCAGCCAGGGATTCTTTTCCGGGACATTACCCCTTTGCTCCGCGACTCCGAGGCTTTCAATCACACGGTGGACCTCCTGGCCGACCGCTACCAGGACTACGACATCGACGTCATCGTCGCCGTCGAGTCCCGGGGCTTCATCTTCGGCGCCCCCCTGGCCTACCGCCTGGGCAAGCCCCTGGTCCCCGTTCGGAAGGAAGGAAAGCTGCCCGGCGATACCGTTTCCGCCGAATACTTCCTGGAATACGGCTCCAGCCGGGTGGAAATGCACCTGGGCGACGTGGGGCCCGGCGACCAGGTCCTGATAATTGACGACCTCCTCGCCACCGGCGGCACCCTGGCCGCCGCCGCCCACCTGGTGGAAGCCTGCGAAGCCGAAGTGGCCGCCATGGGGCTGGTCATCGAGCTGGAGGACCTGGGAGGCCGCAATACCCTGGGGGCCTACGACGTGTTTTCCCTGATCCAATACTAGGCAATACAGCAGCCCCCGGCTGGAAATCCGGGGCGCGCTCACCGCTGCGGAAACCCGCACCGGTCAATGAAAAACCAAAGATTAGCTATGCAGGGAGGAATAGATTCATGGCAGACAAAGCTACTGTTGGTAGTTACGAAATCACCGCCGTCATAGACATGGTCCCGCCGCCCCGGCCTACTTCCGCCATGTTCCCCGACGTTCCCGAAGGCGCCTGGAACGACTACCAGGACGTGCTGGAAAACGGCCAGCTTCAACTATATTACGGCGTCTTCGTGGTGCGGTCCGAGAACCACACGGTTCTGGTGGACACGGGCATGGGCCCCGGGCCCCACCCCACCCGCGGCAACGTGGTGGGCAACCTGTACGAGGAACTGCGGCCCGTGATGCTGCCCCCCAATGTGGACATCCACAACACCAACGTGTCCCCGTCCGACCAGGTCAACTACGTCATTCACACCCACCTGCACGCCGACCACGTGGGCTGGAACCTGCGGTACTCCGGCGGCATGCCGGCGCCCAACTTCCGCCGCGCCCGCTACATCATCCCCAAGGACGACTACGACTACTACACCCAGCCCGAAATCCTGGAGCAGAACCCCCACGTGCAGCAGCAGATTATGCCCCTGCGCCGCCTGCGCCTGCAGCAGATTGTGGAGGGCGAGTACGAAGTAACCGACGGCATCACCACCATGCCGGCCGTGGGCCACACCCCCGGCCACCAGGTGGTGCTGGTCAACTCCGGCGGCGACAAGGCCATGCTGGTGGGCGACCTGCTTCACTGCATCGCCCAGGTCTCCGAGCCCAGTTGGTGCGCCTCCGTGGACTACGACAAGGCCGCCAGCCACGCCAACCGCGAAATGCTGCTGGACAGGGCCGAAAGCGAGGGCTGGATTGTCTGCGCCGGCCACTTCCCCCCGGGCCAGCAGATAGGCCGCGTAGTAACCGAGGGCGGCAAGCGCGTCTGGCAGTCCCTATAACCCATATCGCTCTTTTGGCATCTACAGGGGCGCACGGTTTTCCCGTGCGCCCCTGCTGGTCGTTATTCGGACATCTATCCCCTTGCGGCTATAGTGCCCATTCGTGGATAAACCCTTCGTATTCCACCGTGTACATACCCCGCAGTTCCACCGCTTGTCTAACCCCCGTTCCTTTGCTACAATCGCCGCGTTAAGCCCGACGCGATCAGGTGGGCAGGTTGTAGCTGATACGGCGGCTGACCGCCAGGGTGGGCGCCGGTTACCGGAAGGCTGCCAGGGCAAACCGAGAATGGCTTGAAATGTGACAGGAGGAGGAAGCATTATGCCATCGTTTTGGGAGAATCTGAGGTTCGCAGGTGATCGGGAGTTTGATGATTTGCACGGCTATCAGGGCCTGGACATGGTCGCTTACGTGAGCCATCCTGCCCCCAGCGAGGGCGTTAGCTGGCCCGCCGTCATAGTCATCCAGGAAGCCTTCGGGGTGAACGACCATATCGTCAAGGTATGCGACCGGTTCGCCGCCAACGGCTACGTTGCCGTAGCGCCGGCCATCTTCCATCGGGAACACCCCAACCCCAAGCTGGGGTACACCCCCGAGGACTTTGACCTGGCCATTAACCGCTACATGGCCGCCCTTCGCGACGAGGAAATAGTCCAGGATGTCAACGCGACCATTAATTTCGTGCAGAAGGAGTACCAGCGCACCGTGGGCCAGAAGGTGGGCATAGTCGGCTACTGCGTCGGCGGCAGGATAACCTACCTGGCGGCCACCAGCTGCGCTGGCCTGGACGCCGCCGTCGCCTACTACCCCGGCCGGGTTATGGTCCCCTTCGGCGACGACAACCCCGCGCCCATTGACCTGACCGGCAACATCAAGATTCCCTTGATGGGCAATTTTGGCGACCAGGATGCCAACCCCACGCCCGACGACGTAACTGCCATCGAGGCAAGGCTTGATGCCGCTGGCGTCAACTACGACTTCAAGATGTACGCCGGCGCCGGCCACGGGTTCAACTGCGACGACCGCGACAGCTACCACGCCGAGGCCGCCGAAGACGCCTGGGCCCGCACCCTCGGCTTCTTCGACCAGCACCTGAAGGGCTAGGGTTAAGTAATCCACGAATGGACACCAATGTCCACTAATGGGTGAATAGAAAGGGCCCGGCTGGTTGCCAGCCGGGCCCTTAGGTTTGGACTCCTGTTTTGCGGCTTCAGTTGCCCCGTTTCACCGCCAGGCCAACTCCACTTCGGCAATGATGCCGTACTTGTCGTACAGTCGTTCGGCAATGTTAATGCGGAAACCGTCATCCTCGGGGAAGGCGTTGCGGATGTGCACCCGCCAGACGTCCTGGTCCAGGTCGTTAACGTCGGGAAAGGCGTCATCGCACCGCACGCCTGGGTCGTACTCGTAAATCAGCTCCTCCGCCGGCCGCTCCAGGTATTCGGCGATAAACACCTGCACCGTATCAATTATCTCAACGGGAGTGGGCTGGGGCATGCAACGCCTCCTGCCAGGCGGGTGGGCTGCCGGAGGCCCTTGGTTTCCCTTCCGGGCCTAGTGTTGATAGAGGGGCAGAACCGCCTGGGGTCACTCCGGCCTGCTCTCCCCATTCCTCCGCAGGGTTTCCTGGTAGTCTTCTTCCAGACCCAGCCAGATGTAGGCCCCGATGCCCAGGGCATTCTCCAGCTTTTCCGCTATGTCCGGCGTAATCTCTCGCGCTCCCCGGTAGACGGCTTCCAGAGTCTCCACGGGCACACCGCAAAGGCCGGCCATTTCCTGCGCCGAAATGCCCCGAAACTCCACCTCTTCCTTCAATCCCTCACCGGGCGGAATGGGCCAGTCAGAGTAGATTCGCTTTCCCTTAGTCGTCATAGTGATTCGTTACCTCATAGATAACTATTCGGCCTTCTCCGTTGCCCCTTCCCACGATGAGGCGGTAGCGACCGGTCAAAGAGATAGCGTACTTACCAGCATATTCACCATGCAAGGGATGCATCCTGAACGAGCCGAAGTTGAACAACTCTCGAAAGGTTCGGGTCCGAATAATCCGACCGATACGGTCCGTGTAACTCCGGGCCACCACCGGACCCCATTCCCTGGTGGCCTCCCTGCGACTGCGGAAGCACCCTTCCAGCCGGCCCGTGGCGAACTCTACCTCCACAATTGGTAATCGATGCCCTGGCATCGGTAATAAGAACCCACGGGTTGCCTAAGATTCACTCCGGCCTGCTCTCCCCATTTCTTCGCAGCGTTTCCTGGTAGTCTTCTTCCAGACCCAGCCAGAAGTAGGCCCCTATTCCCACCAGTGCTTGTTCCAGTTTGGCGGCCAGTTCCGGCGTGATTTCCCGCGCTCCCCGGAATACTTCCTCCATGAAATCGACTGACTCCCCGCAACACTCCGCCAGTTCTTTTGCAGAAATGCCTCGAGCTTCAGTTTCTTCTTGAAGGAACTCTCCCGGCGGACTGGCATAATCGGAATAAATCCGCTTTCCCCTAGTCGCCATAATGGTTGCTTACCACAAACCCCAGCCCCTTTGCGTCGCTTGGTGCCCTTCGTGGATTGAAAACCCCTACACCCCGCTGGCCCCGAAGCTTTCCCGGAACCGGTACAGCGTCATTTCCGGTTCTATGGGGGCTACGGGCATGTACTCCGTTTCCTCAATCTTGGCCACTATGAACCAGGGGCCGTCCTGCTCCAGCGCCTCGCAGAAGACCGCTTCCAGGTCCTCCAGGTTGTTGACCGTGGCGGTGCGGGGGATGCTGCAGCTCTGCGCCACCTGCTCCAGGTCGGTGCCGAAGGCCGTGTGGCTGGACTGGTGGCCCGTCTGGGCCCATTGCTCGTTGTCCCACACCACCACCACCAGGTTCTTGGGCTGCTCCCGGCCAATGGTCGCGATGGACCCCAGGTTCATCAGCAGGGAGCCATCGCCGTCCAGCGACACCACCTTCTCGTCCGTGGAAACGGCCACGCCCAGGGCAATGGACGAACATAGCCCCATGTTCCCGTAGGTATAAAAGTTCCGGTCCCGGTGCCCGGCGTGCCACAACTCGTCGGTGGTGGGGCCCAGGTTGCTCACGATGGGAAGGTCGCCGATGTGGCGCAGCAGCATTTGGGTAGCTTCGAACCTAAGCAAGTTTGCCTCCGTGCAGCAGTTGGGTCATGCAGATGGCCACCGGCTGGCGGTTGGCGTGGCACAGCTTCAGCGCGCCATCCACTATCTTTTCCATGTTGTACTCGTCTTCCAGGGTGAAGTGGACCAGGCCGAAAACGTCCAGTATCGGCCTGGTGGCCCGCCCCATGGGCACCTGGGCAATGTTGAACTCCCCGGGCCCGCCCCGCAGGTTCAGGAAGATGGGAATGGGCGTGCGGGCCGGTATGCACAGGCTGGCGATGGCGTTGATGCTGTTGCCGAACCCGCTGGACTGCATGAACACCGCCGAGTTTCGCCCCGTGGCGTAGGCCCCCACCGCCACGCCGACGGCCTCCTCCTCCCGCGTGGCCGAAACCAGGTGGAAGTAAGGGTCGTCGTCTATCAGGGTGGTCACCCGGTCTATGGAAATGTCGGGCACATAGGCCACCAGGGAAGTGTCCCACTTCTTCAGTGAGTCAACGATAATGTCGTTCCAGGCCATAGCTGTTTCGTGTCTCCAGGGCCCCGATTTGTACGTGAAAAGGCCATTGCCTAAATTATCAGCAATGGTGTTGAAAGTCAAAAACGGAATCAAACATGGATGCACAGGATATACAGGATGACAGACGAGGAAAACCGGAATCATCCTGTGCATCCTGTCCATCCATGTTAATATTCCTGGGTAGCTTTAGCCCTTGAGAGGTGCCGCCTTGCAGATAGACCCCAACACCTTTGAGCACAACTTCTACCGCGTCCTCACCGGCGTGGTCGTCCCCCGCCCCATCGCCTTTGTTTCCACCGTTTCCACCGACGGCATCGCCAACCTGGCCCCCTATTCCTTCTTCAACGCCGTCGCCTCCGACCCGCCCACCATTGTCTTTTCCTCCTCCCGCCGCGCCGGTTCCAAGGCCAAGGACACCCTGACCAACGTGGAGGAAACGGGCGAGTTCGTGGTCAACGTGGTGGTGGACGACATCGCCGAGGCCATGAACAGGACCGCCGCCGAGTTTCCGGTGGAGGTCAACGAGTTTGAGGTCGCGGGATTGACGGAGGCCCCCTCCGTGAAGGTGAAGGCGCCCCGGGTGGCCGAGTCGCCCGTCAACATGGAGTGCCGCCTGAAGCAGGTGGTGGACCTGGGCAGGGACGCCAACTCCGGCCACGGCCTGGTCATCGGCGAAGTGGTTTACATGCACATCCGCGACGACCTGATTGACGGCCACCGCATCAACCACCAACTGCTCAAGCCCACGGGCCGCTTGGCCGGCAGTATGTACTGCCACACCGCCGACGTCTTCGAAATGGTGCGTCCGGTATACGAGGAACTGGAACAGAGGGTGTAGTCGCGAATACTCTGCGATAATCCCTTCCCCCGTTAAGGGGGAAGGTCAGAGCCTGCCCTGAGTTTACCGAAGGGAAGGGGGTGAAAGGGAGAAGGTCAGTAGAAGCTCCGGTTCTCCGGTTGCTGTGGGTTCCCCTCGTCTTCGCCGTCGGCCTCACCCGCGTCTTCCGCGGCCTCCGCAACTTCCGGCGATTCCGCCAATTCGCTCACAGGCTGGTCTTCCGCCGTGGGCTGCTCTTCCTCAACGGCGGGCGGCAGAGCCTCGTCCACGGGCTCCGGCGAGGCCGCGGTTTCACTGGGGGCGCCAGCCTCCGCATCCTCCATTACCACCGGCCCGCCTTCAATCACATCCGGCGGACGCCTCCCGGTAAACTCCACCGGGCCGCTCTCTTCGGGGTGGGCGGCGCGGTAGGCGTTGAGGGCCGATTCCAGCTCATCGTAAAACGCCTCCGGGTCCCTGACCCTTATCGACTGCCTGCGTCCCCTGATGGGGCGGATGCGCAGTTGGTCAATGGATACCGGCGACCCCATTTCCACCACGGCAATGTTGCTGAAGTGGATGGTCTTCACCCGGGGCCTGCCGTAGGCCACGCATACGGCATCGTTATAGACCATGTATTCCTTGGGCGTGAAAAGCCAAGTATATGCCGTTACTGCCAGCCCGAGGGCAAATGTCATTCCTGGGTTAGGTGGCGATGGCAAATTCACTATCTCCGCGATGCCCAATCCCGCGAGTCCCCATAGCGCGATGCCCAGGGCCAGCACCAGGGTAAGGTTGAACGGCACCCGGTCCTTGGCTGCGTAAAGGGGCTGGTGTTGCGATTGCTCCATGTTCCTGTTCCCTTGCCCCGAAACCAAATTAATACCGCCAACCCGTTGACGGGCGAGCGGATTCCGAAGCGGACTCATTATATACCATCGGGGCAGCCCCAGCTACCGGGCGTTTCCGAGGTCGCGGCGTTCCGAATTCAGGGTCTGGTAGGGGCAGACTTTGTGTCTGCCTTGGTCCGGGGCATTACCTCCTGAACTGGAACGCTGCGTTCTCCCGGTGGGTGGACAGGCCGTCAACAAGGACTACAGTACGCAAGGCAAAAAACACCCGCCCGGGGATGCGGACTAATCCACGATCCAGCGGACGGGGAGTATCTCTGCGAACCTCCGCACCCTCTACGTTTCTGCGGTCAATGGCATGCCTGATATGCGGTTACCTTGTCTTTCGGAACGATTGTCTCACCGCCCTCCCCGCTACTGCTAAAATAACCCCGCGCACACCCCACATCTGCCCGGAGGTCCGCCCGCGGTTGGCCCTGCTGTCCCGTCTCATACTCTCCAACTTCCGCAACTTTGGCGCGCTGGACCTGGCCCTGCCGGCCGGCGTGGTGGTCCTCTACGGGGCCAACGCCCAGGGCAAGACCACCCTGCTGGAGGCCGTGTACCTGCTGGCCATTGCCCGTTCCTTCCGCGCCGAAAACGAACGGGAGGTGGTCAACTTCTCCGCCGCCACTGCCGGCCAGCAGGCCCTGGTCGGCGGCCACCTGGAAAGGGACGGTCAACATATCCAGGTCTACGTCGGCTATACCTGCGGCCCCCAGGCGCCCGCTACTGCCCAAACCGGCAGCGGCAGGGCAGGTCTCAACTACTCCGTCCGCAAGGAAATCCGCGTCAACCGCGTCCGGCGCACCGCCGCCGACCTGGTGGGGACCGTGGGCGCCGTCCTCTTCAACGCCGACGACATCCAGTTGGTGCAGGGCCCCCCGGCGGGCCGCCGCCGCTACCTGGACATCCTAATCTCCCAGGGCAATCCCCTGTACCTGAAGGCCCTCCAGCGCTACACCCAGGTGGTCCGCCAGCGCAACCGGCTGCTCAGGCTGCTGCGGGAGGGCCGGGCCGAGAACTCGGAACTGGAGTTCTGGGACGACCGGCTGGTCAAGGAAGGGGCCTGGCTGGGCTACCACCGGGCCCAGGCCATAAACCTGCTGGCAGAGTTGTGCGCCGACCATCACCGGAACCTCAGCAGCCCCGGCGAATTGCTGGCCCTGGAGCGCCTGCCCAGCGTACCCCCCGGGGACGACGAGGCAGCCACCGCCACCCTTTTCCAGGAAGCCCTCGCAGCACAGCGGGCGCGGGAACTGGCCACCGGCAACACCGCCGTCGGCCCCCACCGGGACGACTTCAAGCTGCTGGTGGACGGCGTGGACATGGGCGCCTTCGCTTCCCGGGGCCAGGCCAGGACCCTTGCCCTCACCCTGCGCCTGGCCGAGGCGTCCTACCTCTCCCACGTGCGCCAGGACGAACCCATCGTCCTGCTGGACGATGTCCTTTCCGAAATGGACGATCACCGGCGCCAGCGGGTGCTGGAGAAGGTAACCGGCTACGGACAGACCCTCATCACCACCACCGACCCGGAGCCGTTGCGCAGCTACTTCGGCGGCGACGCCACCTACCTGAGGGTGGGCGAAGGCACAGTCACCCCGCATCAACCGTAGGGGCAGACCTGCGTGTCTGCCCTGCCCTTCGCAGGGGTAGCCCCCGGCCGCCTGCTTCCACCTGCCCCGGTGATATAATTCGCCGTGGCCGGAACGCCGGTCCGAAACTCCTTATCCTTCCCAACGGGGCGTTCTGCGGGCGCGGGCCGCGCGGAGGACACTGATGAATTTCCTGGAAACCTGGTTGAGTGAACTGGGGCTGGCCTCCCAGGTCTGGCTGCCGGCCACCTCCATTTCCATTTTCCTAGCCGCGGCCGTACTGGCCTTCCTTGTCCACAAGGTCATTTTCCCCGTCGTCCTGCGGTTCACCAATTTCACCCCCACCAGCCTGGACGTGAGCCTGGTCCGCGCCTTCCGCCGTCCCCTGACCCTGGGCATTCTGGTGGGCGGGATCTACCTCTCCCTGGTTATTCCCTTTGAATACACTCTTACCTTTCGGCACTCCATCGACCGGGTCGCCGGCATAATAGGACTGTTCCTGGGCATTCTGGCCGCCAGCGGCGTGGTATCCGCTCTGTTCACCTGGTACTACGACGAAATCGCGCCTCACACCCCGTCAACACTGGACGACCGCATCATGCCCATGCTCCGTCGCATTGCCACGGGCCTGGTCTATGCCCTGGGCGGCCTGCTGGTGCTGGACCTGTTGAACGTCAATATCAGCCCCATCCTTGCCAGCCTGGGCCTGGGAGGCCTGGCGGTGGCCCTGGCCCTACAGCCCACCCTGGCCAACCTCTTCGCCGGTACCTACGTCATGACCGAGGGCGTTGTCCACCCCGGCGACTACATCGAGCTTGAAAACGGCGTGGCCGGGTACGTCATCGACGTTGGCTGGCGCAGCACGCGCCTCCGCACCTGGACCAACAACCTGGTGGTGGTGCCCAACTCCCGCTTCGCCGAGACCATCATCACCAACTACCAGGGCCCCATTCCCGCCGTCAACATCTACCTGACCTGCGGCGTCAGCTACGACAGCGACCTGGCCCTGGTGGAGCGGGTATGCCAGGAGGAGATGGACCGGCTTTTGGAAGGCGACCCGCGCGCCGTCCAGGAATACGGCGCCTACTTCGCCTACGAGTCCTTCGACGACTCCAACATCACCTTCTACCTCTTTATCCAGGCCCGGGACCGCATCGCCAGCTTCGAGGTCCAGTCCGAGCTAATCCGCCTGGTCCACCAGCGCTTCCGGGAAGAGGGCATAGTCATCAACTACCCCATGCGCACGCTCAACTTCGCCGACGGCTCAGGCCCGCCAGGGGTTACCCAACCCGCCCCGGGCGCCGCCCACCTCCGGGAATCTTCCAATCACCCCGGAGCCGCAACCGAACGGCGCGAAGCGCCGGCCTCCAGCGTGGCGCATGGGGATGGGGGTGATGGGCCCGACGCGCCCGGCGCCGGTGCGGCCTGATTTGGGGACTCCGCCGTATCTGGTCGTCGCGTTTCGATAAACGGCGCTGTTCAGGCCATTTACTGCGCTATTCGTAAGTATTGCCTGCCTGTGCAAATTCGCCTTCCATCTGTTTACTGCAATAGTTGACAATTACCAAGAGAAGGATTATCTTTCCTAAACGACCATTAACTTGCCAAGTTGCGAGCAAATCTTAAGGAGGAGATATATGCTTAAAATCGGGCACGAGGTAGTCCGTCCGGGCAGGAACCTGGGCGAAGCCGAAGTAACGATACCCATCCCCGAGGAATTGGAAACGGTTCCCGGCATTCCCATGACCCAGCGCGAAGTTGACTGGTACGCCCGCGAGTATCCGCTGGAATCCATCAACATCACCGAGCGCGCCTCCCGCGACTGGGCCAACTCCCTGCGCGACCAGCATGCTGAGATGCGCGAAATCCGGAAGGAGCACGAGAAGCTCAACCGGCCCTTGATCATGGCCTGCCGCATGACCGCCGACCTGGAACCCACCGCGGAGCCCACCGGCGAAGACGTCAGCGAACTGATCAAGACCAAGGCCCGCGAACTGGGCTTCGTCGAAGTCGGTATCGCCGCTTTCGACCACCGCTACACCTTCCAGAGCAAGAAGGGCAGCACCGTCTACTACCCGCACTTCGTGGCCCTGGCTTACGAGCAGGACTTCGAGCCGACCCAGACCATCCCCAGCGTCGACGCCGAGATCGTGCACTCCAGCACCTACCGGACTGAAGGCGCCGCGGCCCTGGAACTGGGCAACTACGTCCGCAGCCTGGGCTATCACGCGCAGGTCATGGGCTCCGGCGACTCCGCCGGCCCGTACATCCCCATGCACGTCGCCGCCGGCACCGGCCAGCTGGGCGCCTGTGGCTACCTGCTGACCCCCCACGTCGGCTCCCGCTGCCGCCTGGTGGGCCTGACCACCGACGCCAACGTCACCTATGACAAGCCGGTGGACTACGGCATCCACGCCTTCTGCCAGGTGTGCCAGGTCTGCGTGAACCGCTGCCCCGGACGCGCTCTCATGCGCGACAAGATCTGGTGGCGGGGAATTGAGAAGAACAAGCTCTACTTCAAGCGCTGCCGCCCCGTCATGGCCCGCTACCTGGGCTGCGGCATCTGCATGAA
>DAOUJN010000012.1:0-19405 GCA_034422655.1 Dehalococcoidia bacterium
CTTTAACAATCTCTCTGCAGCACCTCCACGGAATCTCCGTAGATGATGCCCTTGTTCTCAGGTGGGTCAATTCCACATTGGCGATTTCGCTCATTTTTACATTGGCGCTAACATCGGGGGCGCCCAGGCGTTGCAGGCGGACCCGGTAGAGGCCCACGGGCACCTGGAATTTTGGATGGACTGTCCGAACACCATGGTGCGGGAGGGCGAATCCATTACCGTGTACGGCAAGTACCGTGAAAACCGGCCGCATACCGCATTCTGGCTGCATGTCAGGACGTGGGCGGAAGGGACCGCGGACACCTCGGATTTCGTTTCCATTCACGAGTCGCAAGAAGCCGAGGTCGGCTCGGACACCCTGGCCATAGTGGTGCAGACCGTGGAAGACGATGAGATAGAAGAGCATGAGACCTTCGATGTCGGCATCACCTACGAGGACCAGAAATGCACCATCACTATCATCGACGACGACCGGGAATTCTGGATGGAGTGTCCCACCTCCACGGTGCGAGAGGGCGAATCCGTGACCGTGTACGGCAAGTACCGTGAAGACCGGCCGCATACCGCGTTCTGGCTGCATGTCAGGACGTGGGCCGAAGGGACCGCGGACACCTCGGATTTTGTTTCCATTCACGAATCGCAAGAAGCCGAGGTCGGCTCGGACACCCTGCCCATAGTGGTGCAGACCGTGGAAGACAGTGATGTGGAAGCGAACGAGACCTTCGAGGTCGGCATCACCTACGATGAGCAGAAATGCACCATCACCATCATCGACGACGATGAACTGGCGATCACGAACACGGCGGTGACCTCGTCTCCGGCGAATGAGGACACTTACCGGTTCGGGGAGCAGATAAAGATCGCCTTCACCTTCAACGGGGAGGTGTCGGTGAGTGGCTCGGCGCACCTGTGGCTTCGCGTAGGTCCGGAAGACCGTGACAACAACTGGGCCATAAGGGGCGCGTACTACGAGAGTGGTTCAGGGACCAGGACGCTGGTGTTCCAGTACACCGTGAGGGACGTGGACAGGGACGACGATGGCGTTTCCTGGTACCACCACGCGTTCAGCGAAAAAATCCATATCGTCTCGAGGGACACCTCCCAGACGTACCGGATGCCTTCCCAGGACCACCTGCCCGGCCACAAGGTGGATGGCCGCGTGCTCGCCACCGCTGCCGAAATAATCTCCTCTCCCGCCAGCGGCGACACCTACCGCGCCAGCGAGAGCATCGACATTGCCCTGACCTACAGCACTCCCGTCGAGGTGTCGGGCCACAAGATCGTGGGACTGCGCATGGGCACGGGCGACTGGTGGCGCGGCGCCTCCTACAGCCGGGGCTCGGGGACGGGCAGACTGGTCTTCAGCTATGAAGTGCAACCGGGAGACCTGGACGGCGACGGCGTCAGCATCGACGGCGGGTACACCGATGAGAACGGCGTGCGCCACGGCTACGGCGGCGACGGGACCATCAAGGCCGCCGGGACGGACGTAGTGGCGCAGCACAATTATCCCGGCCTTTCCCACAACGCGGCCCACAAAGTGGACGGCCGCCCCTACGTCACCGGCGTCAGCATAACCTCAACCCCGGCCAGCGGCAGAATTTACGCCGCCAGCGAGAACATCGAGATTACCATGGCCTTCGACCAGGCGGTGGACGTCGAGGGCGACAAGATCGTGGGAATGCGCATGGGCACGGGCGCCGACTGGTGGCGGGGCGTCTGGTACAACCGGGGGTCAGGCACTGACACCCTGGTGTTCAGCTACCAGGTGCAGCCGGGCGATTTCGATGACAACGGCATCAGCATGGACGGCGGGTTCACTGACGCGAACGGCACTACCCACGGGTTCGGCGGCAGCGGCGCCATTGTGGCCGCGGATACAGACGTGGCAGTCAACCCCCACTACCCCCGCCTGCCCCACAACTCAGACCACCAGGTGGACGGGGTGGCCCCCACCATCTCGGCCGTGTCCATCATCCCCAAGGCCGGCAGCGACAACACCTACGGCGTGGGAGACCTGATCGAGGTTTACGTTACCTTCGACGAGCTGGTGCTCATCGTGGGAACGCCGCAGATGACGCTGGATTTCGACGGGACGGAGAAGACCGCCGCCTACAGCGCCCCGCAGGCTGCGGCCGCCATCCCTTCAACGTCGACCGGCCCCGCCTCATACCGGTTTGCCAACTTCACCTACACCGTGCGGGTGGGCGACACGGACGCCGACGGCATCGCCATAGCCGCCAACGCCCTCGCCCTGAACGGCGGCTCCATACGGGACACGGCGGGCAACAACGCCGTGTTAAGCCACGCCGCCCTGGCCGCCGACGCTTCGCACATGGTAAGCGCCCCCGGCGGGCTGTAAGGAGTTGGGAGTAAAGAATGGAGGTTGGTAGTCCCTTCCCTTTTGATGGGGGAAGGGGCTACCAACCCTTTTTTTGTTACACCGGAGCGGGGACCAGGGCATAAGGCAGGGGCCTACGCCAACCTGCGCGCCTTCCCCTTCCCTGCGGTTAGAGATACGGTGTGAAGATTCTTCATAATTGCATAAGAATTACACGTCCTTCATGCCCAATTGCCACATAGTTGACATTTCCCTTCTGTATAGTACGAAGCTGGCGTTCCTGTCCTTTTATTGGAAGGTCAACTCTGTGCAGTTCGGAAGGGCCCTATGCGCGGACTGGCATCCCTGGCCGGGACTCTTGCTCCCCGCCTTTGCCGTTCCCTTTCACCCGCCCTGCTGCTGGCGGCGCTGCTGCTGGCCGGCGGGGTGGCCGTTGCCCTGCTGACGGGCGCGCCCGGGCAGGCCCGCGCCCAGGACACGACGGCGCCCACGGTTCGCACCGCCGCCGTCCACCTCACTGGCGGTCACCAGGTGCTCTTCGAATTCTGGGAGAACCTGGATCAGAACTCCGTTCCCCTGCCCGAAGCCTTCACCGTGCAGGTCGGCTCCGCCCGCACCCTCTACCCGGTCAGGCAGGTCAGAATGGTCCAGGTATACAATCGGCCCCGGGGGGTGCGCCTCGACCTGCACACGAAGGTGCTGCCCGGCGACACGGTGCGGGTCGCCTATACTAAGCCGGCCAACGCCCAGATTCGGGATACTGCGGGCAACGCCGCGGCCTCCTTCTCCCGGGGCGCCACCAATTCGTCGCGGATAGGCAGTGGCGACATCGGCATGACGGTGCAGGGCCTGCCCACCCACATCAAGGACAACACCGCTATCGCCGCAACCATCCGCTTCGCCCATACAACTGCCCTGGGGGCCGACGAGGAAATCTTCTCCTCCAGCTATTTCACCGTAACCGGCGGCAGCGCCAGCGGCTTCGGCAGCGGCCCCGCCAAGACATACAGCGGGACGCTGACCCCTTCCGGCACCGAGAATATGGTGGTTAGTATCAGCAAAGACGCCATTGTCGCCGGGAGCCGGAAGAACCAGGCTCTATCCCTCACCGTCACCCGGGACAGCACCGCACCCCGGGTGGACAGCAGGGAATTCGTCTCCATGCCGGCCGGGGACTACTACGGGCGGGGCGACACTGTCACGGCGGTCCTGGACTTCGACGAGGACGTGCTGGCCACGGGCACGCCCCGGCTGAAATTCCAGGTGGGCAACGTCCAGGTCTTCGCCAACCTGGACGACGACGTGCGGGGCCTGGCCACGGACAAGCTGGCCTTCTCCTGGGAGGTGCCGGCCGGCATGACCGACCACGACGGCATCAACATTGTCGCCGGCAGCCTGGAACTGAACGGCGGGACCATCACCGACCGGGCGAAGAACGCCGCCAACCTGGCCCTGAAGGCCTCGGTGACGGCGGCGGACAGTGGCCACAAGGTGAGCTCCGCCGCGCCGGCGGTCCAGTCCACCGCCATCACCTCCAGCCCGCCCCCGGGCCAGGCGGCGTACCGGGCCAACAACGCCGTCCTGGTAACCGTGGACTTCAGCGAGGCGGTTACCGTTACCGGCGCGCCCTACATCCAGCTGGACGTGGGCGGCACGGAGGACGCGACGACCAGGGCGGTTTACGACGCCACCGAGACCGGGAACGGGGACGCCGACAAGGTGGTGTTCCGGTACATCGTGCAGGCCGGCCACAACGACGCCAACGGCATCTCGGCCCTGGCGGGCATCCAGCTCGACGGCGGGACCATCGTGGACGCGGACAACAACGCGGCGGCCACCGACACGGTGGCCCTGACCAACGTGGCCGCCCACCCGGTGGACACGACGGCGCCCACCATCACCGCCGTCGCCATCACCTCCACCGGCCCCTACCGGCCAGTAGACATGGAGGACAAGATCACCTTCACCCTCACCTTCTCGGAGGAGGTGGACGTTACCGGCGGCGACGGCGTGTCCATGCCCTTCCAAATCGGCGCCCAAAGCCACAGCGCGCCCTACAAGAGCGGTCCGCCGGGGCGGAGCGGGAGCACGCTGACCTTCGAGTACACCGTCGTTTCCGCCACCCCCGGCGGCGTGGTAACCGTGCCGGCGGGAAGCCTGGCCTTCGACGATCCGGCGGTGAATCACGTCCAGGACAAGTCGGGCCACGCCGCCGCCCCGGGCTTCGCCGCCATGGACCCGCAGCCCGACCCGGCGGTGCACTACCGGGAGGCCATCGACTCCGTCTCCATCACCTCCACCGTGCCCGAGGACGCCGACTACCCCAACAAGAACGCCTACGTGGCCGGCGAAGACATCGTAATCACGGTGGACTACAGCGAGAACATGACGGTGACGGGCACGCCGTCTCTTACGCTGGTCCTGAACCCCGCCTCCGGCCCGGAAGTGGAGCGGACGGCGAATTACGACGCCACCAGGACCGGGCAGGGGACTGCGGACAAGGTGGTCTTCAGCTACCGGGTGCAGGCCGGAGACAACGACGGGGACGGCGTGTCGGTCAAGGCGGGCATCACCCTGGGCAGCGGCGGGACCATCGTTGACGTGCACAACAACGCCGCGCCCACCAACACGCCCGCCCTGGCCAACGTTGCCGGGCACGTCGTGGACACGGCCGGGCCGTCGGTTAGCGGCATCAGCTTCCACTCCAGCGGCCCCTACGGCGTGGAGGCCAACATCCAGTTCAACGTGGCCTTCAACGAGGCGGTCACCTGGACCGGCAGCGACCCCGGCGTGCCCATCCTCATCGGGCCCGACTCCCGTACCGCCACATTCACTTCCGGCAAGGACACGGACACCCTGCGCTTCACTTACACCGTTACGGACTCGGACGACGGGGCGGTTACCGTCGCCGCCGGCGGCGCCCTGGTGGCCAGCTTTACCGACGTCAACGGCAACGCCGCCGCCGCCCAAACGCTCCCGGCGCTGGCCGACTCCGCCCACCTCGCGGAAACATCCCCGCCCGAGGTCAGCGCCGTCGCATTTGTCTCCAGGTCCACCCCCTACATCGAGGGCAGCATCGTCCGGGTGCGGGTGACCTTCAACGAGAACTTCACCTACACCGCCGGGCCGCCTGAAACCCTCTCCTCGGTGAGGTTGCGGGTCGGTGCCACCGACCGGGAGGCGGTGTTCGTGGGCGTCCGCGGCGGCGACGCCCTCGAGTTCGAGTATGAGATCAGCGGCGAGGACAGCGAGGACTCCGACGGGATCAGCATTACGGGGCCGCTGAGCCTGAACGGGGCTTCCATCAAGGACGCGCTCAATAGTCCCGCGCCGCAGTCCGTAACCTTCACCGCGGTGGACGGCGGCCAGGCCCACGCGGTCGACGGTCCGGTGACCATCAGCGCCCTGTCCGGCCTGGTCCCGGTGGACGAGGACAACAAGCCGCTGTTCGGCAACGGCGGCAAGTTCCGCATCCTCTTCCTGTCGGACAGCAACAGGAGCGCGACGTCGGGCAGCATCAGCACGTACAACTCATGGGTGCGTGGCCAGGCCCGGGGCGGCCACGACGACCTGGACCCCATTGCCGACAAGTTCCGCGCCCTGCTCTCCACCTGCTCGGTGGACGCCCGGGACAACACCGCCACCACGGGCGCCGACTATCCTGTCTACTGGTACAAGGGCGAAAAGGTGTCCGAGACCTACGGCGGCCTCTATGACGGCCGCTGGGACTCCATATCCGGCAAGAACCAACATGGCACCGACGAGTCGGCGGGGCGTCCCTATCGACCGGACTCCCAATCACCGGTCACCGGTTCCGTCTGGAGCGGCTCCAACAGCGACGGCACCAGGCACCCCACTGGGTGCATAGGCAGAGCCCTTGTCATAGTCGGTTCCCTCGCATCGGAAGACAATCCTTTGCAACAAACCGGAGGCACCCGCGGGGACCAGCACAAGGTCTACGCTCTCTCGCCGGTGTTAGCGGTGCGGGACGACCGGCCGCCCGGCGTGGAGTCCATCGCGATCAGGGGCCGCCCGCCCACCGGCCAGGGCTCCTACTTCACAGGGGACCACATCGACATCTTGGTCATCTGGGACGAAGATGTGACGGTCACGGGGACGCCGGAGATCCGCAACCTGGACGTGGGCGGCGGCGTCAGGACGGCTCGCTTCAACCGGGCGGAGACGGACGCCATCCCCCAGGAAGACGAGGACCGGCAGCGGAAAACCGTCTTCCGCTACACCGTGGCTGCCGGCGACAGCGACAGCGACGGGGTCAGCGTGCCCAGCGGCGCCATCATCCTGAGCGGAGGGGAAATCCGCGACCGCTCCCCCCAGCGGAACCCGTCCTCGGGGGCCTACCTGGAACATACGGGCATCGACGCCAGCGCTCACCAGAAGGTGGACGCCACCGGGTCTGCCCCGGTCCCAGACTCCCGGGCGCCCCACCTCAATTCGATCACCAGTGACCACCGGGTCATGCACCTGCTGTTCGACGAGGTCCTGGACGCCGATGCCGTCCCGTTGCCCGAGGCCTTTCTGGTGGAGTTCTTCGATGATCACGTCTGGCGACCCCGCCCGGCCATCCAGGTGCAGATCAGCCAGGAGTCGGAGTTTTCCGGGAGGGTGACCGTGCGCCTGCAGACCCGCGTGCTGGAGGGCGACCGGGTGCGCGTGTCCTACACTCCGCCGGCCAACGTGTGGCTGCAGGACGCGTCCGGCAACGCGGTCGCCGCCTTCAACCAGCGCGAGGTCACCAACACCACCACGCTCGCCAGCAACCGCATCGGCTTGACGCTCGATCGCGTGCCGGCCTTCATTAACAGCAACGCCGCCATCCCGATCGTGATTCGCTTCGTTCATCGGCCTGGCGTCGCTCACGCCTTTAACGTCACTTCCTATTTCAGCCTGAGCGGGGCCACCTGGGGCGGTATCGGCAACGGCCCGGATCAGAAATACGCGGGCACGTTGACTCCCACGGGAGGAAACATCGTGCTCAATGTGCCGGGCGGCAGGATTTTCCACAATCCGCAGCGGCGAGAGAGGCCCAACGATCAGCTTGGCTTTACCATTACCCGCGACGCCACCGCGCCCACCGTCGACAGCGCGTCCTTCAGCTCGACGCCGAGCGCCGGAACCTACTATGGGCCGGGCGACACGGTTACGGCGGTGCTGGAGTTCGACGAGGACGTGCTGGCGACGGGCACACCGCGGCTGAAGCTGCAAGTCGGCGGAAACCAGTTCTACGCCGAGCTGGACCGCACGGTGCCAGGCCTGGCCACCGACCAACTGGCCTTCTCCTGGGAGGTGACGGCCGGTCAGGCCGACGACGACGGCCTGAACATCGTCACCGGCAGCCTGGAGCTGAACGGCGGCGCCATAACCGACCGGGCCACCAACGCCGCCAGCCTCACCCTCAAGTCCTCGGTGACGGCGCTGCACGCCGGCCAAAAGGTGGACTCTATAGCGCCCACCATCGAATCCACCGGCGTCACCTCCACCCGGGGCACGGGCCAGACGGCCTACGGGGTGGACGAGGTCATCACGGTCGAGGTGGGCTACAGCGAGACGGTAACCGTCACCGGCCTGCCGTACATCCAACTGGACGTGGGCGGCACGCAGGACGCCACGACCAGGGCGGAATACGACGCGACGAGGACGGCTGCGGGGGACGCGGACAAGGTGGTGTTCAGCTATACCGTCCAGGCGGGTCACAACGACGATAACGGCGTCTGGGTCCACGCCGGCATCCAACTGGACGGCGGGACCATCGTGGACCTCGTTGATAACAACGCGGCCACCGACTCGGCCAACCTGTCCAGCGAGAGCAACGCCGCCCACAAGGTGGACACCACGGCGCCCACCCTCAACAGCGTCTCCGTAACTTCTGCCGGCCCTTTCGGCGGCGGCGATGCCATCGGCTTCAGCGCGGTGTTCAGCGAACCCGTTACCTGGGCCGACACGGTCAACCCCACCCTGCGGTTCGGCTACGGCGAGGGGGACCGGGACGCAACCTACCAGGGCGGCAAGGGCGAGGCTACCGTCACCTTCAGCCACACCCTGCCGGCGGCCCGCGCCGCCATTTCCCTGGCCGACGACGCCCTCCGCAAGACGGGCGACCCCATCACCGACCTCAACCGCAACACGCTGGCGTCCCTGACCGCCACGACCGCCCCATCAGTCGCCGCCCAGCAGGCGGTGGACCTGGACCGGCCCACCATCGACTCCGTAACCCTGGGCGCCAAGACCCGCTCCACCTTCCCCCTGGGCATCGGCGAGACGCTGCGGGCCACGGTGGACTTCAACGAGGCCGTAACGGTAACCGGCCGGCCCCAACTGACCATCGCCCTGGGCGCCGCCACCAGGAGGGTTGACTACACGGAGCGGGATGCCGACGACCATAGCATCATCTACTTCGATTACACCATCAGGGAGGGCGACGAGGACGCCGACGGCCCGTCCATCGCGGCGGACCAACTCACGCTGAACAACGGTACCATCCAGGACGGCTCGGAAAACGACGCCCACCTGGCCCACGATGCCGTAACCGCCAACGTGAACCAGGTGGTGGACGGCGTGAAGCCGACGGTAACCGTTACAGGCTTCCCCGACTGCACCGGCCTGGACACGGAGGCCGCCAAGCTCTGCGGCATCAGCAGCGCCGCCGCGAGAACCCTCACCTTCACCTGGACCGAGGCGGTGGACGGCTTCGCGGCAGCGGACATCGTCGTCACTGCGGCGGACAGGCTCGATGCCACCTTCACCGGCACTGACGGCGACAGCGTGTACACCATCCAGATCACCCCCAATGGGGACGGCAGCGCCGCCAACGGGCTGACGGCCATATCTGTCAGCGTCGCTGCGGGCATGGTAACGGACACCCGCGCCGGCAACGGCAACCCGGCGGCCAGCGTGAGCCACGCCCCGCGCCCCGGCCCAGTGCGCAACGTGCGGGTGACGGCGGTTACCGAGACTGCCGGCGAGGTCAGCTACACCGTGGCCTGGGAGGACCCGGAGTTCGGCTTCACGGGCCTGCGCGTGGACACTCCCGACGACGGCGACGCCACCAAC
The DNA here is from genome assembly GCA_034422655.1 of Dehalococcoidia bacterium. GTDB lineage: Bacteria > Chloroflexota > Dehalococcoidia > Lucifugimonadales > UBA3495 > Bin22. The sequence continues at coordinate 9,410 of DAOUJN010000012.1, forward strand.
GACAAGAGGGTCTACCGCTTCGAGGTGGACGGCAAAGACTACGACTCGGTGGAACCGGGAGACCAGCCGGCCTTCAACGCCACGTCGCCCTTTACGGTCAGCGACGCCACCGCCGCCAACGCCGGCTTCAACATCCAGGCCATCCCCCAGGGCGACAGCGTGCGCAGCGACCGGTTCTCCGGCAGCGCCACGCCGCCACGGGCGGTGGTCACCACCGTGGCGGACGAGATGGGAGCAAACCCACCGGCCAGTTACCGGGTGAACGTCGGCTACGAGTGGCCTTCCGGCCTGACGGGCAACGAGGGCCCGCCGGGGCTGGTGGGAACCGAGGCTACCAGGTCCTACGTCAGCAGCTTCGACCTGGAACGCTGCCTGTCCAACTGCGATGCCCCCGGCGCTGCCTGGGAGAGCGCCAGGTCGGGGCCCTACACCGACACAACCAGGGGCTTCGTGCCGACGGATACGCCTCTCAAGAACGGCGAGACCGTGCGCTACCGGGTGCGCTTCTCCAATGCCCTGGCCAGCGGCGCGTGGTCCAGCCCCAGCGCCGAGTTCACGGTGGCGGACATCACCGCGCCCGCCATCACCATCTCCAACCCGGCAAGCCAGGCCGCCGCCGCCCACGCCCGGGCATTCAGCGCAGTGGACGACGAGCCAAATTCCACCTGGCACACCCTGACCGTCACCGACACGGCGTTGTGTACCGACGCCGTGCCGTCCGGCGCGGACTCCTACACCGAAGGCCAGCGGATAACCTTCAGCAGCGAGGACGGCAACGGCAAGTACGTTTGCTTCTGGAGCCAGGACGGGGCCTCGCTGCCCAACGTCGCAAAGGCCATCTCCGACCAGGTCCAGAACATCGACACCCGGGAGCCGGAGATATCCGTCACCTTCCTGAAGTACAACTACGAAACGTCGATGCTGGATGACATGGGGGCCAGCCAGGGCCAGACCCGCAATCGCCTGGTGCGGGCCACGGCCACCGACGCCACCACGGTCGAGATGTGGTACAAGGTGCAGCCCTCCGGCGCCTGCACCGCCGCCGCCAACTTCGACGAGACGGAGCAGGGCGTCACCAGCTACCTGGGGGCCTACGCGGGCACCACATTCACTCCCTCGGCGCCGGTGGTGGTTGCCACCAACCAAAGTTACGTCTGCTTCTGGGCCAGGGACGCCGTTGTTGACCCGGAGGCCAACATCGCAGTCGCCGTCTCGCCGGAGGTGGAAAACGTGGTGGGAGCGCCGGTCATAACCATCACCGGGCCGGGGGACCAGAGCAGCGACGCCCGGTTCCGCACCCTCAGCGCCAGCGACGAGTTCGAGGGCGACTCCATCTGGACATACAAGCAGATGGACTCCGATGACACCTGCGCCGCCGCCACCGCGCTCACCAATCCGGTGGCCTACACCGAGAACGACGACATTACCGTCACCAACCACGACGCGGACGGCGACGGTAGGAACGACTTCATCTGCTTCCACGTCCGGGACGACAGTTACGATACCAGCCAGACCGTCGCGGCCCAGTCCGCCGAACTGATGAACATCGAGAACAGGCCGGTGCCGATAGAGGTTACCAACCCGGACCAGGCTACCGGCGGCGCCCAGCGGGTCTTCACAGCGTCGGAGACCGTGGAAACGGGCAAGGAAGCCAGGGCGCTGGCCGACCGGTGGAAATACAAGCTTGCCGAGAGCGCCGAAGTGAACCTGGACGAGAACACCAACCAGGGTTACCCGTGCGGCCCGGAACCATCAACGGGCCACAGCCCGATCCAGCCCGACGAGCAAGGGACCGTAACCGTAACCGTCACCAGGGTCGCCGACAACAACAAGCACGTCTGCTTCTGGACCGCGGACAGCCTGGGCAACGTGGGCACAGCGGTATCTGAACTGATAACCGGCATCCAGCCGCCCACGGTAACCATCACAACCACCCATCCCGTTGTCGAGGGCGTGGGCACGGTAGCCAGCGTAGCCGCCACCGACGACGTGGACGGCGCCGCCATGTTCTACAAGATCCTGGCGGCCTCCGACGACCCGGAAATTGTCTGCGTCGCCCCGCTGCCCCTGGGAACCGTCGCCTACACCGAGGGCCAGGAACTGCGCCTGAACGAGGAGGAATTCAACGGCAAGCACCTGTGCGTCTGGAGCAGGGACGGTGACGGCGAAGTGGGCGCGGCGTACTACACCATCGCGGACATCGACACCCACCCCATCATTACGGTACGGGGCAACAACCGGCCCAGCCGTTCCACCATCAGCGCCATCGACCAGCAGGACGACTCGGCCTGGAGGGTGCAAATCTATGATCGGAACGAAGGGGACGACACCTACGGCCTGCCGCCCCAGGACACCGAGGGCAGGCTCACCCAGTGCGCCGACCCCATACCCGGCGGCGCCCACGCCTACGCCGAGGGCGAGACCGTCATCGACCCCGACGGCACGCCGGGTAACGACGACGATATTGCCCTGAGCTTCAGCCGCGCCGACCACAACCGGAAGTGGATCTGCTTCTGGACGACGGCGGACATGGACACGGTAAGCGAGTTGGTAACGGTACGGGTGCGGGCCCGGGACCGGCGTCCCGAACCGGCGCCGGAGCGCGAGTCGGAACCGACTCCTACTCCCGGCACGTCCAGTGACGAGATTCCCGGCCCCGGGGATGGAGGCGGGGAAGGTGGTGAAGGCGGGGCAGGCAGCGGAGGCGACGGCCCGCCGTCGCCTCCCACGCCGGATTCCACGCCGCAGCCAACACCCCAACCCGTTGCCACGCCGACGGCCCCGGTAACGCCGCCGGATACCTCGGAGTTCAACACCGAGACCGACGTAACCCCGCAGGAACAAGAAGCCCTGGAGGAAGTCCTGGAACAGGTTACCGACAGAGACGTTACCGTGGACACGGACCAGGCGGTAATCCGGCCGGGCCAGCAGCCGGGCACCCTGAGCCTAACCATTCCGGTCACCGGCCTGCAGGCCACCAACGACCTGTCGGGTATCGACGAACCTATCACCCTGGGCAACGTCACCATCGGGCCTCCCGACGAGAACGGCTACCGGAAGGCCGCCATCCAGGTGGACGAGAACCTTACGGTCACCGGCGAGGCCGACCTGGTTCCCAGGGACGGGGAACTGGAGGTGGTGTTCAGCAACCTGACCCTGACCCTGGACCCCGACGACCCGGACACGGCTAACCTGGGCGGAGGCTCCGACCAGGTAACCCAAATCGGGGCCCAGTTCGAGGTGGAACTATCTACACTGCCCGACAATGCCTCCCTGAAGGTGCAGTTCAGCAAGGATCCGACGGTCTTCACCCCTAATGCCGGGGCCGTCTTCAGCCTGGCCGCCAGCCAGGCCAGGGAGGGCGGCGCCATCGAAGACTTCCAGGAGGACGTGGCCTTCTCAGTGCAGGTAACCCGCAGCAACCTGGACAACGAAGACCTGGGGGACAGCGTGGTGCGGCTGGAGGTGAGCAGCGCCTGGTACGAGTCCCGGATCGTTGAGGGGAAGACGATTACCATGGTGAAGGTGGATGACCAGGGGGTGCTGCACCTGCCCGATAGCGTGGAAGTGGTGAAGGTTCCCGGGGAGGAAAGGTACGAGGTCATAGCCACCTTCGGCGGAGCGGCCGGCGGCTTCTCCAGCTACACCCTCATCGCCGTGGGCGATGCGGCGGCAACGGTGGGGCCGGCACCCACACCCACGCCCATACCGACTCCCGCCCCTGCTCCCGCTCCCGAACCCACGCCTTTCCCTGGAACGGTGGATGCGGGTCCGACGGCGGCCCCCACGGCGGCGCCCATGCCGGCACTAACACCTGGACCCGGTGCGGCCAACACCGGGCCTGCGGCAGTCCCGACTCCGGCGCCCACGCCCACGCCCATACCCCTGCTGTTCACTACCCTAACCGTGGGGGCGCCCCCTGCCGGCGTGGTAATCCCTGGGGCCTCGCCGGCGCCGCAACCCCCGGCCCCGGTGATGGTTCCGCCGACGCCTGTTCCCGTGCCAGCGGCTGCAGCATTCCAGCCGGCGCCTGCCACGCCAACTCTGGCGGCCTCGACCGTGGCAACAGTCGACCAGGGACCTGGACAGGGGACCATTTTCTGGACGGTCTTGACGAGCTGGGCGGTTCTGGTGGCGGTTGCTGTGGTGCTGGGCTACAGATACGTCCGGAGGCGTTACCAGCGCCCCTAGCATGATATACACGGACGGAACTGGCGGGGACTGACCCCCTTTAACCCTCATTCGGGCGAAAGCCGGAATCCAGGGCCCTTCTTGTGCTTTCCGGTTGACCTTTCGCAACCTTTCTGTCCGCCTCGGGCGGACGGCTCAAGGCCGGAATGACGCTCTCGCCCCCCAAACCTGCCCGCTTTTGCCCACTTCTGCCCGAATTTCCTAAATTACACGGAAATTGCATCCCAAGTACATTCGATTGCCATATCAATTGCACATGTCTTTGGTAGCATAGATAGTTGGAATCTGCGTTGACGCCGAGGGCGTCCGCGCGAGTTGTCCAGCCCATAGCAGACCAGGCGAACACAACCCAGGAGGAACCATGCACAAGAACCCAGGGAACCCAGGGAACCGATGGATGAGCATATTGGCGATGCTGGCGGTGGCCGCCCTTGTCGGGGCGGTGGGCCTGTTTGGAGCGCAGCAGCCGGAAGCGGCACACGCGCAGGACGATGACGCACCAACCATCACGAGCCTCGAGTTTACCTCCAGCCCGGCCAGCGGCGATGCCTACCTTTTTGGCGAGACCATCCAGGTAACGGTCACCTTCGACGAGGCAGTCAAGGTGCACGAATCGCACGACGGAGTGCACGGACCGGACGAAGACGAACGAGTGCCGGGAATAGTCTTCTTAATCGGAAACCTCTTTGGACGTTATGAAGTCCTGGAATATACCTCCGGTTCAGGGACAGACGCGCTGGTGTTCGAGTTCACGCTGGATGAGGAATACTTCGTGGACCCCGATGGCTTGTCCGTCCTGCCGAGTAGGAGTTATCGATTTCGAACGCTGGACAACTGGACTGGAGCACACGTCGAGGACATTATCACGTCCGTCGCGACCGGCACACTATTCAACCACCTGCATGACGGCATAGACCACTCGCCCGACCACAAGGTGCTCGGCCGTCCGTCGATCAGACGCAGCGAGGGCATCGTCTCCACCCCTGCGTCCGGCGACACCTACGGCGTCGGCGAGAACATCGAGATAGGCGTTACCTACAACTGGCCCGTCGAGGTGGAGGGCGACAAGTTCTTGGGCCTCCGCATTGGCGTCGACCGGCGGGAGGCCGCCTACAACCGCGGCTCCGGCACCGAGACCCTGGTCTTCCGCTACGAGGTGCAGCCCGGGGACTTCGACGACGACGGCATCAGCAGCGGAGAATGGGTCGTCGTCGAAGAAGTGAGAGACGGCTTCATCTCCCGCATGAGTGTCGGCGAAGCCTACGGCTACAGCGGCAGCGGGACCATCAAGGCCGTCGGGACTGACCTGGAGGTGATGCCCGAGGGACCTTTTCAGCCTGACACGGCGGCTCACAAGGTGGACGGGGTGGCCCCCACCATCTCCTCCATCGGCTTCACCAACGCCTCCGGCGACGACAACACCTACGGCGTGGGAGACACCATCACTGTCTATGTCAACTTCAGCGAGGATGTGCTCACTTTGGGCGCGCCGCAGTTGACCCTGGACTTCGACGGAACGGAGAAGACCGCCACCTACTATGACATTGATGCTGAGCTGGGGCAGAGGCACGGGCTCAATCTGGATGAGATCGTCCGCATCGCACGTCCCCATGCCATGTTCACTTACACCGTGAGGGTGGGCGACACGGACGCCGACGGCATTGCCGTCAGCGCCAACGCCCTGGCCCTGAACGGCGGCTCCATCCAGGACGCAGCGGGCAACGACGCCGACATAAGCCACGACGCCCTGTCCTCCAACGCCGCCCACATGGTAAGCGCCCCGGGCGGCCTGTAAGGAATTAAGAATTAAGAATTACGAATGGGGGCAAGTAGCCCCTACCCCCTTGACGGGGGCGGTACGTCCGCCCCTGGCGGGAAGGTTGGGATGGGGGTGAGTACCGTCATTCCGGCGAAAGCCGGAATCCAGGGTCTTTCTTGCGCTTTCCGGTTGCCCTTTCGCAACCTTTCTGTCCGCCTCGAGCGGACGGCTCACGGCCGGAATGACGCTCTTGCACCTCTAAACCTGCCCATTTTTGCCCGATTTTGCCCGAATTTCCTAAATTACACGGAAATTGCATCCCAGGTATGGCAGTTTTCCATATCAATAACACATAGTACTGGTAGCATGTATAGATAGTTGTTATCAAAGTGAACGCTCCGGGCGTTTGCGCGAGTTGGTCCGCCACCGGCGGAACGGATAAACGCCGGTAAGGAGGAAATTATGCCGAAGTATGTGAAGAATCTATGGCTGGGCATTCTGCCGATGCTGGCGCTGGCCGCCCTGGTTGGGACGGTTAGCCTGTTTGGCCCGGGCCAGGCGCCCCCGGCCTACGCGCAGGAGGCCAACATCGTTGCCGACTGCTATGACGGGGGAGTCGAGGCCACGCTCCCCGGTGAAGGGGAAAACATCCGGGTCGTTATCCGCGCCGCCAGCAACGACCCCAACGCCCACATCGCTGGCAAGTGGTACACCGACGCGGGGACAGCCGACACCTCGGACTACCAGGGGCTGTTTGCACAGTTCCAAGAAGGTAACGGTAAGGTGGTCGGCGAGTTCGCTACCGTTGACGACCGGTACCCCGAGGACCCCGAGACTCTCACCGTCCGGTTTGAGAATACCCTGGATCATGGCCAGGACGCCGAGTGCCCCGTCGTAATCTACGACGACGAGAAGGGAATCAAGGACGTTGCCATCACGTCTTCGCCGGCGGACGGGGAAACCTACCGCGTGGGCGAGACCATCGAGTTCGCCCTGACCTATACCGATGCGGCCGAGGTGAAATACGGCAGCGCCCTGGTGGGCTTCCGGATAGGCGACGAGGGCGGCCCCACGTGGCGCACCGCCGGCTACCACCGGGGCTCCCGGTCGTACACCCTGTACTTCCGCTACCAGGTGCAGCCGGGCGACTACGATGCCGACGGCATCAGCATGGACGGCGGCTTCGTTGACGCCAACGGCCAGGCCCACGGCATCGGCGGCACCGGCCGCATTGTCCCCATGCTGGGAGAACGGCTGCTGGGCTCCTTCACTCCCTGGTTCCGGGGCTTTGGCGACCAGGAAGGCCACAAGGTGGACGCCCGCGTGTCCGTCACCAACCTGGAGATTACCTCCACCCCTCCCTCCAACGGCCATTACGTTCTTGGCGATGAAATCGAACTCTCCATGACCTTCAGCCACCAGGTGGTGGTGGAGGGCGACGTCCTGCTCAACCTGCGGGTGGGCGACGAGGAGGGCAACTGGCGCGGCGCCTGGTACCGGCGCGGTTCGGGCACCGACACCCTGGTGTTCGGCTACACCGTTCAGCAGGGGGACTCGGACACCGACGGCGTCAGCGTCGACTCCAGCTGGGTGGACGAGAACGGTGTGCGCCACGGCCACGGCGGGTCCGGCAGCATCAGCGCCCGGGGCAGCGACTACGCCTTCGTGCCCCGCTACAGCGGCCTGGGCGACGACGCGGACCACCTGGTGGACGGCGTTACTCCCATAGCCACGGTCACAGACATCAGCGTTACCTCCGATCCGGGGCTGGACAGGACCTACGGCGTGGGCGACGTCATCGAGGTGACGGTGACCTTCAGCGAGGACGTGACGGTGGACGACGTGGCGGCGGCAGACCGGCCCCAATTGACGCTGGACTTCAACCTCGATTCCAGGACCGCCACTTTCGCCAGCCAGAACGAAAACCGGGTCGTGTTCACATACCGGGTGCAGGTGGGCGACAAGGACGTCAACGGCATCTCCATCAACGAGAACAGCCTTAGTCATAACCAGGGAGCCATCCGCGGCCCCTCCGGATACCTGGCAAACCTGACCCACAACGCCGTCTCCACCCTCCGCAACCACAGGGTAAGGGCGCCCGGCGGGCTGTAGGGAATCAAGAGTTAAGAATTGGGGTCAAGCAGCCCCCTCCCCCTTGACGGGGGCGGTACGTCCGCCTCTGGCGGGAAGGTTGGGATGGGGGTGAGGGAAGGGGAACGCCCTGGCCGTCCAAACCGTCGTTCCGGCGAAAGCCGGAACCCAGGAGTTTTTGCCATATGACAACTTGACTGTCCTTACGCTTCCTGGATACCGGCTTTCGCCGGTATGACGAGTAGGGGCTTGACACGTAGCTTCATTCCCGAACAGTTACAGCGGGGAGGCCCTTCGACAAGCCCAGGGTGAACGGGGCAATTGGTCGTTGCTCGAACGTTGTCCCACCCATAGCGGCAAGGGCAAGCACAGACCAGGAGGAAACCGTGCAGAAGTACCCAGGGAACCGACTGGGCGCAATATTTGCCATGCTGGCGCTGGCCGCGCTGGTTGGGACGGTGGCCCTGTTTGGACCGGGCCAGGCGGCCCCAGCCCAGGCGCACGAAGCCAACATCGTTGCCGTTTGCGGAGTCGGTGAAGTCCTGCCCACGTATGTGGAGGAAGGGAATAACTACAGGGTCAAAGTCCGCCGCGCTGACGGGCGTCTGGAAGGGCACATCGTAGGCAGTTGGTACACCGTTGCCGGCAGCGCCGACGCCTCAGACTACCAGGACATGCAGGGTGTGTTCCAGGAGGCCGAGGGTAGGGTGGTCCGTGATTTCCCGACCACGGAGGATGAGTACGCTGAGGACTACGAGAAATTCACCATCCGTTTTCAGAATGCCCTGGAATGGGGCAATCACCCGGAGTGCACCTTCACTATCAGGAACGACGACGTCGGCATTACGGGCGTTCGCATCACCTCGTCGCCGGCGGACGGGGAGACCTACCACCTGGGTGAGACCATTGAAATCGCTCTGAAATATAACGAGCTTGCCTCGGTGATGGGCCCCGCGATAGTGGGCTTCCGCCTTGCCGGGGCCGACGGGTGGCGGGCCGCCCGGTACCACCGGGGAACCCGGACCAAAACCCTGTACTTCCGCTACCAGGTGCAGCCCGGGGATTTCGATGACGACGGCATCAGCCTGGACGGCGGGTTCATCGACGAAAACGGCACGGCCCACGGCACCGGCGGCCCCATCGTCCCAACGATGGGGGTCAATGTTTTCGGCGAGTTCACCCCCTGGTGGCACGGCATCGGCCACCAGGCGGGGCACAAGGTGGACGGAAGTGTATTCTCCACCGCCACCGAGATAATCTCCACCCCGGCCAGCGGCGACACCTACGGCGCCGGCGAGACCATCAAAGTGGCCCTGACATACAACACCCCGGTGGACGTGGAGGGCGACGTGCGGGTCAGCCTGCGCGTGGGCGCCGGCGACTGGTGGCGCAGCGCCGGGTACCTGGAAGGCACGGGAACCGACAGGCTGGTCTTCGGTTACGAAGTGCGGCCTGGCGACCTGGACGCCGACGGCATCAGCATGGACGGCGGTTACGTGGACGAGAACGGTACAGCCCACGGCTACGCCGGCGGCGGGACCATCAAGGCCGCCGGCACGGATGTTTTAAGGACTCCCCGCTACCCCGGCCTGTCCCATGACACCGCCCACCAGGTGGACGGTGTGGCTCCCACCATCCGCTCCATCGGCTTCACCAACGCTTCCGGCTCGGACAACACCTACGGAGTGGGGGACAACATCACGGTCTATGTCAACTTCAACGAGGACGTGCTCACCCTGGGCGCGCCGCAGTTGACGCTGGACTTCGACGGGACGGAGAAGACCGCCAGCTATGCACCCCCTCCGGATGCCTGGCACCCCATAACGCGTGAGTACGACCCGCTCCCCAAGCCCTTTGCGGCCTTCACCTACACCGTGCGGGTGGGCGATACGGACGCCGACGGCATTGCTATCGCCGCCAACGCCCTGGCTCTGAACGGCGGCAGCATACAGGAC
>DAOUJN010000013.1:0-3403 GCA_034422655.1 Dehalococcoidia bacterium
TCCAGGCCCTGCGCATCGCGGTAAACGACGAGTTGACTACCCTGGGCGCCGGGCTGGAAGGAGCGGTGGAATTGCTGGCTCCGGGCGGGCGGGTAGCGGTAATCAGCTACCACAGCCTGGAAGACCGGTTGGTCAAGAACTTCATGGCCAGGGAGGCGGCGCAGTGCATCTGTCCGCCGGGGCTGCCCATCTGCGTATGCGGGCACCGGCCCAGGCTCAGCCTGGTCAACCGGCGGGTAGTCCGGCCCACCGCCGAAGAGGTGGCGGCCAACCCCAGGAGCCGAAGCGCCCGGATGAGGGTGGCCCAGCGGCTGGCCGAGTAGGGAGGTACGGAGAATAAAAGCCCGGCCCGGTTGCCGGCATTTCGGCGGCAGGGGCCAGGGCTTCGGTCCAAGACTCTGGTTATCAAAGGACGGTACATCTTGGCGAAGGAAACTTACTACACGGCAGTGGATATTGGCAGCAGCAAGGTTGTCACCGTCGTGGCCCGGGTGGGAAGCGAGGGCGAACTGAAGGTGCTGGGCACCGGCATCGCCCCGTCCCAGGGAATGCAGAAGGGCTGCATTGACAATATAGAAGAGGTCAAGGAGGCGGTTCGCGGTTCCATCGAGGAGGCGCAGCGCTACGTGGGCAAGGGCTACAACCCCAGCGCCTACGTGGTAGTCAGCGGAGGCCACATTCACAGCTCCAACCTGCGGGACGTGATGGAGCATCCCACCGACCTGGGAAGCATAACCTCCGGCGATATGCACCGGTTCATCCAGTCGTCCTACCCGGCCACGGGCGAGGGCCAAGAAATACTTCACATTATTCCTATTGGATACGCGGTGGATGGACTTTCCGGTGTACGCAATCCCATAGGCCTGCACGCCAACCAGGTCGAACTGGAGGCCCACATCGCCGTGGGCGACGCGACGATACTCAAGAACACGGTCAACGCCGTGGAGTCCTGCCGGATGCCGGTCAACAGCCTGGTGCTGCAATCCCTGGCTTCCGCAGAGGCCACGCTGACCGCCGACGAACGGGAACTGGGGGTGCTGTTCATTGACATAGGCAGCGGCACCACTGACGTAACCGTGTTCCAGTACGGCAGTCCCTGGCTGTCCATGGTCCTGCCGGTGGGCGGCAGCCAGCTGACCCGGGACCTGGCCGTGGCGGAACGCATTCCCTTCCACGTGGCGGAGGAGGCGAAAATCAAGCGGGGCAACGTCCTGCCGGAAATGGTGGACCCCACCGAAGAGGTGATCCTGTCCGGCGGGCAGGGCCATAGCCAGAAACTGGTGCGGCGGCAGCACCTGTGCGAGCCGCTTAACGCCCGAATGTACGAAATTCTGCAGATGATTGTGCAGCGAATGTCCCAGGCGGGAATGAATCGCCTGCCCGACGGGGGCGTGGTATTCACCGGCGGCAGCGCGGAGATTGCCGGGCTGCAGGAGTTCACGGAGAGCGTGCTGGGCGACCCGGTCCGCATCGCCTACCCCACCGGGGTGGCGGGACTGCCGACCCAGCTGCGCAAGCCGGGCTTCTCCGCCGTGGTGGGCACCCTGCTTTGGGGCATCAAGCACCAGGGAGAAGGCCGCACCTACCGAGCCCCGGAGGGTTCAACCAAGGGTTACAAGTCTCTGCTCAGCATTTTCAAGCGCACCCGGGAGAAGACTGCCCGTTAGGCGACGGTTGAGAGGGATAAGTTCCGACCGGACGAGGCCAGCTTGGGGAACACGGAATACGAGCGGTGCCGGATACCCGGAAGGAAGGCGGAATTTAACAGTTCTTTACCACTCGGAATACGGAGGAAAGTGATATGGTATTCGGAAGCTCAGCATCCTGGGAACCCGGCAGAGACAACAGCGACAACTATAACGCTATGCCGGAAATCGCCAGGGGGGTGCCCCTGATCAAGGTCCTGGGCGTGGGCGGCGGCGGCAGCAACGCCGTCAGCCGCATGTACAAGGACAAGCTCCCCGTGGTGGAATACTACGCCCTGAACACCGACGCCCAGCACCTGTTCCGCTGCGACGTCTCCCACCGCATCGCCCTGGGGCAGAATCTGACCCGCGGCCTCGGCTCCGGCGCCCAGCCCGAACTGGGCCGGCAGGCGGCGGAAGAGTCCCGCCCCGAAATTGAGAAGGCCGTGGATGGCGCCGATATGGTCTTCGTGGCCGTGGGCATGGGCGGCGGCACCGGCACCGGCGCGGCGCCCGTCGTGTGCCAGATCGCCAAGGAGTCCGGCGCCCTGACCGTGGCCGTGGTCAGCCGCCCCTTCTCCTTCGAGGCGGCCGCCCGGCGCAAGAATGCCGACGAGGGCATCGAGCGGCTCAAGGACTACGCCGACACAGTAATCGTCATCCCCAACGACCGGCTCCTGGAACTGAACCACGAGAAGGACCAGACCTTTACCTGGGAAGATGCGCTCAAGATGGCCGACTCCGTCCTGCACCAGGGCGTCCAGGCCATTGCCGAGGTGGTGACGGTGCCCGGCGAGATTAACGTGGACTTCGCCGACGTCAAGACCATTCTCAGCAACGCCGGCCCGGCCTGGCTGGCTATCGGCCGGGGCAAGGGCGAGAAGCGCGCCGTTGATGCGGCAAAGATGGCCACCCGCAGCCCGCTGCTGGACATCGCCATGGACGGCGCCAAGCGGATCCTGTTCGTCATAACCGGCGGCACCAACCTGTCCCTGCAGGAAGTGCAGGACGCCGCCGCCGTGCTGGAGGAAATGTCCGACCCGGAGGCCAACATCATCTTCGGCACCAGCCGGGACCCCCGCCTGGAAGACGAGGTGAAGATGACCATGGTGGCCGCCGCCTTCCCCGTAATCCAGGACAGCCAGCGCCAGCGGGAAGCCGAACTGCAGCAGCTTCTGCAGGACATTCCCCAGGACAGCATGGACGACCTGGACGTGCCGAGCTTTCTGCGCCGCCAGTCCGGCGGAAGCCGCCGCGGCTTTTTTCGATAACCCGGAGGCCGGCGAAGGTCCCGCCGGCCACACCCCGGGCCACACCAGGGACTTCGACGGGTTAGCCCGTCGCCGGGAAAGCAGGCAAGGTGGTTGGCCCAGATTCTGGCGAAGGGGAAAGTCCTGACTCACCAGGGAAACCGTAGGAAACCGGCAAGCTTTCCCCTTGCCGCCGTCAACGCAAAATTGGTAACGTTAACCCACCTTCCAAATTGGAGGAATATTCTCGGAGGCTCCTAGCAGTAGTACATCTTATTCAGTATCGCTGACCACTTGAGCGCCGAGAACCTGCTTTAGGCCGACCCGAAATTCGGGTCGGCCTCATTTCGCCCCCGGACTTCATTCCGCCCCCGGCCCCATCTCGCTCCCGGGTCCATCTCGACCCCGGCCCCCTCCTCGCCCCCCCCCCGCCCCGACGCCGGCCACGCCCCGCTTCCGGGTTCCCCC
>DAOUJN010000014.1:0-9949 GCA_034422655.1 Dehalococcoidia bacterium
TGGCCCTGGCCATTGACGAAAACAACTCGGTCACCATTGAACCTGCCGGCGTTATGAAGGTCATCAAGGACCTGGCCGTGGACTTTGAGCTGTTCTGGGACAAGATCCGCGCCGTGGATCCCTACCTGCAGCCTTCGGGTGCGGAGCCGGAAGGGGAATACATTGCCTCCAACGAGTCCATGCTCCACCTGTCGGGCGTAACGGCCTGCATCATGTGCGGGGCGTGCGTTTCCGACTGCACCGTGCTGGAGGTGGACCCCACCTTCCTGGGCCCGGCGGCCCTGGCCAAGGCCTACCGCTTCACCGCAGACCCGCGAGACGGCAACCGGGAGGGAGTGTCCCGGGACCGGCTGCGGGTGCTGAGCGAGGCTACGGGCATGTGGGACTGCACCCGCTGCAACGAGTGCGTCCAGGCCTGCCCCAAGGGCGTCGCTCCCATGGACCGGATAATGGCCCTGCGGGAACAGGCGGTCCAGGCCGGCTTTACCAACAACAACGGCGCCCGTCATACCAGCGCATTTACCGAGTCGGTGGGCCACAGCGGCCGGCTGGACGAGCTGAGGCTTCCCATCAAGTCCGTGGGCGGCGTAACCAACATCGGGGCCATGATCAGCTATGCCCCCATTGGCTGGAGGGCCCTCACCCACGGCAAGATGCCGCCCATCCGACACAAGAACGTGGAGAACGTGGAGAACGTGCGCCGGTTGTTCCGCAAGCTGGAACCGGACCTCGCCGGGCCGCAAATCGGCAAAAACTCTCCCTTCGGCTAGGCTTTGCCAGTTCATTAGCCGACGGGCCGTTGTCCCTGGTCCAGGGGCGCAATTACAGGAGGAACTTAACTGTGAAGTATGCTTTTTTCCCCGGCTGCGTTTCCCAGGGGGCCGCGCCGGAACTGTACCCCGCCGCCGTGATGATTTGCCAGCGCATCGGCATTGAGTTGGAGGAGATTCCGGGCTGGACCTGCACCGGCGCCGGCGTAATGCAGGAAAAGAACCAGTTCTTTGCCGACACCCTTAACGCCCGCAACTTTGCCAAGGCAGAGCAGATGGGCCTGCCCATCCTGACCATCTGCAGCACCTGCCAGGGCGTCATGAGCCAGGCCAACAAGCGCATGACGCGGGACCCGGAGTACCTGGCCGAAATCAACGGCCACCTGGCCGAGGAGGGCCTGGAGTACCAGGGCACCGCCGAGCCCAGGCACCTGCTCTGGATATTGATCGAGGACATAGGCCTGGACAAGGTTACGGAACTGGTAACCCGCCCCCTGGCCGGCATACGCATGGCTCCCTTCTACGGGTGCTACATTGTCCGGCCCACCGAGGCCCTGGACATCGAGGACCACCCGGAGCGGCAGACGTCTCTTGAGACCCTTATAGAGACCCTGGGCGCCACGGTGGTGGACTTTGAGGGCAAGACCCGCTGCTGCGGCTTCCCCATCCTCACCATCAACGAGAGGAACTCCATGGCTATGGTGGGCAAGCACACCTCCGAGGCCAAGGACCTGGGGGCAGACGCCATGGTTACTCCTTGTCCCCTGTGCCACCTGAACCTGGACGGCTACCAGCCCAAGGCGTCCGCCCAGCTGAAGCGCAGCGTTGATCTGCCCATCCTGCACCTGCCCCAGGCTATTGGGCTGGCCATGGGCATCGCCCCCCAGGAACTGGGCTTGCAGAAGCACATCATGAGCACCCAGCCCCTGACCGTAAAGCTGGGCGCGGGGCGTTAATCAATCGTTCCTGGCGGCCATCCAAAGGTGAAGAAACTGTCGGCGGCGCACATTGGCGCCGCCGATTGCTGTATAGATGCTGAACTTCGCATAATCCATGATGGAGGTTAGCGGAATCCGTGCGGCCAAACGATGACACGATCATTCCCGTTCCCGAAGACTGGCAGAAAGCCCTGGCCATTGTCGCCCACCCCGACGACCTGGAGTATGGCGGCGCCAGCGCCGTAGCCAGGTGGACGGCCCAGGGGAAAGAGGTCGTTTACCTGATGGTGTCCCGGGGCGAGGCGGGCATAGACAGCATGGAGCCTGCCATCGTTGGCCCCCTGCGCTCCCAGGAGGAAATTGCCGCCGCCGCCGTTGTCGGCGTGAAGGTGGTGGAGTTCCTGGACTACCCCGACGGCATAATCGAGTACGGCCTGCCCCTGCGCCGGGACCTGAGCCGCGCCATCCGCCGGCACCGTCCCGAAATCCTGGTCACCATCAACTACGGGCTGAAGTTCTCATCCGGCCACCTGAACATGGCCGACCATCGAAACGTGGGCCTGGCGATCCTGGACGCCGCCCGGGACGCCGGCAACCGGTGGATTTTCCCGGAGTTGGCAAAGGAAGGACTGGAACCCTGGAACGGAGTGCGCTTCGTCGCGGTAATGGGGGCCGACCTATCCAACTCCCGCCATGGCATTGACATTTCCGGTTTCCTGGAGAGTGGCCTGGACTCGCTGCGGCAGCACCGGGCTTACCTGGATAACCTGGAAACTTCCGCCGAGGAGACATACCGGTTCCTGACCGCCCACGCACGGGAGGCGGGCCAGATGATGGGCTGCGAACACGGAACCCTGGCGGAGTTGGTGCTGATCAACGAACCCTGGGGCTGAACCCCGTTAACCGGCGCATTACCCGACACCTCGCACCTGTTTCGGTTTCAGCGGCAGCGGTGCGGCGCTTCTACCATTGCTGCGAGGACTCGGCGTGGGCGTGGTCGGGAAGGTCGTAGGAAATCCGGTGGTCAAACATTGATGCGTCGATCAAGGCCTGGAAATCGGCGGCGCGGGTGCGCTGGAAGGACAGGTTGTTCAACAGGCGTTTAATCCTGACCTTGAGGCGATAGAGGGGAAGAACGCCCACAGTGCTGGTCCTGGGGTAATGAAGTTTCCCGGCCAGTTCCTTGCCAATCAACGCCGTGGACACCGTGTAAACGTACTTCACCAGGTCCCGCCGCGACTTGGGGTCGCGAATGCCGATAACCAGCGGCGCCGAGTTTATCAGGGCGTTGGCCATGATGATGGAACTGAAAGTGGGTTCCGGCTCGCAGGCGACCGCAACCTCCCTTATTCTGAGGGCATCTTCTTCGTCGGTATAGAGAATAGTATCTGGAATGCCCATCAGGTGACCGGAATAACGCCATACCTGCATGAAGCCGGCCCGTTCCTCTTTGCTGAACGTCGCGCCCAGCTGGGTGGCATGCCGCAGCAGCCTGGCCGAGAAGGAGGAAATGGCGAATCCCACGTGGGCCGCGCTGATGGGGGTTCCCATTTCACTGAGATCCCAGTCCTGGGGCGATATGTTGAGCAGGTGCCGGATGCGGGCATGGACCAGCCGAATGCGCACCGAGAGCTTCCAGCCGTCGCCATATCTTTCCAGGCCGCCCGGCAGGAAAATCTCCAGCATGTGCCGGTTGTTTTGCTTGAGCCGCCGCACTCCCTGGTCCCGCAAACGCCCGGTAATCAGGAAGGACTCGCAGATGGCGGTCGAAAACCCTTCAATCAGTACCCCGCCAACCATGCCGCCGAGGATTTCCGGGGCATTGGCGTGGAAGCCGCGTATGCCGGGTCCGAATTCCGATTGGGCCAGCCAGGCGGGGGGTATATTGGCGTCCTGGTAAAGGGCCTGGACCGAGGCCGGGGCGCTTGCCAGGACATCCTCTTCGCTTTCCATGACCGCATGGATGAGCCGGCGTCCCTCGACGGGCTCCATCTGGGAAATGTCCAGCACCATGGCGTCGGCCAGGGGGTCGCCGATGGTGGTGTGGCGGATGTAGTTGTCGGCCAGCGCCTGGTTGATTTTGCGGGCCCTTTCGTAGCCCTGGGCGTACATTTCGGGGATGACAAGCTCTCCGCCAGTCATGCGGTTCTGTCCTGCGCTGGGGGATGTCTGAGAAGAGCTCATTCCGACCGCCGTTGGTGCGCTTGCTTCCGGGCCACCGGGTTTGGAACCAGGATTTGATTCGACAAACCGCCCATCCAAATTTAACCCGCCATGCGGGGAGTCTGGCAAGACAATTCTATAGCGGGTTCATCGGCCTTTGGGTGTGGCCCCACCCTTTCGCCCGAAAGGCGAATGATGCAGATTGCCCATGATTGCCCGGCCGACTTACGAAATGGCAGCCCGCAGGCAGGAAGGTACGAGTCATGCCAGGGTGGGGACGACCTCCCGGACTGCGTCTAAAGTCCTTTCCACATCCTCGTCCGTGTGAACTAGGGACGGGTAATATTTTTGCGGCCACCCCTTCAGGATTCCCCGCTCCAGCAGGCCCTGGTTGAGGCGGGCCATCAGCGCCCCATTGGCCGCCAGGCCGTCGCGGTAGTTGTTGACCGGCTTATCGGTGAAGTAGATGTCGAAGATAGGGTCTTCGCCGCTGCTGTGGACGGTCAGGCCGCTTTCGGAGCAGATACTCACCAACCCTTCCCGCAGCTTCCGGCCGGTGTTCCAGAGGCGTTCGTAGGCCCCTTCCTTCCGCAGTTCGGCCAGCGTGGCCAGGCCGGCGGCGCAGGCTACCGGATTGCCGTTCAGGGTGCCGATCTGGTTTACGTAGTCGTCTGAATCCACCAGCGACTGGTCGTACACCGACATTATGTCTTCCCGTCCCATGACCGCGGCCAGGGGGTAGCCCCCGCCCATAATCTTGCCCATGGAACAGAGGTCGGGCGTGACGCCGTAGTGGACCTGGGCGCCGCCGTAGGCCAGCCGGTAGGCGGTAACCACCTCGTCAAAAATCAAGGGGATACCGTACTTGCTGGTCAGGTCCCGCAGCCCCTGGAGAAATCCAGGCCTGGGGGCGATGATGCGCTGCACCGGCTCCACGATAACGGCGGCCAGTTCATCATGGTGGGCGTCAATTATGGAGGTGGTCGTCTCCAGGTCGTTGTAGGGGGCAACCAGCATCAGGTCCTGGATTGCGCGGGGAATGCCGCCGCTGTTGGGCACGGCGACGGGAAATTCTTCGGTGGCGGACGGGGTAACGCTCATCAAGGCATAGTCGCTGGTGCCGTGAAAGCCCCCCTCGAACTTCAGGACCTTATCACGCTTGCGGTAGGCCCGGGCGGCCCTCATGCACTGGAAACAGGCGTCCGTGCCGCTGGTGGTGAACCTCACCTTGTCGGCGCAGGGCACCGAATTGACCAGCTCTTCTGCCAGCAGCACCGCTTTTTCGTTGGTGGTAAAGAAGGTGCTTCCCTGGCCCACGGCTTCCTGGACCGCCTCCACCACGGCCGGGTGGGCGTGACCCAGGACCATGGGGCCGGAACCCATCAGCCAGTCAACGTACTCGTTGCCGCTCACATCCCAAACGTGTGAGCCCCGCCCTTCCCGCGCCAAGAAGTTCAGCGAGTCGGGAAAGTTGGTGTTGCCCGAACCCCCACCAGGCAGGTATCGGGACGCCTTTTCCAGTAGTTCCATTTCCCTCGAACTTCGATTCACCACTTTTCCACCCTCTCCATCCCAGTAGATTTGTCCCACCTCATAATATTCTACAATAACGGTGGCTGTTTGGTACTGCCCAAAACAAAGCGGCTTCAAACCAATGCCTGTTCGAAGCCGCCACCTATCCTGCCCCTTGGTCGGATTCCCTGACGGGACCCTTTTGCGCTCGTAAAGCCTTAACCCGAGCCCTTGGGATATCTTGCCCTGGTTGGGTTAAGAGCTTTCGGCCTTCGAACTCCGCATCACGTCCACCAATTCCTGAACGCTGGCGGCCGACGATTCCAGGGCCTTCTGCTCCTCGTCCGTCAGCTTGATTTCAATGACTTGCTCCATGCCGCCGGCGCCAACCTTGATGGGTACGCCAACGCACAGGCCGTTGATGCCGAACTCGCCTTCCAGGTAGGCGCAGCCGGGGAGAATCCGCTTCTTGTCCAGCAGGATGGCTTCCACCATCTGGGTGATGGAAGCGGAGGGGGCGTAGTAGGCGCTGCCGGCCTTGAGCAGGGCGACTATTTCGCCGCCACCCTGGCGGGTACGCTCCACCAGCGCATCAACCGTTTCCGCCGGGAGGAGTTCGCTGATGGGAATGCCGCCCACCGTAGTGTACCGGACCAGCGGGACCATATCGTCGCCGTGCCCGCCCAGCACGTAGGCCTGCACGTCCTCCACCGACACGTTCATTTCCTGCGCGATGAAGGTGCGGAACCTGGCCGTATCCAGCACGCCGGCCATGCCGAACACCCGGCTGCGGGGGAAGCCGCTGGATTCCAGGATGTTCTGGCACATGGCGTCCAGGGGGTTGGTTACCGCCAGGATGATGCAGTTCGGAGAATACTTGACCACCTGCTCGGTGACGGCGGAGGTGATGTTCATGTTAGTGAGCAGCAGGTCGTCCCGGCTCATCCCGGGACGGCGGGCGATGCCGGCGGTGATGACCACCACGTCGGAATTGGCGGTGGCCTCATAGTCGTTGCTGCCGGTGACCAATGCGTCGGAGCCAATAACGGGACCGGACTCCAGCATATCCAGGGCCTTGCCCTGGGGCAGGTCTTCAACCACGTCCACCAGAACGGTATCGGCATAACCCAACTGGTGTATTCTCTGAACGGCAGTGGCGCCCACGTTGCCGGCGCCCACTACGGTTACTTTGCTTCTCATCTGGTTAGCGCTCCTCTGTTTATTTCCTCCGGCCGGGCCAATTCCCCCGCCGGTTGCTCTTATCTCTAGATGGCGTCCAGTATGGCATTCAGGGTGGGGCTGGGGCGCATGGCGCTGGCCACCATCTCGTTGACGGGACGGTAGTAGCCGCCGATGTCCATAGCCTGGCCCTGGGCGTCGTTCAGTTCCTGGACGATCTTGTCCTCATTCTCGGCCAACCGGCCGGCCACATTTGCGAAGCGGGCCTTCAATTCCGGGTCCTTGTCCTGGGCTGCCAGCGCCTGGGCCCAGTAGAGCGCCAGGTAAAAGTGGCTGCCCCGGGTGTCCAGTTCGTTGACCCGGCGCGAAGGGGCCCGATTGTGGTCCAGGTGTTGCCCGATACCCTGGTCAAGGGTCTCCGCCAGGATTCTGGCCCTGTCGCTGTTGTTCACTTCGCCGAAGTGCTCAAAGGAAGCAACCATGGCGCAGAATTCGCCGAGGGAGTCCCAACGCAGGTGCCCCTCCTCCAGGAACTGCTGCACGTGCCTGGGGGCCGACCCGCCGGCGCCCGTCTCAAAGAGACCGCCGCCGTTCAGCAGGGGGACCACCGACAGCATCTTGGCGCTGGTGCCCAGTTCCAGGATGGGGAAAAGGTCGGTCAGGTAATCGCGCAGTACGTTACCCGTCACGGCTATAGTGTCCTGCCCGTTGCGGCTCCGTTCCAGCGTCGCCTTCATGGCATCCAGGGGCGGCATGGAGCTTATATCCAGGCCGGCGGTGTCGTGCTGGGGCAGGTACTCTTCCACCTTCTTGAGCAGTTCGGCGTCGTGCCCGCGGTTGGGGTCCAGCCAGAATATCGCGGCCTGTCCCGTCAGCCTGGCCCTGGCGACTCCCAGCCTCACCCAGTCCTGGATGGGCGCGTCCTTGGTCTGGCACATGCGGAAGATGTCGCCTTCCTCAACGCCCTGGTCCATCAGCACCGCGCCGGTGGCGTCAACCACTCGGATGCGACCGTTGCCCGGCGCCTCAAAGGTCTTGTCGTGGGAGCCGTATTCTTCCGCCGCCTGCGCCATAAGGCCGACGTTGGCAACACTGCCCAGCGCGGACGGGTCCAGCGCGCCGTTCTTCTGGCAGTCTTCGATAACTGCCTGGTAGATGGTGGCGTAGGAACGGTCCGGTATGAGCGCTATGGTGTCCTGCAATTCATTGCTGGAACCCCAACTGCGCCCGCCGTCGCGGATGATGACGGGCATGGAGGCGTCGATGATTGTATCGCTGGAAACGTGAAGATTGGTGATTCCCCGGTAGGAATCCACCATGGAAAGTCCCGGCTGGCTGTCGTACACCGCCTGGATATCCGCCTCGATGGCTGCCCTGGTTGCCTCGGGAAGCCCCTGAATCTTGGTCAGAAGTTCGGCGACGCCGTTGTCCGGGTCCACCGCAACCTGGGCCAGTTCCGCCGCGTACTTGTCGAATACATCCTTGAAGTACACGTACACGAAGTGCCCGAAGATAATCGGGTCCGACACCCGCATCATGGTGGTCTTTACGTGGAGGGAAATCAGAACG
Source organism: Dehalococcoidia bacterium (assembly GCA_034422655.1). Lineage (GTDB taxonomy): Bacteria > Chloroflexota > Dehalococcoidia > Lucifugimonadales > UBA3495 > Bin22. The sequence continues at coordinate 8,132 of DAOUJN010000014.1, forward strand.
TCGTTGGCCTTGGCCCTGGCCAGTTCATCGGCATAGAACTGGCGCAGGGCGCGGATATTCATCACGGCGCAGTCAATAATCTCGCCGGCCTGGAGGGGAATGCCGGACTTCAGGGCCGTAGAGGAGCCGTCTTCGCCCACGAATTCAATGGTGGCCGAGCCCGCCGCCGTCGTGGTTGCGGCCTGCTCGCTGCCGAAGAAGTCTCCGCCGGCCATGTAGCCAACCCGGGTCCCCGAAACCTCGGGCCAGTCCTGCATCATGCGGTGGGGATTGCGCTTCCCGTGTTCCTTAACCGCGGTGGACGACCGGCGGTCGGAATTTCCTTCCCGTATGACCGGGTTGACCGCGCTGCCCAGCACCCGGGAGTAACGCACCTGGATTTCGCGTTCCGCGTCGTTGGAAGGCTGGTCGGGGTAGTCGGGAACGTCGTAGCCCTTCGCCTGCAACTCGGTGATGGCGGACTTCAACTGGGGAATGGAGGCGCTGATGTTCGGCAACTTTACCAGGTTGGCTGACGGCTCCAGGCACAGGTCGCCGCACATTTTCAGGTAATCGGGGATCCGCTGCTCCTCCTTCAGGTTGTCCGGAAAGTTGGCGATTATGCGCCCGGACAACGAGATATCCCAGGTTTCCAGTTCGATGCCCGAACCCTTGGTGAAAGCCTGGAGGATTGGCAGCAGGGAATGGGTTGCCAGGGCCGGAGCCTCATCCGTTTCGGTATAGACGATCTTGGCGGCTTCTGCCATTGTCTTCTCCTCAAATCGTAAGCTGCGCAGGCCGCCGCCAGTTGGGGGAGGAAACTCCGAAGCTGACCCGGCCTTCGGAAATTGGTTGGTTCTCAACGCTGTTTTGCACCGCTTTCGCAGGCGCAACAGGTACCCCCCAAAGGGGGATGAAGGCCCGCCCATTATACAATGATTGCGCCCTACCCGGTACCCCCGGATATGCCGCCGCCAATGTGCGGCGCCCGTCTTTCCCTGGAGCTATCTCAGGATGTATTATTTAACAAGGATTATCTGCGAAAGAGACGGTCGGGGCATAATCTCCTTGGCTGGCAGGGCAACTCTCGCTCGGGCCAGTCCCAACGGGGAGCAGCGTTGAGGAATCTCGGCAACCTCCTGGTCCACTTGTTCAGCCGCCAGGGAAAGATGGAACGCATCTTTCCCTCGTCGGTCCATGACCGCTGCCTGTATTGCGAGGAGGACATCCGCGAGTCGGCTTCTTACCAGAGCTTCCGGGTCTGCCCCTATTGCCGGTTTCACTACAGCCTGTCCGCCCGCCAGCGCATCCAGCTTCTCTCCGACCGCAGGAGTTTCAAGGAGACGCACAAGTACCTGAGTTCCGTCGCGCCCATTACCTTCTCCCAGAGGGGTTCCTACCGGAACCTGGTGAGCAGGGACCAGAACCGCACGGGCCTGACCGAGGCCACGGTTACCGGAACGTGCCGCATTGACGGCGTGCGGGCTATGCTGGTGGTGCTGGACTTCGGTTTTATGGGCGGTAGCATGGGGAGCGTGGTGGGCGAAAAGATTGCCCTCGGCCTCGAGGAGGCGGCTCGCCAGGAACTTCCCCTGGTGGCTGTGGTTACCGGCGGCGGCGCCCGCATCCAGGAAGGCGTTCTGTCCCTGATGCAGATGGCTAAGACTGTGACGGCGGCCAACCGGTTCAAGGAGAAGGGGCTGCCCTTCATCGTGGTCCTGGCCAACCCGTCCACGGGCCAGGCCTACGCCAGTTTCGCCAACCTGGCCGACGTTATCCTGGCGGAACCGGGTTCGCTGATCGGCCTTTCGCCCTTGCGGGCCCTGCGGGAGTTGTCCC
>DAOUJN010000015.1:0-30807 GCA_034422655.1 Dehalococcoidia bacterium
GCCGCCGTAATCTACTCCCTGCCCATGCCGGACGACAGCCCCATCGGGGAAGCGGACACAGCAGAACTCGCCCTGGGCGGGCGAGTTATCGCTTCGGGACGTTCTGGTGGGCCCGGCTGGGTTCGAACCAGCGACCTACCGGTTATGAGCCGGTTGCTCTTCCACTGAGCTACGGGCCCTCCATAAATCCAGCTTAAAGAGGGCTGGTTACCCTGTCAAGGACGCGAAGAGGATGGCCATTCTTTTGACCGTGCCCCGGGTTCGGCCTACGCCAGCCCCAGCTTCCGTAGGTAGTCCGGATCGTAGTCGGCCAGCAGCCCCAGTTCCACCGCGCGGGTTGGCTCCATCTGGGGAGAGGCCTCGCCGCTGGTGGGCGTGGCGGTGATAATCGTGTCGTTCAGCAGTCCCTGGTAGGTGGCTTCGTCCAGGGCCAGCAACTCCTTCAGCATTTCCTCGTTATTCTGGCCGAACCTGGGACCTGGCCCCCTGATGGACAGAGGAGTATTGGAGTACTTGTAGGGACGCCCCATCAGGAACCTGCTGCCCACGCCCCTTTCCTCTGGAAAGTCCACCCGTTCCAGGAAGCCCCGCTGCTTGTAATGGGGGTCGTAGTGGATGTCCCGCCCCGTCAGCACTGGCCCCGCCGGAATGCCTGCGCCCTGAATCCGGTGCATCAGTTCGTACTTGTCGGTGGTGGCTGTCCACGCGGAGATAATCTCGTCCAGCTCATCGTGATTACGGTGCCTGGAGAGAATATCGGCGAAACGAGCGTCGCCGGCCAGTTCTTCCCGGCCCATCAACCCGCACAGGGACTGCCATTCTCCGTCCGTGCCCACCGACAGGGTAATCCACTGGTCCTTGCCCAGCGCCGGATAACACCCCTGGGGCGCCCGGTAGGGGTGGCGGTTTCCCATGCGGCCGCCCTCCCGTCCGTTGATCTCGGAGTCCATCAGGTACTCCGACAGGAACATCACCCCCGCCTGGTACATGGCGATATCAATCCACTGGCCCTTGCCCGTGCGGTTCCGGTAACGCAGGGCGGCCCCCAGGGCGAATACCGCGCTCCAGGTGGACAGGAAGTCCACGAAGGATGCCCCCGCCTTGGCCGGATCGCCGCCCTGGTAGCCGGTAACCCAGCAGTGGCCGTGGGTAGCTTCCTGGGTAGTGGCCTGGGCCGGGTAGCCTGAGTAGGGGCCGTCCCCATGTCCGTAGCCGGTGTTGGAAACCAGGATGATGTCCGGCTTGATTTTCCGCAGGTTGGGATAGTCCAGTCCCCAGCGGCGCATCACCCGCGGCGTGAAGTTCTCCATCACCACGTCGCTGACTGCCACCATCTCGCGGAACAGGTCGCGGCCCCGCTCGTCGCCCATATCCAGCACCAGCGACTTCTTGCCCCGGTTCAGCAGGTTATAGGTAGAGGGCTTGTTCCACCACTCCTCTCCGGCGAGGTTCTCCGGAAAGGACCCGGCGTAGCCGCCGGTACGGGTAACGTCCGGCCGCCCCGGTCCCTCAATCTTGATTACCTCCGCCCCCAGGTCGGCCAGGTGGCCGCCGGCATAGGGCAAAGCAAAAACGTAGGTCGAGTCCAGTATGCGGATACCTTCCAGGGGAAGTCTGGGCATTGTGGCAGTTACCTCTATGCTTCTAGTTTGTCGGGTTGGTAGAAGGGGATATGCCGGACGGCAAGAATTAGCCGGGTCCGGGCCCTAAATCACTCCCAACTGCCGCAGTCTCGTAAACTGTTGGTCGTCATACTCCAGGCCGTCCACGTAAATCTCCCGGTTGTGCTGGCCCAGGGTCGGAGCGCTACGTTCCAGCCTGTAGGGGGTCTCGCTCAGCTTGAACAGTTCGGCCGGCACCTTAACTTTGCCCACCACCGGGTGCTCAATTTCGCGGAAGAAGTTTCGGGACTCCAACTGCGGGCAGTCCACCAGTTCCGACGGTGTCTGCACCAGGCCGAACAGCATCCGGTACTCGGCAGCTTTTGGAAAGAGTTCCCATTTGCTCCTGTCCTCGATGGACTTGATAACTATTCGGTCCAATTCCTCGCCGTTCACGGCCCGCTGCGCCCGGTCGGCAAAGCGCTCCTCCAGCATTTCCGGGGACTGGAAGAACTCGGCCAGGTCGTCCCAGGAAGCCCCGCCGCCGGTCTGGACGATGATCCAACCGTCCTGGCAGGGCATGGGGTGGCCGAACATGCTGCCGCTGGCCCGCCTTCGCACCTGCGTGCCTCCCATAAACGGGTACATGGTCTGGGTCGCCATCATCGTCGAGGCAATGCACTCGGTAATGGAAACGTCAATGTGCTCGCCCACGCCCGTAAGCTCTCGCCCGAAGAGGGCCATGGAAGTGGTGGCGGCGGCGAAAAGGCCCCCCTCGTACTGGGCCTGGAAGCCGCCGTGCTTCAGCGGTTCCCGTCCCTGCACCCCGCTGATGCTCATAATCATGCCCATGGCGTAGTTGACTATCTCTTCGCCCCGGTACTGGCTGTACGGCCCTTCCTGGCCGAAGGGAGTAACGGAGGTCATGGTCAGGGCCGGATTCAGGGGTTCCAGGTCCCCGTACCCCAGGCCCAAAGATTCCAGGTACCCGGGCCTGTAGCTTTCTACGACCACGTCCACGTGCGGGACCAGCCGCTTCAGGATGTTCTGGCCCGTAACGGTTTCCAGGTTCAGCGTCGCGCCCTTCTTGTTCAGGTTCAATACCAGGTAAAAAAGGCTCTTGTCGGGGTGTGGTTCGTCGTGGAAAAAGGGCCCCATGCTCCTCAGGGCCGCCCCGCCGGGCGGCTCCAGCTTCAGCACGTCGGCGCCATAGTCGGCCAGCAGGCGGGCGCAGAAAGACCCCGCGATGTCCTCGCTCAAATCCAGTACCTTCACACCTTCCAGCGCGCCGCTCAACATTATCAATCAGGCTCCGTGGCTTTCCTTTGAGTGAATGGGATTTTAGCCCAACAATCTGGGTTAATCAAACGAACCTCCGGCCTATTGTCGCCAATCTTGCGCCGGAAGCGGCGGTGGTGAATAATGGGCCGAAACAAATTTCAGCAAGGAGTTTTCCATGCGTGAGAATCGGGTAAAGCGGGTGATGCGCGAAGGCGGGCTGGCCCTGGGTACCTATGTAACCTTCGCCGATCCCCAGATTGTGGAAATTATCGGCCTGGCGGGCTACGACGCCGCCTTCATAGACATGGAGCATACCGACTTCGACCTGCGCCTGGTGGGCGAGATGATTCGCGCCGCCGACCTGGCCGGCGTTACTTCCATTGTGCGGGTGCCGGACAACGACGAGAAGCTCATCCTGCGAATCCTTGACGCCGGGGCCGAGGGCATCATCGTTCCCCACGTGGACGGACTGGAGGGCGCGAAGAAGGCGGTGGACGCGGTGCGTTACGCCCCCCTGGGCCACCGGGGCGGCGCCGGCGGCACCCGGGCGGCGGGGTATGGCACCATCTCCTGGGACGACCACTGCCGCCAGTCCAACGAGCAAATCCTGCTCTCGGTAATGACCGAAGACGAGCGCGGCGTCAACGACATTGAGGCCATCGCGGGCCTGGAGGGCATTGACCTGGTCTCCATCGGCCCCACCGACTTCTCCGAATACATGGGCATCCGCGATCCCCAGAGCCCCGAACTGCGGGCCAAACTGGAGGAACTGGCCGGTCGTATTAAAAGCATCGGCAAAGCAAAGATGCAGTTCCCCATGAACCACGCCGCCATGCCCCTGGGCCCCAGGGAACTACAGGAACTGGGCGTCGGCTACACCCACGTAGCCCCCGCGCCGCCATCAATTCTCCTGCGTTCGCTTAGGGAGAGAATGCAGACCATCAGGGAGGAGATTGGGTAGGGGCGGTAGACGGCATTGCCTGTGTCAACCCTTCAGGCCGATTGCGTCCTTGCGGGTTGGCGAAAGATGGCAGCACTTTGTTCCCGGGCCAGAAAAGAACGGACCGCCTGGCGGAACAGGTCCTCATCCATAACGCCGTCCTCAACCTCGTAAATGCAGGCAAGCACCTCCGAAAGCAGCTGCATTTCGGAGTCGTTTGCTCTTGACGCAAAGTCCTGCAGCATGAGGTACATTTCGTCGCGAAACCCCGCTAGTCCGATTTCATCCAGCGAGAATGCCTTAAGCAGAAGGACCAATTCGGAGTTTTTGTCAATCATGGAGAAACCTCTCAGGCATGATCATATCATAGGTGTTTCACAGAGCGAAATCAGGGGCCTTTTCAATGCATTAGAGATAGCCCGAAAAGGCAGAGAAGGGATACTAAGGCGGGATTTAGTTTGGATCGGTAGTCGTCGTCCCTCTCATTTAGCAGTTGGCTCGACGAGCAGGACTTGGCACTACTGCATACCGAATACTTCCAGAATAGTGGCTATCGCTCACGTCTACATGGAAAGAGGGAGAAGAGTAATCGGTGAACCCGACCCCAAGTTGCTTCACATCGACAACCTCATAACGAGACCCGTCAGTCCTGGATTGGAAGGCTAACGTGCGATTCCCAACCTGTGCGATTCCCATCCTTGCATCAATGGCTCTCTTTCTCATCGCCTGCACCGAAAGCGGCCTGGCCGAACCCATAAGCCTTCCGGCGCCCCTGCCCACGGTAACCCCCATTCCCACGGCCAGCCCGCTGCCCACGGCTACTGCCTCGCCCACGGCTGCCGTTCTGCCCGCTGCAACGGAACTTCCTACGGCAACGGCGGAGGCCACGGCCACCGAACTTCCGACCGCCACTTCATTGCCCACGGCTGTTCATGAGCCGGCCGCTACCGAACTGCCCACCGCCCCGGCCGCGCCGCTCGCGCCCGTTCTGCCCGTTCCCAATCCCACGCCTGACCTGTCCATGCCCCACGTAACTATCGGTGCTGCCACCTGGCCCGTGGAACTGGCCGTAACCCCGGCCGAGCGGAATCAGGGCCTCTCCGGACGGGAGGTACTGCCAGAGGGCACGGGTATGCTGTTCATCTTTGAGGGCGACCAGCACCTTGCCTTCTGGATGCCGGATATGAACTTTCCCCTGGACATGGTCTGGATAGATTCCGGCTGCAACGTTGTTGATGCCACGCTGAACGCCCCCGTCCCCGAACCCGGCCAGTCCCTGGCCGACCTGCCGCGCTTCTCCCCGGGTTCACCGGCCAGGTTTGTCCTGGAAATCAACGCCGGCGAATTCCTGGGTGCGGGACTTGTACCCGGAGATCGGGCAACGTTCGGCGGCACGCTCGAAGGACAATATGGCTGTTGACCGCCGGCAACGAGCCCGGAATAGCGTTTCAACGTGGGTGGTCTGTATCCCGTAGGGGCGGGTTTCAAACCCGCCCCAGCCCCGCGCCAAAACTATGGTCCAAGCTCGACCACCTGGTTCCCAACGCTGCCCAGGCTGATTCCCCGTTGCGCCTTCCGTTCTATTCGGTTAGAGTGAATCGGCTTTGGAGCAGTCTACGTCTGCTCCCGCCCCATAAACTGGCGTATCAAGAGGAAAATATAAACATGGAAATACTGGTATCTGGCTCTCTGGCCTACGACCGAATAATGGACTTCCCGGGGCGGTTCTCCGACCACATCATGCCCGACAAAATCCACATGATTAACGTCAGCTTCACCGTCAACGGGCTGAAGGAAAACTTTGGCGGCACGGCAGGCAATATCGCCTACAGCCTGTCCCTGCTGGGCGAGAAGCCCCGCATCGTCGCCACCATCGGCTACGACTACCACCGCTACTTCGAGTGGTTCCAGGAGTGCGGCTTGGCCACCGACAACATCCGCGTCGTCGATGAGGAGGCTACTGCCTCTGCCTACATCACCACCGACCTGGCCGACAACCAGATTACCGGGTTCAACCCTGGCGCCATGAAGCAGCAGGCCGGTTTCGACTTCGACGCCGTTAATCCCCGGGAATGCATGGCTATAGTTGCTCCCGGCAACCTGCAGGACATGGCCGAATTTACCGAAACCCACCACAGGCTTGGCATCTACACCATCTTCGACCCCGGCCAGTCCCTCCCAGCCTGGGCCGGCGACGACCTGGCCAACTGCATCGCCCAGTCCAGCATGCTGGTCTCCAACGACTACGAACTGGCCCTGATTAAGGACAGGACCGGCAAATCCACCGAGGAACTTCTGGAAATGGCCGGGACCATCATAACCACTAAGGGTGAGCAGGGAGCCGAGGTATTGACCCGCGAAGGCGTTATACCGGTGCCCGTCATTCCCGCCCCCGACCTGGTGGATCCCACCGGGGCCGGCGACGCCTTTAGGGGCGGCCTGATCAAGGGCCTGGTCGAGGGCGCCTCGCTGGAAAGAGCGGTAATGATGGGCACCGTCTGCTCCCACTACGCCATCAGGAAACTGGGTACCCAGGAGTATTCCTTCACACCCGAGGAATTTCAGGCAAAACTGGTGGATAATTTCGGCGAGTAAGGCTGTGTCTGAAGCGCCTACGGTACCTGCGCCGCTGGCGGGTTCACGGTGTGCGGGTTGTTCACCACTTCCGGGTTCAGGCTGTGCACCGAGGTATGCCCGCAGTGGCCCAGCACCAGGTCCACCTCCTGCCTCAATATCTCCAGCATCAGTCTCACCCCGTCGGCGCCGTTCCAGGCCAGCCCCCAGAACAGGGGGCGGCCCACCAGCACGGCCCGCGCGCCCATGGACAAGGCCTTGATAACGTCGCTCCCCCGCCGGATGCCCGAGTCCATGTAAATCTCGGCCCGGTCCTTGACCGCTTCCACTATCTCCGGCAGCATTTCGATGGTAGACAGGGTGCCGTCCAGTTGGCGCGCCCCGTGGTTGGACACCCAGATGCCCTCCACGCCGTTCTCCACCGCCTGGAAAGCGTCCTCGGCGGTTCGTACTCCCTTCAGCACTATGGGCAGCGAAGTCTGCTGCCGCAGCCACCCCAGTTCTCCCCATGTCAGGGGCACGTTCCAGGGCCGCTGGTAGTACAGGGCTTCCAGCGTGTCCGGCGCCAGGCCCAGGCCCGCCTCTTCGCCCACAAAATTGCCGGGGTTGAAGCCCCGCGGCCGCTCCGAACCGTGCCGGATGCTGCGCTCAATGGGGCTGTTGATGGGTGTGTCGATGGTCAAGGCGATGGCCTTGTAACCGGCCCGTTCCGCCCGCTTCACCAGCATGGCGCTGGTCTCCTGGTCCTGGTGGTAGAGCTGGAACCATAAGGGGCCGCTGGCCGCTTCCGCCACCTGCTCCATGCTGAAGTGGGAACCCGTAGCCAGCGTCATCAGCGTGCCGGCCGCCCCGGCTCCCCTGGCGGTAGCCAGTTCCCCTTCCGGGTGCGCCATCTGGTGCCCGCCGGCCGGCGCCACCATTACCGGAAAGCTGATCTTCTCTCCCAATACGGTGGTGGACAGGTCCCGGTTGGAAACATCCTGCATGAATCGGGGCCGCAGGGTTATCGCCTCCAGGGCCGCCCGGTTGCGCTTGACGGTAATCTCGTCCTGCGCTCCGCCGTCAATAAAGGCCCAGGCGTGAGGGCTGATAAACCTGGAAGCGTGCTCTTCCATTTCATACAGGTTCAGTGGTTCCAGTCGCATCAAAAGTGCCTCCAAACCAATTGCCGGAGCGGGACAACCCGTTTCTTGGGTTTGCCCCGGCCCGGCAATTATACACCGCGCAGCTTGACCCGCTTGAAGGAAAGGCGCGAAGGAGAGCAGCGTTTCGTATCAGGCGGTCGGGACCTGCATCCGGTAGGGGCAGGCCTGTGTGTCTGCCCTGGTCCCATGGCCTACTGTCGCCTCAGGTCATGGGACCCTGTAGTCCACCGACACCTGGGCGGCCTGGTCGATTTCCTCCGGCGTCAGCAGGGCCACCGTGCTCCAGCTTATTACCCCCGCCGCCGCAATCTTCATGCCCAGCCCGGTCGCCAGCGTCCGTTCCGGCACATCGAAGACGACATACAGGTCGTCCTCACCGAAGGCAAAATAAAGTGACTCCACGGTCCCGCCCACTGAACTGATGGCAGTGGCGATGGCGTCCCTCCGCGCGCTGCCGCCTTCATTGATGAGCCCCTTCAATCCCTCTAAGGAATACGAAGCCTTGGCCAGGTACTTTGGCATAATGCACTCTCCGGTTAAAGTTTGTTCAGAAGTCCCTTCCCCCTCGATGGGGGAAGGTCAGAGCCTGTCCTCAGCCCGCCGAAGGAATGGGGGTGACGTTTGGACAGACACCCCATCTAAACCAGGTGTGAACCCGCATCCACCTGGATGGTTTCTCCCGTCACGTGTTCAGCTCCCTCCAGCAACCACACCACAGTCTCCGCCACAATGTCCGGGTGGCCGGCGGCCTTGAGCGGCGTCCTGTCTGCATACCGCTCAATAAACCCGGCGTAGTTCTCCTCGCCCAGCCCTTCCCGCCACCACCGGGTCTGCATCACCCCGGGGCATACCGCGTTGACCCGTATCTCCGGCGCCAGCGCCCGTGCCAGGGACAGGGTCATCGTGTTCAGCGCACCCTTCGATGCCGCATAGGCGATGGAACTGCCCGACCCGCTGAACCCGGACCCGGAGGAAATGTTGACGATGGCCCCCCGGCCCTGTTCCTTCATGGCCGGCGTCACCGCCCGCGCCATCTGGTAGGCCCCGGTAACGTTGACGTCGAAAATCTGTCTGAAGTCCTCGGCGGTGAGTCCCTCCAGGTCGGCGTGGGCCACAATCTTGGACCGGGCGGCGTTGTTGACCAGGCCGTCTATCCTGCCCCACTTGTCCTGGGCTTCCCGGGCCATGCGCCGGCAGTCTTCGTCCACCGACACGTCGGCCTGGCACAGGATGGCCTCTCCGCCCAGTTCGATGCAGGCCGCCGCCGTCTCCTCCGCTTCCGCGACGCTGCGGGTGTAGTTGATAACTACTCGCCCGCCCTTGCCGGCCAGCCGCCGCGCCACCGAGGCTCCCAGGCCCGTGGCAGAACCGGTTACGATGAAAACCCCGCCCGCTATTTCCATGCTCGCACCCTCGCCTTCCGATGCTGGTTCGCAACCGCATTGTAACCCAAATGCACGTGGAATAGTCCTGCCCCGGGCAGGCGATATTGAAATAGCGGCAGAAGCATCCAGCGTAGGGGCAGACCTGCGTGTCTGCCCTGGTCCCTTGCAAAAACCCCCTGAACCGGAACTCCACCCATCTCCACCCACTTCCCATTGACTAACCCCCAACCCTGCGTTAGCCTAATCCCGTCAAGTCCCCCTTCCCAGGGGTAGCTTTGCGAGGATACGAAACATGACACAGGAAACCCAATCGGCCCTGACCCCTGAAGTCCGCGCCATGATCGGGGTGTCCGGCGATGTGGTGCAGGCCTGGGGCGTCGTGGATGCCGAGTATTTGCGCCGCTTTACCCAGGCGGTTATGGATCCGGACCCCAGGTATTGGGACCAGGATTTCGCCGAGTCCACCCACTACGGCGAAATCATTACCCCGCCCATCATGGTCAGCTACCTGGCCTCCCGGATCCGGCCCGACCAGGACGACCCGGTTACCAGGGCCTTCGAGGAAAACCCCGAGTCCGACGGGATAGGTTCCGTCGAGCGCCCCGGCGAGTTGCCGCCGGTCCCCACCGACCTGGTTCGCGTCCTTAATGCCGGCAACGAACTGGAAATCTACAAGTACCCCAGCATTGGGGACACCGTCTTTTTCCAGAACCGGTACTCCGACATCCGGGAGCGGAAGGGTCGGGATGGCCGCGCCTTCCTGATTATCACCCGGGAGACGACCTACAGGAACCAGAACGACGATTTGCTCTGCATTACCCGGGCTTCAACCATCCGCCGCTAGTGGCGATGCGGGCCCGGATACCCTGATTAACTGGCGAGGTGGCGAAAATGAGCCTGCCCCTGGAAGACCTGCTGAGGCTGGAGCCGGAAGACATTCTGGCCCACAATGAGCGGCCCAAGGCCGACGACCTGCGCGACAAGCAGCAGATTTACTACGAAGACGTGGAAGAGGGCATGGAACTGCCCAAGTACATCTATAACCCTACGCCCACCCACCTGTTCCGCTGGAGCGCGGCCATAGAGAACTTCCACCGGATTCATTACGATCTGGACTTTGGCCTGAACCACGACCGGAACCCCAGCATCCTGGTGCACGGTTCCTGGAAGCAGAGCGTGGTCCCCCAGTACCTCAAGGACTGGACCCTGCCCAAAGGCTGGCCCTGGAAGGCCCAGTTTGAGCACCGGGCCATGCTGGTTCCCGGCGACATTCTGATTATGTGGGGCAAGGTCACCAGCAAATACGAGAAGGGCCAAATGGGTTTCATTGAGCTGGAAATCGGCATGAAGACCCAGGATGGCATTGAAAGCATGCCCGGCACCGCCACCGTGGTGCTGCCCTTGCGGAACGGCCCGGACATACCCTACCCCTTCGTGCCGCCCGCTGACTAAGCGGCATTGAAAATAGGGAAGAGAATTTCAAAGAGGTTAGCAATCAATGGCCAGATTCATCGCCATCCATAACGTTCCAGGGATAACCGAGGATGACTTCCGGGACAAGCTTAACGCCGTCCGCAAATGGCGCCCCGACCGCCGCACCACCATCCTCAAGGTCTATGGCGACCTGGAAAATGGCCGCCTGGTTACCGAGTGCGAAGCCGTGGAGCAGTCCCATTTCGAAGACTGGATAAACCTCGTCGGCTGGCCGGCCGAATCAATCCACCGGGTTGACATGGTCTGCCAGGTGGGCAATTTCTGGAAACTCTAGCCCCCGTCGCGGCGTATCACTTTTTCATCTGCTTGATATAAGCGACAAGCTGACGGCCCCAATATCAAAGGGCGGGAGTCATCCCCCGCCCTTTGTCTTTTCTGGATGACGCGGTAAGGCCGTCGCGGTTAGCTCAGTCTCCCAGCCCTGTGGGGCGGTCAGTGTCGTTTGCCCACCCCCAGCCCTGCATCCGGTCCACCTGCTCTTCCGGGTGGTAGGCCTGCTGAAAATTCGAGCATATCTCCGCCCCAAGGGTCAGGATCAACGCCGACAGGAACACCCACAGCAGGAACACTATGGTCGAGGCAATGGAGCCGTACAGCAGATCGTACTGGCCGTAGTGGTGAAGGTACTCCGTGAAAATCTCCTTGCCCGCTTCAAACAGGACTGAGGCTATCAGGGTTCCCATCCAGACATTGCGCCATTTGACCTCGCAGTTGGGCAGGTACCGGTACACCAGCAGGAAACCCACGGCCGTTACAAACCATGAAGTCACCCTGACCAGCAAATTCAGAAAGCCCGATTCGTGGATCACCTCCTGAAAGGGCGCGCCCAGTTCCACGTCCAGCAGTACCTGGGTGGTAGACGTTACTGCCAGCCAGAAAAGGAAGTACAGGCCGAAACTGAACAGGAACAACAGGTGTTCCACCCGGTGTACGTGGAAGGGTTGCCCTTGATAGATCCCCCACGCCCGGTTGACGACCCTGCTGATTGCTCCGAACACCGAACTGGAAGACCACAGTATCCCCACGATGGCGATAATGATGAGTTCCGTCCGGTGGGCATCGATGAAGACGATGTTGCTGGCGATCAATCCGTCCGAGCCGGGAAAGTTGCCCACCACGAACTCCAGCAGCTTGGCCTGGACAATTTCCGCCTCCAGGAACAGCCCCGAAATTACCATCATTCCCAGCAGGAACGGGAAAATGCCGAATATGGCGTAGTAGGCTACTCCGGCCGCCAAATGGTTGGCGTCCCTGGTAACCATTTCGGTGGCCACGTGCACCAGGATCTTGACCGGTCGATACCGCATCAAGGGATGCTGCCAAATCCATTGTTTCAACTTGGCTGTCGTGTTTTTCAGGATGAGTGCTGGGCTAGCCATAAACTGTTGCTGCGGTCGGCCAAAAGGAAGGTTTCCAGAAAATTGAAACCATTTAGGAAATACGGCCCCGCAGCTGGACAGCGGCCTGACACCGTTAGCTTAGCCATGCGGGAGGGAAATACCTGAACCAGACTTCACCAATTATCAACTCAACGGGTACCGGACCGAACACCCTGCTGTCCTCGCTGTCCCTCCGGTTATCCCCCAGGACAAAGACCTCATCAGCGCCTGTAAACCACCGGGTTGCTCCTCTTGACGTAGTTTCCAGGCCATTCAGCAGGTAGGGTTCTTCCAGCCTTATTTCGTCAACCGCCACTACCCCCGCGCCTACCGTCACGTATTCGTTGGGCAGCCCGATTACTCTCTTGACGTATATTGCGTCGTGGCGCTGCGGATGCCGGAGCGCTACTATTCTGCCCCGGTGGCATTCGGTTCCCGCTGTCAGCCCGTCAAAGGGGCGCGACTGCACCAACTGGCCGCTCAACAGGGTGGGCGCCATGCTGTCCCCTCTAACCCGCAGTAACTTCCAACTACCGCGCAATGGTCTGCCTGCTGTGCCCGAGTTCCCGTTGCCATCGGCTCCAAAGATGGTAACTTGGAACTTTCCGAATATGCAAGGCGATGGCCTGCGTCTCCTGACCCAAGATGACAATGCCAAGGGGCTGCCCTATAATCGTTGCCGACGAAAGTACCTACGTTTCTCACCTGCAGGAGGTTTTCCGTGGCAAACGATTCTATCCGACTTGGCCTGATTGGCGCGGGCCGAAACACTCGAGACCGCCACATCCCCGGGTTCCAGAATGTAGAGGGTGTGGAATTGGCGGCAGTGGCTAACCGCAGCCGGGAATCGGGGCAGCGCGTCGCCGATTCGTTCAATATCCCCACTGTTTACGACAACTGGCGGGACCTGCTGGACGACCCTTCCATTGACGCGGTGTGCATCGGCACCTGGCCCTACATGCACCGCAACCTGACCATCGCCGCCCTGGAGAAGGGCAAGCACGTGCTGACCGAGGCCCGCATGGCCGCCAACGCGGGAGAGGCCAGGGAAATGCTGGAGGCATCCAGAAATCACCCCGAACTGGTCACCCAGATCGTGCCCGGCCCTTCTACCTTCAAGATAGATAACCTGGTGCAGCAGAAGATTGCCGAAGGCTACCTGGGCGATCTGCTGGCCGTGGAGGCCCAGGTGGTGACTCCCGCCTTTGTGGACAGGACTGCTCCCCTGCACTGGCGGCACAACCGCACCTTCAGCGGCTACAACATCATGAACATGGGCATCTGGTACGAGTGCCTCATCCGCTGGACCGGCCCCGCTACCCGTGTCATGGCCATGTCCCGGGTCAATGTTCCCGCCCGCATCGACGAAGACGGCTCCATGCAGGTCGTAACCATTCCCGACCACGTGGACATTCTCATGGAGTTTTCCAACGGAGCCCAGGGCCACATGCGGGTCAGCGTTGTTACGGGTCTGGCCCGGGGCACGGAGGCCTGGCTGCACGGCAGCGAGGGCACCCTGCACATCGACCCCCAGCTTAACGTCCACGGCGGCCAGCGGGGCGACGCCCAGTTGGCGGAAATTCCCAATCCGCCGGACATGCAGTATGCGTGGCGGGTCGAGGAGGAGTTCATCAGCGCCATCAGAGGCCTGGAACCCGTAACCCACACCCCCTTCGACATCGGCCTCCACTACATGGAGTTTACAGAAGCCGTAACCCGCAGCGCCCAAACGGGCCAGGCCATCGCCCTGCCCCTGTAACATCGCAGGGGCAGACCTGTGTGTCTGCCCTGGTCGTCTCTGTCCCTCACAGGCGAAGGTGGGAAAGGGCGGTGAAGCCCAACATAGGGGCGGCCCTTGTGGCCGCCCAATCCCTAACGTCCCTTATCCCGTGACGGTGGGAGGCGAAACACCCTGCTTCCAGCCAACTCCCCGGAGTAACAACCATGAACGTACCGGAAAAAATCGAGCCCAGCGGCCTGGCCGACTACCTGGAAATCATGAGCAAGTCCGTCTTCCAGTCGGGAATTTCCTGGCGCGTGGTGGAATCCAAGTGGCCCGGCGTGAAGGAAGCCATGCGAGGCTTCGATCCGGAGGCCATCGCCACGCTCGGCGACCCGGAATTGGACGAACTGGCCCAGGACTCCCGCATGATCCGCCACCGCCGCAAGCTCTCCGCCATCACCGCCAACGCCCAGCGCATGCTGGAACTGGAAGAGGAACACGGCGGCTTCCAGGCCTACCTCCGTTCCCACGGCAGCTTCGAGGCCGCCCTCCAGGCAATCCGCAAGGACTTCAAGTACATGGGCGACTCAGGCACCTACCACTTCCTCTGGACCGTAGGCGAAGAAGTCCCGCCCTACGAAGAATGGTGCGCCACCCACGAACGAAAGCGCCGGTAGGGGAGCTTGGTGGGCAAAGTGATTTGCCATCGAATCCGAAATGAAGCTCGCTGCTTATCTACTGGGCGTTTCCTGGTAACCTGAAACGCTATGACTCTCTGTAATTGGGAGCCGCAATCGGTTGCCAGTCTACTGTAGATTGGTCCACCAGGCGAGAAGCAATATCTGGCTTGCTCTCTTTCAACTGTGCGAGGCTCAATGTAGAAGTTATAACTGTGGGTAGCCTTAATTCATGACGATGTATAACTAATTGGTACAACTTTTCCTCGGCCCAAGGAGAACTTTTTTCAGCGCCCAGGTCGTCCAGTATTAGCAGCGATACGTTCTTTACCTGATCGAACAATTCATCATAGCTGAACGGGCTGCTAGGATTGAACGTGCCTCTAAGGTGATCCATTAGGTCCGGTACAAAAGCGCGAAAAACTGATTGTCCCTTTTCGTCCATGTATGCACTAGCGATGGCTATAGCTAAGTGGGTCTTGCCACACCCCCGTGGCCCGGTTAGGAGAAGCCAGCGCTTGGGTTCAACTATGAACTCTAGCGCTGCTCTCCTGGCTCTGATCAGAGACTCTCGGCTGTCCCTGTCAGTGTGATGACGCCCGCTAACCTGGAACCTGTCGAAGGTCATTTCATTTCGCATTTGCTCAGGTATCCCACCAATTCGCCTTGAAATCCGCGAATCACTCTCACCCAATCGGTAAACTTGTGAGAACCCGTTTGGCGACGCCATCCTTGTCCGTAACGCTTCATCTAATCCTTCCAGCGGGCCCCGTACCGTTATAATTGTAGGCAGTGATTCATTGAACCTGTGGCTGATAATCTGGAACAACTTTTCCTGGGCCCAAGGTGTAGTGGATTGAGCCGACAAATTATCCAACACTAGAATGGGTGCAT
This sequence comes from Dehalococcoidia bacterium, assembly GCA_034422655.1. Taxonomy (GTDB): domain Bacteria; phylum Chloroflexota; class Dehalococcoidia; order Lucifugimonadales; family UBA3495; genus Bin22. The sequence continues at coordinate 15,094 of DAOUJN010000015.1, forward strand.
TTCTTACCTGCTCAAAAAGCTGGTCGTATGACAAATTGCTTTCCGGCCCGTAGGTGGCCCTCAGATGGTCCAGCAAATCGGCGGTTGCAATGAAATATGTAGGTAAATCTCTTTCAATGCATCGATTAGCCGTGGCTACTGCCAAGTGAGTCTTGCCGCTGCCACTGGGACCAGTGAAGACCAGCCATCCCTCCGGATTTTCTGCAAATGACTTGGCGGCACCAAGGGCTTCACCGAACAACCGTCGGCTGTTTATGTCTGTCAATTGACCCTGTTCTTTGGTGCTGGAGAAAGTAATGCGACGCAAGTTTCCCAAGTTACTGTAGCGGCTCAACACCTCAGAATGTTGGCTTGTGTCATTTCGCTCCTGACACCTACAGGGAAAAACCTTGCCAAAGTCCGGGTGTCCCACAGGCAAGGTCTTGGTTACCCAACCGTCTCCCTTACAGATAGGACAAGTATCCTCATCTGTCTTGCTACCTGGGCTCTCTATTCCATCTCCTTCGATAATCCTCGAGGTGTTTTTGGCGATCATCCTCTTCAGGATATCTCCCACGCTCTCCATAATGCGCCCCTTCCGTTTCCCAGAGGGTGGCTCCGGCCTTCACACCTACCCCCGGAAGTTCGCTAGGTGAATCATTCTCTGGTTCTCTTCGTCCGCCCTTGCCTTCGGCGGCCCATCGTCGAAGGATGCCGGATATATAGCTCCAGGATCGCTTGTTCTCGTTGATCGCTAGCCTAAAGGCCTCGTCTATCCAAGGGGGTGGATAGCGGTCTTCCGCCTCTGCCAGCTGTTGGGCAATAAGTGGCCCAAAGGTTCCTATATTGTCCTCGTATAGGCTGAAGATGCTGACTTTGGTTGAACCGGCCCTGATCCGGTTGGGGGGCGGCCCAACTGCTATGTCGTTGCCGGAAAGGGCGTCTGGGAGAAAACCAGCCGTTCGATTGACCAACATCCGACGGTTCTCTTCGGTATTCAGCAAGTAGTAACTCCCTTCCGACTCTTCCATGGGAGCATGTCTGAGAAATGTTCCCCGGGTAACGGCCAATGCCAACCCGTGCCTGATTCGATCCAAGGGGTCCCCACTGTTGTTTGCTAAAGAACGTAGGAGAGTTGAATCAGCCAGCAAGTCGTGCTCAGACACATACCTGCTTCTGCCCCGTTTCTGCCCGAGCAGCCAAACTATCCGAAGTGTCACCTTGATCTCAGCCAGGTCCTCTATCTCCTCGAGCAGCGAGTTGAAAAGAGGATCGGGCACCGAAGTGGCCCGTACGTTTCTGGGAAATCCTTCAAAAGGCATGGCTAATAGTCGATGTCGCGGCCAGCAGTATCGAACCGGACCCAGTTGCTACGAAAGAGCAACTCCGTTCTTCCTGTTGGTCCGTGGCGATGCTTCGCGACAATTATTTCAGCGATTCCGCGGGGATAGGGCCGGTCAGGGAAATGCTGCCCCCACTCGTCCTCGGTATAATACACATCCTCCCGGTAGATGAACATAACAATGTCGGCGTCCTGCTCGATGCTGCCACTGTCCCGCAGATCTGACAGCACGGGCCGGTGTCCCGGGCGACCCTCTACCACCCGGCTAAGCTGGGAACAGGTTACTATCGGTACTCGCAGGTCCCGAGCGATGCCCTTCAGGTTCCGCGAGATTTCACTGATTTCCTGCACCCGGTTCTCACCGCCCCTCATGCGCCCCTGCCCCTGGATTAGCTGCAGGTAGTCTACGATTAGGAGGTCCAGGCCCTCCCGCCCCAGCGACAGCCTGCGGGCCTTGCTGCGCATTTCTGGAATTCCCTGGAAGGGCGTGTCGTCAATAAACACGGGCAGTTCCGACAGGTTACCGATAGAGTCGATGATCCGTTGCTCCTCCGCTTCGGTATAGAGTCCCAGGCGCAGACGGTGGGCGTCCACCTCCGCGTCGCCCGACAGGATTCTCAAGGCCAGCTGCTCCCGGCTCATTTCCAGGCTGAAAATGCCCACTGTGTAGCCCTGCTTAGCAGCGTTCATGCTAATGTTCACCGCCAGGGCGCTCTTCCCCAGTCCGGGCCGCGCGCCGAGGATAAGCATGTCCGAACGCTGCATTCCGCCTAGCAGTTCGTCCAGATCGTTATACCCCGTCAGAATAGGTGCGCTATCGGTAATGGGGTCGGTAAAAGCGGCGCGCTCCTCCAGGAAATTGTCATAAGTCTGCCTTAGCGGTACAAATCCCCGCTCCTGCCGCCGGGTGCGGACCGAGAACAGCAGGTCCTCCGCTTCCCGCAGGGTCGTCTCCACGTCGGCTGTGTCCCGGTAGCCAATGGCGGAAATGCCGGAGCCGGCTTCAATCAGCCGCCGCATGGTGGAGGTGCTGTATACCACCTGGGCGTAGAAGCCGGCGTGGGACGACGTGGGCGTGGTGGTGACCAGGTGGCTGAGGTAGGCCATGCCCCCGGCATTTTCCAGGTTCTCGGTGCGGTGCAACTCCCGGGCCACCGTAACCTGGTCAATGGCCTCTCCCCTGCGGAAAAGCTCCGAGCAGGCGGCAAAGCACAACCGGTTACGGTCCCGGTAAAAGTCGTCTGGCGAAATGAGGTGCGAAATGTCGAGAAAAGAGTCGCTGTCTATCAACAGCGACCCTATCACCGCCTCCTCCGCCTCAATGTTGTGGGGAAGGAGTTGCTCCGCGTACATTTGCTACACTTCTATCTCTGCTACAATGTTGATGGTGGCCGAAATTTCGGAGGAAAGCCGCAGGACGGCTTCGTACTCCCCCGGTTCCCGTATGGGTTCGATGGTCGAAACCAGCCGGCGGTCAATTTCACGCTCCAGCGTTTCCGACAGGCACTCGGCAATGCGGGTATCGGTAATGGCGCCGTAGTAGCGGCCCGTGGGCGTTACCCGGGCCGCCACGTTGATGGTGGTGTTGTCCAGAATCTGGGCCAACTCCTCCATTACCTGGGTTTCCCGGGCCCGCTGCTGGTCGCCGGCCACCTTGATCTTGTGGGCCCGCTTCAAAATCTCGGGCGTAACCACCTCGGCCAGGCCCTTGGGAATCAGGTAGTTCCGGGCGTAACCGTCCGCCACCCGCTTGATGTCGCCGGCGTGGGCCTGGTTGGATACGTCCTGCAGGAAAATTACTTGCATCGTGTTTCCCTTTCGCCAGTGGGCAGAAATTTTGTCCCGCCATTATAGCGGAAAAACCCCCGCCCCAAAACCGTCAATTGTCATGCTGACAGTGCACATTGAGGGACATTCCCGCTCTGGACCCTCCCCGACGCAATTGACCCAGGAACACCCGCCGGCTATCCTTCCGGCAGCGGAACCAGGTCCAACTTCCCGGTTTACTCACCTTACGGAGCAGCCCCATGTCCTTCGCCGACGACATCGAACTCAGGTCCCTCCCCATCCGCCGGGCCATCCTGGAGCACCCCTTCGTGGCTGGGGTGGGCGACGGTACACTGGACGTCGAACGGTTCAAGCACTACGTCCTCCAGGACTATGTGTACCTCATCGAATACAGCCGGGTTCTGGCTATGGCGGCGGCAAGGGCCAAGGACCTGGATACCATGGGCTGGTTCGCCCGGCTCCTGGACGAGACCCTCAACGTGGAAATGGACTTGCACCGCGGCTACTGCGCCGAATTTGGCATCACTACCGTGGAACTTGAGACTACCGTTCCGGCCCCCACCACGGTTGCCTATACCTCCTACCTGCTCAGCCTTGCCCACCAGGGCAGCTTCCCCGAGCTTGTGGCATCCCTGGTGCCCTGCCAGTGGGGTTATTGGGAAATTGGCGACCACCTGGCCCGCAACGGCGAACCCGCAAACGCTCCCCTCTACTGCCAGTGGATTCAAATGTACACGTCGCCCGAATTCACCGAACTGGCCGGCGCCATCCGCAACCTGGTCAACCGCCTCGCCGACCGGGCCGGTCCTGACGAACTGGAAGCCATGGGCCACGCCTACATGACCAGCCTGCGCTACGAGTACCTGTTCTGGGACATGGCCTACAACCTGGAAGTCTGGCCGGTGTAGCCTTTCCTCTTGAGAAACTAACCCTGAAGTCCTTCCTCCCTCGGTGGGCGCCCGGTAGGGGCAGACCTGTGTGTCTGCCCTGGCCCGACCGCAACACCACACCCACGGAACCCCCCCAATCTCCGCTTGTGGATTGCCCCGCCAGCTAATATACTGCCTGCATGACTCAGCCACACCACATTCCCCCGGATGACTTGACGGAAATCCCCCTGTTTCCGTTGAACCTGGTGTTGTTTCCTGGCATGCGCTTGCCGCTCCACATATTTGAGGAACGCTACAAGGCCATGATCGGCGACTGCATCGACCGGGAAGCCCCTTTCGGCGTCGTACTGATCCGGGAGGGACCGGAAGTTGGCGGCCCGGCCGAACCCTTCCGCGTGGGCACCACTGCTCGCATAACCCAGGTCCAGCATCTGGAAGAGGGCAGGATGAACCTGCTGGCCCTGGGCGAAAAGCGTTTCAACCTGGTTGAGATAGTCCGGGAAGTCCCCCACATGGTGGGCCTGGTGGCATACAAGGAGGAAGCCCTTGGCGAGCCGGACTCCCAGGTTGTCACCGACGTCGGGCAGGAATATGGCGTCTTCCTGCAGCATATCGCCACCATGGCCGGCGCCTGGAACGCCCCCGTCGAGGTCCCTGAAGACCCCTTGATCCTATCATTCGAGGCCGTATCCACCCTTACCGGCAGCATTGAACTTCCCCAGGGCCTCCGCCAGGACCTGCTGGAAGTGGAAACTGCCGGCGAGCGCCTGGACCGCCTGCTCCCCCTGCTCAAGCGCGCCAACGAGTTGATTACCGAACAGGTGGAGAAGAATAACCCCTACCGGGGCCCCCGCCTGAACTGAAGGCCCCCTGACGGCTCCGAGCCTTCGCCTGAAATGCACTGCGTCCCCACCCTGTATTGAGACATTTCCTCGCCATGCCCTGTTTCAATCTGCGCCGCCGCCACCGATGCTGCTGACCCCCGCATTCGAATGTCAACTGGTGGACGCCGCCATCGGGGACGGCGTTGACCGTCTCGTGGTGGCCGCCGTTGTCGTACGCGGGGAAAGGGTGCTGTTGCTGCGACGCAAGCAGGGAGACTTCATGGGCGGCCTCTACGAACTGCCCAGCGGCGTGGTTGAACCGGGCGAAACTCTGGCGGCGGCCCTCCAACGTGAGGCTGCGGAGGAGACCGGCCTCCAGGTTAGCGGCGTGTCAGCCTACGTGGGGCACTTCAACTACATGAGCGGCGGCGGGCGGGCGACCCGGCAGTTCAATTTCCTTGTCACGGTCGGCGAGTTTGACTGCATATCGCTGTCCGAGCATGATGCCTTCATCTGGGCCCGGCCCCAGGACATGGAGCGCCTGCGGATAACCGAGGCCGTCCGCAAGGTTCTGGTCCACCCGGCTCTGGCCTAATTCAGCGCAGGGACTCTTCCAGGATGAAACGCCGGTCCGCGGGAATCTCCACAATCCGGTTGACATAAACCCCCGGCACGTGAATATCGTCCGGGTCCAATTCCCCTGCCTTGACCACCGGGTTTTCCACCTCCACCACGGTCACCCGGGCCGCCATGGCCATGAGGGGATTGAAATTCCGCTGGACCAATCGGAACCGCAGGTTGCCAAAGGTGTCCGCCTGCCACGCCCGGATGAACGCGAAGTCCGCTTTCAACGGAAATTCCAGCAGGTGCTCGCGTCCGCCAATCTCCCGGCGCTCCTTGCCGTTGGCGATTTCCGTCCCCGCCCCGGTGGGTGTATAAAAGGCCCCGATGCCCGCTCCGCCGGCCCGGATGCGTTCGGCCAGGGTTCCCTGGGGCACCAGTTCCGCGTCAATCTCACCGTCGTTGTACTTGCGCACAAAGGGCGTAACTCTGGAAGGGTGTGTTGCGGCGGTTATGGAGCAAACCATCTTTCGAATGCGGCCCGCTTCTATCAGGGTGCCCACGTCCACCCGGCCGTCGGTGCCGCCGTGTTCGTTGGATATGGCCGTCAGGTCCCGTGCGCCCTGCCGGTAAAGGGCGGCGATGAGGTTCTGGGGCGCTCCAATGCCGCCGAAGTCGCCAAGCATCAATGTGGCCCCATCGTGAACATCCGCCACGGCAGCGTCAAAGGAAGGAAAGACCTTTTGTTTCATTAACTGCTACCGTCGCCCGTCATACCCGTCATCGTATGGCAAACCAGCAGAGCAGAACTGAGGGTGAGGAGGGGAAGAGTCAGGAGGTAGGTGGCCCATGCGCCGGACAGGGACAACTCCACTGCGACGGCGAGGGGAGCGGCCAGGCTTCCCATGGAGTCCCGGAGCCGCGCCGGCCACTGCCAGACCAGTATCCAGCCGGGAATGCTGGGTCGCCAGCCTACCTGCAGACCGCAGTAGCGGCAGTTCTCGGTTCCCCGGCGATTTGCGGTGCCGCAGCGATGGCAAATGAACTCGCGACGCATCTCGCATACCTGTCCAATGCGATCGGAAATCTGGCTGCCTGTTGCCCCGTCGTTGGGGCGTAGGCTAACACAGCCCCAGCCCCTTGGCTAGCTTGTCCCCCGGCGCTTCCAGCCAGCAGTTCAATTTGCCTCGCCAGCCCATCAATCCTACAATGGCTTGAGCCTTGCACCCATCAATACGAGAAGGAACTCAGATGACACCGGAACCAAGTCCAGAAATTCAGAACGACGCCAGCGAAACTTCGGCCCAGCGAATGTTCGGTTCCCAGGCCGCCATGTACGCCACCAGCCAGGTCCACATTCACGACAACCGGCTGACCACATTGCAGCGCATGATCGCCGACTTCCCGGCGGCGGAGTGGGCCATAGACCTGGGCACCGGCGCCGGCTTCACGGCCTTTGCCGCGGCGGAGTACGCCTCAAGAGTGATTGCCAGCGACGTTACCCTGGAAATGCTCCTGGAGACTCGCCGGATCGCGGGAGAGAGGCGCCTGCCCAACGTCGGCCTGTGCCAGAACCCCGCCGAGGCCCTGCCCTTTGCCAGCGATTCCATTGACCTCGTAACCTGCCGTGCCGCCGGCCACCACTTCACCGACCTGGGCGCTGCCTTCGACGAAATACACCGCATTCTCAAGCCCGGCGCGGCCCTGGTCATGGCCGACTCCGTCTCCCCCGAGGACGATGCCCTGGCCCTCTGGTACAACGACGTCGAGCTTCGCCGAGATTTCAGCCACGTGGAAAACCGGAAAGTGTCGGTGCTGGTCCAAATGCTGGAAGACCGGAACCTCAAGGTAGTCGAACAGCACGACGAGCGCACCTACATGACGTTCAACGACTGGGTAAAGCGCACCGCCACCCCGGAAGCCGAGGTTGCAGGTCTGCGCCGGGATTTCGCGAATGCCACACCCCACGCAAAAGAAACCTTTCTGATTGAGGAAAGGGGAGACGATTTTGCTTTCGCCTGGCCCAGCCTGGTGTTCAAGGCGGTGAAGGTTTAGGTTCTTTATCCACGAATGGACACGAATCAGCAAGAAGGAAGGACGCTGTTTCCTGAACTAGGTCGCCGAGGCAAGCTTCTCAATATCGCCCCAGGAAAGGATGTTTTGTGGGTGGAGCCAGCCTTTGCTAACCATAAATTCCGTCTGCCTTTCGTTCTTCAGCTTGGCTAGCTGACATTCTTCGGCCACCACAAATGGCACGACCCTAACCCCATTACCTCTCTCTTCCAAGAATCTCAAAGTGATATTTGCGACGAGGTATTCTTTTACAAGTTGATGCCTGAATACCCCCTTATCATTGTCATTAAAATTACCTCCTAACTTCGCTTCTCCCACGAAAAAATAACCCGGAGCTTCCAGAACAACGTCAAACTCCGTACCGTGCAGAACGTGGTAGAGTTTCCTGTTGGCCTCTTCTCCATGTACGGTATAGTGAAATTCTCTTGTGACCATTTTATCTGAGTTCTTTGTGAACATTTTCTGGTAATCTAGGAGTTCCGTCCGTAGATTCGGATGCAAGATGTCATGTAGGGTGGCAAATATGGGTCCGAACTTTTCTATCTTTTCTTGTTGTCTATCAAGGCGACGCCATTCGTCCATAGTCTTGAGATAATCCCGCATTCCATTCCAAAACAGTTCTATTTGAACTTGTTCGGGCTCGCAGTTCAGGTCCTCGTTTAGGGGGTCAAGTAATCTTTGTGCTAGGCCTTGCCGGGCATCCGCACTGTTAGAGAAGGGAGCAAACGATTGCGCAGTCTTCCAGTTTTCTGTAGTGCTCTTAATTCCCAGTATGCCCACAATTATCTCTCCTCTCATTCTACGAAACTTGTTCATCCATGTTTGCTTCAGGGCCAACAGCTCTCTGGTCTCGGGAAAGTCTTCCGTTCCCGAGCGGGCGGGAACCACGATGAGCTGAAGTCAAGATGGCTGCTGGTCCAGGTACGATGTTGTAGCTGCTCTCAGCCCCCAAACACCGCATTCCCCGCCACCGTCACCCCGATGCTGTACAGCCCGGTGCGCGCTGTCACGTAAATCGTCCTGTAGTCCGGGCCGCCAAAGCACAGGTTGGCGGGAATTTGGGGAAACACTATGGTTCCCAGGTGTTCGCCTTCCGGCGTTGCCACCCACAGGCCGCCGGGCCCGGTCACGTACAGGTTCCCTTCGCTGTCCAGTTTCATGCCGTCCGGCCCGCCCTGCGCCTCCACGTTCATGTCCAGGATTACCGTCGGCTCCCCCACGTCCAGTCCCGCATTCAACGGGTACGCCAGCACGTGCCGGTTGCGGGTGTCGTCCACGTACAGGATTGACTCATCCAGCGACAGCGCCAATCCGTTGGGCCGGTTCATGTCCCGGTTGAGCAGGGTGACGGTCCCGTCGGTGCCCAGCCGGTAAACCCCGTTGAATCCCTGCTCGCCCGGGTCCGGGTCAATCCCGTAGGGCGGGTCGGTGAAGAATATGGCCCCGCTGGAATGCACCACTATGTCGTTGGGGCTGTTCAGGCGCTTGCCGTCGAAACTGTCGGCCAGGGTCTCCATGCCGCCGTCTGACCCCATGCGCGAAACCCGCCGGCCGCCGTGTTCGCAGGCCACCAGGCGTCCCTGTCCATCGTATGTAAGCCCGTTGGAGTTGCCGCTGGGGGTAAGGTGAGCTTCAGGCGACCCGCCGGGTGCGTAACGGTAAATGGTGTTGGCGGGTATGTCGCTGAACAGCAGGTGGCCGTCCGGGTGCCACACCGGCCCCTCGGTGAACTGGAATCCCTCGGCAACGGTAACCGGGGTCTGGTCTGGAACAAGTTCGGCCAATTCTCTCGCCACGTTACTACCTCGCATTGCTTTCGATAACTTTATCTGACGGGCCAAGGTACCCCGCCGCAATAGAGTGGAGTTGCCGGCGCCTGGTGGGGTACGCAATTGGGTATCACCGGCGACCCCGACAGACTCCCGCCCGTATTGCTCGGAATCATAGCAGAAATTGACATCCCATCCCCTTTTTCCGGTCTAGACATTGACATTAGGACTTCCCTTGCCCACCATGCAATCCTGTATATAATTGGTGACACCGGGCGCCGGGCATGGTAAACCACGTGCATGAACCACCGGTCCCGCACTGTGCTTCGATAAGGAGGTCTGCCAAATGGGCGCAACCGAAACTATTGCCAAGTGGATAGTCAACACCAGCTACGAGGATATTCCCCCCGAGGCCATCCGGGTGGCCAACGAGTCCTGCTTCGACCTGCTGGGCGTAATCCTGGCCGGTTCGGCCCAGCCCGTGGGCGAAATCATCCAGCAGTATGTCGATGACAGCGGCGGCTCCCACCAGGCCACCGTCCTGGCGTCGGGCCTGCAGACTTCGCTGTCCAACGCTGCCCTGGCCAACGGCACCATGGGCCACGCCCTGGACTACGACGACTTCGGCGGCTTCGGTCACCCCACCGTGGCCATCTTCCCGGCCCTTCTGGCCCTGGGTGAGAGCCTCAACTCCACCGGCCGCGACCTTCTTGAAGCCTACGTGATAGGTTGCGAACTCGGCCTGGCCCTGCAGCACACCACCAAGTACTCCCAGATGGAACGGGGCTTCCACAGCACCGCCGTCATTGGTCGCATGGCCGCCACCGCCGCCTGCGCCAAGCTGGTGGGCCTGGACCAGGAGCAGACCGTTATTGCCCTGGGCATCGCCGGCTCCATGGCCAGCGGCGTTATCCACAACTTCGGCACCATGGTAAAGCCCCTCCACGCCGGTCTCACCTGCCGCGACGCGGTGACGGCAGTGCAGTTTGCCCAGCGCGGCTTTACCGCCGGCCACCAGATTTTCGAGCATCCCCTCGGCTTCACCACTCCCGTCCTGGGCGAAGGTATTTACGACTTGAACAACATGGCCGAAAACCTGGGTAACCCCTTCCGGGTGCAGGACGCCCTCATCATCAAGAAATACCCCTGCTGTGGCGGCAACCACGCCATGCTGGACAGCCTCTTCAGCCTCATGCGCGAGCACAACTTCACCTGGGAGGACGTGGCCAGCGCCGAGGTGGACCAGTCCTACCTGTCCATCGTAATGCTCTACCCCGAGCCCGATGACCCCCTCAAGGGCAAGTTCAGCGCCAAGTACAACGTGGCCGCCGCCCTGGTGGAAGGGGAAGTAAGCATAGATACGTTCAGCGACGAAAAGATTGCTGACCCGGAGATAGCGGGAGCCATGGACAAGGTTACCACCCGCGTGATGTCCAAGTGGGAAGAAAGCGGCGGTGAGGTATTCAAGGGTCTGCCCGTCCGGATAACTCTCAAGGATGGCCGCACCTTTGAGCACGTAACCGACCGGGACATGATCCTGGGTGGCGCCAAGAATCCCTGGGGCTTCGAAAACATCAAGGGCAAGTTCGAGGTCAACGCCGGCCTGGTCCTCTCCGAAGACCGCGTCGCCGATACCGTCCAAACCTGGTCCGACATTGGCGAGGTCACCGACCTGACCGAAACCATCCGCAACACGCTGGTCGGCGCTTAGGGATTTAGCTGTAAAACGGTCACGAGTTTGTAATCCTGCTCAGTTTCCCGGCCCGTTCCAAGCCGACATGAGCATCAAATACAGGGTGTTGCCATCAGGTTCAACTACGGCTTTAACCAGTTAAGGGGAGACTTGTTCGGAGGCGTCACGGCTACCATCGTGGCGCTTCCGGTAGCGTTAGCCTTCGGCGTTGCTTCCGGCCTGGGTCCCGAGGCAGGCATCTATGGGGCCATTGCCGTTGGCTTTTTCGCCGCCGTCTTTGGCGGCACCCCGTCCCAGATTTCCGGCCCCACGGGCCCCATGACCGTGGCCATGGCCGTGGTCGTTACCCAGTACACCCAGGGCGACCCCGTCGAAGCCTTCACCGTAGTGATTTTGGGCGGTCTCTTCCAGATTGTCCTCGGCCTCCTCCGCATCGGCCGCTTCGTCTCCTACACGCCCTATTCCGTCATATCCGGTTTTATGACGGGCATCGGGATGATTATCATCATAATCCAGGTGCTCCCCTTCCTGGGCATAGACCCGGTTCCCGGCGGGCCCGTAGCCGTCATCTCTGCCTGGCCCGGCCTGCTGGGCAGTTTCAACACAGACGCCGTTATAGTGGCGGCGGTAGCCCTGGTTATCGGGTTTGCCTGGCGCGGGCTCCCCGCCAGGTACGTGCCGGGTCCCCTGGTGGCGCTGGTTGCTGGCAGCGTCGTGGCGCTGCTGTGGTTTAATGGCGCTCCCACCATCGGGGATATCCCCAGGGGGCTGCCCGAATTTCAGATACCCGTTCTTTCTCCCGAGTTCCTGCTCCGGGTGATTCAGCCGGCCCTCATCCTGGCCCTGCTGGGTTCCATTGACAGCTTGCTGACTTCCCTGATTGCCGACTCCATTACCCGCACCCGACATCGTCCCAACAAGGAACTGGTCGGACAGGGTATTGGCAACATGGCCTCCGGCTTCATCGGCGGCCTGCCCGGCGCCGGCGCCACCCTGGGAACCGTAGTCAGCATCCGGGCCGGTGGCCGCACCCCCGTGGCCGGTGTGCTCAGGTCCCTGGTGCTGATTGCCCTGATTATGGGCCTGGGCTGGGTTGTGGAGCCGATTCCCCTGGCAGTCCTGGCGGCGGTACTGATGAAGGTCGGGTACGACATAATCGACTGGAAGTTCGTAACCCGCATTCTTCAGGTCAGGAGAGACCACCTGCTGGTAATGCTCCTGACCTTTGCCTTGACCGTTTTCCTGGACCTGGTTACCGCGGTTGCCATTGGCCTGATTGCCGCCGGGTTTGCCCACGCCAGGCGCCTGGAACTGCTGGAAGTGGACAACGTGGTATCGGCGCCGCTGCTGGATATGGACTTTCTCGGGGCGGCCCCTCCGTCGGATGTTGACGGCGAGGAGTCTGATCCCTTCAGCGCCCGGGTGGGCCTGGTTTCCTTCCGGGGCGCCTTCTCCGTGGCTTCTTCCAATCGCCTGGTGCAGGCCATCGGCCCCGACGTCCGGGACCACGAAATCGTAATCCTGGACTTTTCGCCCACCACCTACGTGGACGACAGCGCGGCCCTGCTCATGGAACAGGTCATTTCCACCGCCGAAGACGAAGGCACTTCCTGCATCGTGCTGGGCCTGGCGGAACCGGTTTCCAGCACCCTGCATTCGCTGAATGTCTTCCGCCGCGTCCCCGAAACCCACTTCGTCAACAACATGAACGAAGCCAGGGACCTGGCCAGGGAAATGCTGGGCATCCCCACTCCCCAGCCCGCGGATTAGCTACTTCAAACTGATGGGCCGCTCCCACTGCCGGGAGCGGCCCATTTCCTGAGCGCTGTATTCAATTTGACGACACACCCTACGGCTCAATCCGAATCGAGTCCCCCACCTTTATCGCTCCCCCGCTGATCACCATCGCCAGCATTCCCCGGCGGTGATCAAGCTCCTCCCGCAGCCCCATGCGAATGGCGTCCATCTTGCCGCAGGGTTCGCACTCCCCCACTATCTCCATGGTCACCTCGTCGCCGATAAAGAACACCTGCCCGGCCTTGGCCTCGGAGAGGTCCAGACCTTCCGTCGTAATGTTCTCCTTTATCTGGCCGGGGACCAGTTCAAAATGGTCCAGGGTCTCCTTGTCCATCACCAGCACCTGCCGGGCATTCCTCACGTTGCAGCTGCGGTCTCCCTCCAGCCCATGGGCGGAAATCGCGGTGGCCTCGTCCACCGGGTCCGAAGGAGTGCCTTTAACCCGAGCAATGTGCAGATTCACAATGGTTCCTTGCTGCATGGCCGTCCTCCACTTTTGGGCCCGGTCTTGCTGCCGCCTCAACCGGGTCCTTGGCATCGTTCTGCCGCCGATTATAGAGTTCGCCGGGTCAAATTGCCAACGCTTGTGATAAGGTAATCATCCGCCCCGCTGAAAGGCGAGAAAACCCCGGCCCGGCCAGGACCGGTTAATCAATGGAGCCGAAATGTCTGACGAGCATGTGAAAATCGAAATCGCTGAAGGCGTGCTGACGGTAACCCTGCACGACCCGGCCACCCGCAACGCCATCAACCCGGACATGGCGCGGGAGTTCTTCGAGGCCCTGGAGAGGTTCGAAGACGACCCTGAACTGGGAGTGCTTCTGCTCACCGGCACCGACCCTTCCTTTTGTTCCGGCGCAAACGTGAGGGGTTTCAGCAGCAGCATACGGGCCCGAGAGGAGCGGACTGAGGTGGAGAACGTGCGGCCCTGGGGCAGCATGGAAGCCCGCCACGCAAAGCGGTTCGACCCCGAAACGTCCCGCGCCCCCGAGATGGTGCTGCGGCTGCAGGAGTTGCAGAAGCCCACCATCGCCGCGGTCAACGGCCACGCCATCGGCGCCGGCATGGGCCTGGCCCTGGCCTGCGACATAAGAATTGCGTCGGAAAAGGCCATTTTCTCCGAGGCTTTCGTGCGCATGGGCCTTATTCCCGCCGACGGCAGTTGCTGGAATCTGCCCCGCCTCATCGGCGTAAGCAACACCCTGCTCCTCCAGTACACCGGCGACCGGGTGGATGGAGCGGAGGCCCTTCGCCTGGGCCTGGTCAGCAAGTTGGTCGAGCATGACAATCTAATGGAAACGGCTACGGAATTGGCTCGCCGCATCGCCCAGGGCGCCACCCGCTCCCAGTCCCTGATCAAGTACCTGGTGCGCCGGGCCACCGACCAGAGCTTCCGGGAGCACCTGGACCTGGCCCACGTCGCCCAGGACCAGGCCCGCACCACCGAAGACCACCGGGAGGCGGTCCAGGCCTTCCTGGAAAAACGCCCCCCGCAGTTCCGGGGCAGGTAGACAGCCTGCCATGCTTATCCGTTGGCGTGAATTCAGCGGCCGCCCCGGCGACAGGCTCTTCGAGAGACTGCACCGCAGCCTGGAGCAGTACCGGGAAGGAAGCAACACAATGAAGATCGGCCTGACCACCGACCCCATGCGGACCTGGAGCGAGCAAAGGTGGGAAGGTTGGAGCGAGATGGTAGTAATCTACAGCACGTCCTCCCGAAATTTCGCCGCTGCCGTAGAACGGCACTTAGCCGGCCAAGCCTGGAGCAAACACTTCACCACCTGGAACTACGATGCCGTAGCAAAGGGTCTCCCCGGCAGCTACACCCGCTACTACGTATATGTTCTTCTGGAGTAGCGAGGCCCTTTTACGCGATTCCTTCCCCAATTCCCCAATTTCCCCCAAACACCCCTTGACGGCCCCCCAAACCCTCTCTATAATCCTTGCTTACAGAAAAGGCGGTGAACGCAGGACGGTATGAGAATTACCTGAAAGCATAGCAAGAGTTGGGAGAACCCGAACGGCGGTTTGGGGTAACCCAACCGCCCTTTTCTTTGCACCTTAAAAACCGAATAAGGAACCTTGAGAAATTGTCCTGAAAACTCAAACTGTAAAAAGTTTGGAGTTCTTAGCGTGGGTCAAATTATTAAGGGCTTACGGTGGATGCCTTGGGACCAAGGGCCGATGAAGGGCGTGGTAAGGCTGCGATAAGCCTCGATGAGCCGTCTAACAGGCATAGTCGGGGATTCCCGAATGGGGTAACCTGTTCCGGTGTTGAGCCGGTTCATCCGCTTCGGCGGAGGGTAAGCGGGGGAACTGAAACATCTAAGTACCCTGAGGAAAAGAAATCAACCGAGATTCCCTAAGTAGTGGCGAACGAACGGGGAATAGCCTAAACCGGTATGACTTAACGGCGTGAGGGCCTATGTCATATCGGGGTCATAGGGAATACCTGGGGTCGCCTCACCAGACCTGAAGAAGTTACCAATCTTGTTTCTAGCCGAAGGCCCCTGGGAAGGGCCGTCATAGAGGGTGATAGCCCCGTAGGCGAAAGGAGCAAGACTTCCGGTGTTTACCTGAGTACCACGGGGCACGGGAAACCTTGTGGGAAGTTGGGGGGACCACCCTCCAAGGCTAAATACCCTTGGTCACCGATAGCGCACCAGTACCGTGAGGGAAAGGTGAAAAGAACCCCTAGCGGGGAGTGAAATAGACCTGAAACCGTAAGCCTACAGAAGGTCGCAGTCCGCCGAAAGGCGGATGACGGCGTGCCTATTGAAGAATGATCCGGGGACTTACTGTATGGAGCAAGGTTAAGGAACTGGAGTTCCGGAGCCGTAGCGAAAGCGAGTCTGAATAGGGCGTTCAGTTCCATGTAGTAGACTCGAAACCGGGTGAGCTACCCATGGCCAGATTGAAGGTTCGTTAACGCGGACTGAAGGATCGAACTCGTGGCTAGTACAAAAGCTTGGGATGAGCTGTGGGTAGAGGTGAAATG
>DAOUJN010000016.1:0-9648 GCA_034422655.1 Dehalococcoidia bacterium
CCGGATTGGGAGAGGCTTGCATCGGCGGCGTTCCCTTCCTCAGCAGTCGGCCAATTGCCGGGCCAGGCTTTGGACCAGAGCGGCGACCGCTTGCCTCGTATCTCCGCGCGCCAGGCCAAACTCAAGGGAGGCGCGGAGAAGGCCCAGGGGCGTGCCGCCGTCGTACCGGGTTCCCTGGAACTCGTAGGCATAAACGTCCTGCTTTTCCAGCAGTAGCTGGATGCCGTCGGTCAACTGGATCTCGCCCCTGGCACCGGGCGGGGTATTTGCCAGGCAATCGAAAATGACCGGTGGCAGGATATAGCGGCCCACAATGCTCAGGTTGGAAGGCGCTTCTTCCCTGGCCGGCTTCTCAACCAACCGCTTCACGAAATGAGTCCTTTCATCCCTTTCGTCGGCATCCACAACGCCGTAATTGTGGATTACTTCCCAGGGGACCTGTTCCACCGCAATGACGCCGCCATCGTAGCGGGAGGAAACCTCCAGCATCTGCGAAATGACGCCCGGCCGGTGGTCGATAATGTCGTCCGGAAGTATGACGACGAAGGGCTCGTGTCCCACCGCTTCACGGGCGGTGAGAACGGCGTGTCCCAGTCCCAGGGGTTCCTCCTGGATTACGAAAGAAACGTCTGCCAGGCTGGACGCATGCTGAACTGATGCCAGGAGTTCAATGTCTCCGTTCTCGGCCAGGCGCTGCTCAAGCGCGGGGCGGCCCTGGAAATAGGCGGCGATGGATTCCTTGCCCCGGGCCGTCACTACTATGACCTCTTCAACGCCGGCCTCCACCGCTTCCTCCACCACGTATTGGAGCATGGGCCGGTCCAGTATGGGGAGCAGTTCCTTGGGGACCGACTTGGTGATGGGGAGAAAGCGGGTGCCCAGTCCTGCGGCGGGTATGACGGCTTTCCTGACCTGCATGGTGACTCCTTCCATGCAATTCTAACACCCCGGCTAATGCCGGGTAATGGAGGGGATGAATGTTCCGGCAGGTGAAGTGTAATTGACAGTGCTGCGGGACTACCCTACCATTTACGGGGAGACCGTGCTAGACGGGGAGCTAGCGGTGCCCTGTACCCGCAATCCGCTATAGCGGGGTGTAATTCCCTCCCTCGGCCAGACCCGTTGGTCCTCTTTCCAGAGAGCGCAGCGTTGATGGCCGGGTCCCACGCGGCGCAGGCTTGTGAACCCCGCCAGGTCCGAGAGGAAGCAACGGTAAACAGGTCCCTGCGGGTGCCGTGGGAAGGCCTGGCCTGAGTTGCGACCCTGGAAATGTCCATAGGGTTTTCGTCAACGGGGGGTGCGCGGTCTCTTACCTGACGTTCACGAAATTGATGTGACTGCTACTCCTTCCACACCGCCCTTGCCCGCCGCCCGTGCCAGAAAGTCCCTCGGGCAGCATTTTCTCGTTAACGACCGGGTCCTGGACCGGATTGTAGCGGCGGCGCAACTGGCTGTTGGCGACCTGGTGGTGGAAATAGGGCCGGGCAGGGGCGCCCTGACCCGGAGGTTGCTGTCGCAGGGGGCGCGGGTAGTTGCCATTGAAATGGACGAAGCCCTGGCGGAAGCCCTGCCGGCCCGTCTGAGCTACCCCGACAACCTGGTCACCATGAGCGCCGACGCCCGCACGGTTGACATAAACAGTTTCGTGGGTGCGAACGAATCCTACAAGGTGGTGGCCAATCTCCCCTACTATGCCGCCAACCCCATTGTCCGACGTTTCCTGGAGGGCGAACACCGCCCTTCTCGCATGGTGGTCATGGTACAGCGCGAGGTTGCTGAAAGCATGACCGCCTCCCCGGGCAGAATGTCCCTTCTTTCCGTTGCCACCCAGTTCTATGCTGGTGCCAGGATGGTCTGCAGCGTCCCGCCTTCGGCATTCCGGCCAGCCCCCAAGGTGACATCGGCGGTCGTGTGCCTGGATATCCTGCCCCAACCGGCCCTGGAAGAGTCCCAAGCGCCAGCTTTTTTTGACCTGGTTCGCGCCGGTTTCTCCGCGCCCCGCAAGCAATTGCACAATTCCCTGGGCCACGGGCTGGGACAGCCAGCAACTGTCGTGAACGGGTTCCTGGCCGAAGCAGGCGTTGATGGAGCGCGGCGCGCCGGAACCCTTTCCCTGGACGAGTGGCTGGCAATTTACTCGGCCTGGACGAGTCGAAATGCATCCTGAAGGGCACGGAGGAACAGGTTGTTAGTGCAGGCCCATGCCAAGGTGAATCTGTGCCTGGAGGTCCTGGAACGCCGGCCCGACGGCTATCACGAGATCAGGACCATCATGCAGGCGATTGACCTGGCTGACGAACTGGAGTTTGTGCCCTCGTCGGAATTGCGAATCAGGTGTGATGACCCGACACTGGAGGGAGAGAGCAATCTGGTGTGGCAAGCCGTCGTAGCGCTGGCCGGCACTTGCGGACGGCTGCCCCTGGTGGACGTCACGCTGAAGAAACGCATCCCGGTGGGAATGGGGCTGGGGGGCGGCAGCAGCGACGCGGCGGCAACGCTCCTGGCACTGGACGAGCTTTGGGGTCTTGGATTGCCCCTGGATCGGCTGGTTGAACTGGCGTCGCGGCTGGGTTCCGACGTTCCCTATTTCCTGTGGGGCGGCGCTGCGCTGGCCAGCGGAAGAGGTGATATCATTGAGCCCGTTCCTACCCAAACGGGAGTCGGCATTACGTTGATCCTGCCCGAATCCACAATTCAGTCCAAGACGGCCCACATGTACAGCCGCCTGGCCCCTTCCCATTTCAGTGACGGCGGCATAACCCGGCATTTTTTGCAGAACATCATGACGGGCCAGTGGGCGGACGACCTTTTCTTCAATGCGTTTGAAGAAATCGCACTGCGGGAATTTCCCGGCCTTTCCGATATTTTTGACGCGGTAACCGGGGCCTGCGGGCGCCGTCCACACTTGACGGGCGCCGGGCCGGCGATGTTCCTGCTGCCTGCATCGGCCGGAGAACATTCGGCGGTGTGCCAGGCCTTGCAACCTCACCTAGCACAGGCGTATTTTGTACGTACCCTGGGCCGGTCCGACAGGAAGGTCTCCGGTGTTGAGGGTTCCCTTACATAACGCAATAGTCACTCCCCTTACTAAGAGAGAAGCACTTGATGAACATTCTGGGCGCAATAAACATACCTTTCAGTCCGTACATTATTGATTTCGGGCCCTTCCTGCTTTCCTGGCATGGCTTCTTCACCTTTTTAGCGGTGGCCGCTGCCGTGTACCTGACGGTCCGCTGGGGCCGGCGGGAAGGACTGGACGGCGACGCGATACTTTCGATTTCAGTCTGGTGCATTATCGGCGGTATCATCGGGGCTAGGCTCCTGCACGTCATTGATTTTTGGGACCTGTACTCCAATGACCCTCTGCGGATTTTCATGGTGTGGCAGGGTGGAATCGCCATATTCGGTGCGATCATTGGTGGCTTCATCGCCGGCGGGGCCTACATCCTGACCCGGAACTCCGACTGGTTCCTTGGTTTGTGGGGAAAGCTCTTCCGGTTCGCGGGTAACCCGGAGAAGGCGCCCCTGCCGCGTATCGGGCATCTGGCCGACGTGGCCGCGCCGGCCCTGCTGCTGGCCATGGCTATCGGGCGGATCGGGGACATAATCAACGGGGAGCATTGGGCCAAGTTTACTGACCTGCCCTGGGGTGTGGTCTATTCCCACCTGGAGAGTCCCGGGGCCTTCCGGGCCGCCAGCCACCCGGCGGTGGCCTACGAGCTTATCATGGACCTGGTTATCTTCGCGGTAATCTGGCCGCTGCGCCACCGGCTGAGGCCCCAGGGCATGGTGTTCGTGCTGTACGGGGCCCTGTATTCCATTGGCCGATTCTTCATCAGCTTCCTGCGAGTGGAGGCCAATACTTACTTTGGCGGCGTCCTGAACGAGGCCCAGATAGTTTCCCTGATAGTGATAGTAATTACGGTGCCCCTGCTGGTTTACAAGGCCCAACTGGTGAGGCCGCCCCGCCGGAGTACGCCGTCCACCCGCCGGCCGGCGGAGGCCACGGAAGAATAGCGAAGGGACTATGAGTTCTTACAGAGTAACGAGACCGGAAGGCAGGGATCCAGCCACTGACGTACCTGTGCGGCCGGTTAGCTACACTGAAATCTGCCAGGGAGTGGAGGCGCTGTGCGAGATGATTGCCGCCTCTCCGGACGGATGGCGGCCCGATGCAATTGTAGCCGTGGCGCGGGGAGGACTGGTGCCGGCAACCCACGTTTGCCACTTTTTTGACCGCCCCATTTTTTTCATTTACAACGACGTGCTGCTGGACAACCTGGACGGCCACCGGCGCATCCTGATTGTGGACGAAATAAACGACACGGGCAGCGCTTTTCAGCGTATTCAGAGCCGGATATTCGGCCAGCCGCCGAATGACGGGCTGGATGTCCGGTATGCCGTCCTATACACCAGGCATACCAGCACTTTCCAGGCCGACTACTTCCTGGACTTTGAGCCTTATTTCCTCAAGGATGCGACCTGGCAGAACTTTCCATGGGAAAGGCCTTAGGGCCATGCCCTGATTACCTTGCCTTCCGGGCCGCCGGTCAGCCAGCCTCGCCGCTGGGCTGGAAATCTTCTACCATCAGGCTTACCTGCTTCTTTCCCCGCCAGGTGTCTTCGGATATGGTATAAACCAGATCGACCCGGTCAGTGTTCTTCACCCATTCCCCCGCACGGTTGAAGAGCAGGGCCGGCAACTGCTGGCCGCCGTCGCTAACCAGAAGTTTCAGGTGTTGGCCTTCGCTGCCGATAGCCCATTGGTCCGCCACCCGCAACCCGCGGGACATGAACAGCGGTTGGGGGTTGGCCACCCCAAAGGGTTCCAACCGGGCGAGAACGGACAGGAAGGCAGGTGTCAGGTCGGACAGCCGGACTTCGGCGTCTACTTCCAGCGCCGGTTCTATTTCCTGCCCGTTGAATGCCCCACGTGCCAGTTCGGACAACCGGTCATTCAACTCGGGAACGTTATGGGGATGAATGGTAAAGCCGGCGGCCTGAGAGTGCCCACCGTGCCGGACAAAGAGTTCGGCGCAAGAGTCAAAGGCCCGGGCCAGGTTGAATGCCGGAATGCTGCGGCCGCTGCCCACCAGGGTTTCCTCGTCTACCCTGGCCAGGGCCACTGAGGGGCGGGCAAAAGCCCTGGCAAGCTGGCCCGCAACGAGGCCGGCCACCCCCGGAGTTATGGCCTCGTTTTCAACCAGGATGAAGGGTGGAACATCCGCCAGTTCCTCCACCATGGAACGGGCCTTGGCGAAGGCCTGTCTCGTCAACTGCTGTCGTTCGCGATTCTGATTTTCCAGACCAGCGGCCAAAGTCTCAGCCTCGCTTACACTCCGGGTTGTGAGCAACCTGAGGCTGTCTATGGCGTGGCCCATCCGGCCGGGTGCATTCAGTCGGGGAGCCAACTGGTAGGCCACGGTGTCCGTTGTGATTGGCTTATCCTCCACGCCGGCCAGCCGATAGAGAGCTTTCAACCCCGGTCGTTCCGTTCGAGCCAGTTCCACCAGCCCTTCCCTGACCAGGTACCGGTTTTCGTCCAGTAGGGGAACCATGTCGGCGATGGTGCCCAGGGCAGCAAGTTCCAGCAGGGAACCTGGCATGGGCATTCCTGCCAGCTGATACAGCCCCTGTGCCAGTTTCCATGCCAGGCCTGCCCCGCAGAGATGGGGAAATGGGTAATCACTGCCCGGCAGCGCCGGGTCAATGATGGCGGCAGCGGCCGGCAGTACGTTCGGGGGGATATGGTGATCGGTAACGAGGACGTCTATGCCAAGGGACCGGGACAGCTCCACCTCGGCATTGGATGAAATGCCGCAGTCCACGGTGATAATCAATTCAGCGCCCCGGTCGGCCAGGTAGTGGACCGATTCTGCGGAAAGGCCGTGGCCCTCGGAAATTCGGTGGGGTAGGTAGGGAATGGCTTCGATACCGAAATCAGCCAGACCTTCGGCCAAGATGGCCGTACCGGTGATGCCGTCCACGTCGAAGTCGCCCACTATTCCCACCCGGGTCTCGGGAGCCAATCGACGACCGGGTGAGGTGAACTCCCCCAGCCGTTGAAGAGCCGCCTCCATCCCCGAAAGGCGCATGGGACTATAGGGCAAACGCTGGGGAGGGTTCAGGAACAACTGCAACTGTTGCTCCGTCTCAATGCCCCGGGCGAGGAGTACGCGGGCCAGGGACGGCGGTATGTCACCGAATATAGCGGGGCCCGCCTGAGCTTCGGGGACAGTTTTCAGCTTCCACTTCTTCATGTCTTTAGTGTTGCCTTGCGGCCGGCCAGGGCGGACGGGGCGCCGCTGCCGTCGAGTGCCAGTAGCTTCAACCGCTTGGGGCCGATGGCGGGGGTGACGGCGGGTCGTTGCGGTCGCCGCCCTCACGGCGCCGGCGGCGCAATTCCTGCCGGAGCAGGTTGGCGGAGGTAATCCGGTCCACGAAGTTGCTGATGAAAATATAGCGGAAGTCGTACCCCCAAGCCGTGTCCCATGCGCCCCACAGGGTGTAGAGAAAGAGCAGAAAGGCCAATACAAACGAGCCCAGTGTAATTTGCGATGGCACAGTCCCTGACGCCTGGCCTGCGCCGGTGAAATAGGCGAGGAACACCAGGACTACCAGCACCAGGTGAACGAGGGTCGCCTGCATCCCCTGGAACGCGCCCCAGGGTGACTGCTGGTGCCGGAAGGTCCGGGAAATGACGTAGGCGATTATGGGGCTGGGCAAAATGGCGAACCCTATGTTGCCAAGAAGGGGAAACAGGGTCACTCCCGCCAGCAAGGGGGCGGCGTGGGCGATTGATGACGCGACGCGCTCTCGCGTGCTGAATACCGGTCGCTCTTCGAATTCATCCGGTCGGGGGCGACGGAACATGAGGCGATCGTCCTGTTAACCTGCCCACCTGGGGTTGGTGAATACCAGCACCGAGTTGTGCCCGCCGAATCCAAAGGAGTTGCTCATGGCCACGTTAACTTTCTCCGTCCTGGCCGTCAGCGGGGTATAGTCGAGGTCGCAGTCAGGGTCAGGGTCCACCAGGTTGATTGTGGGCGGAATGATGCCTTCCTGAATAGCCTTGACGCAGATGGCGGCTTCCAGGGCCCCGCCGGCGCCCAGAAGATGGCCGGTCATTGACTTGGTGGAACTGATGGGTACGCGGTAGGCTTCTTCTCCCATGGCCAGCTTAATGGCCTTGGTCTCCTGCCAGTCATTAAGCGGCGTGGACGTGCCGTGGGCATTGAGGTAGTCAACCTCGGAAACGTCCACCGCGGCCGCATTGAGCGCCAGGCGAATGGCGTTGGCCGCGCTCTGGCCCGTGGGGTTTGGCTCCGTCAGGTGGTGGGCGTCGGACGTGGCGCCGTAGCCGCGCAGTTCGGCGAGGGGCGCCGCATCCCGCTTCGCCAGGTGGTCGCCGCTCTCCAGCACCAGGACAGCGGAACCCTCGCCCATGACAAACCCGTCCCGGTCCCGGTTAAAGGGTCTGCTGGCCCCGGGAGGGTCGTCGTTGTGACGGGAGAGGGCACGAAGGGAATTGAACCCGGCCACGGCGATGGGGACGATGGGGGCCTCGCTACCGCCGGCCAGTACAACGTCTGCCTGGCCCCTGCGGATCATCTCCCACCCCTGGCCCAGGGCGTCGGCGCCGCTGGAACAGGAAGATACCACGCAGTAATTGGCGCCCATGGACCCGGTGACCATGGAGACCTGCGCGGATGCCATGTCGCCAAGCATCATGGGTATCAAGAAGGGGGTGACGCGCCGGGGGCCCCGGTCGCGGAGCACATCGTACTGCTGGGAAAGAGTCAGTATGCCGCCGATGCCGCTGCCGATGATGGCGCCCACCCGGTAAGGGTCCTCGTCGGCAAGGTCAATGCCGGCGTGGCGGCAGGCTTCCTGGGCTGCCACCGCGGCAAACTGGGCGAAGCGGTCCATGCGGCGGCTTTCCTTCCGCTCCAGGTAAGATTCAGGCTCGAATCCCCTCACTTCGGCGGCGAAGGTGGTGTCGAATCCATCGGTGTCGAAGGCGCTGATGAAATCAATGCCGGACTTTCCGGCTGCAATTGCCTTCCAGGTGGACTGAACGTCAAGGCCTAAAGGACTTATCACTCCCAAGCCGGTTACAAATACCCGTTGCGCGGATTCGCTCATTTTGTCCTTTGCCGCAAAGCTGGCCGGTGCGCCGATGTGATGGCTTGCGTTCCCGTCTGCCGTTGCTGAAACAACCAGGCCGGGGACCGGCGGCGGAACATAGTTTCAGGGGGCGGCTTGCCCCTTACAACAGACGACAGGCTGGGAACCGGCATATCGCCGCATTCCCGGGCCTGTCCGGGTCTCAAGGAAAATCCGGGTTCCTTTCCCGCATTTAGTTGACGGGACGACGCCGGGTTGAGGATTCCACAACCACCCGGTTTACCATGTCGTAGATTTCGGTGATTTTGACCGAGACATTATCGGCCAGGTCCTTGCTGCCGGCGCTGACCGGGTCCGACATGCTCTTCAGGGAGTCGGTCAACTCGTTAACCTTTACGTTGATGTTCTCAATCAGGTCCCGGCGGGCATTGGCCAGGGGCTGGGAAATGCTGCGCAGCGTCTCGGCCAGTTCGTCCACCCGCTGGGAAATGTTCTGGCTGAACTCCTTGCCGGCCACCGAGACCGGGTCGGCCCAGGTCTGCACATAATTGGAGGCCTCCGCGATGCGGCTGCTGATGGAATCGCTAAGTTCGTTGCCCGAGGTTGCCACCCGCAGCCTGTAAGACCGCAGGATACGGAAGATGCGGCCGTACAGGTCGTCAATGGAGGTCAGCTTGGCGGAATACTGGTCAAACAGTTCCCGGCTTTCCTGCATGGTCCACCGTTTGTCGTAGTGGACGAACTGGCGGCCGGTGTACAGGTGATAAGGTCGGATTTCCCCTTCCTGGAGCAGGTCGCCATCTTCATTCAACGGCTGCAGGTCGGTCCAGTTGGAAGTGGCCGGCAGCGGTGTCAAGAGATTTGCGGTCTGGTACCTGCTGTGCTGCGTTACCCAGTCTGCCAGGTTCATGATGTCCTCCTCCCGGTCAAAGGGGAGGCCGATAATGGTCATGGCGACCACCGAGAACTCCATGGCGTTCAGGGTACAAAGGTCCTGCTCCATCTGCCCCGGTTCCTGGCGCTTGTTGACGGCCAGCAGGTTTTCGGCGTTGTTGGATTCGACACCCAAGTACAACATCTTGATATTGGCATCCACCATGGCCTCGGCCAGTTCCGGGTCCTGGCCTATTTCGGCCCGGGCCTGGCAGATCATGTACATGTTGTCCGTGTGGCCCTTCCAGTTCTTGAGGCGCTCAAGTCGTTCGTTGCGGAACTTGACGGCGCGCAGGGGCGGCGTGTGCAGGTCGTCGGAAATAAAGACATTGAACCTGCCGTTCCTTGAGGTATGCAGCAAACCTTCCGAAGCCAGTTCCTGCAACTGCTGGAGACGCTTTATTTCCGTCTCCCGCGGAATCATCCTATAGCCCAGGAACTGCTGGATTACCTGGCAATAGGTGCAGTTTTCGGTGCAGCCCCGCACCGTCTCCAGCACGCCGCCGGGCATGGGATGGTCCGAGGAAAGGTCCTTGATGGAGCGGTAGTCGGGCAACTCCGCGAAGGCCGGGTTGACCAGACCCTGCC
>DAOUJN010000017.1:0-69267 GCA_034422655.1 Dehalococcoidia bacterium
TTCCGATCTGCCACAATCCAGCCTTCCCCCAGCGTGCCCACGCACAGGGGCCTGATACCCAGGGGGTCCCGGGCCGCAATCACCGTGTCCTCGGTCATGGCCACAAAAGAAAATGCGCCGTCCAGGGTCTTCATGCAATGGAATACCCGTTCCTCCCAGGAAGCGCCGGGCGCGTTGACCATCAAGTGGGCGATGACTTCAGAGTCGGTGGTGGTGCAAAAGTCGCAACCCCATTGCTCCTGGAGTTGCTTCTTGAGGTGAGATGCGTTGATGATATTCCCGTTGTGGGCCAGGGCCAGCTTGCCAGCGGCGCCCTCTACAATAAGGGGCTGGGCATTGAAAATCTGGCTGGTTCCGGTGGTGGAATAACGGGTGTGGCCAATGGCAAACTCGCCGGAAAGGGGAAGAAAGTCCCGTTCCCTGAAAATCTGGGTGACGAGGCCCATGTCGGTGTGGACGTTGATGCTGGCGCCGTCTGCGGATGCGATTCCGGCGCTTTCCTGCCCGCGGTGCTGGAGGGCAAACAGCCCGAAGAATGCCACCCTGCTGGCCTCAGCGCCCGGGATATATGCGCCAACCACGCCACACTCTTCCCGAGGGTGGTCGAAGGGAACCCGAGGCCGCTGATGCACTACCTCAATATCCACGCAGGTATTTTACGTTCCATTCACGGTGGCGGTCAACGAAAATGCCCGAATTGGCCAGCTTTGTCCATCCCGCTGCTCAGGACCCGACGATGGGCCAATATCGGAAAGGCCGCCAACCCCAGGGATTAACGGGCGCCTGGAAGGGCGGCTAACGCTTGGGGAATATTGACACCTTGCGATCTTCACCGAACCCTACGCTTTCCGTGCTGACGTCCTCGCTGTCGGCCAGGGAAAGGTGGATTATCCGGCGGTCGGCCGCAGACATGGGTTCCAGGGTGATGCCCCTGCCGGTCTGCATAACCCGTTCGGCTACCTTGGTGGCCATGTCGCGGAGGGAAGCCTCCCGGCGCTGGCGGTACTGTTCCACGTCCAGCACGACCCGGACACTCTCCCCAAACTCCTTCCGGACAATCAGGTTGACAATGAACTGGAGGGACTGAAGCGACTGCCCCCTGCGCCCAATCAGCAACCCCGAATCATCGCCCGAAATGTCTATTATGGGGCCGCCCACTTCTGGGTCTTCGGCGGTTCGAACATTGCATGTTACGTTGACGCCGGCGGTGGATAGCAGGTTATTCAGGGCTACCAGCGCCAGGCCGGCCGCGGTCCCCTCTTCGGCGCCGGCAACCCCGGCAGACACAGGGGCCCTGACGGTCTCCGCCTCGCCCGCGGTTTCGGCCGGTGGGGAGTCGGAAGGGGCTGCGGTTGCCGGCCGGGCACTGCCCCCGGCGCCAAGCAGGGTTACCCGTACCCGGGCGACTTCCGCGCCAATGCCCAGGAAACCGGCCTTGCCCCTACTTAGTACTTCTACCTCTACCTCGTTGCGGTCGACGCCTAGCTCCTTCAGAGCCAGCTCTTCGGCCTCTTCTACGGTTCTGGCGGTTCGTTCGACGGACTCCATCGTTCTCGTTCTCCTCGGACGCCGAGTCATTCACGGCGGACTGGGCCGGCTGGCTTGCTGCCGGCGCCGACCTGGGAATCAGGGGGAACAACGGCCCCCAGCCGGTTATAAAGTACTGGATGCCTACCCCGATTACATTGGAAACAATCCAGTAAAGCGGAAGCCCGCTGGGCCACTGCAACGAGAAGAACCCCAGGAATATGGGAATCATCCACAGCATCATGTTTTGACTGGATTGCTGTCGGGGATCCGGAGAGGGGGTCATTGTCATCTTTTGCTGCACAAAGGTGGTCGCAGCCACCAGTATGGGCAGCACTACGGGAGAGGGATCCGGCTCTCCCAGCTTCAGCCAGAGGAAGGTATCGCTCAACGGAGCGGCGGAATGGATCGGTACGAAGGTTATCCAGGGGTACAACTTCTGGGACAGGTCCACCAGGTCTTCCGGTTTGGTGAAGAGGGTCTGAATTAGGACCCTGAACAGGCCGATCAATATCGGCAGCTGCACCACCAGGGGACCTAGGCACCCGATGGGGCTTACCCCGGATTCCCGGTACAGTTTCATGGTTTCCTGGGAGACGCGGGCCCGGTCCCCGCTGTAGCGGTCCTGGATCTCCTTCATCCGGGGCTGCAGTTCGCTCATGCGCCGCATCTGGCGAATCTGCTTCAGGGTCAGGGGCATCGTCAAGACCCGGACCAGGATCGTGAAGGCGATGATGGCCAGCCCCATGTTGTGGAAACAGAGAACGTACAACACCATAAGGGTGTTGAGCATGGGGCGGATTATTGCTTCGTTCCAAATGAGGAAGAAAAATTCCAATGGGTCTCCTAGTTGCCCGATTCCGCCGGTCGGCGGATTTCAGTCCTGTCTATTAATTGCATTGCCGGTGTATGGAACTGTCGAAGCACCAGATTGATTCCTTGTCCTGTCCTTCGGTTACCGAAATTCTCCGGACTATGCCGTTGTCGCCTGCCGCGAATACGGAATATCTCTGGATGACCGCCAGGTTGTCCAACTCGGTACCGAGGGCGGGATTCGGGGGCGCTCCGGCCACCAACGGCGCCTTGATTTCTCCCTCGTCCAGGGTGGGCAGGTTGCTGATTACTTCGCCGTCCACCAGGTTCGATGGGCTGGTGCTCAAGAGCCTCATCCTGCCGTCCACGGCGGCCACCACCAGTCCCAGCGGCACCAGGGCGGGCGTGGAAACTATGGGGCCTTCCATGTTGTGCCGCCACAGGGCCTCTTTCGATTCTCCCGATGGGGGATTCTGCGGGTCGAAGGCGTAGACGAAACCATCCATGGAGGGGGCGAAAATTGACTCCCCGTCGGTTACCGGTTCGGCCCAGAACCAGTTCTGGCCTTCAAATGACCACTCCAACTCTCCGTCGTCGGCATCCAGGGCATACAGTTTGCGGTCAAAGGAACCTACGAAAATCTTCCCGCTGAACAGCAGGGGTTTTCCCACCACGGAGCCGCCCGTCTCATAGCTCCACATTTGACGACCGTCGCGCAGGTTCACGGCATACACGGAATGATCGTGTGAGCCAAAATACGCTACGCCATTCTGGACCGTGGGCGTGGACCAGATTCTATCCCCGGTGTGAAAGGGCGACCATGACAGTTCGTCGCCGGTGGCGGCATTGAATGCGTACAGGTTCCCGTCCTCGGAAACGACGATGAGCAAGGTCGTTGGGCCCGTCTCGTTGTCGACGATTTCAGTCAGTACCGGCGCCCCGACAATGGGCTGAGGGTCCAGGGAAGGATCGTTACGCACCGAGCGTTTCCAGCCTCTTGAGTCTTCTCCCGTCTCTGCGCTGAGGGCGTAAATGTTGCCGTCCACGCCGCCAACATATACCAGGCCCAGTTCGTTGCTCACTGCCGGCGGCCCGAAGGCCCCCCGCAGCCCGGTCCCGCTGCCCAGCGGCGGGTAGGTCCAGACAACCCTGGGCGAGCCCGACCCGAAGTCCTCCAGGGCGCGGACTTTTACCTGGCGCTCGTCGTCGCCCAGGTCTTGATTCACCAGCGTGCCCAGGTCGTCCAGGTCCCCGCCCATGGGTGAGGCGACATAAATCCGCGATGCCTCCCCGGGCTCCTGGGAAAAGGATACCGCAACGGGCGCCCAACCCACGTTATCTCCGCCCAGGTTGGGGGTGCATGCCGCTCCCAGCAACGCGAAGACCAGCGCCAGCAGGCCCCCTATTCTGATACGGGGAGACCTGCTCGGTGCGGGAAATGCCTGTACGGGAAGGGCGCCGGGCGACTTTCGCCGGCGCAGGAATGCTGGGGGGAATGACGATACAGAATTAAAGGACATCTCTTACGGTACCGGATCGTACCCTTTACCTCCCCCTGGGCGACAGTTAAGGACGCGTCTTATGCCCAATCCACTGCCTCGAAACAGACCGTACCGCTCTATGGCCTGGGCAGTGTAATGCGAACACGACGGCGTGAAACGGCAAACCGAGGGGAGGTAGGGTGAGACAGCCGCCTGGTATAGACGAATCAGTCCTAAAGCGACAAATCTCATAGGTTGACTACTGGTCATCGATAGATGGGGCCTGAAAAAGCCTGGCGCGCCGCAACAGATTGTCGGTTGCTTGTTGCAATTGCCTGAACTCGGCATCAGCGGCGCCGCGACGGGCGATAAAGACTGCGTCCCATCCTTCCTTTACTTTCCGGTTCCTGACCACTTCCCGTAATCTGCGTTTTACCAAGTTCCTGGTTACCGCGTTCCCAACTCTCTTGCTGACCACAAACCCGAATCGGCTGTGGTCCAGGCCATTTG
Organism: Dehalococcoidia bacterium; assembly: GCA_034422655.1. Taxonomy (GTDB): domain Bacteria; phylum Chloroflexota; class Dehalococcoidia; order Lucifugimonadales; family UBA3495; genus Bin22. Next base: position 4,332 of record DAOUJN010000017.1, read on the forward strand.
GCAGCGCCCGCACCACCAGAAACCGGTTGGCGAGGCTGACTCCGTCCCGATGAATCTCGGCGAAGCGCTTGCCTTCCGTCAGGCGGTGACGTCGCTGCATGAATCGACTGGCTCGTCAGACCGTCAGGCGATGCCTGCCCTTGAATCTCCGGCGGCGAAGCACTGCCCGACCGTCGGAAGTACGGGACCGGGCCCTGAAGCCATGCACTCGGGCACGGCGACGTTTCTTCGGTTGATAGGTTCGTTTCGGCATTGTAAGGACACACTCCAGGCCAAGAATTATAAGTTTCCCTTTCGAGTTGAGTCAAGGCAACAAATGATGCGGCCTTACGGATGGGACAGGCAGGGGAATACTTCACGTCCCGTTCGTGCTATGTGGGCAAAGCAGCCTGCCGGGAGAATCGCCGACGGAGGCTGGCAATTTGGCCCCTGTATTATGCTGAACGGCAGGTGGACCGGTGATATAATGGGTACACCTTCATGGCAAGGGACATTGGGCCTTTGCCGCACCCCGGCCGAAGTGGCGGAATGGTAGACGCGCCGGTCTCAAAAACCGGTGGGAGCAATCCCGTGTCGGTTCGAGTCCGACCTTCGGCACCACTTTCCTTTAGCGTCCCACAGGAATTGGGCGACTTGGCGCATCTGCGCCGGTTATTTCTCAACGGAAACGAACTTACTGGCTGCATGCCCCGACACGAGGATTCCCACTTCCAGGAATACAACCTCGGTTCGCTGGAATTCTGTCCATGACCCTCAACAGCCAGCACCCTGAATACCCGATCTATTGGCAGAATCTGAAAAGCGTGTGGGGTCCCGCAGACCGCAGAAGAAGTGTCGGGCCTGCGCTACAAGGACATCCTGGAATCCGCCCCGGTATTCAACCGCCCGCAGGACAATTGACAGCAAAAACTGGCCCAAAATTGCGCACACATTGCAAAATTGGTAAAATAAGCTCAATCGGATAACCCCATCATGCAGTGCCTGGTAAGCCCAGGCGCCGTCCAATACAACTCACCAGTCGGGACGATACCAGAGGCGCGTCCATCCTTAGACTCCTGAAGAGGGAGCGGATGAACGTTACGTCTCTAAGAGCCACCAGGTCTCGACTCCACCCGGTAGCCGGAGCCTTTCCCCTTCTCTACATCGCAACCTTGAGCCTGCTGGCCGCGGCATGCGGCACAGCCGCACCCGCGCGCGACCAATCCGGGCGCCAAACATTAACGCCACAAAAACCTCCCAGGTGCAACAACCGCCAACCGCAGAACTGGCCATTGAACCCCAACGCTCCGCCACAACACCTCATTAGGGGGAGGGCCCTTGCTGACATTTTCCTCTCCTGGAGAGGCATGGTCAAAGGGCAAAACAGCCATGTTAAAACGGGAAAGGAGAGACCAGATGCCTGACGAACCCATTGTCCAGGTGCGTGACCTGGTGAAAGTGTACCCTGGCGGCACCCGCGCGGTAGCGGGTATCGGCTTCGATGTTCCCCGGGGGGATTTCTTCGGCTTTCTCGGGCCCAACGGCGCCGGCAAGACCACGACCATGCGGATACTGGGCACCCTGCTCAGGAAGACATCGGGGACCGTTACCGTGGGCGGGTTCAATGTCGATGTCGATTCGAAAGCTATCCGGCGGAGCATCGGGTTTGCCATGCAGGAGGTTGGTCTCGACGATCTGGCCACCGGGAGGGACTTCCTGCGGCTGCAGGGAGTGCTCTACGGGCTCTCCCGGCGGGAGGCCCATCGGAAAGCCGATAAGTTGCTGGAGGTGGTGGCGTTGACCCACGTAGCGGGACAGAGGGTCGGGACCTACTCGGGCGGGATGCGCCGCCGCATCGACCTGGCCGGCGCCTTGATGCATGATCCGGACATCGTCTTCCTGGACGAGCCGTCCGTCGGGCTGGACCCCCAGAGCCGTCTCGCGATGTGGGAGCACCTGGAAGAGCTGAATGCCAGGGGAGTCACAATCCTGCTCACTACCCAGGTGATGGAAGAGGCGGACCGCCTCTGCCGCAGCATCTCGATCTTCGATCAAGGACAAATCGTCGCCAGCGGTTCTCCTGAGTCCCTGAAGACGGGTGTGGGTGGGGATGTGGTGCAGATCATCCTGGACGACCCCGGAGAGGATTTGTTCCGGAAGGCTGAAGCGCTGGTCCGCCAGCAGGATTACGGCGACGGGGTCAGCAGAATCGACGGAGGGATTGCCGTCACCGTCGGCAACGGCAGCGCTGCCGTCCCGGGCCTCGTCAGCCTGCTTCACGATGCCCAGATTCCCGTCGTGAGCCTCTCGGTCGCCAGGCCGACCCTGGATGACGTCTTCCTGATGCACACCGGCCGGAGGATCAGGACTGAAGCGGAGATGGGGTAAACAACCCGATAACCAGGAGGCAGCCCTGATGACCATTGCCCGAGAGATCTACTTCATTTACATGCGCAACCTGCGGACCTGGGTCGGACAGCCGTCCCTGGTCCTGATCACGGTGCTGCCGTCGGTGTTCATGTTCCTCTTCTTCGGGGCGCCGCTGAGCGGCATCGCCAGCGTTCCGGGCTTTCCGTCGGACGATTACTACGCCTACTTCACCGCCATGATCATCGTGTTGGCGGTGGTGATGAACGGCTCCGACGTCGCCATCACCCTGCTGGAAGACATGATGTCCGGCTACTTCGACAAGCTCCTGCTGGCGCCCATCAACCGCTTTTCGATGCTGATGGGGATGCTGCTCATGTCGGGCACCAGGGCACTGCTGCACGTGGTCATCATCGTGGGGATGGCCCTGGCCTTTGGGGTCAGCTTTGTGGGAGGCATTCTGGGCCTGGTGGCGATTATCGCCGCCGCCACGGTCTTCGGGATAGCAATGGGCTGCATCGGGCTGATAATCGCCCTGAAGACCAGGAGTTTCCAGGTAACCCAGAACAGCTGGCTGATGTTCATGCCGGTGGCCTTCCTGACCACGGCCTTCATGCCCAGGGAGTTTCTAACGGGGTGGTTCCGGTGGGCGGTGACCTTGAACCCGGTCGACTACGTGCTGGTGTCGGTGAGGACGCTCATCATCGAGGGATGGCATTGGGGGTCGATTCTTCCGGGTCTCTGGGTCCTGGTCGCCCTCACGGTGGGCCTGCTCACGGCGGCCACCTGGATCTACAGCCGCGCCACCGCGTGAGTTTCTGCCGGTGAGCAATTATTGGCCGCGCCGGCAAATCGTACCGGAAAGAATGTACTGGGTAAGGGCCGGTGAAATCTCTCGGAACCATTTCCCCTTCACCTGGCTTAATCTCGTTCCGGCAGAACAAGCCTCCCGAAGCGGGCGGCTTGTCATTTTCTTGCTGGGCATGGGGCTCAACAGCGGTAAACGAGGGTTTGTCGGGCCAGCCCGGCAGGTATATTCTGTCCTCGTGAAACCCGCAAAGCTGGGCAGCCCACTTTGTCTTCCATGAAGGCATCGGCGGACCCGCAAATCCGTCCCCAAAGGAGGCCCCATGAAGTTTGGAATCTTTACCATCGTGCCCTACCACGAGGACTTTTCCCAGCAGCAGGCTTTGACCCAGGCCCTGGAGCAGATACAGTTCGCCGACGAAGCGGGCCTTGATGAGGTCTGGCTGGGCGAGCACCGCTTTTCCCGGCACGGGTTGCTCTCGGGAATCTGGTCTTTTCTTGGCGCGGTCGCCGGTCGCACCAGGAACGTCCGCATCGGCACCGCGGTCATCGTTCTGCCGTTGCACAATCCCGTCCTGGTGGCCGAAGAAGTGGCCATGCTCGACATCATCAGCAACGGCAGGTTCAACTTCGGCATCGGCGCCGGCTACCAGCAGCAGGAGTTCGACGGGGTGGGCGTTGACATAGACACCAGCCGCGACCGGTTCCACGAGGCCGTCGACGTGATGATCAAGGCATGGACCGAGGAAACCCTGACCTTCCATGGCCGGTTCACCAACGTTGACGACGTTTGGGTGCTGCCCAAGCCCTTGCAGCAGCCCTACCCGCCCCTGTTCCAGGCCGTAAGCACCAGCCCCGCCAGCATAGACTTCGCTGCCAGCCGCAACATACAGGTAATCGCCGGCGGCCCCACCGACATCCTGGGCCAGGCGCCCCAGGTCATCAAGCTGTGGCGTGAGAAGATGGAAGAATACGGCCACGAGCACGCCCACCTGGACCCGCCCATGTCCAAGTCCATCTACGTCGCTCCCACCATGGAGGAAGCGGAACGGGACGCCGCCGAACTGGAGAACTTTTCCTCGCGGATACTGCGGTCCGTCGGCTCCGCCGGGGCGCCCATCGGTATGCCCATGGACCGGAACGGCAAGGTCGCCAGGGGATACGAGCACTGGGCCAACCGCCAGCGCGACCGGGACCGCCGCGACGACCCGGGCCACGCCGGCCTGCCGCCGCTCCGGGGAACCCCCGAGGTTGTGATTGAACGGTTGAAGCAGACCCAGGAGGCCGGAATAAACCACGTCTTCGGCAACTTCGGCTTCGCCGGCCTGCCCCACGAGAAGGTGATGCGCTCCATCGAGCTATTCGCCACCCACGTCATGCCCCACTTCCAGGACGCTCCCGTCGCCGCCGGTGACTAAACGAAGTCTTTTAACGGGACTGCAGGGGTTCCCTATCTGAACGAGAGGGGGAACCCCTCAAGAAACCTCCGCAAAATAATGCCGACTTTCGCAGCGGCCTTCCACCTCGGTCCGGTTTGCCACGCGGGAATCGTCGGACGCTCCAACCGGCCCAACGCTGTGCCGCACTGTCACCGGTTAGGTAGCGCGTCCACCTGCACCGTCACAACGTCAATTCCGTGGTATTTCCTGTGCCGGACCGAAGATGCGAAATGGCGAAGCAGCCTGAAGGAAATCTCGCCAACGTCCGGTTCCGCCGCCTGTTCGCTCATGTAGGCAAGCCGGTCTTCAATGTTCTCCTCGGGCGACACCGCAAGAAACTCCATTTCCATCCTGCCTGGGTGAGGACGGGCGATGATGACCAGCCGGGGCGGTTTGTCTCCCTCGTAGTCATCGCGCAACTGCAGCATGCTGGACAGAGTCTCCTCGCCGGCGGCGCGCAACCGTCCCAGCGAGGCCTCGTTCCACCCGGCCCTGCTGCCAACTTCAAGCAAGAATTTGTCCACGTCGGGCAGTGCAGATGAGTCCAAGTCCGTCTCCATGCGCCGGCTGCGGGAAAGGGTCATATCCATGATTACCGAAAGCACGACTGCGGCCAGCACGCTGACCACAATGCCGTTCCCAAAGGCCGCGCCCCATGGACTGCCCAGGGCATCCGTCAGAATGTCCTGGGCTTGCAGGCCAATTCCTATGGAGAGGGCCAGCCCGACTATTATTGCCTTCTGCTGATTGAAGCCGTCTTGAAGGACCGTTCGGACACCCTCCACGAAAATAAGCCCCATTACCACCATCAGGATTGCGCCGGTTACCGGCCTCGGAATCGTAAGAAGGACGGCAACCACTTTGGGCAATAGGGCCAGCCCGATGAGCATGGCTCCAATGAAAAAACCGGTACGCCGGGCGGCGACCCCCGTGAAGTTTATGAGCGCGACGGATGAGGGAAGATAGATGAGCACCGGCAGGATTCCGGCGACTCCGGACAGCAGCACTCCGATTCCGCCGGCGTTCAGTGTCCCCTGGACACCACGAAAATCAATGGCTCTCGGCCTGCGCCAGGACGCCTGTTGAATCACCGCTCCCTCGCCGCCGGACTTGACGGCGATGACCGCGCTTACGATGAGGAATACCAGCAGCAGCGCCAGGAAGTCCTTATCGAAGACCGACCCCAGGCCGGGCCACGCCGAGTATTCCGGCAGGTCGAACCACGGAGCCTCCAGGGCCCGCTGAAAGTCGTACGCCCCGAGCAGGGCCGCCGCCACGCAGCCGGCCACCAGAGTTATCGGGATTGCCAATAGCCGGATGAGACCGGAAGCGCGCAGCATCAACACCGCCGCGCCGAAGAGCGTGACTGCGCCCACAGCTGGTCCGGCTAACGGAGACAGGCCGGCGGGCACATCGTCAAGCCGGGCCACGCAAATGGGCATGGCCGCGGCCGCCACCACCATGAAAGCCACTCCGGACACGACGGGGGTGATGATGCGCCGAAGCTGGGCCAGCCAGAATGCCATGGCAAACTGCACCAGGGAAGCGGCGACTACCAGGCTTGCCATTGCCGGCAGTCCCGCCTCGTTCACGGCCAGGACGCAGACTCCCAGGAAGGGCGCTCCGGGCCCCATCAGGAGAAGGTAGCCAGACCCAATGCGACCGATTCTGCCTGCTTGCAGGGCAGTAACGGCCCCCGCAACTACCAGGGCTGCGAAGACCGCCCAGGTCAGGTAGCTCTCACTGCCATGGGACGCCACCGCGAATATGGTTACGAGAGATACGGCGTTGGACAATGCGATTGCGGCGCCCTGCAGCGCCACGTTGAGAGTTGCAACGGGAGGACAGCGCTCGTCAGGCTCGTACCGTATCTGTTCGTTGACCCGCATATATCCTGCTTGGAAAGGTGGCTTCCTGGGCCCTTACGTCGTTAACAACACCTGTGGCGTGCCGAAAGCAACCCCGTGCCTTTTCCAATCAGGAATTACGGATAGAGGAATTACGGGAGTTCCTTATAATTTTAGCCAGGTCCACCAGTCCCGGACATGACGCTTTCCTTCCTGGCCGACCTCCAGCACAACAGCCACACCACCGCCGGGGACACCGGCAGCATCACTATAGCCAGTGACGCCGCGTTTACCAGTACTGTCGCCAAGGTCAGCAGGAACGCAATAGCCCCCACGACAAAGCCTGTAGCCAGGCCTCTGCGTACCGACAGGTTCCGCATTCTCCACCCACAGGCAAACCCTGCAACTGTTGGCAGGATTGCCGCAAAACCGTACAGCATCAGCAGGAATGTGGCGAAAAGCCATGCCGGATGGTGTATGCCGGGGACTTCCGTCATTCAACACCTGCGCCTCGCCGCACAAATCGCTAAATCTGCCCAACAATACCTGCCATCTCGACGCTGCGTTGGCGTTATGGCCGGGTCCGTGCGCTACAGGCCGCTGTCCTTGAAGGCCTTGGCCCGCTCCACCAGGGAATGGGCTGTTCGCTTCATCATTTCTATCTGGTCGTTGTTCACTTCCTGCTTGACGGTTCCGGGAACGCCGGTGAAGAAGGAACGGTCGGGAACATGCGTGCCCGACCGCACCACGGAATTGGCGGCTATAAGGCATTCCTTCCCGATGGAGGAGCGGTTCAGGAAGGTGCAGTTGTTGCCCAGCAGGGAACCCGTTCCGATGCGGGTGCCGTGTACCACGACGGCGTGTCCGATGGTAACGTAGTCCTCGATTACCATGCCATTGCCGTGGATTACCGCCCCCTCCTGTACGTTGACATAATTGCCGATTACGACCTTTTCCTCGCCATCGGCCCGGATGGTAACGCCCGGCCAGATGCTGGCGTATTCTCCGATCTCTACGTCGCCCACCACGTAGGCGAACTCGCTGACCCATGCCGTATCCGCGACCCTGGGCGTCTTGTCTCCGAGGCTCCTGATCAATTCAATCCTCCTGGTGTGTCCTGCTCTGGAAATAAATTACCTGGCGGCGCGCATGGCCTGGCGGGCGTCCATGTCCATCTCCCGGTCCCGGATGGCCCGTCGCTTGTCGTACTGGCGCTTGCCCCTGGCAAGACCCAGTTCCACCTTAGCAACGTGGTTCTTGATGTACAGGCGCAGCCCCACGATGGTCAGGCCCTTCTGGGACACCGCATCGGTGAGGTCGGCTATCTGCTCCTTGTGAAGCAGCAGCTTGCGAGGCCGGCGGGGTTCGTGGTTGTAGATGCTGGCCGGGTCGTACTGGGCGATGTGGGAGTTGACCAGCCACAACTCACCGTTCTGGGGCCGGGCGTAGGCCTCCCGCAGGTCCACCCGGCCGGCTCGGACCGACTTTATCTCCGTCCCGGTCAGGGACAGGCCGGCTTCGTACCGGTCCAGCACTTCGTAATTGAAAAATGCCTGGCGGTTGACCGAAATGGTCCGGTTGTTGGGCTGCTCTTTGACTGCCGTCTTCTTCTTTCGACTGGGCATCTTTCCGCTTTTTCCTGAGTCAGATTCAGCTAAAACTGGGGCCGGGCCGGGCCCGCGGCCTGCCCCCCAAGCAACTCGATGGCCCGCTGCAATTGGTCGTCCTCACCCGATTCGGCATCGGTCTCCACCAGGACCGTAGGGGTAATGCCCTCACCCTCAATCAGGGTCCCGTTGGGCGTGTACCACCGGGCGATGGTGTAGTAGATGCCGGACCCGTCCGACAGACGGTGGCGGGTGTTGACGCTGCCCTTGCCGAAGGTGGGTTCTCCCACCACCGGAGCGCGGTCATGGTCGATGATGGCGCCGGCGAAGACCTCGCTGGCGCTGGCGCTGTACTGGTTGACCAGCACCACCATGGGAATGTCCCGGGCATCGCCGCCCGACGAGACCTTCCATTCCCGGCGGTTCCCCAGGCCGTCCAGTTCGTAGGTGACCAGGCCATCGTCGAGGAACCTGCCCGTAACGTCCACCACGACTCCCAGCAGTCCGCCGGGGTTGTAGCGCAGGTCAACTATGAGGCCCCGGCCGTCGTTGTCCCTGAATTCCTGCAAAGCCTCGGCAACGTGGTCGTTGGTGGTGGAGGCAAAGCTGGAAATATGCAGGTGTCCAATACCGTCCTCCAGCATGGTGAAACGCACGGTCTCCAGCGGGATTTCCCCCCGGATGATGGGAATCAGGACCGGCGCGTTCTCGTCGGCATGGAGGACCAGTAGCTGCACCGTCGTGCCCTTTCGGCCCCGGATGAGCGAGACGGCTTCCTGGAGGCTGAGGTTTTCGGTGGGCTCTCCGTCCACTTCCAGGATCACGTCGCCGGCCCGAATGCCGGCCCGCTGGGCGGGCGTGTCCGGCAGGGGAGCGATGACGGTGAGCCGTTCCTCCCTGATGCCCACCTGGGCCCCGATTCCCTCAAAGACGCCCTGGATTTTGGACTCTTCCTCGCTGAACCGCTTGGGGTCCAGATAGGATGCATAGGGATCGTCCAGGGCATCCAGCATTCCCCGTATGGCGCCGCCGCTCAATTCGGCGGGGTCCATGGTGCTGCGGTCAATGTGTTCCCGCTGCAGCAGTTCCCAGGCTTCGCCGAGCCGGCCAAATTCGGGCGGCAGTTCGGTGGCTGACGATGCGGTAACTCGTACCGGCGGCTCGAAGGCGCCCTGCAGGCCGTAGTTAACCGCCAGTGCCAGGGCCGCGCCCGCCGCCATAACCACCAGGTACGTTCCAAAGAGTCGCAGCTTGTTCAACGTTAAATCGTTCCCGGGACCGGCCCGGTCCAACTTTACCCGTTCAAATCCGGGCAGGTATTGAATTGTAACATAGCGGCATCCCGACTCTATGAAGTTCGCCCTGGTTCTGCAACCGGCCAAATTGACATGCCGGAAATGGCGCTGATAGCATACCCGCATTCCAAGTGCAGGAAGGTTAATCTGTGCCAGGAATCATAGCGCACGGCGCCTACGTGCCCAGGTTCCGGCTGGGGGCGGAAACCGTCGGCTGGCCCGGGTCCCAGGAAAGGGCCGTCGCCAACTTCGACGAGGACAGCGTCACCATGGCCGTCGCCGCCGGGCTGGACTGCCTGCGCGGCAGGGACCGGCAGGCCATAGACGCCCTGTTCTTCGCCAGTTCGACCCTTCCCTACGCCGAAAAACAGGGTGCGGCCATCATCGCTGCAGCCCTGGACTTGAGGCGGGATATTTTCGCGGCGGACGTTACCGACGTATTGCGGGCGGGCACCACGGCGCTGCGGTCGGCCCTGGACGCCGTAGCCGCCGGTTCGGCGCGGCAGGCCCTGGTGGTGGTCGCCGACGCGCGGCAGAGCGCGCCCCGCAGCGAGACGGAAAGGAACTCGGGCGACGGGGCGGCGGCTTTCCTGGTGGGCCCGGCTGATGTGGTGGCGGAGTTTGCCGGGTTCCATACCATCACCGAAAATATGCTGGACAACTGGCGTTCGGCGGGAGACTCCTTTGTCCGTTCCTGGGAAGACCGTTTCGCCATCGAGGAAGGGCTGGAAAGGATTGTTCCCGATGCGCTGGAAGGCTTCCTGGACAAGTACCAACTTGAAAGGGATGACATAGCCCGGGCAGCGCTTTACGCCCCGGACGCCCGGCGCCACGCTCGCCTGGCGCGCCGCCTGGGCCTGCGACCGGACCAGACCCAGGACCCCCTGTTCGGCAGGCTGGGAAACACGGGCAGCGCGTTTCCGCTAATGCTCCTGTCGGCGGCCCTGGAAGAAGCGGGTTCCGGGGAATTGCTGCTGACAGTGTCCTACGGCGACGGCAGTGACGTGCTGGCTTTCCGAACGACAGACCTGCTGCAACAGCATGGGCGCCACGGAGGCGGACTGGCCGTGTACCTGGAATCTGGCGCCGTGCTCAAGAGCTACGAAGAGTTCGCGCGGTGGCGGGAGGTCTGGCTGACCGATGACGCCGCCCGCCGTCCCGCGCCGTCGTCGCCGTCGGTGTCGGCCATGTGGCGGGAAAGCAACAAGAACCTGAGGCTCTATGCCGGCCGCTGCAACGTCTGCGGCTACGTCCAGTATCCACCCCAGCGAGTATGCGTGAACTGCCAGGCTGCGGACGATTACTCTTATGAGAGGTTGAGCGACCGGGCCGGGGAACTATTCACCTACTCCATGGACTACATCGCCGGGGCAGTGGATACGCCGCTGGTGGTGAGCGTGGTGGACTTTGACGGCGGCGGGCGCATGATCTGTATGATGACCGACCGTGAGTTGGCAGAGGTAAGGGTCGGCATGCCGGTGGAGATGAGCTTCCGCAAGCTGAGAGTGGTAAACGGCATCCACAACTATTACTGGAAGGCCGCGCCCCTGCGCCTGGCAGTGGAAGCGCCGGTGGCCTGATACGGAGGCGGGAAATGAACGGTATCAAGGACCGGGTGGCGATAATCGGAATGGGCTGCACCAAGTTCGGGGAACGCTGGGATGCCAGCGCAGCCGACTTGATGGTGGAAGCCGCCTACGAAGCCTATGCCGACGCCGGCATAGAAGCCAAGGACGTGCAGGCGGCCTGGCTGGGCACGGTCAGCAGTTTCCGCACCGGGCAGCCGCTGGCCGAGGCCCTGAAGCTGGACTACATTCCCATAACCCGGGTGGAGAACGCTTGCGCCACCGCCACCGATGCCTTCCGCAACGCAGCCTATGCGGTGGCCGCCGGCATCTACGACATCGTCCTGGCCGTGGGCGTGGAAAAGCTGAAGGACTCGGGGTTTTCGGGCCTGGCCGTGCCGGAAGCGCCGGGCTCGGATGTTGCGCCGCCCACGCCGCCGCCGTCCCAGTTTGCCATGGCGGCCACCCGCTACTTCCACCAGTACGGTATTCCCTACGAGGAAGGCAAGCGCACGCTGGCGGAGATCGCCGCCAAGAACCATCACAACGGCACCCTCAATCCCCGGGCCCACTTCCAGCAGGAAATCAGCACGGACCAGGTGGTGAACGCGCCGATGATCGCCTGGCCGCTGGGACTGTTTGACTGCTGCGGCGTAAGCGACGGAGCGGCGGCGGCCATAATCACGACGCCGGAAATTGCGCGCACCTTCCGCCAGGACTACGTGCTGGTGAAGGCGCTGGCCCTGTCCGTAGGCGCCTTCGGAGCCATCCGCAGCGACTGGGACTTTACCCACTTTCCCGAGAGCGTCCGGGCCAGCCAGGCCGCCTACCAGGAGGCCGGCATCGCCAACCCCCGGGAAGAACTGGACATGGCCATGGTACACGACTGCTTCACCATCACCGAGCTGATAATCTACGAGGACCTGGGCTTCAGCCAGCGAGGCCGGGGAAGCGAAGATGTCGCCAACGGGTCATTTGCCCTGGAGGGCGAGCTGCCGGTGAATACCGACGGCGGCCTGAAGTGCTTCGGCCACCCCATAGGCGCCAGCGGCATACGCATGATTTACGAGGTATACAAGCAACTGCAGGGCAAGGCCGAGGGACGCCAACTCCGCAAGGCCGACCTCGGCCTGACCCATAACCTGGGCGGCCGGCCCGGGTCTTTCACCTGCTCGGTGGCCGTGTTTGGCGGCGCGCAGTAGGAGCCTGTTCCAGCGGTTAAGTCTCGGGTCACTCAAAGTCGCCAAAATTGGCTTCGAGAAAGCCTTGAACCGGAGCAATGTGGCCTGATATAAATGTCGGGCCAAGTGGGAAGATGTGTGTGAGGCGGTGTTCTCCTTGTTCTACGGGTACAATCCTGGCTACTTGATCACCTTTCTTTTTATCTGGTTTATTCCCCTGGAAGAGCAGTGCCAGAAAGCGGTCGAAGCGTACACGTCCGCCCTGGGGTTTCCCACGGGGGCCGCTCTCGACAACGTGGCTTTTGCCCAGGGAATCGACTGGCCCTAAAACCCTGACGGTGCATGCCCTATGCCGGAAACCGAAACAATCCAGGTTCTGGGCCGGGGTACCAACGTCGATTTTTCCATTGACGATTCGGTGCCCTTTCACGTTGCGGAGAGAAGTCTCCGGGACTACCTGTCGTCCTGCCGCGGCCTGTATTCCCGCGGAACGGTTACGGTAAACGTGGGAAGCCGAATCCTCGCGCCCGACCAGATGGCCACCATCAAGGGAATCCTGGGGCAGGAAACGGGCCTGACCGTAACGCGTTACTGGTGCCCGCCGGAAGTGTTGTCCAAGGCCCTGGCCGGCCCGGAGTGCAGAAGAGCGCTGCCGTCCCCCAGTGTTAAAACTGATTACGGGCAGGCTGCCGGGCACGGGGAACTGTCCACTGGCCCGGAGGATGACCGGCAGCACGGGAATATTGAAGAGGTTGCCGCCGAGCCGACCAGTTCCACCGATTCAGTGGTAGCGGAAAGTCCCGTTGAAAAGCAACTTGCCATGGCGTTTCCCGACCTGGACGGGGGGCTTCCCGTCAATAAGGTAGAAATGCCGGCAACCAAGGAGACCCCTGTTCAGGAAGAAATGACCGTCACGGTGGAAACCACGGGGGAAGCGGCAGACGGTACGGAACAGGAACCTGTGCCGGGCGAAGGCCAGGGGAACGAACCGGAGGCTGCTGTAGTGCCGGCCGATGCCGTAGAAGACGAAGAAGCCGGGGCTGAAGCGGTCCATGAAGTCTTTCAAAGCCTGCCGGGCCGGGGCAGCGAGGCGCTGATTATCAAGAATACCTGCCGTTCGGGCGAAGTGGTGCGCTACCCCGGGGACGTGGTGGTCTTCGGCGACGTAAACCCGGGGGCGGAAATAGTCGCCGCCGGCGACATCATGGTCCTGGGCGCCCTCAGGGGCATGGCCCACGCCGGCGCCGACGGCAACTTGAAGGCAACAATTTTTGCCTTGAACCTGGAATCCCACCGCCTGCAAATTGGCCCCCACGTGGGGGAACGGCCCCGGGGGGCGCGGAAGGGAAAGGGCGGTCGGCCCGCCAATCCCCAGATTGCCTACCTGCGGCGGCGTTCCATCTTCGTGGCGCCCTTTGAGCGGCGGTCTGAAGAGTACCATGGAGGAGTTCCTTATGAAGGGTAAGACCATCGTCGTCACTTCGGGAAAGGGTGGCGTCGGTAAAACCACCACTACCGCCAACATCGGGGCCGGCCTGGCCCTGCGCGGCCATAAGGTAGTGGTAATCGATACCGACATCGGCCTGCGTAACCTGGACGTGGTGATGGGCCTGGAGAACCGCATCGTCTATGACCTGGTGGACGCCATTGAGGGCCGGTGCAAGGTAACCCAGGCCATGATCCATGACCGGCACCTGCCGGAGCTTTACCTGATTCCGGCAGCGCAGACCCGGGACAAGAACTGCATTAACCCCGACCAGTTGACGGACCTCTGCCGCCGGCTGGAGCAGGAGTTTGATTACATAATCATTGACAGTCCGGCGGGTATTGAACAGGGCTTCCGCAATGCCATCGGCCCGGCCCACGAGGCCATCGTAGTTACCACGCCGGAGGTGTCGGCGATACGGGACGCGGACCGGGTAATCGGGCTGCTGGAAGCGGCGGAACTCCACAATCCCCGGCTGATTATCAACCGCATCCGGCCCGGAATGGTGAAGCGGGGGGACATGCTGGACAAGGATGACATCGTGGAACTGCTGGCCGTGCAAATCCTGGGCCTGGTGCCGGCGGACGACCGGCTGATTACGGCCACCAACCAGGGGGTTCCCGTCATCCACGACAAGAAGGCTCCCTCCGGCCTGGCATTCTCCCGCATTGTGGCGCGCATCGACGGCGACGATGTTCCGCTGCAGGACCTGGAAACCAAATCCGGGTTGATGGACCGGGTCAGGTACCTGATGGGTATCAACCGAAGCGAGTACACCCATGCTTAGCAGACTCTTTGGGTCCAGAACCCGGAATGACGTGCTGGCTGCCTCCGACGGCACCCGGAGCATCGCCAAGAACCGGCTTAACGCCGCGCTGAGCCGGGACAGGTATGACCTGCTGAGTCCTGCCATCATGGAGTCCCTGGAACGGGACGTGCTGGCTGCCGTATCGCGCCACCTGGAAGTGGACGGCGGTTTTCACGAACTGGAAATCCGGCGGCTGAACGAGTCCTTCTACCTGGTTGCCAGCGTTCGCATACAGGCCATGCCCCGGTGGGCGGCCGTGAGTTAGGTTGCCAACCCCACCCGGTTGCGTGGTCTTTCAACAAACTTTCACAAAGTATATAATCCGCCCAAATCCGGTGTATCTTCAACTGTTGTCTGGCAGCGTGGCCGAGCGGTTAACGGCAGGAATAGTCTTGGTATCTGACTGTACAAGCATAGTTCGGCGTCGCCACGCATCTCGGACAGGGTCCCGGGCCCCATAACTCTCACATCCGGGGTGCAATCTTGGCAGGTGGACTTGGCGGCGCAGTAGCCACACCCTTCAATCGCTTCCTCCAGGCCCTGGAACACAAGGACTACCTGACCCTCTGGACGGCCAACCTGTGCGCCGGAGCGGCGGCCTGGGCCCTGATTGCCGCCCGGGCCGTGCTGGCCAACGACTTCACCGAACTTTACCTGTGGGTCGGCGTGGTTACCTTCGCCGCCATGATCCCCCGGGTCTTCTCCACCGTAATCACCGGGTTCCTGGCGGACCGTTTCAACCGCCAGACCGTCCTCCAGTGGACCTACACCCTCAACTTGGCCCACAACATCCTCCTGGCCGTGCTGGTGATGATCGGGCTGGCCAACATCTGGTGGCTGGTGGGGTTGTCGCTCCTGAACGGCACCTTGCGGTCGGCGCAGATGACTACTACCCAGTCCCTGGTGCCCAACCTGGTGCCCCGGGCGGTCCTGCCCAACGCCATCGCCCTGAACGAGGCCACCCAGCAGGGCTCCCGTTTCGTTGGCGGAATGGTGGGATTCATGGTGGCCTTGTGGTTTGGCAACGAACCGGTATTCTGGGCCTGCGCCGTGTTGTACGCCATGGGCCTGGTCCAGGTGGCCCGCATTGCCACCCGCTCCACCGGCAGGATGGATGCCAGTCGGGGTTTCTTCGGGAACCTGGCAGCCGGTTTCGCCTACGCCTACAGCCGTCCCCGCCTCCTGGCCATGATTCTGATAGTGCTGGGCCACTGTTCCCTGACCATGTCCTTTGAGTCGGTGTTGCCGGCCATATCAGAGGATAAACTGGGGGTGGACTCGGAGGGCGGCACCCAGTTGCTGATAATGGGGGTGGGCCTGGGCGCCATGTTCACCGCCATCTGGCTGGCCGGCATCCGTAGCGAAAAGACCCGTGGGTGGCTGTTTCTGGTTTTCGGCGTCAGCAGCGGCCTGGGCCCCATCATCCTGGCCCTGTCAACCGATGTCTGGGTGTCGCTGGGCGCGACCGTGATTATGGGAATGAACCAGGGCGGGTTCATGACCATAACCCATACCATCATCCAGTCCATCGTGGATGATTCAGTGCGCGGTCGGGTGTCCGGGGTCTATTCCTTCCACGTGGGCGGGAGCATGGCCCTTGCCAACGGCATCAACGCCGGCCTGGTGGACGTCTCCTTCCTGAATGCCCCGTTGATTCTGTCGGTGGGCGGGGCGGCTTTCGTGGTGGCAATGTGCGTAAGCCTGGCCAATCGGTCGCTGAGAGGAATCTATTTCGCCCGACCTGCGGTGCCGGCCGCCGCTTAGTTCCGGACCAGGAATGCGCCAGGGGTATCCGTGAGCGGCATTACCGCCTCTTCCCTTGGCGCTTTTTCTTGACCGCAGTTTCCGTTTACCTGGTGCGTTAAGTTTGTGAAATTCAGCGGCAACGAGCGTTCCCAATTCTCGCTCTATGTCGCCAATGCTAAAATCTGGGCCGGGCGCACGCATTGCGTCGCCCATCAAAAGTATGCACGGAGGGGACTGTCTTGACTCAATACCTGGCTGCCATGAGCGCTCGACGACCGATAATCGTGATTGTGATCTGGGTGTTGGTGCTGTTGGTTAGCGGCGGCATCGTTGTTCGGCTCTTGGGCAGCGCTACCACTACCGACTTCAAACTGGCCGGCCGTTACGAGTCCCAACAGGCGGCGAAAATACTGGAGGAGGGGCTGAGGGGGCCGGCCAAGTCCCCGGAAATCGTAATTTTGCGGTCGGAAAATCTGACCGTGGACGACCCCGCCTTTCGCGTCAGGGTGGAAGCCCTGCACCAGGAGATTACGGGCCTGGGCCCCGAGATTATATCCGGCGGGCTGGACGACCAGAACGTCTCAGATTTTCTACCCGACCTGGTGGCGGCGGGTATGCCGGACTCGCCAATTGCCCACTACTACCAGATAGCTGATGCCGGCCCCGCCCTGCCCCCGGGCCTGGCGGAGCAGATGCTCCCCATCCTGGTCTCGGCAGACCGCGATACGGTGATGATGCACTACACCCTGGCCGGGAGCGTGGAAGAGGCGATAGAGAACGTCCCCACCGTCATTCACGTAATCGAGGAAGCCAACCATGACGCCGGATTCGAGGTGCGCATCGGCGGCGACGCCAGCGTTGCCCATGAAAACAACGAACTGGCGGAGGAAGACCTGCAGAACGGCGAGAAGTTCGGCGTCCCGGTGGCCTTCCTGGTGTTGCTGGTGCTGTTCGGGGCGCTGGTCGCCACGCTGATACCCCTGGGATTGGCCGCGGTTTCCATAGCTGTCGCATTGGCCGCAGTTGCCGTCATCGGGCAGCAGTTCCCCCTGCTGTTCTTCGTCAACATCATGGTGGTGATGATCGGCCTGGCGGTGGGCATCGACTACTCGCTGCTCATTGTCTTGCGGTTCAAGGAGGAGCTGAACCACGGTATACCCGTGCGGGAGGCAGTGGCGCGTACCGGCAACACGGCCGGGCGCACCGTGTTCTTCAGCGGGGCAACGGTGGTGCTGGCCCTGGTGGGCCTGTTCATCGTTCCGTCGTCCTTCTACCAGTCGCTGGCCCTGGGCGCAATCCTGGTGGTGGTGGCTACGCTGGCGGCTACGCTGACCCTGCTGCCGGCGGTATTGGCATTGCTGGGGCATCGAGTGAACTTCCTGACCATTCCCTTCCTTAACCGGTTTTCCCTGAAGGGAGCGGACACCTCCACCGGCGGGTTCTGGGACAAGATTACCCACATCGTCACTTGGCAGCCCGTCATCAGCCTGCTGATTGTGGGCATCCCGATGCTGCTCCTGTCGTGGTTCTACCTGGACATCCGGACGGGCCTGAACGACGTCAACACCTTCCCCGACAAGGCGGATACCAAGAAGGCCTTCCTGCTGATGGAGGAGGAGTTTTCCTTTGGCGCGGTAACGCCGGCGGGATTCCTGAGCCCGGCCGAAATCGTGATTTCCGGCAACATTGACTCCCCGCAAGTGCAGGAAGCCATTGGCAAGCTCCAGCAATCGCTGGTCGCCGACCCCACCTTCCCGCTGCCGCCCCAACCGCCGGTGGTGAATGAGGGGCGGGATTTGGCCCTCCTGGTGCTGCCCTTCCCCGGCAAGTCAACCACCCCGGAGGCGGCGGACAACATGGCCATCCTGCGGGACCGGCACGTGGATGTCGCCTTCAGCGGGGTGCCCGTCGAAGTCTACGTGGGCGGCCTGACGGCGGAGGTGGCGGACTTCTACGGCATCGTGAGGGTGTATACGCCCATCGTATTCGCCTTCGTCCTGGGCCTGAGCTTCCTGATTCTGATGATGGTCTTCCGGTCAATAGTCATCCCGCTTAAAGCCATCATCATGAACCTGCTGTCCGTGGGGGCCACCTACGGCCTGCTGGTGCTGGTGTTCCAGAAGGGGTTTGGAGCGGACTTTTTCGGCTTCCAGCAGGCGGACGTAATTGATGCGTGGCTGCCCCTGTTCCTGTTCACCATCCTGTTCGGGCTGTCCATGGACTACCACGTCTTCCTGCTCAGCCGGATACGGGAGCGCTACGACGAAAGCGGAGACAATACGGAAGCGGTGGCCTATGGCCTCCGCTCCACCGCCGGACTGATAACCGGGGCGGCGCTGATTATGGTGGTAGTGTTCGGCGCCTTCGCTTCGGGCGAAACGGTGGTGAACCAGTTGATGGGCTTCGGCCTGGCCATAGCCGTGTTCCTGGACGCCACGTTGGTACGCTCGGTGCTGGTGCCCGCCAGCATGGAGGTGCTGGGCAAGGGCAACTGGTACCTGCCGCCCTTCCTGCGCTGGCTGCCCGACCTGCGGGTAGAGGGCGAAGAGGGTCATTAGGGAGTCCAGACGACCCTGCCTGCTTTCACCGAGCCTGAGGAGGCCATTCATTGACCGAAATCAAGAGCGAACTGGACCGCTACCTGGAAACGACGCCCCTTTCCCGGGCCAGGTGGGAAGAGGCACGCGAGTACATGCCCGGCGGGGACAGCCGCAATTCCATTTTCTGGAAGCCCTACCCCATATTCATCACCGACGCTTCCGGCAGCCGGGTGACGGACGCGGACGGCGTCCGGCGCATCGACTTCATCAACACCATGACCACCATGATCCTCGGTCACGCTCCGGAGGCGGTGGTCAACGCCGTCCGCCGGCAGCTGGACCGGGGATTCGGGTATAACGCGCCCAACGAGAAGCAGGTGGACCTGGCCCGGATCCTCTGCCAGCGTGTTCCCAGCTTTGACCTGGTCCGGTTTACCAATTCGGGCACCGAGGCAACCCTGAATACCCTGCGGGCGGCCCGGGCAGTCACCGGCCGCACCCGGTTCGCCAAGGTGGAAGGCGGCTACCACGGCACCCATGACGGCGTAACCGTCAGCGTCCGGGTTGACCCTTCCATCGCTGGCGACCCGGATAGCCCGGTTCCCGTGGCGGCCAGCGCCGGCCTGGCCCCCGGGGTGATGGAGCAGGTGGTAGTGGTCCCCTTCAACGACCCGGCCACGGCGGAAAAGATACTGCAAGAGAATGCGGATGACCTGGCGGCGGTAATCATTGAACCCGTGATGGGCTCGGTGGGCATGGTGCCGGCCCTGCCGGAATACCTGGCAATGCTCCGGGACTTCTGCGATTCCAATGGCAGCGTGCTGATTTTCGACGAGGTTATCAGCTACCGGGTTGCGCCCGGCGGGTCACAGGAATACTACGGCATCACGCCGGACATGACGGCCCTGGGCAAGATTATCGGGGGCGGCCTGCCGGTGGGTGCCTTTGGCGGTCGGCGGGACATCATGGAGCTTTACGACCCCACCACCGGGCCGACGGTGTCCCACGCCGGCACCTTTAACGCCAACCCCCTGACCATGCTGGCCGGTACGGTTACCATGGAAGAGTTGACGCCGGAGGTTTACCGGACCCTGGCGGAAATGACGGAACTTCTGAAGCAGGGAATCAGGGACGTTTGCGCCGAACTGGAAACGCCGGTGCGGGTAACCGGCCTGGGCTCGCTGTTCGGAATCCACTTCACCGAACGGGAGGTGCTGACCTACCGCGACATTGCCAGCGGCGACTACGACCTCCGCGACAGGATGTTCCTCGGGTTGCTGAACGAAGGCATCCTGATGGCTTCCAACCTGGTGGGTTCGCTGTCCACCGCAACCTCGGAGCAGGATGTGGACGACTTCCTGGGCGCTTTCCGCAAAGCGCTGGCGAGGAACGTCTGAACTGCGGCCGCAGTCCAGGTCAGTCGAGGAAGAGACGCCCCGCCAGCATGGCGGGGCGTCCGGTTTATCGCCCATTCGTGGGGAAGCCTAATCTACCGGGGGCCGCTTTTCCCACTTCTCCGGGGCCGGGTAAACGGGGGTAGCTACGTTCCGGCCGATTTCACCGTCGAACCAGTCGGCCACTTCGGACCGCCACTTGGTGTAGTGGGGCGCGGCGCGGTGGGCTTCCACTGCCGCCTCGTCCTCGTACACTTCGAACAGGTGGATGCGGTTCTCGTGCTCGTTGTCCTGCAGTACGTCGAAACGCAGGCAGCCCGGCTCATCGTTGTTGGAGCCGATGGCGTCACCCATCATCGAAGCCATGAACTGTTCCTTGAAACCGGGTTTTATATTGATGGTCACCAGAAGCGCGATCATTGTTCCTCCAGCCGAGTTTTTGGTCATCTGCCTTGTTGTTCGGAGCGGGTGGTCCAGCATTTAGCCGCGCCGCCCCGGAACAGGGCCATTATATCCGGGGCCCATGGGCAAAACAACCGGAACGGGACGACCGCCGGCATTTGCGCGGCTCCCCATAATGACAGGTCTTTTCTGCCGTTGTAGAATGGCACAAACCCCACTGTCGGCCTGTCGGATATGGTGGGCGCAGGAGGCTACAGCATGGCAGATATACCGGTGGTCTACACCCTGACCGTTTGACCGGCCTCCGACTGGTTGCGCGACGCGTGGCGTCGGCAGGGGATCCAGTACGAGGAAAGGCGCGTGGACCAGAGCCAGGACACCCTGGACGAGGCGCTGAATTTCGGCGACACGGTGCCCATTATCGTGTACCCCGACGGGCGGGTGGAGATAGGCTTCGAGGGGCACCACGGTTGAGAAATCGGTTAGCGGCCGGTTGGCCGCTCAGGAATTGAGGTATCCCCGCACACGGAAAAAGACGGCTTGAAGGGACAGGAGGAAGGTTATGGCTAGCAATACCAGCGTTGTTACCCCGCAGCGATTCGATGAGGGCTTCAGGTACGCCGATTACATGGCCCAGATAAACGTGAACAAGGACCGGATGGACGGCTACTACGAGAAATTCAAGGTTACGCCGGAAAACGAGGCCTCCCTGAAGGAACTGGCAGCCAACCCCAACGGCCCCACCAAGATGCTGGTGCTGGGCGAAGACTGGTGCGGCGACGTGGTCCGCGGCCTGCCCGTCCTGGCCCGCATGGCGGAAGCCGCCGGCTGGGACATGCGGATTTTCCCTAGGGACCAGCACCACGACATCATGAACGAGTTCCTGAAGAACGGGCAGTGGATGTCCATTCCCACCGCCGTCTTCTATACCTCGGACCACCGCTACATCCTGCACTGGATTGAGCGGCCCGAAGTAGCGGACCGCGAGCAGCAGGAAATTGAAGCCGCCATCCGCGCCGAGAACCCGGACATCAGCGACCAGGACTTTGGCCGCGAACGCCGGGCGCGCACCGCCGCCAAGGCCGAAGAATGGCAGCAGGCCACGGTGGAAGACATTATCGACAAGTTGCAGCAAGGCATTGCCGGGTAGAATTGGAGAGCCGCAGCGCTCAACGCCGCGGCTCTTATCTCTACAAGTGAGGCACGACGATAAACGTAGGGGCGGGCTTCAAACCCGCCCCTACCGGTTTTAGCATCTCTTGCCTCTCGCGCCAGCAGCGCCGGGCATCAGGCGCGCTGGGTTAGCCCACTGCCAGGCCCCGCACTTCCTTTGCCTTTTCCGGAAGGTCGTAACTGTTCCAGGTGGCGCCGTCGTCAAATGACCCGAAAACCTGGCCGTCCCGCGCGGCGCAGAAGACGTGAGATGGCTCCCTGGCGTTGACCCTGACGGCCATCATGGTGCTGTTGGCGGCAATGCCGGCGCCCACGGGCTCAAAGGTCTTGAACAGGTCCCGGCTGCGGTACAGGGCCCCCTGCCGGCTGCGGGCGGCGGCGCCTATGGACACGTAAAGCATGTTGGGGTCGTGGGGCGCGGCGTACAGGTCGCGCGTGTAGGTGATTTCCGAGAACTGGCCGAAGTCGATGGGAATCCACTCGCTCCCGCGGTCCGGCCCGATGAAAGGGCCAACCCGGGTGGTGATGAACACGGTGTGGGGCGAAGCGGCGGTGCACTGGACGCCGTGCAGGTCCAGGGTGTCTTCGCTGGGTGCCAGCGAACCCGTGATGCTGTCCCACGTATCGCCGCCGTCGGTGGAGCGCATGACGCCGGCCACTTCCAGGGCGGCGTACATCTCGTCCGGGAAGTTGGGGTCGGCGGTCAGGCCGATAACCCGGGTGGGGAAGGCCATGGTGACCTCGTCCCCGCCCATGGGCAGGTCCAGCTTGGTCCAGGAGTCCCCTCCGTTGGCGCTGCGGTAGAGTTCGCCCGGCGCCGTGCCGGCGTACATAACCTGGGGGTCTCGGGGACGGAACAGGAACGTCCAAACCGGCGGCGCCAGGGCCGGATAGTCCAGGCGTTCCCAGTGGTCGCCTCGGTCCGTGCTGCGGTAGGGGCCGTTCTGGGTGCCGGCGTATATTATTGACGGGTCGCTGGGGTGGACCGCAACGCCTGGCACGACGGGATTTTCCGGCAGACCGTTGGTAAGTTCCTCCCAGGTTTCGCCGCCGGGAGACAGGCGGTACAGGCCGCTGCTTTCAGCGCCCACGTAAACGTAGGTGTTCTGGTTGTCAGTCACGGCAACATCTCCTTGTCAGTGTCCAGGGGAGTTTGAAGTTGCTGGTATTGCAACAAATTGGCTGAGGGTTGTCAACTTGTAGCTGGGCAGCTAAGGCAATCGCATTTTGTGGCGGCCCTAACCACAGAGGCACAGAGTACACGGAGATGCACAGAGCAACTCTGTGAAACTCTGCGTCCTCCGTGTCTCTGTGGTAAAAACCCCTCTTGCAAACAAGCGACGCAACGTAACGCGAAAATCCAGGTGCAATCACCAATTCGCCTACTGTTCCACCAGTTCCACCGAGTACTGTTCAATCACCGGGTTGGCCAGCAGCTTTTCGCACATTTCGTTGGCGATGGACTCAGCCCGGGCGCGTTCCGTTTCGTCAATCTTGATTTCCAGGAACTTGCCCACGCGGACTTCCGCCACGGAGCCGTAGCCCATGTTATGCAGTCCGCCCAGGACGGTGATGCCCTGGGGGTCGTTGACCGTGGGTTTCAGGGTGACGTACACCTTGGCCAGATACAATTCAGCCGCCTGCCATGCCCATAGCCGGTACCCCTAATTCATCACGCCGCTGGTGGTGCAGGGCGCGCCGTTGGGGAACTCGGGGCCCAGGGTGCCGGCGTAGGTGCGGAAGAACTCCTCAATGCGTTCCTCGTCCACGCCCTGCATGGTGTCCAGGATGCCCCAGGTGGAAAGGGCCACCGTGCCCTCGGGAATCTTGTCGTAATACCGCGTAACCGCCCAGGACGGGGCCAGTTCGAAGTTGTCCATGAAGTCCTTCAGCCTGTCCAGTTCCGGGCCGTCGGGCAGGTTGTAGCTGACCACCACGTTGCCGTGCTCCAGGTTGTGGACGATGCGCTCGTCGGGCAGGCCGTCTTCATAGAAGCCGCAGCGGGCCCACCAGTCCCAGTGGTCGCCGGAAGTGGGCGGTATGGTGTTGTAATTGACGGTCTGTTCTTCCGGCACGTGCAGCCGGGTCGCCATAATATCCTGCTGTTCGCCAACGCCTTCCACGTACTCGTGGCTCGAGCCGATACCGGAATCTCTGCCCTGGAAGCTGATGCCGCCAACAACGAAACCCGCGATCACCAGGAAAGCGATAACGCCCGAGGCGATGATGTACCAGATGTTAGTCCTCGGGCGGGACTGGGAAATGACCATTTCCGCCTGGCGGCCCCTCTGTGCGGACCTGCGCCGGCGGCGCCGTGATAGTGGCAATTCCATTACCTCCCGGCGGCTGGACTGTGGCCGCCGCAACTTTCAGTCTACCCCTAAGCTAGCCGTGATTAAGTCCCTTCCCCCTTGACGGGGGAAGGTTGGGATGGGGGTGCCGGCACAAGTCTGTAGCTGTTAGAGTTCCGTGCCGGTTAGCCGGCGGTAGGCTTCCTTGTAGCGGGCGGTGGTGCGGGCCACCACGTCCTCCGGCAGCTCCGGGGCCGGCGGTTCCTGGTCCCACCCCTGTTCCACCAGCCAGTCCCTTACGAACTGCTTGTCAAAGTTGGGCTGCGACTTGCCGGGGCCGTAGCCCTCCATGTCCCAGAAGCGGCTGGAATCCGGGGTCAGCAACTCGTCAATGAGAATCAATTCCCCGTCCAGCATTCCAAATTCCATCTTCGTGTCCGCCAGGATGATGCCGTGTTCCTTTGCGTAGTCGTGGGCGTACTGGTACACGGCCTTGCTGACGCCGGCCAGCCTTTGGGCCATCTCCGCGCCCACCATGTCCTCCACTTCCTGGTCGGACATGTTCTGGTCGTGGCCTTCCTCGGCCTTGGTGGTGGGGGTGAACAGGGGTTCGGGGAAGGTCATGCCCTCCACCAGGCCCTCGGGCATGGCCTTGCCGGAAACGGTGCCCTGCCGCCGGTACTCCGACCAGGCGGAACCCGTAATGTAGCCCCGGACGATGCACTCCATGTCGATTCGCTCCGCCCGCTTGACGATCATGGCCTGGCTGGCCAGTTCCTCGGAAATACCGGCCAGATCCGGGTTCTCGGCCAACAGGCCTGGCGCCTCGGCCGAGTCGGCCAGCGTTATCAAATGGTTCGGGACAATGTGGGCCGTCTTGTCGAACCAGAACCCGGAGATGCGGTTGAGCACCTTGCCCTTTTCCGGTATTCCCGTGGGCAGCACCACGTCGAAGGCGGAAATGCGGTCGGTGGCGACCATGAACAACAGGTTGTCGTTGACGGCGTAGGTGTCGCGCACCTTGCCGCGATGAAGCTGGTTGGGCAGCCTTGTTTCGATAAGCATGTCTTTATCCTTCCCAAATGTTGCTGAATGTTGTTGCGGGTCAGGCCTGGGCGGCTACCTCCGCCGGCAGCAGGCCGATACGCTGGAAGGTGTCGTCCACGTAACGGGTGTAGTACCCGTAGTCGAACAATTCCTCCAGGTCTTCGCCGGGCAGCCATTGCCGGGCTTCGGCGTCGGCTCGGAGCAGGTCTCGGAAGTCCTGTCCCATGTCCCAGCTGCGCATGGCGTTGCGCTGGACCACCTTGTAGGCGTCTTCCCGTGCCATGCCCCGGTCCACCAGGGCCAGCAGGACCCGCTGGCTGAAAATCAGGCCCCGGCTGCTCTCTACGTTTTCCCACATCCGGTCGGCGTTGACCCGCAGGTCCTTAACGATGCGGGTGAATATGGACAGGATGTAGTCCAAAGCCAGGCAGGAATCGGGCAGGATAATGCGCTCGGCCGACGAGTGGCTGATGTCCCGCTCGCCCCACAGGGCCACGTTTTCCAGGGCGGTGATGCTGTTGCCCCGGATGAGGCGGGCCAGGCCGCAAATCCGCTCCGCCAGTTCCGGGTTGCGCTTGTGGGGCATGGACGACGAACCGGTCTGCCCCTGGCCGAAAGGCTCCTCCACTTCGTGCAACTCGGTGCGCTGGAGAGTGCGTACCTCCGTGGCGAACTTCTCCAGGGAAGCGGCTATCAAAGCCAGGGTGGTGATGAAGTGGGCGTAGCGGTCGCGCTGGATTACCTGGTTGGATACCGGCGCGGCCTCCAGGCCCAATCGCCGGCACACCTTGTCTTCCACCGCCGGCGGTATGGTGGCGTGGGTGCCCACCGCGCCGGAAATCTTGCCCACGCGGATGCTCTCGCAGGCGGCGGCTAGGCGTTCCTGCTGCCGGCGCAGTTCCTCCCGCCACAGGGCCAGCTTCAGGCCGAAGGTCATGGGTTCGGCGTGGACGCCGTGCGTGCGGCCCATCATGATGGTGTCCTTGTGGGCCACGGCCTGTTGCTCCACCGCCTCGATGGCCTGGGCCAGTTCCTGCTGGAGCAATTGGCCGGCCTCCACCAGTTGCAGGCTCTGGGCCGTGTCCAGCATGTCCGACGACGTCATGCCCAGGTGCAGCCACCGTCCCTCCGGCCCGATTCCCTCGGTGATGGACGACAGGAAGGCGGTTACGTCGTGGCGGGTAACCTCGAAAAGCTCCATCATGCGCCCGTGGTCATACTGGACCGGGCGCAGGCGTTCCATGTCCTCCAGCGGAATGACCCCCTCCTCGGTCCAGGCTTCGGCCACGGCCAGTTCCACGTCCAGCCACTTCCGGTACTTGTTCTCGTCCGACCAGACTTGCTTCATCGCCGGTCGGGAATATCGGTCAATCAATCGGTCTCCTCCGAAAGATAAGCAATGATGATACGGGCAAGCTGCTGGGACGGATTTACGTCCCCGTCAGCCCCAGCAACTCCTTGGTGGTTTCCAACACGTCGCCAAAGTCGGTGAAGGGCCGGTAAGGCACCTGCTTACGCTGGCATTCTTCCGCCAGGAAGCTGTGGGCGAAAACCGTGTCCGCCCTTTCCGCCGCTTCGTAGTCGGAGCGGCCGTCGCCCACGTAGATGACGTGGTAGCCAAGCTGCCGGTACCGGTCCACCACCAAGCCCTTGGAGTTGCCCCTTTCCGGTTCGCCGGGGTAGGTGTGGTGGTAATAGTAGCTTATGCCTTCCGGGCCGAACCGGGTGTTCACGCAGTAGATGGGCACGCTCGCCGCGCCCTCCTTTTCCAGCAGCGCCTCGATGTAGAAGTCCAGGCCCAGGCTGACCACGGCCATGGGGCTGTTGACTTCCTGGCAATACTCCCGGAGTTCGGAAAAGCGGGGCCGCAGGTTGGCGTTTTCCTGGACGTAGGCCCGCATGGTCTCCCGGTCGGCGGTGATGTTGTTGAAGGTGATTTCCTGGTAGTCCTTCAAAGTCAGCTCGCCGCTGCGGAAACGGGCGCGCACGTCCTGCCAGGAGTCGCCGCCGAACTTGTGGAGCAGCATCTCCGCAACATTCTGGACGGCGGCCGTGTCGTCGAAGTCGGTGAGAATTGCCGGGACCAACCCTACCGCTCCCTAAGCTGCCGGCGGTAGTTCTCGTAGGCCTCCCGGATGTTGTCGTGGCGCAGGCCCAGGATTTCGGCGGCGAAGAAGGCGGCGTTGCGCGCCCCCCAGGGGCCCACGGCCATGCAGGCCACCGGAATGCCCGGCGGCATCTGGGACGTGGCCAGCAGGGCGTCCCAGCCGTTCATTTCGCTGGAAGCCAGGGGTATGCCGATTACCGGCAGCGTGCACCAGGCCGCCATGACCCCGCCCAGGGCCGCGGAACCACCGGCGGCGGCGATCAGGACCTCGATGCCCCGGTCGCGGGCGGTGGTGGCGTATTCCTGCACCCGTTCCGGGGTGCGGTGGGCCGACATTACCCGTACTTCGTAGTCGACCTGCATCTGTTCCAGAACTTCCAGCGTCTCCTTGACGACGGGTTCGTCAGAAGAGCTGCCCATTACTACTCCTACTAGTGGCACTTGCTCAATCCTTTCATCTTGGTTTTAGCTGACATTCAGGTTCATTTCGGCCCGGAAGGCGTCCAGCACGGCGGTCTCAAGCACCTCGCGCTGCTGGCGGACCTCCTCGCCGTTTACCAGCAGGTAGATGCGTTCGTTGGACTTGCCGATTTCCACGTCAACGGCGCACTCCGTGGCATCGTCCCAGAAGAGGGAAAACCGCAACTCCTCGTTGTCTTCCGGGTCTTCGTCCTCATCCTCATCATCGTCCTCGTCCAGGTCTTCCATGTTGTAGAGGACGTCGCCTTCATCATAGTATTCCATCAGGGAAGTTGATTCCACCCTGCCCGTGCCGCTGAGGACAATTTCGTTGACGTCCAGCAGCATCTGGAAGACCTGGAGGGTTTCTCCCAACTTGTAGAGTTCCTGCCGGTCGTCTACTACCTCCGAGTCCTCTTCAACCGGCTCGCCCAGCTGGCGCGCCAGGGCGGCTTCAACTTCGTTTCTCAGGGCCAACAGTTCGTCCCGCCAGGCCATGGTTACCTCGCAATTTTGCTTGGGGTCCGGGTATTGTTGCCGGGGGGCGCGGCATCCGGTGTCGGGAGGCCGCTGGAGCCGCGACGGGTTATGAAGTACATGAACTCGTCCACCTCCCTGAAGTCGGCCAGGCCGAATTCGGGCCGCAGCCGGTTGGCGACATCCAGCAGGTCCAGGTAGCGCAGACCCAGGTGGCCGGAGCGCATGCTGGCGGGGTACCGCTCCAGCCGGCGCAGCGCCCGCTCAGCGGCCGGGTTCCAGACTGCCAGAAGCGCTGGCTGTTTCAGGCACAACAGGTAGGAAATGAACTCCTTGCCCGCCCCCGCCAGCTTATAACCCCCATCGTCCGCCACGCATTCGTTGAAGCGGGCCTCCAGGGTTATGGCGTCGTAGAGCAGGAAGTCTATGGTCTCGACAATGTCGGGCAGCCCATTCGCGGCAAATTCCCTGGCCTTTCCGCCGCCGGAGGCCCGGTAGAGTGCCACGGCCTGCTGTTCCGTCAGGGTCGGCAGTTGCGCTTCGGACAGCCAGCCGGCCATTTCCCCGCTCCGCTGCCAGCGACGCCTCCAGTAACCGGCCAGCACTCCCGTCTGGGCCGTCTCCCGGTAAGCCTGGGCCAGCTGGAACCGCTCCAGGGGAAAATTGGCCGGGCTCATGGCCTGCCCCGTCTCCCCATGCTAAGGTCGCCAATATCGCTGCGGTAACGGGCATTTTCAAAGTTGATGCTCCGTACCTTTTGATACGCTACTGTCCTGGCTTCTTCTATGGTGTCCCCGCTTCCCACGACGGTGACCACCCGGCCGCCGCTGGTAACCACCCGGGAGATTCCGGCCTCGTCGTTGACGCTGGCGGCGCCCGCGTGAAATACCAGGGTTTCGGAGTCTATTCCCTCCTCTTCTTCCCGACCGTAATCCTGGTCAACCCCGTCGATTTCCTTTCCCGTCTGGTAGCTGCCCGGGTAGCCGCCGGAAACCATTACCACCCCCACGTGGGGACGGTCGGCCCAGCGCACTTCAGTCGAAGCCAGGTTGCCTTCGATGCAGGCCACCATGGCATCCACCGGGTCGCTTTCCAGCAGGGGCATAATAACCTGGGTTTCCGGGTCGCCGAACCGGCAATTGAATTCGAGGACCTTGGGCCCATCGTCGGTCAACATAAGCCCCGCGTAGAGAATGCCCCGGTAGCGGCAGCCCAGTTCGGCCATTTGTCGGACCGTGGGCCCGAGAATAGTCCTGGAAACCTCATCCGCCAGTTCTTTGGTCCAGAAGGGGGGTGGAGCGAAGCTGCCCATGCCGCCGGTGTTGGGGCCCCGGTCCCCGTCGCCCGCCTGTTTGTAATCGCAGGCGGCCACCGGGTCGGACAGGGTCTCTCCGTCGGTGAAAGCGAATACGCTTACCTCCGGACCGGTCAGCCATTCTTCAACCACAACGGCGTTGCCGGCGGCGCCAAAGATGCGGTCTTCCATGCACGCCTTGACCGCCATTACGGCTTCTTCCGGCCCCCGGCACAGGGCTACACCCTTGCCGGCGGCCAGTCCATCTGCCTTGATAACCACCGGCGAGTCGTGATTTACCAGGAAGTCAATGGCGGCAGCCTGGTCGTGGAAGACACGGAACTCCGGTCCGGGCACGCCGGCGTCGCGCATGACCTGGCGCGCGAAACTCTTGCTGGCCTCAATTTGAGCGGCGGCCTGGGAGGGACCGAAAACGGGAATGCCCACCTCGTCGAGGCGGTCGGCCAGGCCGTCCACCAGGGGTTGCTCCGGCCCCACGACCACCAGGTCCGCCGAAATTTCCCTGGCCAGTTCCACCACCGCCGGCACGTCCTCAGGCGATATGGCCACGTTGGTGGCAATCCGGGCGGTCCCGGAATTGCCGCCGGCAACCCACATTTCCGTCACGCGGGGACTGCGCTTGATGCGCCAGGCCAGGGCATGTTCCCTTCCGCCTGAACCTACAATCAGGACTTTCACTTGTCAGAGACTCCGGAATAAGCTAGCGCAGATTGACATTTGTGTGTCTTGGACTTCATGCCCGCGGGCAGTCTCGGCAGTCGTTCCGCACAGAATAGCAAAATGCTTATTCCCACTCAATTGTTCCGGGTGGTTTGCTGGTGATGTCATAGACCACCCGGTTGACCCCCGGCACTTCGTTGACGATGCGGCTGGAAATCCTGCCGAGAACGTCGTAGGGCAGGCGCACCCAGTCGGCGGTCATGGCATCGCTGCTGGACACGGCCCGGATGGCGCAGACGTAGCCGTAGGTGCGGAAGTCGCCCATGACGCCCACCGTTCGGCTGTCGCTCAGCACGGCGAAACTCTGCCAGATTTCCTCGTAAAGCCCGGCCCGCTCAATTTCATCCAGGACAATCCAGTCGCATTCCCGGAGAATGTCCAGGCGTTCCCCGGTAATCTCGCCGATGATGCGAATAGCCAGTCCGGGGCCGGGAAAGGGCTGGCGCATTACAATTTCCCTGGGCAGGCCCAGTTCCAGGCCCACGTCCCGCACTTCGTCCTTGTAAAGGTAACGCAGCGGCTCAACCAGGTCCAAATCCATGCGTTCGGGCAGGCCCCCCACGTTGTGGTGCGACTTGATGCGGGCGGACGCCTGGTTCTCCGGTGTTTCGCTTTCAATAACGTCCGGGTAGAGGGTGCCCTGGGCCAGGAATTTGGTGTCGCTCAACTCCACGGCCGACTCTTCAAACACCCGGATGAACTCTTCGCCAATTATTTTTCTCTTCGCCTCGGGATCGGTTACCGCCTCCAGCCGGGAAACGAACCGCTGGGCGGCGTCCACGTACAGCAGGTTCAGGCCCAGGTTGCTGCGGAAGGTTTCCTGCACCTGTTCCGGTTCGCCCTTCCGGAGCAGGCCGTTGTTGACGAAAATGCAGGTCAGCCTGTCGCCGATGGCTTCGTGCAGCAGCAGGGCGGCCACCGAAGAGTCCACGCCGCCGGAAAGGGCGCAGATTACGCGACCCTCGCCCACCTGTTCGCGGATGCGGGCCACGGAGTCAGCCACAAAGTTGCCCGGCGTCCAGGTTCCCTGGCACCGGCATACCCGGTAAAGGAAGTTCTCCAAAACGGTCTGTCCCAGCGGCGTATGCTCCACCTCCGGGTGAAACTGGAGTCCAAAGATATTCTTGCCGTTGCTGATGGCGGCGTACGGAGAGTTGCCGGTGGACGCTGCCGGCGCAAATCCCGGGGGCAGCGTGTCCACCCGGTCGCCGTGACTCATCCACACCTGAAAACTGCCGGGCATACCCGAAAAAATGGATGCGTCATCCGCAAGCCCGTCGGCCTGGGTCAAGTCCGCCGACCCGTATTCCCGCTTCTCGCCGGGCGCCACCCGGCCGCCCATCTGATGCACCAGCGCCTGCATTCCGTAGCAGATGCCCAGCACCGGAAGTTGGCGGTCAAATACCCAGTCCGGAATAAGTGGCGCGCCGGGTTCATACACGCTGGCGGGGCCGCCGGAAAGAATGACACCCCGCGGCTCGAAGCGCTGGGTTACCCGTTCCCACGTGGCGGACGCAGGTACAACCTCGGAATAAACCTTCAACTCCCGCGCTCGGCGGGAGATAAGGTGGCTGTACTGCGAGCCAAAGTCGATGATTACCACGCCCTCGCCCACGGCGGCGCCGGAATCACCCCTATTGGTACGGCTCATTTCGGGTGTGGCGACCATCCCAGTCCTTCCCACACGTTTGAGTTTCAGTCGTTACGAATTTAGTAAAATTGTAGGTGGTCTAATATACCACAGCCTATTTTTCCGTGCCAGATGCCACCATCAGTGGTGATTGTTCAAATTCACAAAGGCCTGGTGTTCCCATACCGTCATACCGGCGAAAGCCGGTATCCAGAAATCTTGCCTTACAATATGTCGCAGCTTCACCTGCTTACCTGGATTCCGGCGAAAGCCGGAAAGACGGACCTGGTAGTTACCTGCCGAATCCCGTGGTTTACAAACAATACCAGTTCTGATATATTCAACCTGCCGGATAGCAATAGGGCCGATTATCTGGCTGTTGGCGTGGCGCATTCGTCTAGCGGCCCAGGACACCGCCCTCTCAAGGCGGAGATCAGGGGTTCGAATCCCCTATGCGCTACCAACCTTGAATCTGTACACCCTGAAAGGACAGTAACTCCTTTCAGGGTTTTTGTTTGCCTCATCTTGGGACACTGCTCCGCGCGCTGCCCTTCGGGAGGCGCCTTCCCGTTTAGGCTATACTCTCCCCATGAGTTTAGTAGCTCTCCTGCTGATTCTGGTGGCTTCGGTGTCTCATGCCGCCTGGAACCTGCTGCTGAAGAAATCGGACAGCAAGGAACTGTTCGCCTGGTGGTTCTCGGTCAGCGGCGTTGTTCTGCTGGCTCCCCTGGGTATTGCTCTGTTTATCCTGAACCCCGTATCCCTGCCCGGCCCCTGGTTCATCCTGGCCGGGTCGGTAATGCAGTGCTTCTACCTGGTCCTGCTTGGCCGCGCATACACTCGGGGCGACCTTTCCCTGGTCTATCCCATCGCCCGGGGCACCGGGCCCATGCTGGTGCCGGTGCTGGCGGTGCTCACCCTCGGCGAGACCATTGCGTTGCCGGCGATAGCTGGCATAGTTTTCGTCGTGGCCGGAATATACACGGTATCGTGGTGGGGACACTTCCGGGAGATACTCTCGAATCCCGCCGGTTTCTTTCGGGAGAGTGGTGTCCTGTACGCAATTTTGACGGGCTGCACCATCACGGTGTACTCACTGCTGGACAAGCGGGCCGTAGAGTACGTGCAGCCGTTCCTGTACATGTACTTCCTGACCATCGGCGTATCGGTCGGCCTGGCCCCCTATATTTTCAGGAAGTACGGCATTTCCCAAATACGAGGAATCTGGGCCGGTAACCTCTGGGCCATTCCGGCGGCCGGCCTTTTGTCGTTTCTGGCCTACGCCTGCATCCTCACCGCATTTTCCATCTCGCGGGTAAGCTACATTGCCCCGGCGCGGGAAGTCAGCATCGTCATGGGCGTGCTGGCCGGCGTGTTGATTCTGAAGGAACCCTTCGGACGAGGCAGGTTGGTGGGGTCGGCGCTGATAGTTATTGGTCTGGCCCTGATTGCCCTGTCGCCCTGACGGCTGCTGATCATCCGATGACCGGGCCCAGGTCAATCCAGCCTCAAGACAATGTCATGCTGAGCTTGGCGAATCCGCCTGAGGCGGATAAAGTCGCAGCCGCCAGCCTTGTATTGGGTCCCAAACCCAGGCTCTTGGCCGAGATCTCAGACCCTTCCGCAAGCTCCAGATGGCATCCCGCCCCGCTTCCACGTCAACCAAGATGTTATAATTTCCAGGTTCAAGTTTGGGTTTCCCGCGAGGTAAACAGCCATGATAGACAAGGATCGATTGGTCAATTCCTTCTGCGAGATGGTCAGCATAGACAGTCCGTCCGACGAGGAGGAAGAATTTGCCCAGCACCTTATCGCCCGGCTGACCAGGCTGGGTCTGAGCGTGGAGCGGGACGCCCACGGTAACGTTATAGCCTCGGAGCCCGGGGAACTGCCCCTGCTGCTCTCGGCCCACATGGACACCGTGGAGCCGGGTCGGGGAATCATTCCTGTTATCCAGGGAGACAGAATCGTTTCCCAGGGCAACACCATCCTGGGCGGGGACTGCAAGGCGGGCGTTGCGGCAATCATGGAGGGGCTGGAATCGGTTATCGAGGAAGGCCTGCCCCACCGTCCCGTGCAGGTGGTCTTCACTCGCGGCGAAGAAATCGGTCTGGTGGGCGCCTCCAACCTGGACTTCTCCATGATCCGCGCCCTGGAGTCAGTGGTGTTCGACGGCAATGGCCCGGTCAATACCATCACCGGGTCCAGCCCCAGCTACATGAGCTTTGACGTTAATGTGACGGGCCGCGGCGCCCACGCTGGCGTTGAACCCGAGAAGGGCCTGTCCGCCATCCGCATCGTTTCGGAACTGATTCAGGAACTTCCCCAGGGTCGGTTGGACGAAGAAACTACCTTCAACGTAGGTTTGATTTCCGGCGGCACCGTGCGAAACGCCGTGCCGGTAGAGGCCTCCTTTGGTGGAGAATTTCGCAGCCGCAACACCGAAACCTTTGATCTGCTGAAGCTTCAGGTGCAGGATACCCTGCGCCGGGCCAGGAATAAGTACCAGGACGCCAAAATTGAGGAAGCCTTCGAGGTCATGTTCCGGATGTACCGGCTGGACCCGGACGAGGCCGTGGTTCGGATGGCCCGACGGGCTATGGAAGACTTGAAACTGAGGCCGGACATCCGGCCCTCCGGCGGCGGCACCGACGGCAACGTCATGCGCCTCAAGGGAATCGAGAGCGTGGTTGTCGGTATGGCCACCAACGGAATGCACACGGTGGACGAATACGTGGTCATTCCGGACCTGGTCGATACCGCCACCTTCTGCCGCCAGCTATTGACCGAAACCCGCTAATACGGCACAAGTGGGTTCGCGAGCCCCCGCAGTTCCTGAATAATACGAGACAGGGCCCGGCAGCGCTCCGGGCCCCGTGGCTTTTCATCTTGGCAAGAACCTGGCAGCCTATCGCTATTCAAGCGACGAGTTACAAACCTGAATCGTCATTCCGGCGAAAGCCGGAATCCAGAAGGGTCGCCAAAGGTAAACGCAAAGCAAATGAACGATCCTGGATTCCGGCTTTCGCCGGAATGACGGTAAATCCCCAACCGATGACTTCTATGGCGATGGCCTGCTAGTCCCCATTCCGCAAGGTTGCTTCCAGTTCCCCCGCAAAAGCCTTCCGTTGCCAGACCCGTACCTCGGCGGCGCCCGCCTGCGCCAGTTCCCTTTCCCACGAATCGGGGTCTAAGGCCAGCCGCTCCAGGCTGGCGGCCGGCCATACCAGCGCCGGGTCCAGGCCCAGGGCGGCGCCCTTGTCCGAACGCCACTGCTTCAGTTTCTGCTGTCGGGCCTGGACTTCCCGGCTGGGCGGCGTGCGCCGGGGTCTTGGCGGTCGCTGGATGCCGGGGCCCCGCATTGCTTGCCGAATGCCCTCCCTCATACTGGCGCCCAACCGCCTCGCCAGGTGGGGCGAAAGGCCCGGAACATCTTCCAGGGGCGTGAGGGGGGCCTGGGCCAGGTGCAGCAGAGTGTCGTTGCCCATTACCCGGTAGGGAGGCTGGTCAATGCGCTCGGCTTCGGCTTCGCGCAGGTCAAACAGCGCCTTCAGGACCGCCAACTGCCGGGGCTCCAGGTGGCCGCTGCCCTTCACCCGGAGAAAGTCCGGCTCCGGCGGCGCGGCTGCATTCCGCCCGGTCGCTTCCAGGCGGGTGAACTCTTCCTCCACCCACTCCATGCGTTCCAGTTCCTGCAGCAGCCGGCGCTGCTTGTCTGCCAGGGCTATGAGGTGACGCACGTCTGCGGCGGCGTAGGTAATGGCCTCGCCACTCAATGGCCGCAAGCCCCAGTTGGAGCGCTGCAAACGGCGGCTCTTGGGTATTTCAACATCCAGGAATTCCTGCAGCACTGCGGCCAGGTTGGGGCTGACCATGCCCAGGAAACGGGCGCAGGTCTCGGTGTCAAACAGGCCGGCTACAGCAAAGCCGTACTCCCGGTGCAGGGAACGCAGGTCGTAGTCCGACCCGTGCATGACCTTCGTAACTGAAGCGTCGGCAAGGACGCTGCCCAGGGCGGTAAGGTCCGTAACTGCCAGCGGGTCCAGCAGGTACACTGCCTGGGAAGACGCTATCTGGATGAGGCAAATCCGCCCCCGGTAGGCGTACATGCTATTGGCTTCGGTGTCGATGGCCAGCTCCGACGCACCGGAAAGCAGGCCGGCTACCCGGTCCCACTGGCCTTGGCTGGAAATTAGTTGTGGCTGTGTCAAACGGTCTCCAGGTCCCGGTTCAAGCTGCTTTCGAAAATGGATTATATCAAGGTTTCCGGCCCCTCTACCCGGTGCTATACTTGGCCGGCCAGTACGCCGCCCGGAAACGGGGTGTTGCCTGGCGTTAACTAACGCAACCGGAGGACTCGATGAACGGAGCAGAACTAAAGGCCACCCTGGCCGCCGGCGGCCGGGTTTTTGGCAGCATGATTACCCATGGCCGCAATCCCCGCTGGGTGGAAGCCCTGGGCGGCATCGGGCTGGATTACGTCGTAATTGACACCGAGCACGGGCCCCGCAGCAGGGCGGAAATGGCGGACTACCTGGCCGCCTTCGCCAACTCGCCGGTGGTGCCCATCGTGCGTATTCCCATACCCACGTCCCACTACGTTACCATGGCCCTCGACGCCGGCGCCCAGGGCATCCTCGCCCCCTACTGCGAAACAGTGGAGGAGGTGAAGGAGGTCATCGGCGCCGCCAAGTGGCGTCCCCTCAAGGGCGACGCGGTCCGGCAGTTAATGGAGACGGGCGAGCACGTCAGCGACGCTACCCGCGCCTACCTGGAAAACCGCAATCGGAACACGGTAGCGATAATCGGCATCGAAAGCGTCCAGGCGGTCGACAACCTGGAGGAAATCCTCAAGGTGCCCGGCATCGACGGCATCTTCGTCGGCCCCAACGACATGAGCATCTCCATAGGATTCCCCGACCAGTACGACCGGCCCGAATACCAGGAAATCGTCAAGAAGGTTATCGACACCTCCGAAGCCCACGGCATCCCCACCCTGGTACACCACCAGACCGCCGACCTGTCAGCCCACTGGGTGCGGCAGGGCGCCCGCTTCGTCCTCCACACCACCGACCGTCGTACCCTGGCCGAAGCCTACCGCCGGGACTTCGCCGCCCTGCGGGACGTGGCGGGAGAGGGCTAGTGATCAGGTATTGAACCAGTGGGAATCTGGGCTAACCTGGTCTCGAAGAGTGTAGGGGCGGGTTTCAAACCCGCCCCTACGAATTCACAAACTATCTGCGGGGAACGCAATCACCTTGATACCTTCGCGCTTGCTGGAGTGTGAGCATTGCCTCAAGAAGCCCCCGGCGTCTCCCACCGGCGCCGCAACGAATCCACGTACACCCGCTCGTAGTCACCGTGGTGGCCCGTGTGGAAAGCCTCGGCAAGCTGCTCCGCCCAAAGGTATTCCACGTCCTCCCAGCGGATGGGATAGGGAGGCTGGTCGAAGAAGTTGGTTACGGCCTCCCTGGGGTCGGCGGCGTAGCCATAGCCCATCATCTGAAAGTTATCGTAGTGGTTGCCGTGCTGGGAAACGAACCGCCCCTTCATGGCAGCCAGAATTACGAAGGCAGGCATCTCAGTCTCCATCAGGCCCTTGCGGCCCAATGAAAATGGGTATCCCCTGACCCGATTATCCCGACAACGCATCCGGACAACGCAGCCATAGGCGCAAATCCTACCGGGCAAAAATCTGCACGGTCGTTACGTCGCCCGCCCCGGAACACTGGGCCAGCCCCACCCGCGCGTTGCTGACCTGCCTCGGCCCCGCCTCGCCGCGCAGTTGGGTCACCGTTTCGTGCACCATGCGGATGCCCGTGGCCCCGAAGGGATGGCCCATGGCCAGCAGGCCCCCGTCGGTGTTGACCGGCAGGTCGCCCGTAAGCGCTGTGCGTCCCTCCGCCGTGGCCCGCCAGGCCTCGCCTATTGGAAACAGTTGCAATGCCTCGATTTGCTGCAACTCGCCGATGGTGGCGGCGTCGTGCACCTGCACCAGGTCCACGTCCTCCGGCCCCAGCCCGCTCATCTCGTAGGCTTGGATGGCCGCCGGTTCGGTGCGATATGGACTGAACGCCGAGTGGTCGCTGCCCCGCCCATTGTAATTGCCCGAAGTCAGCGCCGCGGCCACCACCCGGATGGCGCGGCTTTCGTCCAGTCCGTAGCGGCCCAGGGCATCCCGGGCGCAGAGCACCGCCGCCGCCGAACCCTCGCTGGTGGGGCAGCACTGGTACAGGGTCAGTGGGTCGGCAATAGGCCTGGAGGACAGCACGTCCTCCACCGTAAAGGTGTCCTTGCGGTGGGCGTAGGGATTCAGGGAGGCGTTCTGCCGGGCCTTGACCGTTACCTGGGCCAGGGCCGACGCCGGCGCCCCCGTCTCCTCCATGTACCGGCGCATCCGCAGGGCGTAGCCGGCCATCATGTGGTCGCCCCCAATGTACCGCTCGGGGCTGTCGGCGGCGGTGACGGTAACCGGCCCGCCGGGCACCTTCTCCGCCCCGAAAGCCAGGGCCACGTCGTACATTCCCGTGGTTATGCCCCAGTACGCCTGCCAGAAGGCGGTCGAACCGCTGGAGCAGGCGTTCTCCACGTTGATAATGGGGATTCCCGTCAGCCCCAGGCTGCCCAGGGCCGTTTCCCCTACCGACATGCCGTGGTAGTACACGTGGCCGAAGTAAGCCACCGGAATGTCCCTCCAGCCAATGCCGCAGTCTTTCAGCGCCTCCACCACCGCTTCCCGGGCCAGGGTGGCCAGGTCCTTGTCGCGGAAGCGGCCAAAGGGGTGCAGGCCCACGCCCACCACCATCACTTCTCGTTGGGGCTTGAACTGTGCCACAGCTATGCCTCCTCCGATTCTGCTTCCGCCCCGGTTGCCGGCGCCCACTTGTACACCATCAGGGCAGGGCCCGTCTCGCCGCCGGACCGTACCTCCTGGAGGGCCAGCCGCACGTCCATGCCGATTTTCAAGTCCCCGTGAGCTACGTCAATTACCTCGGCCAGAATGTGGGGCCCCTCCGGCACTTCAACCTCGCCCAGGACGTAGGGAACGGGTCCGGGCCACCCATCGGGCGGCACCCTGACGATAGTGTAGCTGTAGAGCGTGCCGGTGCGGCTCAAGTCAACCGCTTCCAGGCGAGCGGAAGAGCAGGCCTGGCAGAAGACGGCCTGGCCAAATACGCAAACCCCGCAGTCCAGGCACCTCATCCCAATGAGGGTGCCCTGTTCCCCCCCGCCTGCATCAAGACGCAGCCTGCCGGGGTCTACCGATTTGGTTGTACTTTGAGCGGGCTGGGTCAAGGTGTTCGTCTCCCCCCGTACTTTCCGTTGGGAAAGGGATTTCAGGTTAGTTGAGGGCCATTTGGCTGTCAACCGCCAGTTGAGCGCCTGCAAGCCGAGAACCCGCTTTTCTTGCCTTGTCCTTGGCCTTGCCGCTAATATGGGGCGAGCAGACAAGGAAATGTTCCATCTATGGACTGCCGCTTAACCAGGGCTGGCAGGTCGGCTCGCTAATAGGGAGGAAATAATGCCGGAAGCAAGCATCCACGGTTTCCGCATGTACTACGAGACCCACGGTTCCGGCGTTCCCCTGGTGATGATTCACGGCGGCCTCGGCGGCGGCGAAGGCTGCGCCCAGATGATGGAGCATCACGCCGAAATCCTGTCTGCCAGCTTCCAGCTTATTTCCTACGACCGGCGCGCCGCCGGCCGCTCGGAAACGCCGGTTGACGGCTACTCCATCCCCAACTACGCCGATGACCTGCGGGCGCTTCTGGACCACCTGGGCATTGCCCGGGCCCACATCCTTGGCTCCTCCGCCGGCGGCCCCATAGCCCTGCAGTTCGCCCTGGAACACCCGGACCGGACCCTGTCCCTGCTCCTGATAAACACCATGACCTACGTCCAGGAGTCGGAGCGGGAGGTGCGGCAGCGGGAGTTGGACGAGATCAAGCAGACCCTGGCCGCCAACGGCAAGGAGGCCGCCGTAGAGGCCGGCCTGAACAGTCGCTGGCCCGGCATGAGTCAATCGGATCCGGCCCAATTTGCCAGGCTGAAGGCCATAAACCTGGAACAGTTCGACGGCATTGTAAAGACCATCCAGAGCTACCTCGATATCCAGGACTCGCTGGAATCCAGGCTGCACGAACTCACCATGCCCAGCATGATCGTTCATGGCGACGCCGACAGTCGCATCAACATAATGTGCGGCCTGCAACTGCACCAGGGCATCGCCGGCTCCGAGTTCCACGTAATACCCGGCGCCGAGCATGGTCTGCTCACCAACGAAGCCCGCCGCACCCGGGGTCTCATAGAAGAATTCCTGGCCGAAACCGCGGCGCAGCTGAGGATATAGGGAATCCCTTCCCCCTTGACGGGGGAAGGTCAGAATGGGGGTGAGTCGAAATGTTGCCCATCCCAAGCCTTTAATGGCACCCATTAGTGAACATTCGTCCGCCGCGGCGGATTCGTGGAAGACATAAGAGATAAAAGAGGTAAACCTGATGGCCACCACCGCAATAGACCATATTGCCATGCCCACCGCAAATGCGGAAAAACTCATCGAATTCTACAAGCGCCTGGGCTTCACCATCAACGATGAGGACAAATGGCGCAGCGGCGAGGCGGGAATCTTCTCCATCCAGATTGGCGATTCCAAGATAAACGTCCACCCCGAGGGCTACACCGCCACCCTGCGCGGCAACACCGCCGTACCCGGCTGCACCGACATCTGCTTCGTCTGGGAAGGCACCGCCGAGGAGTGCCAGCAAATGCTGGCCGATGCCGGCGTGGAGGTCATCCGTGGCCCGGGTCCCCGCCGGGGCGCCAGGGCAGGCGGCGGCCTCCCCGCAGTCAGCCTCTACGCCCGCGACCCGGACGACAACCTGCTGGAATGGATGATTTACCTGTGACCAGCAATACCCAGCCACCATACAGCCTGCCCCACCGCAAAGGTGCAGAGGAACAAAGGGGCTCTCTGCGAAACTCCGCGCCCTCCGCTTCTCTGTGGTGAATTTCTCTGGGCAGAAGGCCCGGCAACGAATCCCCCAATATTCATGAGATAAGGACGTAACAACATGCCAACAATGACCGGTAAGGAAGCCCTGGCCCAAATGCTGGCAGCCGAAGGCGTGGAATATATTTTCGGCAACCCGGGCACCAGCGAAACCCCCTTCCTGGACGTGCTCCAGGACTACCCCAGCCTGCGGTACATCCAGGCCCTGCAGGAGGGAACCGCCGTGGGCATGGCCGACGGCTACGCCCGGGCCACCGGCAAGCCGGCCTTCGCCAACATCCACATCGCCGGGGGCCTGGCCAACGGCATCAGCGCCCTGTACAACGCCTACCGGGGCGGCACACCCCTTGTTCTGACCGCCGGCAACTCGGACACCCGCAT
Source organism: Dehalococcoidia bacterium (assembly GCA_034422655.1). GTDB lineage: Bacteria > Chloroflexota > Dehalococcoidia > Lucifugimonadales > UBA3495 > Bin22. The sequence goes on from DAOUJN010000017.1 coordinate 45,405, forward strand.
GCTCTTGAGCGACCCGGTGCTGTCCGGCGACCTGGTGGAGATGACCCAGCAGTTCACCAAGTGGAGCGCGGAAATTCCCCACGCCGGCAACATCCCCATGGCCGTGCGGCGGGCTTTCAAGGAGGCCATCACTCCGCCGGTGGGCCCCGTCTTTCTCTCCTTCCCCTGGGACACCATGGACGAGGAGGTGGACGTTGACATAACCCCGTCCTCGACTGGCTACTACCGGATGCGCCCGGACCCGGCCGCCGTCAGCAGCGCGGTGGAACTGCTGGCCCAGGCCGAGAATCCCGTTATCGTCATTGGCGACCGGGTGGGGCAGTCGGGCGGCGGCGCCGAACTGGTACGGGTGGCCGAGCTTCTGGGCGCCAAGGTCTATGCCAGTTCCTACACCTACTCGGAAATCAGCTTTCCCCTGGACCACGGCCAGTTCGCGGGAATTCTCAACCTGAACAGTTCCGCCACCCGGCGGCAACTGGCCGAGGCAGACGTGGTCTTCGCCGTGGGCACCAACGTCTTTTCCTCCTTCCTCTATGTACCCGAACCCTTCCTGTCCGCCGGCACCAGGCTGGTGCACATGGACAATAACCTTAAGGAGATCGAAAAGGTCTATCCCACCGACGTGGGCATTCCCTGCGACCCCAAAGCCGGCCTGGCCGAACTGGCCGAGGCGCTGGATGCGGAAATGTCCGCCCCGGCGCGGGAGGCGGCCGCCACCCGTGCCGCAACCCTGGGAGACGCTAAGCGCCAGGCCCGGGCCGAATACCTGCGCCGGATGCAGGCCATGCCAGATACCCGTCCCATGCCCGTGGACCGGATGATGTACGAGCTTTCCCGGGCCCTGCCGGAAAACGCCATCATCGCCGACGAGGCCATCACGTCCAGGGGGGCGTTGCTCCAGGCCGTTGAGCCGTCGGAGCCGGGCAGCTACTACGCCATACGCGGCGGCGCCCTGGGGTGGGCCATGCCGGGCTCCCTGGGCATTCAGCTGGCCAACCCGGACCGTCCTGTGGTGGCCGTGGTTGGCGACGGCGCATCCATGTACACCGTGCAGGCCCTGTGGACGGCGGCCCGCTACAACATCCCCGTAACCTACGCCATCTGCAACAACCGCTCCTACCGCATCCTCAAGGTCAACATGGACGTTTACCTGCGGAACATGCTGGAGGACAGCCGGCGGGACAGCGAATACGTGGGTATGGACTTCGCAACCGCCCTGCCCCTGGCAGAGGTGGCCGAGGCTATGGGCGTTGCTGGCCGCAACGTGGAAGACCCGGCGGAACTGCGTCCTGCGCTGGAACAGGCCATCGGCAGCGGCAAGCCTTCGGTAATCAACGTGAGTATCGACGGTTCGCTGTAACGGCCTTGCGCCAAGAGGCGCAGAGGCCCGGAGTTTCACAGAGGGCATTTACTCTCTATGAATCTCCGGGTCTCTGCGTCTCCCGCGAAAAATGACCTACTCGCCCATCCCCAACGCCACAATCTCGTCCCAGTCCGGCTTGTCCACCGGCTGAATTGAAAGGCGCACCCCACGTTTCACTACCATCATGCCCTGCAGCTTGGGGTTGTCCTTGATTTCCTGGAGCGTAACGGGACGGGCAAATTCCTGGTCGGCCTGGATGTCCACCATAAGCCAGGTAGGGTCGTCCGGGTTGCTCTTGGGGTCGTAATACTTGGCGCCCACCTGCCAGGCGGTATTGTCGGGATAGGCCTCCCGGACTATTCGCGCGGTGCCGATGACCGCCGTGGGCTTGGCGCTGCTGTGATAGAAGAGCACGCCGTCTCCCACCTTCATCTCGTCCCGCATGAAATTCCGCACCTGGTAGTTGCGGACACCGTCCCACTCGGCAACCCGGTTTTCTTCGCCCAACAGGTCCTGGAAGGAGTAGTTGGTAGGCTCAGACTTGAAGAGCCAGTAACGTTTCTCTGCCATGTCAAAGTTCCTTCTGGCAAATTGGGGGAATCCCGCCCAAACCCGTCGTTCCCGCCAAGACGGGAACCTCGCCGGGGTCTAAACGGCGGGCACGGCTGCTTGCCTGTCAGTTCAGGGCAAGGCTCCTACAGGGCTATTTCCCCTTCCTCGCCCGTGCGGATGCGGATGGCGTTGGCCACGGGACTGATGAATATCTTGCCGTCGCCGATGTTGCCCGTGCGGGCCTTTTCGATAATGATGTCCACTGCCTTCTGCGTATCCTCGTCCCTGACCACGGTTTCCAGCTTCACCTTGGGCAGCATGTCAATGACGTAGCTGCCGGCGACGCCCCTGGGGCCGCCCACTTCGATGCCCCTTTGAGCGCCGCGGCCCGTTACCTGGGCCACGTTGATTCCGGTCACACCCGCTTCTGCCAGCGCATCTTTAACCGCATTCAGCATTTCCGGTCGGATTATGGCTTCAACCTTGTTCATTTCACCCTCGCCTGCGTCCAGTTTTTGTGAGTGTAATACGCAACGGTACCCCGACGCCCCACACTAACCAGATTATAGCGGATTTGGGGGACTTCTGAACGGGTCATCTGCTGCGTCCAAATGCGTGTACTGCGCTCAAAGACCGTATCTGCGAATTGACCTGCTGCATTCCGCTTGGAAACCGGAATGGTTCCATTGGGAGTGTCATCAAGCGGGAAGGTGTTCGGCATTTACGGCCCCCAGGAATGGTTTAAGGATGACGTCGGCCCGCTCCACTTCGCCAATGCGAATTCCCACGATCCTCGTATGATCTTCCGGGTCATGGAAAACCACTACATCCTTGGCAATAGTTTGTCCCACACCCAAAGGTCGACCGGTCTCAATATAGAGATATCCCGACTCGGAGTAATAGGTTACTATTGGCTGCTCTAGCGTATCTCCCATGGTGAACCTCCGTATGCACCATTCAGGCGCCAGTCCGAATAGGCTGTCTCCAGTTTGCCATCTACCAGCACTATTTTCACCCAGTAATGCCAGCCGGTTATGCGCCCTACCACGATGTCCACCTGTTCCCCGGTGCCGGGGCGGTTCTCCATCCAGCGATCAAAAGGCGCTGCCATTATCATCGGCACCCACTCAGGCCGGATTTTGCTATGCCGGTCGAGAATTGTCTCGCCGTGTGCCGTCTTGGGCATGTCGTCGTACTGTTGCCTCAAGCGGAAAAGGGACGGTGAATGCTGGTTTTCCGGCTCCATTATAACCACGGGATGTGTTGGACTATTGCGTTAGCGCACAGGATGCCGGAGCATCGGCTCCCTTCCCCCTGCTCAACTGCCGGGCCGTGTTTGACCCTGGTTATGGTCTCAAATCTTTTGTATCCGGCCTACCTTATCCGGATACCCGCCGCCTCCCGGTCAAAACACCCCGCAATCAGGTCTTCCCGCTCTTGGCGAAGGATGTCCTTCCGCACTCGCAGGCTGGGCGTCCGGGGCAGTTCGTCCCTCACCTCAATGTAGCGGGGCACCTTGAAGTAGGCCAGGTTCTCGGCGCACCAGCGCACCACCGTTTCCTCATCCACGGCAGACGGCGGCCGGGGCGTAACGTAGGCCTTCACCTCGTCCTCTCCCAATTCCGAGGGCACGGCGATGACGGCACAGTCCAGCACCGTCGGGTGGCGCTTGATAACGTCCTCCACTTCCTGGGAGGAAATGTTCTCCCCCCGGCGGCGGATAACGTCCTTCTTCCGGTCCACGAAATAAAGGAAACCGTCCTCGTCCTGCCAGCCCAGGTCGCCCGTGTGAAGCCATCCATCCTTCAGCGCCAGATCCGTCTGTTCTTCGTTGCGCCAGTAGCCGGGCATCACCGCCGGATTCTTGATGGTAATCTCGCCGGGCTGGCCCGTGGGCAGTGGCTTGCCATCGTCGTCCACAATTCTTATCCGGTTCTCGAAGCTCGGGTCGGGGTGCAGCCGTGGCTGGCCCGAGGAGTTGGGCCTGCGCTCCTGCCCAATCTTCTCTATAGCCCCGTAGCAGGTCTCCGTCATGCCGAAGCCCACGATAATGTCCGTGCCGAACCGGTCCTGGAAAGCCTGGAGAAACTCCGGCGAAAAGGCTGGTGAACCATAGAACAGCCGCACCTTGTTCCGGCGGTCCATGTCCGACTCGGGCTGCTTGGCCAGCACCGGCATCATCATGCCGATGAAGTTGACCACGGTGGCATCCGCCTCCCGCACCTGCTCCCAGAAACGGGACGCGCTGAACCGCTCCGCCACCACCAGGGTGGCCCCCGCCGCCAAGGAGCCCATTGTTGAGTAGTACTGGGCATTAGCGTGAAAAAAGGGAAGGCAGGTGAAGAACCGGTCGTCCTGGCTGGCCTCGGTCCAGTGGGCGAAACCCTGGCCCGCCGACACGTACATCAGGTGGGTTACCTGCACCCCCTTGGGATTGCCCGTGGTGCCCGAGGTGTAAACCAGCATGGATGTTTCATGAGGCGACACGGTGGGAAAGTCGTCACGTTCTTCGGCGTCAGCCATAGTTGATCCAAAATCCAGCCACCCGTCTTCCCTGGCTGCACTTGCGGCGCTAAACGGGGTATCCTGGCCCGCCTCCGACTCCAGCGGCGTCGTTACCAACAGCTTGTGCTCCACGGTCGGTGCAAGTCGGGCGGCAGCCTCCGCCACATCCACCAGGGAATGGTGGGCCACCACCGCGGAAGCCCCGGCGTTATCGAAGATATACGCCGCTTCATCCCGCCGGTAGGCAACGTTCACCGGCACGCTGATCGCCCCCAAAAGCGAAAGGCCGAACCAGCAATAGTGAAATTCCGGCACGTTGGGCAGAAACAGGCAGACCCGATCCCCCCGGTTGATGCCCAACCCCCGAAACATTCCTGCCGCCCGCCTGACCTGCGTGTAGAACTGCCCGTAGGTTATCGCCTGCCCCACAATCTGCAGAAACACCTTGTCCGGATTGCGTTGCACCACACCATCGAGGAACTCGCCCAACGACAGTTCCCAGGTGGCCCGCCCTTGCGTCTCTGTTTGCATTCCTGATGCTGACATAATGACCCCTTCAATGGTTCAACCTATCACGCAGGGAGAATAGGGTCAAGGCGAGGAAGGTTAAGCCAATAGCTCACGCTTGGGGGAGACTCCCATGCCTAATCCCTAACACCACCCCCCGAAACCGTCATACCGGCCCCACTACCATCATACCGGCGCCACTACCGTCATACCGGCGAAAGCCGGTATCCAGGAATCTTGCCTTCCAACATGTCGCAGGTTTACTTCCCTTCCTGGCCTCCAACCGTCGCCGGATGGACGCCTACGTAGGCCAGCCGGTTTCCCCCTGCCCCGTAAAGTGACCAGGCCGCCCCTTTCCTTGACAACCTCAGCCCCAAAATCCTACAATCCCGCCAATTCCAACCAGCCAAAAAGCCTTCAATTCTTCAACTAAAGGAGGAATCTAATGTACGACTGGCCCAAGGTAATCTATAAGGAAGAAGGCATGCGCGAAGGCATGCAGATTGAAGATTCCGCTATCGGCGTTGACGACAAGATTGAACTGCTGGATGCTCTTTCCGAGACCGGCCTGCAGCAGATTGTTGTCGGCTCCTTTGTCAGCCCCAGGTGGACGCCCCAGATGGAGCGGATCGATGAAATCGTAACCCGCTTCAACCCCAATCCCGACGTTACCTACACCGCTCTGGCGCTGAACTCCCGCGGCGTGGAGCGGGCCCGGGCCTATTCCCCGCCCCTGACCATCGAGCGGGACCCCTATCCGCGCCTTAACTGTCACATGTGCGACGTTTTCGTCCGCCGCAACACCAACCGCTCCCAGATGGAAGAGATGGAGCGCTGGCCCCAGATAGTGGCCCAGGCCCAGGAACTCAACATAAGGGAAGCCGGTATCGGCTGCAACGCCAGCTGGGGTTCCAACTTCCTGGGCGAATTCCCCGTGGACAGCCTGATGACTCTGTTCGAAAAGCAGCACGGCATGTGGGACGAAGTTGGCATCAAGGTGGTTAGCTGCTCCATGGGCGACCCCATGAGTCACTGCACCCCCGCCAAGGTGGAAGAGAGCATCACCCGGGTCAAGGAACGCTGGCCCGAAATCAACCACTTCCGCCTGCACCTGCATAACGGCCGCAACATGGCCATCGCCTCGGCCTACGCCGCCCTGCGCACCCTGGGCCCCGAAGACACCGTGGAACTGGACGGCACCATCGGCGGCTACGGCGGCTGCCCCTACTGCGGCAACGGTCGCGCCACCGGCATGGCCCCCACCGAAGACCTGCTCCACATGATGGAAGACATGGGTGTGGAGACGGGTGTGGATATCGACAAGGTCATTGACTGCGTCTGGATGGCAGAGCGCATCATCGGCCGCGAACTCTTCGGCCACGTCTCCAAGGCCGGCCCCCGCCCCAAGCGCGTCGAGCAGCTTTACGACATGAACATGCCTTTCGTGGAAACCCTGGAGCAGGCCCGCCACTTCAAGGAAGGCCCCGGCGTCTACGAAGGCGGCATCTACCCCTACCGCGAGCCCATCGCCAGCCCCTACCGCGAGCGGGTAGAAAACGGCCAGCCAGCCTTCGACGGACCGGAAGGCGACTTCCCTTGGAAGCAGGACTGGTTCCCGGCCAGGGACTAGGCGGGACTCCCTCCGTTCAGTTGGTTTACAACCGCAGGGGCGGGTTTCACCCGCTTACAACCGTAGGGGCGGGTTTGCAACCCGCCCTTGCCTCAGTCCAAACATGCTCCAATCCTGTCATTAGTGTATAATAGGCGCAGAACCTAACGGGAGGACGCGATTATGGCAAAGCAGAAAGAACGAATTACCGCCCCACGCGCATTCCTGGAAGGTCTGGCCCGCATTTTCGACCCCTTTTCGAATATAGATTCTACGGCCAACCGGAAGTCAGTGGCTGAACAGTTCCAGGAAGACTGGGAAAAGATAGGCCGTGATATGAAGTCCGTTTTCCCTGACATTGAGGAACAGGTCAAGGAAGGTCGCGGGCAATAACGGTTGGCTTGTTGTAATGGAAGAAAGCGCATCCACCAATATCCAGCAGAATCAGCCTGCCGATTGGCAGGCTGATGTTGTTCCTGAAGATGGCCCTGCCTTCACCATTTCTGCGCATGCCTGGATTGGACCGCTCCCCGATCCGATCACAATGGAACGCTATGATAGCCTGGTGCCCGGAGCAGCCGAAAGGTTCCTTGTGCTGTTGGAGGACGAAGTAACACATCGCCAGACAATGGATCATCGCGAGTCTCGGCGACGTGATTGGGGATTAATTTCCGCATTTGTAGTGGTCGTTCTTATCGTAGCTGCCGGGGCAGGCTTGATCTATCTGGGCCACGGCTGGGCCGGCGCGGCGGTTATCGGTGTCAATATCGTAGGGCTGGCCGCCGTCTTCATTACTGGTGGATTTCGTTGGCGACGCTCCTCTGTGCGTGCCATCAGCCCTGATAGCCAGATACGCCATTAGGTAGAATTGCTTCCGAAAGACTGCTGGATATCATAACCCCATTCATAGGAGACTCCCCATGACCACCACCCCAACAGACCCCAACCAAATCAGGCTTACCGGCGAAAATTCCTTTATCCGGCTCTCCCACGATGGCGGCGCCAACCAGGCCACCCGCGTCAGCCACTGGCGGGTCCTGTACTCGCCGGCCGGCGCCGGCCACGTCCTCTTCATGAAGAGCGACGAAACTGACAATGAAGTGCGCATCTACGCCGACAACATCGCCCTGGCCCGCTGGTTGCAGGACGAAATCGAATGCCTGCTTTTCCCCGATTTTGCCGACCAGGACATTCCGGTAACCGACGCCGAGTTCACCAAGTCCGGCGACGTGCGCTCTTTCTGGACCGAGAAGATACTCAGCGACGAGGATGAAATCCACCTGACCTGGTACGACTTCCTGGAACCCTACATGCTTCGAGTCGAGGCCGGGACCGTGCCGGGGCGGCCCCACGGCGTTTACAGTTGCTTCATCCCTTCACGCCGGGCCCAGATGACGCTGAACGGCAATGTGGTGGAGGGAGAACCCTGGCTCGAAATGCGGGGCGACAAGCAGAGCAGCAGCGCTTGCCTGGCCTGGTCCGAAACCTGGGTGCGCCCCTAGTCCCTATCCCAATTTCCCTTCCCCCTTGATGGGGGAAGGTCAGGATGGGGGTGAACTCCAATTGCACCAAATCCTCTGAGGACCTTGTCCTCTTCCGACGTGCATTCGTAACGTGAAAAGAGGTGGAACCTGATGGCCCAGCAAGAGATTAGCGGAGACTCACCGGCAATCGCTCTCTTCCCCCAGTTCCGGCAGGAAATCTACGACATGTACCGCCAGGAACTGGCCGGCCTGACCGACGAACAACTGGACTTCACTTCCGACCGTTGGGGCTGGAGCGAATGGAGCATCCGCTTCAACCTGAGCCACGTGGCTTCCGGCGACTTCCGCTGGCTGCTTCAGCGGTGGGGTGAAAACCTGTTCACCGATGGGTTGCCGGAAATTGACGACTGGGATGGGATAATAGACTCCCCCTACGACCGTCGCCTCGACGAGACCAGGTACTGGGAAGTTGACGACATATTTGCGGTCCTGCGGAAAAGCCTGGACTTCATCTGCTTGGTTCTGGAGTCGGAGACGGTGGACTCCATGCGCGGCAAGGAGTTGCGCAGTTCCGTTGGCGGCCAACTGCATTGGCTGGAAGCCCACCCCAACGGCGTCCGGGAAGACCCGAATGACCCGCCGTGGGGTTACATCAACCTGGAAGCCACCTTCCGGCACCGCTATTTCGAGTACATGACCCACCTCTACAACATCCAGCGGCTCAAGAAGGCCCAGGGCCTGGAGGCTGTAGTGGACGTTCCTTTCGTGGGCTACCACGCCCTGCCCGACTGGGACCGCAGCGAACCCTGACCATTCAACAGCATTGTAATGTCGGGTCGGAGCTTAGCCGTCATTCCGGCGAAAGCCGGAATCCAGCGCCTTTCCTGTCGGCGTTTGGACCTCATCCTGGTTTGTCAGACCCCTAGCGGCGCAATACCCAGCCGCTCCCTGGCCAGGGTCAACGCCCAGACCGTTGACGCCCCGTTAGCTAGGAGCGTTTCCGCGCAGGCGTTCAATGTACTTCCCGTCGTGCAGACGTCGTCAACCAGGATGCAGGCCGCGCCCGCAATGTTCCCGCCGCAGGCAAAGGCCCCTGCCGTATTGGCCCTCCGCAGGTTGCCGTCCACGCTGTGGACTTGGGGAGGCGTGTTCCGGGTGCGGGCCAAAAGCCCTCTCTCGACCCGCAACCCGGCGGCTTTGCCGATTTCCACGGCCAGCAGTTCCGCTTGGTTGTAACCCCGCTCCCGCAGTTTCTTTGGGTGCAGCGGCACCGGCACAAGCACATCCCCCGGCAGAGGATTCTCCCCCAGGTAGCTTGCCATCAACTTAGCCAGGCAGGTTGCCGCCACCCGGTGGTTCCGGTACTTGAAGCAGTGGATGGCTTCCCTGAGCAGTCCCGCCATCTGGTAAGGCGATCGAATGCCGGAGATGTGGCCTGAAGAGGTCATCTGTTGGTCCCGGCAGGTTCGGCACAAGCCGACGACGCCCGGGTCGGCGCAAATGTCGCAGAAGGGAGGTTCCAGGGGGACGAGCGAGGGGACGCAGGTGGGACAAATAATGTCTCCCTGCCGCCCGCAACCGAGGCAGTGTATGGGCAGGACCAGGTTCAGGGCCGACCTTGCGCCGCCGCCCAACAGCGACCACAGCAGATTTCGCAGGCTTCCCTCCCCGGAAATTGGACTACCCATTAACATGGGGCCTGCTCGCTGCCCCCTGCGCCATTGGCCCAGCTTTGTAAAATGCGCGAATCCCCGGGGAAAGCCATGGCTGGCAGGTCGTCCAGGTCGAAGAACCCCACGTCCAGCGCTTCCGAGCCCGGCGCCAGCTTGCCGCCCGACTCCATGCCGCTGAAGGCAGCCACAATCACCGGTTTGCCCGCTTCCGAGAACACTCCAACCAGGCCGGTGATTTCCACCTCCAGGCCCGTTTCCTCCAGCACCTCTCGGGCGGCGGCCACTTCTACCACCTCACCCCGGTCAACGTAGCCGCCGGGGACACTCCACAGCCCGTATCCGGGCTGGTTGGCGCGGCGGACTAGCAGCACCCTGCCATTCCGGCTGATAATGGTGACGGCGGCTACCTTGGGGTCGTAATACACCACGCGGCCGCAGTTCGGACACACTGGCCGCATGGCCCCGTTGTTTTGGCGCGCTTCCAGCACGGTGGCGCAGACTGAGCAGAATTTGTCACCCTGTTGCATGGGTCAGCCTGGGAATCAGCTTTTCATCCTGGAACGCAGCAGCGCATCAACCTCGGCGCGGGATGGCATGGCGTCCTGGGCGCCGCTCCTGGTAACGGACAGGGCCCCCGCCGCTGACGCAATCCGCACGGCGCTCGCCAGGTCGCAGCCCTCGCCCAGTGCCACGGCCAGCGCTCCATTGAATGCGTCGCCGGCGCCCACCGAGTCCACCGCATCCACTTCAAAGGCGGGCACGAATCCGCTGCCAGTCGCGGTGGCATACCAGGCCCCCTGGGGCCCCAGGGTTACGATGGCGGCGCCCACGCCCCTGCCCAAGAGGGTTTCAGCGGCGCGGGCCGCCGATTCCCGGTCGGTGACGGGTTCGCCCACCAGGGCCTGCGCGTCCGTCTCGTTGGGGGTGATGATATCGCAGCAGGAATAGAAGGCCTCGGGCACCGGGCGCACCGGGCTGGGGTCCAGGATTACGCGCACGCCGCGCTCCTTCGCCGCCTGGGCGCACCGGAGGGACAAGTCAACGGACACCTCCAGTTGAAGCAACAGGGCCGACGCGCCGTCCAGGAGGTCAATGACACGGGCTTCTTCTTCCTCGCCGCAGGTGCTGTTGGCGCCCAGCACCTGGATGATCTGGTTCTGGGCCGAGTCGTCGATGCTGATGACGGCGATGCCGGTGCTGGCGTCGCCGCTGATTCCCACCGGCGAAACGTCCACGCCGGCGTCGACCAAAGCCTTGAGGGCCTGCGGGGCGAAAATGTCGTCGCCTACCCGGCCCACCATGGACGCTTGCGCCCCCATCCGTCCGGCGGCGACCGCCTGGTTGGCGCCCTTGCCCCCGCCGTAGGTCAGGAACTGCCGCCCCACCACGGTTTCGCCGGCCGCGGGAAAGCGGGGCGTCATGGTAACCAGGTCTATATTTATCCCGCCCAGGACAACTACCCGGGGCGGTTGCCGTCCACTGGTCATAATGTTCCGCTTCCAATACTAAAGCTAAACCTACCACCCCGCTCAAGCAACGGTCAACGCCTCAGTCTCCAAGACACTTAGTCCGTGCTATAATCCCGGCGCAGTCCTGTAAGCACGGGCTGACAAGAAGAGGAAATGGCTTAGCATGGCTGCGGCTCTCGAAAAAATTAAGGTCGTGGACCTGACCCGAACCCTGGCGGGCCCCTTCTGCACCATGATGCTCGGCGACATGGGCGCCGACGTCATCAAAATCGAGGAGCCGGAACGCGGCGACGAAACCCGTTCCTGGACCCCCTTCTGGAACGGCGAAAGCACCCAGTTCGTTTCCTTCAACCGCAACAAGCGCAGCCTCAGCCTCAACCTGCGGGAGAAGGAGGGCCTGGATATAGTCCGCAACCTTGCCAAAGATGCGGACGTAATGATCGAGAGCTTCCGCGCCGGCGCGCTGGACCGCATGGGCCTGGGCTACGAGGAGATTTCCGCCATCAACCCCGGCATCATCTATTGCTCCATTTCCGGCTACGGCCGCACCGGCCCCATGGCGGAAAAGCCGGGCTATGACCTGATAATCCAGGCCTACAGCGGCCTGATGGATTTGACCGGCGAACCCGACGGTCTGCCCCTGCGGGTGGGCTTTTCCCTGGTTGACCTGTTCACCGGCATGATGTGTTTTGGCTCGGTGGTAACCGCGCTCTACCACCGGAAGGAGACCGGGCAGGGCCAGCGCCTGGAAGCCTCGCTGCTGGACGGCCAGGTTTCGGCCCTCAGCTATCACGCCACCGCCTACATGGCTACCGGCGTGGTGCCCCAGCGCATGGGCTCCGGCCATCCCAGCCTGGTCCCCTACCAGAGCTTCCAGGCTTCCGACGGTTACTTCATCCTCGGCGTGGCCAACCAGGGCCTGTGGGAGCGCTTCTGCGAGGGCATAGGCCGCCCCGACCTGCTGCAAGACCCTCGCTTCCGCACCAACGACGACCGGGTAGCCCACCGGGCCGAGTGCGTTGAGGTCCTGGGCGCCATTTTCCGCGAAAAGACCGTGGCCGAGTGGGTGGACATAATCGAACAGTGCGGCGTCCCCTGCGGCCCCATCAACCGGGTGGACGACGTGGTCAACGACCCCCAGGTCAATGCCCGCAACATGATTGCCCAGCTAGAACACCCCAACGTCCCCGAACTCAGGATACCCAACTCCCCCCTCAAGCTGGCGGAGACGCCCGCCGTAATCAAGCGACCGCCGCCCCTCCTAGGCCAGCACAACGAAGAAATACTCGGCGAACTCGGCTACAGCGCCGAAGCAATCAACAAATTCAGGGCAAAGGGCGTAATCGGCAAAGGCCCGTAAGCGCTCCCTTCATAGAGGTCTGAACAAGTCCCTTCCCCCTTGATGGGGGAAGGGTAGGATGGGGGTGAAGACTCAATTCACACACCCCCGCATTCAGGAACGGTAAATTTGCCAAGCAAACAGAAAATCCGCCTAATCCACACCTCCGACACCCACCTGGGCGACGACTGGCGAGTCGACCGCACCGAAGCCGCCTTCGCCCGGGTCATCGACAGCGTGAACCACTTCGATGCCGACGCCCTGCTGGTGGTCGGCGATGTCTTCGACCACGCCCGCGTCTCCGACCGGGTGCTGGAATTCTACCTGCAGCAGGTCTCCCGCCTGGGCCGGCCGGTAATAACCCTGCCAGGAAACCACGACCTCTATCATCAGGACTCCCTGTATCGTCGGGAACCTTTCCGGGACTCCCCCGCCAACTTTTTCCTGTTGACCGGGGCGGATGGAGAGACCATTACCCTGCCCCACTTGGGCCTCGATGTCTGGGGCCGCGCCATGACCGAGCATACCCCCGAGTTCCGGCCCCTGGACGGCATGCCCCCGGCCAGGGAAAGTTTCTGGCTCGTGGCCCTGGCCCACGCCCATTTCCACTTCCCCAACGACACCGAAAATCGCTCTTCGCCAATCTGGCCCCACGAGGTCAGGGAAGCCCCTTGTCACTACCTGGCTCTGGGCCACTGGGAACGCCACGTAGAAGTCTCGCAGGGAGACACCCAGGCCTGGTATTCGGGCTCTCCCCTGGGCGCCGCCCCAGATTACGACCACATATCCGTCAACCTGGTTGACCTGGACCCGCTTGCTGGAGTAACGGTAACGCAAGCCTTACTTCCCTTGGAGACTCCGGCGGAAACGTACTTGATAGAAGCGGCGGTCACTGCCGCGCGGGAGGAATCATGAAGCACCTGAGCAGGGAGCAGCGAATCTACTACCTGGACCCGGAAGGAGAGCCGGCCATCACCATTGATTCCGGCGAAGAACTGATGGTGGAGACCTGGGACGCCTTCGAAGGGCTGCGTGACCCCGTCCAACTTGACGCCAAGGCCCTCAAGGGGCCGGCCACCGGACCCATCTACGTCAACGGCGCCGAACCCGGCGACGCCCTGAAGGTGGAGTTCCTGTCAATCAAACCCAAGGAGGGGCCGGCCCACATGGTCATGCCGGGCCGCGGCTTCCTGGAGGAAGAGTTCACCGAGGGTTACCCCACCGTCATGACCATCGAGGGCGGCCAACTGGTCCTGCCCAGCGGCATCCGCCTGAACCTGAACCCGTCCATGGGCCTGGTTGCCACCACCCCCACCTACGTCCAGAACACCGCCAGCGACAGCGGCCCCTACGGCGGCGACATCGACATGAAGGAACTGGTGGAGGGCAGCACAATCTACATGCCCGTGTTCGTGGACGGCGGCCTGCTGGCCATGGGCGACTGCCATGCCGTGGTGGGCGACGGCGCCGTGGCCGGTACCGGCGCCGAGTGTTCCGCCGACACCCACATTCGCGTAACCGTCGAAAAGGGCATGAACATCGCCAGCCCCCGGGCCCTTACTCCCGACCACTTCGTCGTCCTGTCCTACGGCGAGGACCTGGCCCCGGCCATGAAGCAGGCCGTGCGGGAAATGGTCGACTTCCTGGTCAACGAAAAGGGCATGGCCCCCTACGACGCCTACACCCTTTGCAGCCTGGCCGGCGACGTCCGGGTCTCCCGCACCTTCCGCCCCATCAGCCCGGTGAAGATGATGCTCTCCCGGGAGGCCCTGGCCCAGCTTTAGGGAAGATCTGAACCAATCCCTTCCCCCTTGACGGGGGAAGGTCAGGATGGGGGTGAGCGACCCACCCGTCATTCCGGTGAAAGTCGGAATCCATTAGTGAAAATTCGTGCCTATTCGTGGATGAAAAAACTCACATAACCGAATACCCGCCGTCCACCGTAATCACCGCCCCGGTAACGTAATCCGAGGCCTTGCTGGACAGAAAAACCACCGTGCCCTGCAGTTCGTCCACCTCGCCCCATCGGCCCGTGGGTATGCGGCTGTTAATCATCTGGTAGCGTTCGGGCTGGTTCACCGGAACGTCCGAAGTCAGCGTGGTCATGAACCAGCCGGGCAGGATGGCGTTGGACTGGATGTTGTCTTTGGCCCAGGCCACCGCCAGGCTCTTGGCAAGCTGGACCACGCCGCCCTTGCTCGAGGAGTAGGGCGCGCCGCTGCCCCCGCCGCCGAAAATGGAGTACATGGAGCCGATTCCGATAATCTTGCCGCCCCCCTGCTCCTTCATGTGGGGATAGACCTCCCTGGCCGCCAGGAAGGATGCGCGCAGGTTGACGTCCAGCACCAGGTCCCATTCCTCCGTGGAAGTCTGGTCAGGCGTCTTGCGCACCACCGTCCCCGCGTTGTTCACCAGGATGTCCACCCTCCCGAAGACGGAAACGGTGTCGGCCACCATCCCCTTGATTTCATCCTCCTGCGTAACGTCCACCCGCAGGCCCAGGGCTTCCACGCCCAATTCCTTCAGTTCCGCCACCGCCACCGCCGTCTTGTCCGCATCCCGCGCCGCCACCACAATGCTGGCGCCGGCCCCGGCCAGCCCCCGGGCCATGCCCAGCCCCAACCCCCCGTTGCCGCCCGTCACAATGGCAACGCGGCCGCTCAAGTCGAACAGTTCCCTGACGTCCATACTCCCTCGCGATTCGTGCTAAGAGTGGGACATACTCTAACACATGGGGCTTGACCCCCATACAAATCGGGGTTTCCATGTAACAGCTCACATTATAGGGGAGATGCTCAGCCTGAAACCGTCATACCGGCGAAAGCCGGTATCCAGAAGTCTTCCCTGTCAGTAAGTCTCAGGTGCACCTAC
Organism: Dehalococcoidia bacterium; assembly: GCA_034422655.1. Classification (GTDB taxonomy): domain Bacteria; phylum Chloroflexota; class Dehalococcoidia; order Lucifugimonadales; family UBA3495; genus Bin22. The sequence continues at coordinate 60,777 of DAOUJN010000017.1, forward strand.
CTTCCTGGATTCCGGCTTTCGCCAGAATGACGATTCTGGGGCCGCCCGCTTACCCTTAACTCTGAACAGTTACGGCCTATTGCTTCACTTTGCTTGCCAGTTTATGCTCTGCTAGACTTGTCGTGTCGGAAGCCGATTGGAGGAAGCAATGGCCACGGTAGAGTTGGTCCCAGTGAGAATAAGCAACACCAGCAGTGGAAAGATTTGGTATGCGAGGGCGCTTTCCCACAGCGTGTCGGGGAGAGGTGACGACCCCAGGTCTGCGTTGGAGGACCTTCGAAGCAAACTGTATAGTGCTTTTGGCGAGGCCTCCATCGAATTGCTTGTCCGATCCGTAAACGTAACCTTTCCCTCTTCGCTGACCGAGACGGACTTTAATGAGTGGATGAGCGACAGAGCAAAGGACGCTTCTGTTGCCGCCTGATGCCGAAAGACCTGATGACGACAGATTCGAATCACTGGAGGAAGAGGTCAAGGACCTGTGGGAAGTGGTAGAGGACCTCGAAGGACGAATCGAAAACGTCGCGACCAATGACGACTTGAACCTGGCAAAAGACGCCATAGCGTGGAAGCTGGTTCCTTGGATAACCGCGTTAGTTCTGGGCATTTTGGCGCTACTCGTTGCAATTGCGCTGGCCGTCGCGCTCATCAGCGGTTCGACTATCACAATTTCCCGGTGACCTCACCGGGAAATTGCCTTTCAGCTTAGTGGCACCCTCCTTTCCCGCGTAGCTGGTTCTGGAGTAAAGGCCAGGAGGGCGGACGCAGGGGCAGACACGCAGGTCTGCCCCGTCCTCACCCACGAAACCCCTTGAACTGGAACGCAAGCCACATTAGGCGTAAGTTGACACTATTAGGGGTGTATGGTACGTTTCCAACGCTTTGCGTAGCGCATTTCCGTAACCTCGAGGTGCCTCTAATGGATGCTATCAACACTATTATGATTGCCTTGCCTCTGGTCGCCGGGGTGATTGCCCTGGTGTTCGCCGCTATCATGGCCATGCGAGTGGTTGGCGCAGAGGCTGGCAACGAACGAATGACCGAAATTGGCGACGCCATCCGCACGGGGGCGTCGGCTTTTTTGCGTCGGGAGTACCTGGCGCTGTTGCCCCTCGTGGTAGTCGTGACTGTTGTGCTGGCCGTGCTGGACTACACCCTCTTCACCCATGACATCGGAGTGCCCGCCACGGCCATCTCCTACCTGGTGGGCACCATCTGCTCGGGCCTGGCCGGTTTCGTTGGCATGAACGTGGCGGTGCGGGCCAACGTGCGCACCGCCGCCGCCGCCATGCGGGGCCTGAATCCGGCCCTGCGCGTGGCCTTCTCCAGCGGCTCTGTGATGGGCGTGACGGTGGTCGGCATCGGCCTGCTGGGCGTCACCATCCTGTACCTCGTCTTCCAGGACATCAGCGCGGTGGCGGGCTTTGGCTTTGGCGCCAGCTCCATCGCTCTCTTTGCCCGTGTCGGCGGCGGAATCTTCACCAAGGCTGCGGATGTGGGTTCCGACCTGGTAGGCAAGGTTGAAGCCGGCATACCCGAGGACGACCCCCGCAACCCCGGCGTCATCGCCGACAACGTGGGCGACAACGTCGGCGACGTGGCCGGCATGGGCGCCGACCTGTTTGAGTCCTACGTGGGCAGCATCATTTCCGCCGTGGCCCTGGTGGGCGCGGGGACCCTGTTTGCCATGGAACAGACCGAACTGGTGCAGGCCCTCTTCCCCATGCTGCTGGCCGGGGCCGGCATCATCGCCGCCATTCTCGGCACCTTTGTGGTGCGCAGCGGCGAGCAGGCCGACTTTGAGAAACTCCTCTGGGCGTTGCGCTACGGCATATTCGCGGCGGGCGGCCTGCTGATAATCTTTGCCGCCATCCTTACCCTGACCTTGACGGGAGAATGGGCCTGGTTCGGTTGCGTGGTGGCCGGCCTGGTGGCCGGAACCATCATCGGCCTGGCAACCGAATACTACACCTCGTACAGCTACAACCCCACCAAGCGGGTATCCGAGTCCTCCCAGACGGGAGCGGCCACGGTCATTATCAGCGGCATAGCCACCGGCATGCTCAGCACGCTGATCCCCGTCATCTGCATTTCCATTGCCATTCTGCTGGCCTACTGGTTCGCCGGTTTCTACGGGGTGGCGTTGGCCGGCGTGGGTCTGCTCTCAACCCTGGGAATCACCCTGGCCACCGACGCCTACGGTCCCGTCGCAGACAACGCCGGCGGTATCGCGGAGCAAGCCCAGCTGGACCCACAGGTCCGTGAACGCACCGACGCGCTGGACGCTCTGGGCAACACCACCGCCGCCACCGGCAAGGGCTTTGCCATCGGCTCTGCCGCCCTCACCGCCCTGGCCCTGCTGGCCGCCTACGCCGTCAGCGCCGAACTGATTACCCTGGGCGACGACGGGCGTTTGAGCGCCGGGGGCGCGGGCATCAACCTGCTGGACCCCCGAATCCTGGTGGGCGTGGTGATCGGTGCCATGCTGCCCTTCATCTTTTCCGCCATGACCATGCAGGCCGTGGGCCGCGCCGCCCAGGGTATCGTCGACGAGGTCCGCCGCCAGTTCCGCGAGATACCCGGCCTGATGGAGGGCAACGCCAGGCCCGACTCGGCCCGCTGCGTGGACATCAGCACCCGGGGCGCGTTGCGGGAGATGATTCTCCCCGGCGTGATGGCCGTTGTCGCCCCGCTGGCCACGGGATTCATCCTGGGCCAGGCGGCCCTCGGCGGCCTCCTGATCGGGGCCATCGCGGCCGGATTCATGCTGGCTATCATGATGGCCAGCGCCGGCGGCACCTGGGACAACGCCAAGAAATACGTGGAACTGGGCAACTTCGGCGGCAAAGGCTCCGACGCCCACAAGGCCGCAGTAGAAGGCGACGTCGTGGGCGACCCCTTCAAGGACACGTCCGGCCCCTCCCTGAACATCCTGCTCAAGCTGATGGCCATAGTATCCCTGGTATTCGCCCCGGTGTTCGGCAGCGGGCTGATTACCCTGTAACAAGGCAATAGCCTATCGCTACTGCAATGATGAATGTCACTCTTGAATCGTCATTCCGGCGAAAGCCGGAATCCAGAAGGATTGCCAAAGGTCAACTACAAAGCATAGGAACGATTCTGGATTCCGGCAAAAGCCTGAATGACGGTATGTCCCCAAGCCATCACTTCTAGAGCGATGGTCTACTAACCCTTTCGCAGGCGCTTCTGAGCCGGAAACATTAAGGACGTGACAAGATAGCCACGTCCTTAACTCTCGTCCCCGCCAAACCCACTCCATGGTAGTAGTCCGCTGTCCTGCTTACAGCTGCACCAACTCCACTTCCACCGCCCTTCCTTCAACCCTGATCCTGCCAACGGTGCCCAAACTCCCGAACTTGTGCTTCCTGCCAGGATAAGTAGGACTCCCGGGGTTGACGAACAACACGCCGTCGTACCAGCAGACCAGTTCCTCGTGGGTATCGCCGAACAGCACCACGTCCACCGGTTGGCCGAACTTGCGGACGGTTAGTTCGGCGGCGCCGACATTGGGGAAGACCAGGCCCGTCCCGTCGGGGCTGGTGGATATGCGGGGCGTCGGCCACTGGATGTCGTGCACCATGCCGATGCTGATCCCCTCAACCTGGACGACCCTGGTCGAGGCGGCCAGGCGGTCTCCCGCCTCCGTGGGGTCTTCGTACCCCCGCACCGCCAGCACCGGGGCCAGGGTTCCCAGGTAATCAAGCACCCCGATGCACTCCAGGTCGCCGCAGTGCAGTATCAGGTCTGTACCGGCAAGGGCCTGCATAACCGCGTCCGGCAGGTCGCGGCCGCTTCCCGCCGAGTGGGTGTCCGAAATCAGGCCAACGAGCTTCAAGGCATTACCTTCAAAACACGGTTACAAGGAACAGGGGTGACGGCAGTGGTGGGACAAATTTGAAATGATCGGTTGGGGCTTAACCGTCTTTCCGGCGAAAGCCGGAATCCAGGACCCTTTCTGTGCATTGCAGTTGAACTTTGGCAAATGTTGCTGGGTTCCGGCTCAGGGCCGGAATGACGATTCGGGTCTTGTATCCATCATTTCAAAAGCGACAGGTTACTAATTCCGGTTCTCCCACAGCGTGAAGTAGTCGGGAGAGTCGTCCCGCAGGGCTTCCGTCAGTTCCTGGTAGCTGAGTTCCTGCAATACCTGGTTCTCGTCCCTTACCAGGCGGGAAATGACGCTCTCCCATTGGGCTATGTCCGAACCGCCCGGGTAGGAACTCAGCAACTCCCGCAGGCTGCTGATCAGCTTGTCGGAGTGCATGGCCAGCGCCCCACCGCTGATGATGAAGACCACCACGGCCGGCAGGTCCTCGTCATCAAAGGTATCCACTCCCAGCCTTTCCAGGATGGAAGACATGGCAACGTTGCGTACGATCTCCTCCAGCCGCAGGGGCAGGTTGATGATATGGGCAAAGGGGTAGATGTTGCCTTCCCTCAGGGTCTTGGAGAATTCGTCCTCCAGGCCCCGGAAGAAGTCCCCGTCAAACACCTCGTCGGCATTCATCAGGAGCACTTCTGAACAGTCGTCCCTTAAATCCACCACCAGGAACTCCCTCAGGTGGGGGAAAATGTAAAGCATAATGTCCGGACGTTCCCCGTCCGGCAGTTGACCGTAAAACGGATCGTCAATCAAGGGTGTTCTCCTGTGTTTGCCCCTGGAAGACATCGCAGACATCTTCCAGTTGGCGGCAGATCCAGTGAATTATATCCTCCCGGCTGACCGAGTCCGCCAGTGCGGCGGCCCGCTTTCTTCTTTCCTCCGTGGGCATGGTGATGGCCTTGTACAGGGCCTCCATGGTGCCTTCAACGTCGGTGGGTGAAACGGGAATTGCGCCTTCCCTCAGTTGCTCGTAGGCGCCGCTGGTCTCCGACAGCACCAGCACCCCGTCCCGGGTGTTGACCACGGGCCCCTCCTTGGCCACCAGGTTCATGCCTTCAATCAGGGAGTTGACCAGCAGTACATCATACAGCTTCATGCCCGCGATTGCCTGGGTGTAGTTGTTCTCCATGAAAGTGGTGATGGGTTGCCATTCCTCGGTCCCGAACCGCTCGTTTATCCGGTTGACTATCTGCTGGATTTCTTCCATGTAACGCTGGTACTGGCGGATGTGCGTCCTGGAAGGTACCAGGAAGGCGAGAAAGATTACCTTGCCCTGCAGGTCGGGGAAGCGGTTGAGGAGTAATTCATACGCCCGGAACCCCCGCACCACGTTCTTGTTGGGTTCCGCGCGGTCTATGCGGACGATGGTGTTTGCGCCCCGGCGCAGGGATATGAGGTTTTCCTCGTGTTCCAGCGCCCGGGGCGAGTTGGCGATTCGCTGGACTTCCGCCACGTTGATGGAAAGGGGATACACCTTGGTTTGGCTGGACCTGTCCCCGCAGTGCACCACCTGGGCGCCGCGGTCCACCGTGGCGTCGGGAAGGAAAGTCTCCACCGAATCCAGAAAGCTCTTCCGGTCCTGCTCCGTCTGGAAGCCCACAATGTCCGCGCTGGTCAGGGAGGAGCAAATCTGTTTCGTCATGTTGGAAGGTATCATCTGCCAGTAGCGGGGAGTGGGCCAGGGGATATGAACGTAGTGCTGAATAACGGCGTCGGGAATCTCCTCGCGCACCATCCCCGGCAGCAGGTACAGATGATAGTCATGACCGATAACAACGGGCGGCCTGTCTTCACTCCGCGCCTGCCGGATCACTTCCTGGGCGAAAGCCCGGTTTACCGGATGATAGCCGCCCTGCCAGGCGTCGTGGACGCTGGCATCCACGTTGGGATTGTATGGAGGATTCCACATGTAGTGCTGCAGGAACCACAGCAGGGGGTTGCACAGCACATTGTAGTATTTGTGATAGACCCGCCTGGGCGTAACCACGTACCTCAAGTCTATCTTGTGGCCTGGAAGGGGAGACTTGTAGGGATTGTCTTGGTGGGACCCGGCGACCACCCGGTCCCCTTCGCCCATGGCGCTGGCGATCCACGTAAAGGGCGCCGTCTGGGCCAGCGAGTTCAGGGCGGTTACAATGCCGCCGCTGCCCCGGCGGGCTTCGGGTCGCCCGTCCGGGGCAACATAATGCTCCACCGGCCCCCGATTGCTGGCCAGGATCAGTGACCGCTGACTTACAAGCGACTGGCAGATGCGGTCCAGGTCAGGCATGGCGAAACTCGCCGCTTTCAACCTGCCGGATTCCATTACCCCACCCCACCATCGACATCCGATTTCTCCTTTGAAGGGCAACCGCGATGCGAGTCAACGTATGGTCCCAAATCGCGCGGAGCAGAGAATCCCTATCCAAATTGAGGTTAGGCCAAGGGCCATAGGTTGTCAAGGTAAACTGCTTTGCCGGTAGCGCCGGTCTGCCCGTCAGGAGGTTGAATCCCGCAGCTTTCTTATCGCTTCCGGAACCTCGCCCAGGGATGCGACGCTGATGTCGGGCTCGGTTGCAGGGTCATTAGGGTCGGGCCTGTCGTAAAAGCCCTCGATCCAGACAGTCCTCAGGCCACAGGCCTTTGCGGCGGCCACGTCGTTGAAAATGTGGTCCCCTACGTGAATCGCCTGCGCGGGCGTGGAACCCAACTCCGCCAGGGTGAGGTTGAATATCTCGCAGGCGGGCTTGGAAAAGCCAACCTCGTCGGAAAAGGTAAGCACCTCGAAATAGTCCAGCATGCCGTGTTCCGACAGGAAGCGCCGGAAGGAAACCCCCGGTGTCATGCCCGTATTTGAGACCATTCCCAGGCGCAGTCCCATGTCCCTGACGCGGCGCAGTACATCCACACCCTCCGGGTGTGGCCCGGGAGGATGGTCAAAGAAAGAATCGGAATAACGGGCCGCGATTTCGTGGAAGGTAGTGCTGGGAATTCTTTCGTACAGGCGCGGGCTGATGAAATTGACGAAGATTTGCACCTGCTGCAGGAACGTAACGTCCCGGTGAGCGTCGCGGATTTCCTGGCAGCGGCGCGCTCCGTCGCCGTAGGCCTGCTCTATCTGCTCCAGCGAAAACTCCTCCCCAACCTGCGCGAGGGACGTGCGGGTCCCCTCCAGCCTGGCCTGGGTGCGAATCCGCCCCCGTTCCGGCTGGTCCAGCAGTAGAGTCTGCCACAGGTCAAATGTTACTGCGTTTATTTCACTCAACACCAACGCCTCTAAAGCCGGCAGGAAGAGTTCGGAAACTATCTCAAGAGTCCCTTCCCCCTTGACGGGGCGGAACGTCCGCCTCTGGCGGGAAGGTCAGGATGGTGGTAGAGAACCGAATCAAGAGTCCCTTCCCCCTTGACGGGGGAAGGTCAGGATGGGGGTGAAAAAGCGATGTGGCATAGAGACGGAAAGCACCCACAAATTTCACCGATAGTCTTGATACAGTTTTCTAGGGATGAGAGCAACCGTGATTTGCCTGCTAGACCGGTGGACGCCTCAACCGCCACTCGGTGGCCTGTTCGTAGGCATGGGCGGCCCGCAGCGTCGTCGCCTCGTCGAAGGGCCGGCCGGCCAGTTGCAGGCCGATGGGCATGCCCGACTCGGAAAAACCGCAGGGAACCGAAATGGCCGGTGTGCCGCTGATGTTGTAGGGCCGCGTGTACTGGGTCAGCGCGCCGACGGTCCCCACCGTGCGTTCCCCGATGGTCACCTCCCCCGCCAGGATGGGCGGCGCCGTTATCGGCTCGCTGGGGCCGGCCAGCAGGTCAACATCCTGGAACAGGCGGGACATTTCGTAGTTGAACCTGGCGCGGGCCTGCTGCGCCTTGAGGTAATCGGCAGCGGTGACGAACAACCCCGCTTCCAGCCGCAGCCTCACCGACGGCGTAAGCTTGTCGCCGTCTTTTGCCAGCAGATCGCGATGATACGCCGCCGCCTCCGACATCAAGATAGTGCCGGAAATGGCCTGGGCATCGGCAAACATGGGAAGCGAGACCTCCGTTACCGTCGCGCCCATTTCCGAAAGCTGGGCAATGGCCCCTCGGACGACCGCCTCCACTTCAGAGTCCAGTGGAGCCTCAAAGAATTCCCTCACTACGCCGATGCGCAGTCCCTCCACGTTGCCCGTCAGGGCCGCCGTGTAGTCCGGAATCTCCCGCGTGGTAGTGGCCGGGTCCCGTGGGTCGTGCCCGGCGATTACGTTCATGGTCAGCGCGGCGTCTTCCACCGAGCGCACCATGGGCCCCGGATGGTCCAGGCACCACGACAACGGCGTCAATCCTGCCCGGCTTACCAGCCCGTATGTAGGCTTCAGGCCCACGATGCCGCACAGCGCCGCGGGTATCCGCACGGACCCGCCCGTGTCACTACCCATGGTTATCGTGCACTGGCCGGCCGCCGCCGCCGACCCGGACCCGCCGCTGGACCCGCCCGTTACCATTTCCGGGTTCCAGGGGTTGTGCATGTGTCCGTAGTCAAAGTTCTCGCCCGTGGGACCGTAGGCAAACTGGTGCATGTTCAGTTTGCCCAGCAGGATGGCCCCCGCTTGCTGGAACCGGGTA
>DAOUJN010000018.1:0-20487 GCA_034422655.1 Dehalococcoidia bacterium
ACCGTCTCGGTGGCGCTGTACCTGGGCGGGCCCCTTTACATTATCAGCGCCGGCGACAGCCCCATATTCCACATACGCGGCGAAGAATACCAGCAATTGTCCGGCAGAATCGGCGGGATTCTCCGCATGGGAACGGCCCAGGCCATCGGCGCCGGCCAGAATCTGGTCCTGCACCGTACCGAAGTGTCGCTGGAAGCCGGCGACCGGCTGATAACCGCCTCCGATGGCGTGACGGACAACGTCAATCCCGCGGAGTTGGCCCAGTTTGTCCGCCAGGCAGGCACCCCCGAGGAGGCCAGCGCCGCCATCAAGCAGGCTATTGATGACCGGTTGGAACGGGGCATCACGCCCGAACTGCTGGGCGGCCGCTTCCGGCATGACGACCAGAGCGGGATTTTCCGCTTCTTCTAGCCCCGACCGTGGAGTCGCTTCCATCGCCGTCAAATGGGCGGCCAGGCTGTCCTTGTTAGGGTGTTCCATAGCTGATAGACTTTCGGCACCAATCGGTCTGACCCGGCCCTGTGGGGAAACGTAACGGAGATATGTATTGGGCAAGATTAACGTCGCTGTCATCGGCGTAGGCAACAGCGCGCCGTCGCCGGTCCAGGGCATTCACAAATGCGTGGAGGTCCCAACCGACGCCGAAATTCCAGGCGCCTGCTTCATGAATTCTCCTCCCGTCCAGAGGCAGACTCAGTGAAGGGTGAAGGGCTGCTGTGAAAATAGGAATGGTGTCCCCCTACGATTTCACCTGGCCTGGAGGCGTCACGGCGCACGTATCCCAACTGGCGCAGGCGCTGACCCATGCCGGGCACGAGGTAAAGGTCCTGGCGCCCCATTCCCCGTCGCGCCCGTGCATTGAGGCATCCGCCCCTGGCGGATTTGTACCCCTGGGCCGTTCGGTGCCCCTCCCCAGCGGCGGTTCAATTGCCCGCGTTTCCCTCTCCTGGTGGCTGTACCGCCGTGTCCGTGAAATCCTGGAGGAGGAATGCTTCGACCTGATTCACCTGCACGAGCCGCTGGCCCCGGTGCTTCCCCTGTGCTTCCTCGAATGTTCCAACACCGTTAACGTGGGCACCTTCCACGCCTACTACACCCGGCAGCACCTCTACCGTTTCAGCCAGCCCATAATGAAGCGCTGGCACCAGAAGCTGCACGGGGGAATAGCCGTTTCTCCCGCCGCCCACAAGTACGTCCATAACTTCTTCCCCAGGGACTACCGCATCATCCCCAACGGAATCGACGTTGACCACTTCGCCAACAACGCCGTGCCCTGGCCCGAATACCAGGACGGCAAGACCAACATCCTCTTTGTCGGGCGCATGGAGAAACGCAAAGGGCTGAAGTTCCTGCTGGAGGCCTACAGCCGCCTGAGGTGGGAACACCCGAACATCCGGCTTATCGTGGTAGGGCCCGGCAACCTGGACCGGGAGTCCCACGGCATCCTGAGCGCCCGCAACCCGGGGGACGTGGTCCTCGTCGGCGGCGTGTCTTACCAGGACTTGCCCAGGTACTATGCGTCGGCAGACATCTATTGTTCCCCTGCCACTGGCCAGGAGAGCTTCGGCATTGTCCTACTGGAGGCCATGGCTTGCGGCAAACCCATCGTTGCCTCGGCCATCGAAGGGTACATGGGAATAGTCAAGCACGGCGAACAGGGCCTGCTGTTCCCACGGAAGGATACCCAGGGCCTGGCCGAGACCCTGGCAACCCTGGTCAACGACTCGGACTATGCCCGCCGACTGGGCGCGACGGGACGGCGGATGGTGGAGCAGTACCGCTGGAAGGTGGTGGCCCGGCAGGTGGAGAGCTACTACTACGATTGCATCGCGGAGAGCCATGGCGCTGCCCATGGCGAAGGGGCGGGTTACAAATCGGCCCTTCCGCGGTCCGCCGGAGGCGGACGTGCCGGGTAGGGAGGAGATCAGGGCAGCGTTGGCGCGGTTCGTGGAGGTCCCGGGGGCGAAGCTGTTCCGGGCCCTGGGACTCACGCCCAACGCCATCACCCTGTTGGGATTTGCCGTCTGCGTTGCCGCGGCTTGCCTGGTCAGCAATGGCTGGCTGTTGGCCGGCGGTATCGTCTTCCTGGCGGGCGGCGGCCTGGATATGTTCGATGGAGCCCTTGCCCGGATGTCCGGCAAGGCCAGCCCCTTCGGCGCCCTGATGGACTCGGTATTTGACCGGCTGGGTGAGGCGGCGCTCTTCGTAGGCATGGGTCTCTATTTCCTGAGGGAAGGGCGGGTTACAAATCCGCCCCTGTTTGGCGCGGATGCAACGACGTTTTACGTGGCAGTCCTGTTGCTGGCCCTGGTTTTTTCCCAGGGCGTCAGCTACCTGCGGGCCCGGGGCGAGGGCCTTGGCGCCTTCACCCGGGACGGGCTGATGACCCGTACCGAAAGGGTGATAATCCTGGGCGCCGGGCTTATTGCCGACGGGTTGACCGGCTTCGTCCTGATGCCATGGATTCTGCTGGTCATAGCCGTCGTCTCTTGTTTCACCCTGTTCCAGCGCATGTGGACCATCAAGGGGCTGCTGGAAAATCCGCCTGAGGCGGATTCGACAGGCTCGGGATGAGCGGCCTATACTGCCTTTGCTATGGCGAGGTTCCCGCCTTAGCGGCAACGACGAAAGAGGACGAAAGATTGGAGAGGATACAGTGCCCCAGGACATAAAGGGAGACATGGACGGTCAGGGATTGCGGGTTGCCGTGGTGGTTGCCCGCTTCAACGACTTTGTTACCAAGCAGTTGCTGAGCGGCGCAGTGGAAACACTGCAACGGTACGGTGTCCGCGACGAGGAGATTGGCGTCGCCTGGGTTCCGGGTTCCTTCGAACTGCCGGTGGTGGCCAAGACCCTGGCCCAGACGGGACGGTACGACTCGGTTATCTGCCTGGGCGCGGTGATCCGGGGCGAGACCGACCACTACGAAATGGTGGCGGGCCAGTCGTCGGGGGGAATTGCCTCGGTGGGCCTGGAGACAGGAGTTCCGACCATCTTCGGCGTCTTGACAGCGGACAACATGGACCAGGCCATCAACCGGGCCGGCGGCAAATCTGGCAACATCGGCAGCAACGCTGCCGTCGCCGCCATTGAGACAGCCCGGCTGATTCAGTCCATCAAGACGGGATAATTTTCAGGGCGGCCACAAGGGTCGCCCCTGCGATGAACGACAGAGAGGCGACCGATGCAGTTCGGCGTAACCGTTCCCAACAACTGGGGCATCGAAAACGTCCAGGAAGCCCTTGCCTTTGGCCCCCTGGCCGAGGAACTGGGCTTTGACTCGGTCTGGGTCATGGACCACCTCTTCAACAACGGCTACATCCGCGAACGGCTGGACGACAAGCCCTACTACCATCCCCTGGCGACCCTGTCATACCTCTCCGCCACCACCAGCCGGGTGCTGCTGGGAACGTCGGTCCTGGTACTGCCCTACCACAACCCTGTGGAACTGGCCAAATACACCGCCACCCTCGACCAGATGTCGGGAGGACGGGTAACCTTGGGCGTGGGAGTCGGGGCAATGACCGAGGAATTCGAGGCGCTGGGCATACCCATGTCCGAAAGGGCGTCCCTTACCAACGAGTCCATCCGGGTCATGCGGGAACTGTGGCACAATCCGGCGCCCAGCTACCACAGCAGTCGCTGGAACTTCGACGACCTGCGCTTCTCTCCCAAGCCGGTCCAGCAGCCGCACATCCCCCTTTGGGTTGGCGGGGCCAGCCCCGGCGCCCTCCGCCGGGCGGCGCGCCTGGGCGACGGCTGGCATCCCTCGGGCGTTTCTCCCGAAGAATACGCCGAAAAGAAGGCGCAAATCTCGTCGATGGCGGCAGAGAGGGGAAGGGACCCGGCGGCTCTAGTCTGGTCGGCCCGAGTGGAAGTGGAAGCGACACCGGGGCCTTCCAGTGACCGGGCGGCCAGCCGCGCCCGGATCCCGGGCCACGACCTGGAACAAACGGCCCTGTCGGTGGCCGCCTACCGGGAGGCCGGTGTGGATCACCTGGTGCTGGCCCTGAACACGGGAGACGTAAACCGCATCAGAGAATTGATGGAGTCGCTGGCCACGGAAACCATACCCCAGTTCCGTTAGACCCCACCCCCATCCAAACCTTCCCCCCTTCGGCAAGCTCAGGGCAGGCTGGGGAAGGGACTTTTCAAAACGCCTGGACCACAAGGCCTACTCGCTTGCCTCTTCTGAATCTTCCTTTTCCCTGGCCTTTTCCCTTTCCTTCCATTCGGCCTCCCGCTGGCGCAGTTCGGCCAGGTCGTGCAGCAGAATGTGCATCTCGCCGCTGTCGGCGGAATGGCCACCGTAATGGGCGGAATGGAAGCCGCCCACGATCCGGTCAACGGGTGGCTCGGGCAATTCTTCCGTCACGTCGCCCTGGTGCTCCCGCGGGGTCTGTCCCTCCGCCTTGGGATGGCCCACATTGTCCGAAATAGTAAGGAAACGGTGGTAGACCTCCCGGGGATTCTCCGGTTCCGGCTCTGCCTTGCCGTCGTTGATTGCCTTGCCCACCAGGTCGTTCCACCAGCCCTCAATCAGGCCGGAAAGGTCGGAATTGGCCTTGCCCCACGTGAAAAGGGACTCCCGGACCTCCTGCACGTCGCCCGACAGCTTGAACAGGCGGCGGAACCTGAAGACCCGGTAAACAATGAAGCCAATAACCAGGGCGGCAACCAGGAAGGCGCTGACGCGGAGCAGGGTGTAGACCCACTGGGGCAGGCCGGCGCCTTCCACGTCCTCCAGGTTCTCGTGGAAGCGGCGCAGCTGCTCCTGGGCCTCGTTAAGGCCGCTGAGGTCGCCGCCGCCCATGACGGAGGTGAGCCACTGGCCAAAGACCACCAGGGCTTCGGCGATGTACCCGAGGCCCAGCAGAATGGGCCGGAGAATCCATTCGCCGATGCCGCCGATGACCCGGAGCAGGGCCCGGGTAACGTCGTCGAGGCCGCCCATGCCCAGTCCCGAGATCAGCAGGGCCAGCAGCAGCACCGTCCCCACAGCCGCGCCGATGGGAATAAACCACTCCCGGGACATCAGTTGGGAATCAGCAGACTCGGTGGAGAACCGGGCCAGGGACAGGCCAAAGAGGCCCACGGCGAAATAGCCCAGGATGGTAAACCCGCCCACGATCCTGGCCGGCACCATGGCGTCAACTACGACGGCGATGACCAGGACGGCCAGGGACCACTGGAAGGCCGTCCGTACCGTCTCCAGCGACACCTCGTCATGGGCCAGGCCGGTACCGCGCCACCACAGGCCGACCAGGAAAACGAAGGACAGCGCCAACGCAAAGGCGGCATGAAGGTCCCCGTAAATCAGCCTGCCGATGGGGAAAAAGCCCAGCCCGGAATTGAGGTTGGCCAGCACCAGCAGCGAAAGCACGCTGATGAACAGGCCGACAACCCCCCTCAGGTTCAGGGAAAACCGGATAGTCTGAACGTAGAGGGAGAGGACGAAAGACCAGACCAGCGCCAGGAACACCAGCCACAGGGGCAGACGCGCCTCGGCCGTATTGGTCAAGGCGGTAAACATGGAGAAGGCCAGGAACGCCCCGGTCGCCTCCAGGAACAGGGCCGTTAGAGTAATTGCGCTAACTCGCCAGAACTGGCTCATACCGTCTCTACCACGGGCGGGTTATAAACCCGCCCCTACAGTTTCCCGCTCTACCGCGTGCGGTTCCACGTCCAGGGCTTCCAGGGCCCGGCCCAGGGAAAGCACGGTAACGTCGTTCAGCCTGAACTGGGGGCCGCCGTCGCCGGCGAAGAGGACTATGACGCGGTAGCCCCGGTTTTGCATGTCTTGAATTTGGTTGGCCAGGGGCCGGGTTACTATGGAGGTTATGACAACTATGGTGGCGCCCGGCGGTATGGAAGAACGCTCCTGCTGGAGCACGTCGCTGAGAGACACTACCGAATAGGGGCCGGCCATGGCCAGGGACTCGAGCACCAGGCCCAGCTGCTGGGAAGAACTGCTGAAGGGGACGCTGAGCCACTTGCCCGAATAGACGGCCACGCCGTTGCTGATCAGCCCGAACTCGTAGCCCAACTGGGAGCAGTGACTGGCAACGGACGCCGCCACGGTAACGGCCCGCTCAAACAGGCGGCGGTTGCTCCCCTGCCAGGCGAACTCGCTGGTGGTGGCATTCAGCGCAATCAGCACGTCCAGCGAAACCACCGGTTCGAACACCTTGGTCTGGAGCTGGGAACGGCGGGCGGTGGCCTTCCAGTCGATGTGCTTCATGGGGTCGTGGACCTGGTAATCGCGCAGTCCGAAGAACCGGCTGGGGTCCTGGTACAGGGGACGGCGGCTGCCCGTCTCGCCCAGGGGATGCTCGGAAGGGAGAATCAGCTCCTTCAGGTCGATAATCCTGGGGTACACCAGGATGTGGTCGACGCCTTCTATTCTGCTCTCCGCCGCGGTAAAGCCGAAAATGTCGCCGCTGCGGAGGCGGACGGGTCCGATGCGGTGGTAGCCCCGGGCCAGGCAGCGGAGCTGGTACTTCCAGGTAACCTGCTGGTAGGGGAGGAGGGAAGTGGTAATGCGGTGCTCGCGGTCCACCTCCATGCCGGTGCCGCGGACCGTGGCGCCGGGCAGGTCCAGCTCGGGCGGGAAATTGTCATGGATGTCCACCCAGATCAGGGGGACAACCTTGTCGTTGACCAAAGTAACGGAATAGTCGATGGAATCGCCGACAAAGGCGCGGGTACGGTTAAGGCTGCGGGAATGGCTGACCCTTTTGAAGGCGAAGCGGTCCCAGAACTTGGCCAGGAGCCAGATAATGAGGACCAGGGAACCGACAATGAGGAGCAGGCCCTGGCTGGCGACCAGGCCGACGAAGAGGAGAATAGCGCTGGCGAAGAGCCAGAAATCGTTGAGCATGGTTATTCAAACATGGATAGACAGGATAGACAGGATAGAGATCCTTCGGCAGGCTCAGGATGACAGAATGGTTACACGGGTACGGGGACCTGTTCCAGGACCTCGTTGATTATGGTGTCGGTGGTGCGTTCGCGGAGGCGGGCCTGGGATTTGAGGATGATGCGGTGGCCGAGGGCAAAGGGAGCGAGCTCCTTGATTTCGTCGGGGGTGACGTATTCGCGGCCGCGGATGACGGCGAGGGCCTGGCTGCAGCGGTAGAGGCCCATGGTGGCGCGGGGGCTGGCGCCGAGTTCGACCTCGGGGTGCAGGCGGGTGGCCTGGGCGATGCGGACGGTGTAGTTGCGGAGGACGGGGTCGACGTAGACCTGCTGGGTCATGGCCTGGTAGTGGACGATGTCCTGGGCGGTGGCGACGGGGGCGAGGTTGGCCAGGGGATTGGCGTTATTGAAGCGGAGGAGCATCTGCTCTTCCTGGGCCTCGTCGGGGTAGCCGAGGTGGAGGCGGAGCAGGAAGCGGTCGAGCTGGGCTTCAGGCAGGGGGAAGGTGCCTTCGAGTTCGATGGGGTTTTGGGTGGCGATGACTAGGAAGGGGATGGGGAGGGGGATGGTGGAGTTGTCGATGGTGAGCTGATGTTCGCCCATGGCCTCGAGGAGGGCGGACTGGGTTCTGGGGGTGGCGCGGTTGATTTCGTCGGCGAGAAGGATTTGGGAGATGACGGGGCCGGGGCGGAACTGGAACTGCTGGGATTGCTGGTTGAAGAAATTGACGCCGGTGATATCGGAGGGCATGAGGTCGGGCGTGAACTGGATGCGGTGGAAGGAGCAGGCGAGGGAGGCGGCGAGAGAGCGGGCGAGGGTGGTTTTGCCGATGCCGGGGACATCTTCGACGAGGACGTGGCCGTTGGAGAGGACGGCGGCGAGGGTGAGCTCGACGGCGTGGTCGTTGCCGACCAGGACGTTGCTGATGTTTTGCTTGACCCGGTTGGCGGCGTGGGAGAGTTGTTGGGCCATTTGGGGGGTTATGAGGGTGGACATGATTCAAACATGGATAGACAGGATAGACAGGATTAAGGAGCTGGATTCCGGCTTTCGCCGGAAAGACGGGATTGGGAATTGGGGGTGGATTTTAGGTATTCTTCGGCTTCGGAGAGGTCTTTGAAGGAATCTATGCTGCGCCAGAAGGATTGGGAGGGGAAGGCGGAGATTTGGCCCTGTTGGGCGAGGGTTGGGAAGGTTAGGACCTCGTGGTCGCCGAGTTGGGGTAGCAGGGGTTTCATGGCGCGGTCGAAGACGTAGACGCCGGCGTTGATCCAGTGGGGGAGTTGGACCTTTTCGCGGAAGCCGATGACGCGGTGGGGGTCACCCCCATCCTGGCCTTCCCCCGTCGAGGGGGAAGGAAGTGGGTTGTGAGGGTCACCCCCATCCTGGCCTTCCCCCGTCGAGGGGGAAGGAAGTGGGTTTTCGGAGGCGAGGTCGACGAGGCCGTAGGGGCTGATCATGGGGACGACCATGATGGTGGCCAGGTGGCGGGGGTTGGCCCGGCGGCGGGCGGCGTGGTGGTCGAGGACCGGTTGGGGGTGCTGCTCGGTGATAATGTCGCCGTTGAGGACCATGACCGTGTGTTCGCTATCGGGGACATGGTTCAGGCCCATGCGAATGGCGCCGCCGCGGCCCAGGGGGCGGGTTTCTACGCTGTAGATGGGCTTGATGCCGAACTTTGAGCCATCGCCGAAATACTCGCGGACCATCTCCCAGCGATAGCCCACCAGGAAGATTACATGGGTAACGCCGGCCTGCTTGAGCCATTCCACCTGGTGCCAGAGGATGGGCCGGCCGTCGAGGGGAGCCAGGGGCTTGGGAATGGTGTCGGTAAGGGGGCGGAGGCGTTCACCCTTGCCGCCGGCGAGGATAAGAGCGTACATTGTTGCCTCAATTACGAATTAGGAATTACGAATTAAGAATTAATAGTTAGGAATTGGGAATTGGTTGTGGGTTTGGAGTAATATACCATATTGGAGCAGGAAAGCGTGGGGAGGACGGATTGAGATGAGTGGAGAGGACCGGATGGCGCGTGACGGCGCGGCTGGGGCGGGTAAGGCGCAGGAATACACGATGGGATACAGTGACGAGTTTTTGCAGTTGCTGGACCGGCGCAACGCGGGGAACAGCGCGGCGTACCTGCTGCCGCTGCTGGAGCCGGGGATGAAGGCGCTGGACCTGGGCTGCGGGCCGGGGACGATAACGATGGGGTTGGCCGAAGCGGTAAGCCCCGGCGAGGTTCACGGCATAGACATGGAGGAATCGCAGATTGCGCTGGCGCAGGCGGCAGCGGAGGCGAGCAACCACACCAACGCTGTTTTTCAGGTGGGGAATGCGCTTGCGCTGCCCTTTGAAGATGAGTCCTTTGACGTGGTGCACGCCCACGCCGTCATCATGCACATACCGGACACGCAGGGGGCGCTGGCGGAGGCGCGCCGGGTGCTGAAGCCGGGCGGCATACTGGCCACCCGGGACCTGATCGCCGAGTCCAGCTTCATCGAACCGGGGACCGACGGGCTGCGGGAGGCGTGGGCCACCTTCACCAACCTGATGCGGGGCAACGGGGCGCACCCGGAAATCGGCAAGGAAATGAAGGGAATTATGCTGGGGGCCGGGTTCAGCGACGTCCGGTGCTCCGCGTCCTTTGACAGCTACGGCACACCGGCAGACCTGGCCTTTTACTACGGGTTCATCATCGACTGGTTCTTCTCGGAACAGCTCATCGAACGGGTAGCGGGGCTGGGCATCGCCACCCGGGAAAAGTTCGACTTCTGGCGCAGCGAGCTGGACAACTGGCGGGACTCGCCCTCGGCCTTTGGGGCGCTGGCCTTCGGGGAGTGCCTGGGGCGCAAGGCTTAGGGGGGAGATGGCTGCCCGGCCTGGGTTCGAACCAGGGCTTACAGCTCCAAAGGCTGACGTGCTACCGCTACACCACCGGGCATTGTGGGGAATTAAGAGTTAGGAATTAAGAATTACGAATGGGTGGCAGATTTATAGTAATATACCTTTGGGCCGGTGACAGGTCAACGGGATGGTTCTTGTCCACGAATCCCCCGAGGCGGACGAAGTGGCACTAAGTTAGGAGGCGAGGCCATGAAGAGGATTCGCGTTGCCCTGCTGCACCTGGCGCCGGTAACCAGCGACATCGCCCACAACCGGGCCCTGGTGGAGCGGGGCACCGTGGCCGCGGCTGAGGCCGGCGCCAACTGGGTGGTCACCCCGGAACTCTGCATCCCCGGCTACATGTTCATGAAGCAGATCGGCACCGACTGGATACTGCCCCAGCCTGACCCGTGGATGAAGGAATATTGCCAACTGGTCCGGCGGCTGGGCCTGACGGTTTTCCTGTCCCACCCGGAACGCGACCCGCATACTGACAAGCTTTACAACACCGCCTTTGTAATTAACTCCGCCGGCGAAATTGCGGGCAAACACAGCAAAATTAAGGCCCTGCGCGGCGCGGAGGGCTGGTCCACCGCCGGCACGGTAATTGAGCCGGTGGAATGCGACGGCGTCAGCGTAGGCATCATGGTTTGCGCCGACGCCTACAAGAATGAAGTGGCCCGGGAGCTGAAGGACAAGGGCGCCCAGCTATACGTTTCCCCGGTATCGTGGGGCCCCGGGCAGTGCGCTCCGGACGGGGAGTGGGAGCAGCGGTCCCTGGACAACCAGGTGCCCATAATGGTGTGCAACCGGTCGGGGCAGGAAGACGAGGAACTGGACTACCGCAAGGCCGAGACCGTGGTGGCGAAGGATGGCCGGCGCCTGCTGGAAGCCACGTCGGACCGTTCGGTTATTCTCACCTTTGACTGGGACCTGGACCAAATGACCAGCCTGTCCGGCGACTTCGACCGGGTCTATCTCTGACCTTTTTCTGCGGCCAGGAACCGCTCCAGGATCAGCGCCGCCGCCACCGCGTCCACCTCGCCCTTCCGCCGGGACGGCTGGACGCCCGATTCCCTTAGCAGTCCCTCCGCTTCCACCGATGAGTACCGTTCATCAACCGCATGCACCGGAAGCTGGGTTCTCTTCCGCAGTTCCCGGATGAACCCTTCCGCCAGCCGGGCCTGGGAACCCGTCTCGCCGGACAGGGAATATGGCATGCCCACCACTATGGCGCCGGCGCCCCGTTGCTCCGCTGCGTCCAGCACCCGGTCCAGGTCCAGGCGCAGGCTCCTTCGCTCCAGGTAGCCGGCCGGCACCGCCGGAATGCCCTCGTCGCCGCCGACTGCCAGGCCGATCCGCCGGTCGCCCAGGTCAAGAGCCAGGTATCGCATTGCCAGCAGCCGCCTCTAGGTTCGCTGGGCTTCCCGCACGAGTTCCGCTATGCGGCGCAGGGCATCGTCCAGCTTGTCGGCCTGTCTCCCGCCGGCCTGGGCCATCTCGGGTTGGCCGCCGCCGCCGCCGCCCATCAGCCGGGCGGCGTCCCGCACCATGTTGCCGGCGTGCAGGCCCCGACCGACCAGGTCCGGCGTAACCATGGTGACCATCAGCGGATTGCCGTTCACAACCGCGCCCAGGCTGATAACCACGCTGGCCTGCCGGGTCTTGATGAAGTCGCCCATCTCCCGCATGGCCTCCGCGCTGCTGGCCGACGTACGGCCCGCCACCACCTTGACGCCGTCAACGTCCTGCACCTGGTCCAACAGAGCCTCCGCTTCCGACCTCAGGCTGCCCCGCTCCAGGGTTGCCAGGCGGCGGCGCAACTCATCCGTATCCTGGATGAACGTATCCAGCCGCGCCTCCAGGTCCACCACCGGGGTCTGCAGGCGGCGGGCCAGCGCTTCCAGCCTGCTGGCCTGCTCGACAAACAACTCCTCCGCGCCCCGCCCGGTGACGGCTTCGATGCGCCTCATGCCGCCGCCTATGCCCGATTCACCCAGGACGAACATGGTGCCAACCTGGCCGGTAGCGCCCACGTGGGTGCCGCCGCACACCTCCACGCTGAAGGCGTCGCCATTGGACATGCGCACCACCCTGACCGTATCCCCATAGCGGTCCCCGAAGAAGGCCAGAGCCCCGTCCCGCACCGCTTCCGCATAGGTGCTCTCCTGGGTGGACACTTCCAGGTTCTCCCGCACCTTGGCGTTGGCCAGGTTCTGGACGGAAAGCTGTTCCTGCGGGGACAGCGGGCCGACGTGGCTGAAGTCAAAACGCAGGCGTTCCGACGTCACCAGGGAACCGGCCTGGCGCACGTGCGGTCCCAGCACCGAACGCAGGGACGCGTGAAGCAGGTGGGTGCCGCTGTGGTTCCGGGCGGCATCCAGCCGCCGGTCTATATCAACCCGGGCCGTTACCCGCTCACCCAGCGAAACATCGCCCGACTGCACTACCCCACGGTGGACGATGAGGCCGGCCACGGGACTCTGGGTGTCCTCCACCCGAACCGTGCCGTTGGGACCGGCGATAATGCCCTTGTCTCCCGCCTGCCCGCCGCTCTCGGCGTAGAAGGGAGTACCCTCCAGCAACACTTCGACCTGCTGGCCCTGGGTGGCGTGCCCTGCCGCTTCATTGTCCACCAGCAGGGCCGCCACCTGTGTTTCCTGGACCAGTTGCTGGTAGCCAACGAAATGGGTGGCGGAAATCCCCAGGTTCTCATAGGCGGTCAGCATCTCCATGCCGCCACTGAAACCCTGGGCGGAACGCGACTGCTCCCGTTGGGATTCCATCTCCCCCTCGAACCCCTCGGAGTCCACTTCCAGGCCATGCTCGCGAGCTATCTCCGCCGTGAGTTCCGGGGGGAAGCCATAGGTGTCGTAAAGGACGAACGTCTCCTTTCCGGTAATGGTGTCAGACCAGGCCTGAATGGCGACACCTGGGCCGTCCAGGTTCCCCTCGGTGGAAGAAAGGGACGCCACCAGAGTCTCCCCGGCCAGTTGGGCCCCCATATTCTCGGATTCGTTGGTCCCCAGGTGGTCGTCGGGCAATGCCCCGGAGATATCGGAAGCGCCGGCAATCTCCTCAGCGGCGGCTACCCTTTCCCGGTAGGTCACCATGCCCCGCAATATGTCGTTCCCCCGCTCAAAGGTCCGCCCGAAGCGTTCTTCTTCCAGCCCGACTACCCGGAGAATGAAGTCGTGGTTCTCCGACAATTCCCCGTACACTGGGGCGAAACGTTCCAGCACCACCCCGGCCACCTGGGTCAGAAAGGGCTGGGACAGTCCCAGCCGCCGGCCGTAGCGGATAGCCCGGCGGATAACGCGGCGCAGCACGTAACCTCGGCCCTCGTTGCCAGGAACGACGCCGTCGCCAATCAGAAAGGAAGCGGCCCGAGCGTGTTCCGCCACCACCCGGAGGGCGTAATCGGTATCCCGGTCGTGGCCGTAAGACTTGCCGCTCAATTCACAGGCCTTGTCTATGACGGGCCGGAACAGGTCAGTCTCGTAAACATTGGGCTTGTTCTGCAGGACGGCGGCGGCCCGCTCCAGGCCCATGCCGGTGTCCACACTGGGGGCGGGCAACGGTGTACGGTTGCGCTCCGGGTCCTGGTAATACTGCATAAAGACCAGGTTCCACATCTCCACGAAACGCTCGCAGTCGCAGTTGGGATGGCAACCCGGTATGTCCTGTATTTCACCCGTATCCCGTTCTTTGAGAAAGATTGTGGTGAGTTCGACCGGGGGCAGCATAAGTCCGCAGCCCTTCTCCCTCCCGCCGTCGTAGTGGATTTCGGTGCAAGGCCCCGTGGGCCCCTCGGTGCCGGCCGGCCCCCACCAGTTGTCGCTGTCGCCGTACCGGTAGATGCGCTCTTCGGGCACGCCGATGTTGTCCCGCCAGAGGCCGTAGGCTTCATCGTCGTCCAGGTGGATGGTGACGTACAGGCGCTCCGGGGGCAGCTTGAACAGGGTGGTAACAAGCTCCCAGGCGTACGAGGTGGCGTTCTCCTTGAAATAGTCCCCGATGCTGAAGTTGCCCAGCATTTCGAAGAAGGTCAGGTGCTTGTGGTCTCCCACCTCGTCAATGTCGGTGGTGCGAAAACTCTTCTGGTAACTGGTCAGCCGGCGATTGGGCGGAGTCTGTTCGCCCATGAAAAAGGGCTTGAAGGGGACCATCCCGGCGCTGGTAAAGAGCAGCGTTGGATCGCCCGCCGGTATCAGCGAAGCGCTGGGCATGTGCAAATGGCCCTTGTCCTCAAAAAACTTGATGTAGGAGTCCCTTATTTCGTCACCGGTCATCAAAACGGTTCACCTGCTGTCAAAAAAGGAGATTTTTTTAACGTCGCATGGACGCATTCCGGTCAGCAGATTGGATTGTATGCCAGCCCCCCGGTAGCGTCAATTACCGTGCCCGGCGCCCAGATACCTTTTGCCTGCTCGGGGATGGTTACCTAGTCTTGCCGGGTAGGACAAGCCCGTTTGCGCATCCAGGAAACCTGTCCAACTCTCGGTCCAATGCCTGGAGGACATCAAAAGCAGCATCAACAAACCTTGACCCTGTATGGCAGGGACTTTACAATTTCATTGCGCTTTAACGATAGTTGAGGCCGAAAGAAAGGGCTAAGATTTCACCAGTACTGCAGGAGGACTGAATGAATTCCAGCTTCATCGGGAAGATTGACAAGGCCAGGAAGTACGCCGAAGAGAGGGAACGGGTCAGCATTCAAAGCTTCCGCGCCACTTTCGAGGGAAACCACAACACCTACCAGGTGAGTTTCGAGTCCGGCAAGTGGAACTGTGAGTGCTTGTTCTTCCTGACCAGGGGCGTTTGCAGCCACACCATGGCCTTGCAGCGAATTCTCGAGGACGTTCTGGTCCAGGCTGACCCCACACAGGCCGTGCAGCCCGCAGGCAGTTAACTCACTTCAGTAAGAACTGGAAGTTTCTCCTCAAGGAAAATCAGGGGCCGGAAGCCAAGAGCTTCCCGGCCCCAGTCTTTTTTCGGACGACTTTCCCGTTCCGGTGGCTCAAGAAGACAGGTAATAGCCCGCGGGACTCTGGATACCGGCTTTCGCCGGCCCGACCTCTTAGCCCTCAAATTTCTTGAACACCAGGCACGCGTTCTGGCCGCCGAACCCGAAGGCGTTGGACAGGGCGACGTTCACCGGCCCCTCCCGCGCCACATTGGGCACATAGTCCAGGTCACAGTCCGGGTCGGGATGCTCGTAATTGACCGTGGGGTGAATCCTGCCGCTGGCGATGGCGCTTATGCAGGCCGCCGCTTCCAGCGATCCGGAAGCGCCCAGGGCATGTCCGATCATCGACTTGGTGGAACTGATGGGGATGCGATAGGCGCGTTCTCCGAACAGGCGCTTTATGGCCACCGTCTCAACGGCATCGTTCAACGGGGTGGACGTTCCGTGGGCATTAATGTATTCAACCTCGTCAATCCCTATGCCGGCGTCGAGAATGGCCAGGCGCATGGCCTCCGCCGCGCTTCCCCCAGTCTCTTCCGGCTGCACCAGGTGCCCCGCATCGGAGGTGCAGCCGAAGCCCGCCAGCTCCGCCAGAATATCCGCATTCCGCGCCAGGGCGTGTTCCAGGGTTTCCAGCACTAGGATAACCGAGCCTTCCGCCGGCACAAAACCGTCCCTTTCCGCGTCGAAGGGGCGGCTGGCCTTCTGGGGTTCGTCGTTTCGAGTGCTCAGCGCCCGCATCACCGCGAACCCGGCCAGGCCCAGTTGACTGATTCCCGCCTCGGCGCCCCCGGCAAAGGCCACGTCGGCCTCGCCGTGCTGCAGCAGCCGCAGGGCCTCGCCAATAGCCTGGTTGGAGGCGGCGCAGGCGGTAGTTGCGGTGGAGTTGTGGCCGCGGGCGCCCAGGTAGTGGCTGACGTTGGCCGCCGCCATGTTGGGCAACACCATGGGGAAAAAGAAGGGAGACATGCGCATGCCTCCCCGGGCCGCCAGTATCCGGCAATTGTCCTCCAGCGTGGGAAAGCCGCCGTTGCCGTTTCCGATAAGAACGCCAACCCGGTAGGGATCTTCCTCGTCCAACTTGAAACGGGCGGACTCCACGGCCAGCAGACCCGCAGCCACGGCCAGTTGGGAAAACCTTGCCATGCGCCGCGCGTCCCTGGCCGCCATGTAGTCGGCCGGGTCAAAGTCGGTAACCTCACCGGCGATTCGGCAGGGATAATCGGTGGGGTCACACAACGTCATGGGGCCGATGCCCGACTTGCCGGCGACCAGGTTGGCCCAAAATTCGTCGGCAGATTGACCCAGCGGAGTGATGGCTCCGATTCCCGTAACTACAACCCTTTTCCTGTCCATATACGGCCCTTGACCGGTCTCTTCTCCGTTAGGTCAATATCTCGAGGGAATTGTTCCGCCGCTGCTGGCGACTGCGGCCGCGCCGGCCTGCAAGCGCAGCTTCCAGGTTTACCGGACTTCTGCACCTTTCAGCCAGCGACGAATTGCCCCTATTCTATGCTGAATCCCTATCTGAGGTCAGGGGGCAGCAGATCGGGGTAGATTTCCGGTTCTATCCCCAGAACGGCTTCCCTGGCCTCCGCCGCCACAAACAGGGAGCCGGTGGCGAGTATTAGGTCGCGTGGGCTGGCTTCGCTCCTGGCAGCCGCCAGCGCCCCGGAAACATCTTCCACTTGTGGCACATGTTCCACTCCCTGGTCTCGCAGCAGTTTCGCCAGGGAAGACGGGACCAGGGAACGGGGATGCCGCGACCGGGTGGCGATGGCCAGGTCCGCATGAGGGACCAGAGCTTCCACCATACCCTCCACGCTCTTGTCCCGCGAAAATCCCACCACCAGGATCAAACGCTCAAAATCAAAGTATTCGCGCAGGGACGACAGCATGGTCTCCATGGAATACACGTTGTGGGCACCGTCGCAGACCACAAGCGGTTCCCGGCCCAGCGCTTCCAGTCGGCACGGCCACTTCACCTTCATAAGGCCCTTGACCGTATCAGGCAGCGATATGCCGTAACCCTGTTCCGTGAGGGCTTCCACCACTCCCACTGCCATGGCGACATTCTCCAGTTGGTGGCGACCGAGCAGCGGTATCATGGGCCGGAAGTTGAAGCGCCGGGTGGAAAATTCGGCTGTCTGGCCACCCTTTACACGTTCCGCGGAGTTCCACGTAACATCCCTGCCAACCAACGTAACCGGGGCCCGCTTCTCGGCGGCGACTCCCAGGACAACTTCAAGAGCGCCGGGACTCTGGGGCGCCACCACAACGGGGACACCGGGCTTGATTATCCCCGCTTTGTCGGCCGCAATCTCCTCCACCGTATCTCCCAGGATGGCCATGTGGTCCAGGCTGATGGAGGTTATGGCGCAAACCGCCGGCTCCACCACATTGGTGGCGTCGAGCCTGCCTCCCAAACCCACTTCAATCGTCTGAAAGTCCACCTGTTCCTCGGCAAAGCACTGGAATGCCATGGCCGTCATGAACTCAAAGAGGGTTACGGCGCCCAGGTCAGTCTGCCGGTCCGGCTCACAGGCTACCGGCGCCAGCCTTGCCACCAGGTTGGCAAAAACATCCTCCGACACCGGTTCGCTCCCCAGGCGTATCCGTTCCCGGAAGGTGTGCAGGTGCGGGGAGGAATAGAACCCGGTGCGATAGCCGGCCACACCCAAGATCGAGTCCACCATCGCCGCCGTGCTCCCCTTGCCTTTCGTGCCTGCAATGTGGACGGTCGGCGTCGCCAGGTGGGGGTTGCCTAACTCCTCCAGAAATCCACTGACCCGGCGCAGGTCATAAATGCGCTTCTGTCGCGGCGCAGCCGGGGTCTGCCGCTCGTGGTCCACCAGGGCCAGGAGATAGTCAATGGCTTGACGGTAATCGGCAATTGGCGCTGGCAACTCTATCGCCTCAGTGGTCCCTGATATGGGCCGGCATTGAGCCCATATTGATTTTCATGGCATCGCCCAGGGTAACTTCCTTCACAAATTCGATATTGCCCTCCATGGGCCGGGGACGGAACCCGAACGTCTGCTCCACCATGCCCAGTTCGGCGACGTTCCGGACTCGCAGCATTTTTAACATTTCCGAATTTATCGGCGGGCGCGACATGAAGGTCTGCATCAGCGCTACATTGATACCCATAATCCAGATAGGCACGTGCACCTTGAGCCTTCGCCGGCCCATGGTGCGGGAAATAATGTCCACTATCTGGTTGTAACTCAACTGGTCCGGACCGCCCAGTTCCAGGATATGGCCATGCAAATCATGGCGGCTGAGGGACAGGGCAATACACTGGGCCAGGTCTTCGACCCAGATTGGCTGCAGCCGGTTGCGCCCGCCGGCAATGACCGGAACCGCCGGAAACAGGCGCACCACCGCCGCCAGTGAGTTTATGAACTCGTCTCCCTGTCCGAAAATCAGCGAGGGCCTGATTATCGTATGGGGCAGGCCGCTGTTAATGACTGACTGTTCACCCAGCCACTTGCTCTTGAGGTAGGGCAGGTCAGGGTCGTTAACCGCGCCCACCGCGCTTATGTGAATAAACTGGCTTATGCCGCCGGCGCTCTTTGCCGCCTCGACTACGTTCTCTGTGCCCACCCGGTTGACGTTATCGTAGGTGAACTGGCCTGTTTCGCGGATTACCGCTACCAGGTGGACCACCTGGTCCACTCCCTGGCAGGCGCTGGACAGGGCATCAGGGTCTCCCGTGTCGCCATAATATACGTCCACGGAGCCCTGCTCGAAAATCCGCTCCTTCCCGGGCGTTCGGACGAGGCAGCGGACCTCGTAATTATGGTCGAGCAGCTTTTGCACTACCCGCCGGCCCAGGAAGCCCGTTGACCCCGTCACCAACACCGTCATAGTCTGCTCCCAAGAGGAAAAGGAACTTCAGCGAACCAACCCAGGTCCCTAGTCTGCTTGGCCTTCACCTGATATTGTAATATAAACGCCGGCGCATCGCCCGTTTCCCCTTTCAGACCCAGGCAGGGAAGTTGCGCCTCATTGTTCTCACGCGCCCACTCAAGGCATCCCGTACTCATACCGGGATTCTGTGGCGGCAATCGTCAGGCAAAGGAAGAAATCATGACACACCCTCGACTCCATTTCGGTGCCAGCGCGGTGCTGGGCGCCGCCGAGATTGCGGCGGAGGCTGCCTGGCTGGAGAGCCTGGATTTCGAGTACATTTCCGTCGGCGAGCACTTCATGAGGGGCAATCCTCCCGGGCCTACCCACGCCTCGCTGCCCCTGCTTGGCGTCGCTGCCGGCGCCACCGAGCGTATTCGTTTGCTGTCGTCGATACTGCTGGTTCCCTTCTACCAACCCCTGGTGCTGGCAAGAATGACGGCTTCTCTCGACATTGCCTCCGGTGGCAGGCTTACCCTTGGCGTAGGTGTTGGGGGCGAATTTCCCATGGAGTTCGAGGCGGCCGGCCTTAACGTGAGGCAGCGAGGCCGCCGCACCGACGAATGCCTCGATGCCGTCAGACGCCTGTGGACCGGAGAAGCGGTGTCCCTTGAAGGCCGCCATTTTTCCCTCCAGGAGGCGTCATTAAACCCGACCCCGACGCAGGACCCTAATCCGCCCGTTTGGGTGGCCGGCCGGCACGACGCGGCAATGCGCCGGGCCGTCCGGTTCGGCGACGGCTGGTTTCCCTATTTCTACAGTCCCGACCGCTACCGTGACAGCGTAGAAAAAATTACGGCCATGGCCGAAGAGGAAGACCGCGACCTGGCCATGTTCCAGTGGGCCTACTTCCCTTACATTTCCATTTACCCGACGGAACAGGAAGCAGCAGAAGTGGCTGCCGCCGCCCTGGGCGGAAGGTACCTGTATGGCGGGGACTTCCTGAACATTGTGCGCAACTATTGCCTGCTGGGCACCCCGGATATGTGCGCGCAGCGGTTGGAAGAATACATTGAAGCGGGCGCCAGGCACATCGTATTCAGCGTGGCCTGCCCCAGGGAAGACCGGGTGCGCCACATCGAGGCCATTGCCTCCGAAATAATTCCCCGATTCGGCTAGTTGATGGCCGCTATATCCTCGGGCACACCGTGGACAAGACAAACCGCGCCCCCGCCGGCCCGCAAGCGGTGCCCCGCATCATTGAACAAAGTCGGGAAATAGGATAATATCTTATATCTGAAACATATATAAATTTGACAGTGCCTGCTGCCCAAGCACGTACAAGGTGAGCAAATGGCTACGACAACGTCCAGAATCAAGCGGGTAGTTCTGGTCCAGCCGGCATCGGCCGGCGGAAACTTTGAATATATGGCTATTCCCAGGCAGGGAATGCTCTTCCTCTCTACCGCTTTGGGCCAGTGGGAAGACGGGCCCTTCTTTTACGAACGGGAAATCTGGTTCGAGGACCGCAGCGGACTCATGGATCCTGACAAAGACCTGGAGAACGTGGATGTACTCCTGGTCACCGCCTTGATTAACGAAGCCCCGCGGGCATACCAGCTTGCCCGCCTGGCCAAGATGTACCATCCGGACCTGGTTACCATCGGCGGCGGTCCTCAGATGAGCCCCCTGCCCGAGGAAGCCTTTGCCCTGGGCAACTTCGACGTCATCGTCCAGCGAGAGGGTGAAGACATCATCGCTCCCCTGTGCGACCTGATGCTGTCCCACCCCGCCGGCAGCCGCGAAGCCTACCTGGACAAGGTGCCCGGCATCAGCTATCGCAAGGACAACCAGGTCATCCAGAC
>DAOUJN010000019.1:0-44244 GCA_034422655.1 Dehalococcoidia bacterium
CCAAGCCCCACACGCGTGGGTAGTCCGATTCGTCGGCCGTTCCGGTGTCGGTGTACCACCGGATGTAGCGGTCGTCCTCGGCGAGGCGGCGGGAGTCAAGATGGCCTCTCGCCTCAGCCCGCTTGGACCCCCCTTCCCAGACCAGCCCGGGGCCACAGAGAAGGTCTACGTAAGTGTGAGCCGATGCCGGCTGCACGGGCAAGAGGGCCACCAGCGCGGCCACGGCGCTCACCACTGCCACGGCTAAGCAGAACCTCCAGCAGGGCAGTCGTCGTCTAATGTTGTTAGCGTTCATGTCGGCTCCTCCTCGGTGGCCGGGCCCGTTCCGGAGGGGAACGGGGCGCGTCGGCCGGAATTTGGGATGGGTACAAATGCCCGCGGCGCAGGCATTGATAACAATTATCCATTATACCAATTCCGTGTGTTATTGGCGTGTAATTGGCCTATGTGCTGGATGACATGTCCGTGTAATTTTAATGGCGCAGGCAGACCTGTCTCCCTGCGCCTGTAAAATTCATGGATCTGCCGCGGCGGACGAATTGTCACGAGTTATTGATTGGGCGCATTCACCTTGTGGGCGGGGTTGGCGGGCACGGCGGCATGGGACAGGTCCACCGGGTTGCGTGCCATGTCCTCAAAGGTGGCGCCGGTACGGGTCAGGGCGTCGGCGGCGACGGCGATGCCGTCATAGTCCTCGTCTCCCGCCGCAACGTAATAGGCAAAGTAGAGGAGGTTGAAATCAAGCTCGGTGGCGTTGGCCGTCCTTGCCTCGCCGTCAAAGTCCAGTTCCAGTTGCGGAATGGAGGTAATCTCTATGGGCCCGGTGAAGGTGGCCTTCAGCGTGATGGTGTCGCAGGCTTCATAGGTGTTGTCATCGCCCGGGTCCGAGGTGAACTCAAGAGAGACGACGCGGATGGGCAGGCTGCCGTCCACCAGGTGGCCCGGCGCCGACGTGCTGATGGGCCAGTCCAGTTCCGCCGGCGAACCGGTGCCGCTGGCGACTATGGCGCCGTCGTTCTTCATGTCGAACAAGCCTGCCGCCGTCCCGATGCCGATGCCGTCGTCGTCGAATTCCTTGTGGTACCGGGTGGTCAGATGCACAACTTTTGCGAAGACCAGGGTCTCCGTGCCGGAGCCGCTGATGTAGGCTGCCCGGCGCCAGGGGCCATTATGCGTGCTCATGGCCAGAATCAGCATAACGTCATCCCTACCGCCCAGCACGTCCACCGGACGGTTGAAGTCCACCGCGAAGTACATTGTCTCGCCGTAGCCGTAGGTATCACCGATAGCGGGGCTGGAGGTTATCCGCACGTCGGTGATGTGGGCAATGCCCACCCGGTGGCACTCCCGCGGAGGCAGGCCGGGGTAGTCAGGGCTGGCAGTAGCGCCGGTGGCTACCGACCTGATGACGCCGTCACCGCCGAAGCCGTGGGTAACGCCGTTCTCGTCGGTGTACCCGCCATCCATGCTGATGCCGTCGGTGTCCCGATCCTTATCCTGCACCTGGTAGCGGAAGATCAGGGCGTTGGTGCCGGAACCTCGCTGGTACCAGGCGCCCCGCCACCAGTTGTTCAAACCCAGGCGCAGGCTCACCAGCTTTTCGCCCTCCACCTCCACCGGCTCGTCGAAGGTCAGGGCTATTTCTATGTTCTCTCCGGTAACGTAGTGCTTCCCGTTGGCCGGAAACGAGGCCAGGTACACGCCCGTGACTGTGGGGCGGCCGGCCACCCGGTGGGCCGGGTCGTCGGGCAGGCCCCGGAACCAGGTGTTGATGGGGTGGCCGGTCTCCCTGACCGTGATCGCGCCGCTGCCGGCCAGGCTGTGGGTAACGCCGTTCCCGTCGGTGAAGCCGCCGTCCAGGCTGAGGCCGTCGCGGTCCAGGTCATCGGGCTGAACCTGGTAAACGAAGACGTAGCCCAGTTCCCCGTGCTTGCGGTCCAGGCGGGCGCCCCGCCAGTAGTCGTCGCCGTCGCCCATGCGCAGGGGAAGCAGCACGGGCTGCTGAACTGTCACGTAGTCGTTGAACCGGGCCAGTATCTCGATGTTCTCCCCGACCCGGTAGGCGTGGCCGTCGGCGGGGGCGGATATGATATCCAGCTCGCGGATGCCCACGCCGTCGTCGTTGCGGATGAATATGTCGCAGTCCTGGTCATACTGGCCCGCGTGGTACTGGTTCTCGTTCCTGAACCGGAGGACGAAGGACTCGTCAAATTCCGGGTAGGGGTCTTCCCTGGTCTGGAAGGTGCGGCCCATCCACGCCTGGCGCCGCTGGTGGCCGTTGGCAGTCTGGCGCCAGCCGTCCATGTGGTAGTAGTCCGCGGCGTCGGCGGTGCCGCGGTCGGTGTACCACCACACCCGCATGCCCTCGTCTTCCGCGCCCCTCTCGTCGTGGCTGACCACTGCCACCCGGTAGTCGTCGCCCTCGGCAACGTCCGTTCTCAGGCAGGTGATTACCAGTTCCGACTCCCACGCGTGGGCCGGCGCCGCCGGACTCAGGGCCGCCATCCCCAGGAGCATGGCCAGCGCGATGGCCGCGGCGGCAAACGTCAGCCGCGTCATTAGTCGATTGGTCCTCCCACTTTGTGTATTATTGAAAGCCTTCATGCAGGCACCTCCTCAGGGTCCGCCCCCGTTCCGGTGGGAAACGGGGTGCGGCTGCCGGAATTTGATGAACGGGTAAATGAGCATAATCATTGTATATATTATAGATGTTATATATAAACCAAGACTATGTTATTGTCGTGGCAATACCCTCTCATTGATGTGATATTCCCGTGTAATTTTGCTGGGGCGGGCAGGGATGATAATCGTTTGGCCTGGGCAATGCTTTCTGCGGTTGCGGCCCAACGCATTGCCCTGTATCATTTCCCGAAATCCTTGGATTTCCCTCAATCTCCCGGACGGCGCAGATACCGGCACAGGGAGGCCACGATGCTCTTCTACCGCACCTACCGCTACTCCCAGTGGGACGGCACCCAGGAAATCTTTGACATTGACGCCGACGAGTTGATGGACCGCCTGGCGGATGAGCTGTTGAAGCAGGGCGACGTGATGCAGGCCCTGCGGGAATTGCTGCGCAACGGCATGCAGGACCGCAACGGCCAGCAGATGCCCGGCCTGCGGGAATTGATGGACATGCTGCGGGACCGGCGACGGGAGCAACTGCAGCAGCACAACATGGACTCGGTGGTGGATGACCTGAAGGAGCGGTTGGACGAAATCCTGCGCACCGAGCGGGAGGGCATCGATCGGCGCATGGAGGAAGCCCAGGAGCAGGTCAGCCAGGCGCCGGACGAGGACCGGGCCATGCAGGACAGCCTGCTGGACCTGCTGAAGCAGCGGGCCGACCGCAACCGGGAGAAGCTGGACAACCTGCCGGACAGCCTGGGCGGCCAAATCCAGGAGTTAATGGAGTACGACTTCATGGACCCGGAGGCCCAGCAGATGTTCCAGGAACTGCTGGACATGCTGAAGCAGCAGATGGCCCAGAACATGGGCCAGCAGATGCAGCAGCAACTCCAGAACATGTCGCCGGAACAGATGGCGGCCATGCAGGAGATGATGCGCCAGCTCAACGAGATGATGCGGGACAAGCTGTCCGGCCGGGAACCCGACTTTGACGGCTTCATGCAGCAGTTCGGCGGAATGTTCGGGGACAATCCGCCCCAGAGCTTTGAAGAACTGATGGAGATGCTGCAACAGCAACTGGCGCAGATGCAGTCCATGCTGGACAGCATGTCCCCCGAAGCGCGCCGCGAACTGGAGGACGCGCTGCAGTCGGCCCTGGATCCGGGGATGCAGCAGCAGATGGCGGAGTTCGCGTCGCTGATGGAACAGTTGATGCCCATGGACGACCTGCGGCGTCAGTATCCCTTCCTGGGGGACGACAGCCTGACGCTGGAGCAGGCCATGGAGATGATGGGCCAGATGCAGGACCTGGACC
This sequence comes from Dehalococcoidia bacterium, assembly GCA_034422655.1. Lineage (GTDB taxonomy): Bacteria > Chloroflexota > Dehalococcoidia > Lucifugimonadales > UBA3495 > Bin22. The sequence goes on from DAOUJN010000019.1 coordinate 3,944, forward strand.
AATTGGAACAGATGCTGCAACAGGCCCTGCGCACCGGCGACATGGACGAGATAGACCCGGACAAGCTGGCGCAACTGCTGGGCGAGGAGGCCCGCCGGGCGTGGGAGGAATTGGACCGCCTGCGGCAACTGCTGAAAGAAGCGGGCTATGTTACCGGCAACGACGACCTGCAGTTGACGGCGCGGGGCATCCGCCGCATCGGGCAGAAGGCGCTGCGGGAGGTGTTCATCCACCTGAAAAAGGACCGGGCCGGCAACCACGAACTGGACACGCGGGGCGCCGGCGGCGACCTGCTGGGAGAGACCAAGCCCTACGAGTTCGGCGACCCGTTCCAGATAGACCTGCAATCGACGGTGAAGAACGCCATCGTGCGGGGCGGGCCCCAGGTGCCGGTGAAGATCAGTCCCCAGGACTTTGAGATTTACCGGAACGAGCACATGACCCGGGCTGCCACCATCGTGCTGCTGGACCAGAGCCGGAGCATGGGCCTGTTTAACAACTGGCAGGCGGCCAAGAAGGTTACGCTGGCCCTGTTCGCGCTCATCCGCACCCAGTACCCGCGGGATACCCTGCACGTGGTAGGATTCTCGGACTATGCCCGGGAAATCAAGGAAGAGGACTTGGCGTCGCTAAGCTGGAACGCCTGGGTGTCGGGGACCAACCTGCACCACGCCCTGATGCTGTCCCGCAACCTGCTGGCCAAGGAGAAGGGCGGTACCCGGCAGATCCTGGTCATCACCGACGGGGAACCCACGGCGCACCTGGAGAACGGCCGCTCCTACTTCAACTATCCGCCCAGCTACCGTACCGAACTGGAAACGCTGAAGGAAGTCAAGAAGTGCTCCCAGGAGGGCATAGTCATCAACACCTTCATGCTGGAAAACAACTACCAGTTGGTGAACTTCGTGGACCGCATGACCCGCATCAACCGGGGCCGGGCCTTCTACAGCAGTTCGGAAAACCTGGGGGAGTACATTCTGGTGGACTACATGAACAACCGGAAGAAGCGGGTTACGGGGTAGGGGCAGGGACACTGGCGGGCCTGGCAACATTTACCTTCCGTTATGCCGAAGGTCAGGGACGCCATCAGGTTGGTAGAAGGTGACGGCTGGCGTATAGTCCGAACCAGTGGCAGCCATAGGCAGTTTCACCATCCTGACAAACCAGGAACCGTCACCATTGCCGGGCATCCCAGCGTGGACCTAAAGCCAAAGACCTGGCGGAATATCCTCGTTCAAGCGGGATTACTGGAGAGAGGTCGATGAAAGCGAAGTACGTTGTGGTATACGAACAAACCACCAACAACTACTGTGCGTATCTTCCTGACTTTCCCGGGTGCGTTAGCGCCGCCGAAACCTGGCAAGAGATTCAAGGAATGATCAGGGGGGCCCTGGAGTTTCATATTGAGGGTATGATTCAGCATGGGGATGCCTTGCCCACGAGGCCCATGACGTTAAGGGAGGCAGTGGACTGTCACAACGAGCCTCTGACTGAAAGGGAACTGGCAACATTGGCGGAATTCGGAGAGGACGCCCCAAACCTTTCAACCACTTTCGGCATGGTACAGGTGGAGTTAGGGGTTTATGCAGGGGCCGCCTGACGGGCTACCAAGATAAGCAGGCGAAAGACGCGATCTGATTACAAATCATTGACGAAAAGTGCTATAATCACTACGAATTCTCCATGGGAATGCCGTCTGTGAAAGGGCGGCTATCCAAGAGCATACAACTGAAGACCCCCGGCCTTGGCCCGTTTGCTTTGGTAGACAGGCCGTCTTTTAAGCAGTCCCGTGAGGCTGGCAAAGTGTTTTGGCCCTGGAACCGTGCGATGCACCGCGTTAGGGTGGTGCATGCCGGTTGCTGTAACCCCTTGCCAGTTGGGTAGGGGGTATTATTTTGGAGATTGAGCATCGCCTGCCTTCCACTGGCAGCGGGAGCAGTTGAATGAAAATTGTCAGCATAGTTGGCAGCCTGCGGCAGGACTCGTGGAACCACCGGCTTTCCCGGGCGGCCAGTGAAATCCTGAAGGGCAAGGGTGTGGAGGTGGTGGAAGCGAGCCTAGCCGGGTTGCCGCTGTTTAACGGGGACCTGGACGATGGCACCTTTCCGGACCCGGTGGCGGCGCTGCGGGAGGCCATGCAGAGCGCCGACGGCCTGCTGCTTGCCTGTCCCGAATACAACCACTCCATACCGGCGGTGATGAAGAACGCCATCGAGTGGACGTGCCGTCCCCCCAACTGCTGGACCGGCAAGGTGGTGTTCGGCATGGGGACCACCCCGGGCCGGTCCGGCGGCATAAGGATGCACCTGCACCTGTCCGACTGTCTGCAATGCGAGGGGGCTTGGCTGATTCCCAGGCCCATGGTGCTGGTGCCCAATGCCGCCAGCGTTTTCGGGCAGGATGGGGCACTGCTGGACCCTGCGGTGGGCGACCAACTGGAAGAGGCGATGACTGCGCTGGTGGCGACCATCGGTACCATGAGCGGCGGGAAGGTGTAACCCGATTCGGGCGGACTTGGTTATGACGGAAAGGGGCGGCGAGAGGCCGGAACGGCAAATAATGGACGCGCAGGAAATCCAGCGCGCCATGTCCCGCATCGCCCACGAAATCCTGGAGCGGAACCGGGGCGTTGACGACCTGGTGCTGGTGGGCATCCACACCCGGGGCGTCATCCTGTCCCAACGGCTGGGGGAGAACATCCAGCGGTTCGAGGGCAGCCGGGCGGCGCTGGCCGAACTGGATATCAACCTTTACCGGGACGATCTTCAGGCCAGGGAGAGTCCCAGGGTTCGTCCTACCAAGTTTCCGGTGGACGTTCGGGGCAAGCGGGTGGTGCTGGTGGACGACGTGCTGTTCACGGGCCGCACGGTCCGCGCCGCACTGGACGCCCTGAGTGACCTGGGCCGACCAAGGCAGGTGCAGTTGGCCATCCTGGTGGACCGGGGACACCGGGAACTGCCCATACGGGCCGACTACGTGGGCAAAAATGTCCCCACCAGCCTGGACGAGGAAGTCAAGGTGCGGCTTACCGAGACCGACCGGAACGAGGACGTAATCATCGTAAAGCTGGGGCGGGAGATAAAATGACCACTCCGGACGCAATGGCGCTGGGCGGCGAGGCCGGGGACGTAACCCTGGCGGCGCCCACCGGCAACCGCCGCAACGTGCTGGACCTGGACGATTTCTCCGCCGAGGAGATAACGTCGGTCCTGGACGATACGGGCGCCATGGTGGAAGTGCTGGGGCGGGACATCAAGAAGGTGCCCACGTTGCGGGGCCGCGTCGTGGTCACCATGTTCTACGAGTCCAGCACCCGCACACGCATCTCCTTCGAGGAGGCGGGCAAGGTGCTGAGCGCCGACGTCATCAATATGTCCGGCTCCGGCAGCAGCGTGGACAAGGGCGAGTCGCTGCTGAACACGGGGCTGACCCTGCAGGCCATGGGCGTGGACGTGGTGGTGATAAGGCATCCCCATTCGGGGGCGCCCTACCTGCTGGCGCGCCACCTGCCCCAGGTCTCGGTCGTCAACGCCGGCGACGGCCTGCACGCCCATCCCACCCAGGCGCTGCTGGACCTGTACACCATGCGGGAGAAGCTGGGAACCCTGCCGGGCGCGAAAGTGGTTATCGTGGGCGACGTGCTGCACAGCCGGGTGGCCCGCTCGAACCTGTGGGGACTGACCAGAATGGGGGCCCAGGTGGTTTTGTCGGGCCCAACCACTCTCATGCCGCTGGACTTGCTGAGCGGGCGAGACGAACTGGAGGAAGACCATCCCTTCGCGCAGGTGGAGGTGGATACGGACCTGGACCGGGCCATCGAGGGTGCGGACGTGGTCATGGCCCTGAGGCTCCAGTCGGAGCGGCAGCATGGCGGCTTCTTGCCCAGCCTGCGGGAGTACATCCGGCGGTGGCAGGTTACTGATGAAAGGATGGCCCGCGCCAAGCCCGGGGCGCTGGTGATGCATCCTGGCCCCATGAACGAGGGAGTGGAAATCAGCACGGCACTGGCCCACGGCGGAAGCTCGGTCATCGAGGAACAGGTAACCAACGGCGTGGCGGTGCGGATGGCCCTGCTGTATCGTCTGTGCGCCGGGCGAGGCGGAAGAAGGGAAGAATCGCTCTGAAAATTTGCAGCAACCCTGCTCGTCATACCCGCGATTTCGCAAAGCTGTCATCCTGAGCGAAGCGGAGCGGAGTCGAAGGATCTAAGAAGGATGCCTTAAGAATGTTCCGGTCCCTGAATATGACCCAAGCGTATGGTCTTGGGCCCTTCGGCGAGCTCAGGGCTCCATGATCAATTATTGGAACAACCGCGGCCAATTGAACGTAAACCCAGTCGGATAGCAGAATCTTGATGAATCGAACGCACAACAGACCGATCTTGATTAAGGGCGCCCGCATTGTTGACCCCGGGCGGGGGATTGACGGGGTGGGCGACGTCTTAACCCGGGAGGGCCGCATAATCTCCGCGGGCCCGACCCTGGCGCTGTTGGACGTGCCCGACGGCGTCCATACGATACCGGCCAACGGACTGGTGGTAGCGCCCGGGTTCATCGACTTGCACGCCCACCTGCGGGAACCGGGCTACGAGTACAAGGAGACTATCGCTACCGGCGCGCGGGCGGCGGCTCGGGGCGGGTTTACGTCCCTGTGCTGCATGCCCAACACCGACCCGGCCATTGACAACGAGGCGATGGTGGAACTGGTAAAGCGGCGTGTGGACTCCGACGCGGTAGTGAGGGTCTTCCCCATCGGCGCGGTTACCAAGGGCCGCAAGGGCCGGGAACTGGCGGAGATGGAGGAACTGGCTGCTGCCGGGGTGGTAGCCTACAGCGACGACGGCGACCCGGTTTACGACCCCAACATCATGCGGCTGGCGCTGACCTACACCCTGGACCTGGGCATGCCGGTAATTAACCACTGCCAGGAAAACGGCCTTTGCTGCGGCGGAGTGATGGCCGAGGGGTGGATTGCCACCCGCCTGGGCCTCCCGGGCATTCCGGCCGCAGCCGAGGAGGCCATGGTGTCGAGAGACCTGGCCCTGGCCGAATTGACGGGCGGCTGGCTGCACCTGGCCCACCTGAGCACCGCCGGCTCGGTTGACCTGGTCCGGCAGGCCCGGCAGCGGGGCGTATCGGTTACCTGCGAGGTGTGCCCTCAGCACCTTTCCCTGACCGACGAGTGGGCCCTGGGGTACCAGGGAAATCTGCGCTGCACGGCCGGCTCGCGCAACTACGACACTTCTACCAAGGTCTATCCGCCCCTGCGAAGCCGAAGCGACGTTGAAGCGCTGATCGAGGGTCTGGCCGAGGGGGTTATTGACTGCATAGCCACCGACCACGCCCCCCACGAGGTGGCCAGCAAGCAGGTAACCTACCAGGATGCCGCCTTTGGCATAAGCGTGCTGGAAACGGCCCTGGGGTCGTTGCTGTCGCTGGTGCACGAGAACCGTATTTCCATGAGCACCCTGGTGGACCGCCTGACGGTGGGACCGGCCCGGGTGCTGGGGTCCAGCTTTGAGAAGTACGCCACCCTGGAAGTCGGTTCACCGGCGGACCTGGTGCTGTTCGACCCCAACCTGGAGTGGACGGTGGACACCAGCCAGTTCGCGTCCAAGGGCTGCAACACACCGCTGGAGGGCGTGACTCTGAAGGGGCGGGTCATGGCGACCATGGTGGAGGGCCGGTTGGTACACCAGGACTTTGGGGTGTAGAAAGTTAGTTTATCCACGAATGAGCACGAATGTTCACTAATGATTGTTCGTGGATAGAAATAAGGGGTTCTGAACATTGGCAACTTCCGATAGCGAGAGTTCCGTTCCGGCTTACCTGGTGCTGGAGGACGGGTCGGTGCACCGGGGCGAGTCCATGGGCGCCCGGGTGGAGGGCCACGGAGAGGTGGTCTTCAATACCAGCATGACCGGTTACCAGGAGGTACTCACCGATCCGTCCTATGCCGGTCAGCTGGTTACCTTGACTTATCCGCTGGTGGGCAACTACGGTATCAATCCCCAGGACTATGAGTCGGCCAGGATACGAGTGGCGGGCTTTGTGGTCAGGGAGCATTGCGATGAGCCCAGCCACGGCAGCAGCGACCGCACGCTGGACGAATACCTGAAGTCGCAGGGCATCCCCGGCATCTGCGGGGTGGACACCCGGGCCGTCACGCGCCGCCTGCGGGAACGGGGCGTGATGATGGGGCTGCTGACCACCGGGAGCCCCGACGCCGCGGCGGCCCAACTGGCCGAGATGCCCCGGTATGACGACCTGGACCTGGTGAGGACGGTTACGGCGGAGGAACGGTATCGGTGGAGCGCCGATGGTCCCCAACCGGAAGGCTCGAGAGATGGGGACGCCGGTGAGTACCGGCACCGCATCCTGGTAACGGACGTGGGGCTGAAGTACAACATCCTGCGGCTGCTGCGAGAGCGGGGCTGCGAGGTAATTGCGGTCCCGGCGGAGACTTCCGCCGAGGATATGCTGGCCATGAACCCTTCGGGCATCCTGCTGTCGCCGGGGCCGGGGGACCCGCAGTTGCTGGACTACGTGGTGGGCAACGTGCGGCAAATCCTGGGCCGGGTGCCGGTGATGGGCATCTGCCTGGGGCACCAACTGGTGGCAAGGGCCCTGGGCGGCAGCACGTACAAGCTGCCCTTCGGCCACCGGGGCGGCAACCATCCGGTACAGGACCTGGCTACCGGAAGGGTCTATATCACCGCCCAGAACCACGGTTTCGCGGTAGACCCGGACACCCTGCCCCCGGGGCTGGAGGTGTCCCACATAAATCTGAACGACCAGACCGTAGAGGGAACCCGCCACCGGGACATGCCCCTGTTTACCATTCAGTACCATTCGGAGGCATCGCCCGGGCCCAGGGACAACGAGTATATATTCGACGAGTTCCTGGGAATGGTGAAGGAATTCAACCACTAACCTTAAAGTGCGGAGGTGTGGATAGGGATGTGTTAAGGGTCGGCGCCGACGTTTCCTCTCGTAGTAGCAGGATGTGCGGCGACCGAGCCGGTTAGTTAGATTCTGGAAGCATTATTTGGAGGGTTATCATGTCCACCTTTTCGATGGTATTGGTTGAAGAAGGCGTAGAAGCGGACTTGCCCATCACGCTGTCCAACATGCTGGGGCTGCTGGACCAGGTGGTGCCCCGCATCGAGCACAACAATTTCGGTTACCAGCTTGCGTCAGTAAGCCGGGCGCGGCTGGGCAGCCGGTGGGAGCTTAACGTCAAGCTGGTTGACCTGCGCAACAGCAAAGTGTACGAAGAGCCGGTAGGCTGCATCGAGGTGCAGAAGACGGGCAACGACACGGTGAATTTCCGGGTGCCGCCCCGGGCCGAGCAGGACTTCCCCGGCATGGCCAAGCTGGACTGGGACGGGGTCTATTACGGCTCCTTCTGCTGCCAGATGATCAACGCCCTGTACGACCGGGGGTTGATGCAGTTGCCGGGTCGGTTACCGACGTTCTAAAGTCAATTACCCAGGTTTTCACAAAGAGACGCAGAGAATCAGAGGCACTCAGAGAATCCCTGTGCAACTCCGTTTCTCTGCGTCTCTTTGTGAGAATCGGGCACAACTCGGAGGATGGAAAACCACATTGAGCAACAACACGCCGCCACTGGATAAGGTACTGGTCATCGGCTCCGGGCCCATCGTCATCGGGCAGGCCGCCGAGTTTGATTATGCGGGCACCCAGGCCTGCAAGGCATTGCGGGAGGAAGGCATTTCCGTGGTGCTGATCAACTCCAACCCGGCTACAATCATGACCGACACGGACATTGCCGACCACGTTTACATCGAACCCCTGACCGTGGAAGTCATCGAGCGAATCATCGCCAGGGAGCGGCCCCAGGGCGTTCTGCCGACACTGGGCGGGCAGACGGGACTGAACCTGGCGGTGGCCCTGTCCGACGCCGGGGTGCTGGACCGGTACAACGTGCGGCTGCTGGGCACCCCCCTGGAGACTATCCGCAAGGCGGAGGACCGGGAGTTCTTCCGTAACTTCCTGCACGACATCGGCGAACCGGAACCGCCCAACCGCACCGTCAATTCCATTGAGGAGGCGCGGGAGTACTGCGACGAAATGGGCCTGCCCCTGGTGGTAAGGCCGGCCTACACCCTGGGCGGCACTGGCGGCGGCATCGCCAACTCCCGGGAGCAGTTCGAGGAAATCGTGCAGACGGGCCTGACGCTGAGTCCCATTTCCCAGGTGCTGCTGGAACGCTCCCTGGTGGGCTGGAAGGAGATTGAGTACGAGGTCATACGGGACGGCGACGACAACTGCATCACCGTATGCAACATGGAGAATCTGGACCCCATGGGGGCGCACACGGGCGACAGCATCGTGGTGGCCCCCAGCCAGACGCTGACCGACAAGGAGTACCAGATGCTCCGGACGGCCAGCCTGAAGATTATCCGGGGCCTGGGAATCGAGGGAGGCTGCAACATCCAGATGGCCCTGCGGCCCCACCCCCGGGTGGCGGATGCGCTGCAGGCCCATTGGGAACCGGACTCCGACTACTACATCATCGAGGTAAACCCACGGGTCAGCCGCAGTTCCGCCCTGGCCAGCAAGGCCACCGGCTACCCCATTGCCAGGGTCTCCGCCAAAATTGCCGTGGGCAAGCGGCTGCACGAAATTCCCAACGCGGTAACGGGCAAGACGGGCGCGGCCTTTGAGCCGGCCCTGGACTACTGCGTGGTTAAGATTCCCCGCTGGCCCTTTGACAAGTTTCCCAACGGCGACCGGCAGGTTACTACGCAGATGAAGGCCACCGGCGAGGTCATGGCCATTGACCGGTCATTCGAGGCGGCGCTGCAGAAGGCCACCCGCTCCCTGGAAATCGGCAACCGCACCCTGCTGTGGGAGGGGGCCGCCGCCGAGGCCCAGAAGTCGGGGCGGGACGCGGAAGGCCTGCTGGAGCCCAACGACCTGCGGCTGTGGGCCATGATGTCGGCCCTGCGCCGCAACACGTCCGCCGACGAATTGCTGGGCAAAACCTACGTGGACCCCTGGTTCATCAGCGCCATGCAGCGCATCGTCAACATGGAGCGGAGGCTGCTGGGAGAGACGTTGACGCCGGACCTGCTGTACCGGGCCAAGCGGCTGGGCTTCTCGGACGTGCAGGTAGGCACTCTGGCCGATATGCTGCCGGAGCAGGTACGGGACCTGCGGCAGCGGTGGGACCTGCGGCCGGTGTACAAGATGGTGGACACCTGCGCCGCCGAGTTCGAGGCGGTTACCCCCTACTACTACAGCACCTACGAGCAGGAAAACGAGGCGCCGCCCCTGCCCGGGAAGAAGGCCGTCGTCATCGGCAGCGGCCCCATCCGCATCGGCCAGGGAATTGAGTTCGACTATTGCAGCGTCCACGCGGCGTGGGCGTTGTCCGCGGCCGGCGTCTCCAGCGTGATGATCAACTCCAACCCGGAGACGGTGTCCACCGACTTTGACACCAGCGACCGCCTGTACTTTGAGCCACTGGACGAGGAGGCGGTGCGGGACATAATCGACAACGAAACGTTGGACGACGTGCCCCCGCCGTCGGTGGTGCAGTTCGGGGGCCAAACGGCCATCAACCTGTCCCAGGCCCTGGCCAACGCAGGGCTGCCCATCCTGGGTTCCAGCGCCGACGCCATTGACGTAGCGTCGGACCGGCAGCGGTTCGAGGAGTTCCTGTCCCGCCTGGGCATTCCCCAGCCGCCGGGGGCATCGGTGGCGTCGGTTTCGGAAGCGTTGCAGGTGGCCCAGAACATCGGGTACCCGGTGGTGGTGCGGCCCAGCTACGTGCTGGGCGGCCGGGCCATGGAGATAGTCCAGAATGCGTCGGAACTGGTGCGATACCTGACGGTGGCCACCGAGGTAACCCCGGAGCGGCGGGTGCTGGTGGACCACTACATGGAAGGCAAGGAATGCGAGGTGGACGCCATCTGCGACGGCGAGCAGGTGCTCATACCCGGCATCATGGAACACATAGAGCGAGCCGGCGTCCACAGCGGCGATTCCATGGCCATCTACCCGGGCCTGAACCTGACGGAACAGGAAGTGGACACCCTGGTGGACTACGCCACCCGCATCGGCCTGGCCATGGGCGTGCGGGGACTGATGAACATCCAGTTCGTAATCCAGGGGGGCGGCGCCTACCGCAGCCCCCATTCACCGTCCGATGACTCGGAGACCACCGTTTATATTATCGAGGTGAATCCCCGGGGCAGCCGCACCATCCCCTTCATTTCCAAGGTTACCAGCGTGCCGGTGGCCAGCATCGCCACCCGGGTGATGCTGGGGGAGACACTGGCAGGCATGGGCTATTCGGGCGGCCTGTGGCCCCGGCAGAAGCTGGCGGCCATCAAGGCGCCGGTCTTCTCCATGTCCAAGCTGGTGGGGGTGGACTCCTACCTGGGGCCGGAGATGAAGTCCACCGGCGAGGTGATGGGCATCGACCGGGACTTTCCGGGGGCCCTGTCCAAGGCGTTGATGGCGGCCAGCCTGAGCCTGAAGAAAGGCGACGGGGTACTGCTGAGCATCGCCGACCAGCATAAGGCCGAGGCCCTGCCCCTGATCCGGGAACTGCTGGAAGCCGACTGCAAGCTGTACGCCACGGAGGGCACGGCGGCCATGATCCAGGCCACCGGCATGCCGGCAACCATGGTAACCAAGCTGCTGACCGAGTCCTACCCCAACGTGGTGGACGTCATCAACGACGGCACTGTAGCGGCAGTGGTGAACACCCTGTCCGGCGACACGTCGGTGATGCGGGACGGTTACTACATCCGCCGGGCCGCAGTGGAGCGCCGCATCCCCTGCTTCACATCCCTGGACACGGCCCGCGCCGCGGTCGAAGCCCTGCTGATGCAAGGGGGCGGCTACAACATCGAGCAGATTGACGCGTACTTGCAGCCGGCGGATAGCTGAGGTTCCTTTTTCCACGAAGGGGCACGTCTCGCGCCGGTAGACGAGTGCGGCCTGATGGCGGACAATGTGGGCAGAGATTTCAACCATCCCCGACATTGCCCGAGAACGGGCAAGCGAGACGGCAGGAGACGATCTTATGGTTGATTGGGAAAAGTGTCCGGCAGTGGAGAGCGAGCCCGGAAGAGTAGGCGGCGCCTGGGTCTTCACCGGGACTCGTCTGCCAGTCTCGGCTCTGTTCGGAAACCTGGCCGCGGGAGCCAATATAGAAGAGTTCCTAGACTGGTTTCCCGTGGCGAAGAGATGGCAGGTAGAGGCCGTTCTGGAGCACGTTGTCGAAAACCTTGACGCTAAAGTAAAGCATGAGAATCCTGTTTGACGTCAACGTACCGGAACCATTGCGTCGCTATCTTGCTGAACACAACGTAGATACCGCCGATGAGAAGGGCTGGGCGCGAATTAGAAACGGGAACTTGCTAGACAATGCCGAAAGAGACGGATACGAGATTGTCATAACCGGCGACCAGAATATGCGTTACCAGCAGAACATGGCCGGCAGGCAAGTGGCTGTCATAGTCCTTCTCTCCAACAGGTGGCCCAGGGTGCAATTGAGGATTGAAGAGATCCGGGCTTCACTGGAAGGGTTGGAGCCGGGAGAAGTTCGAGAGGTCCCTGCCTGATGTTGGATTCGGTCTCCAATTTTTTGAATCCCACCACCAACCAGGAGGTAATGCACCATGAGTTGGGACTTTGAGCTTGTTGCGGGGCCCTATGGCGGCACCACTGAAGGGCCGGTGTGGGATGGTGAGTCGGTCATCTTCACCCACATCCCCGAGAGTCGCCTGCTTCGCTATGACCCGAGTACCGGGGAAACCAGCGAGTATTTCACCAACGTCAACCACGTGAATGGCCTGTGCTTTGACGTTTCCGGCAACCTGTTCGGGTGCCAGCAGGGCGGGAGGCGCATCGTCCGGTTCGAGAAGGACGGGCAGACCGTAACGTCGCTGCCCCACATCCTGGACGGGAAGCGGCACAACAACCCCAACGACCTGGTGGTGGACCGCTCAGGGCGCATCTGGTTCACCGACCCCTACAGCGGCATCGGGGACAGCGGGCCCCAGGAACTGGACCACATGTCGGTGCTGCGGCTGGACCCCACCGGCGATGGTGATTACGACCTGAAGCGGGTTACCACGGACATCACCCGTCCCAACGGCATCCTGATCTCCCGGGACCAGAGGACCCTGTATGTGGCCCAGAGCGATTATGGCCTGGACCGGGTGCGGGAACTGCGGGCCTACCCCATAAACGCCGACGGGTCGCTGGGCGAGTATGTGAGCCTGCATACGTTTGGCGTGGACCACCGGGGCGCGCAGCGGGGTGTGGACGGCATGACCCTGGATACCGACGGCAACATCATCGCCTGCGCCGGCTGGGAATCGGGCGGCCCGGGGCCCATGATTTACGTCTTCTCCCCGGAGGGCAGGGTGCTGGAGACCCATCCCATCCGCGTGGAACGGGCCACCAACTGCTGCTTTGGCGACGCCGACATGAAGACCCTGTACGTAACCACCGGCGGCGGCCACCTGTTCCGGGCCAGGACGGAACGGACCGGGTGGATTATGTGGCCTTAGGTTCTTATCCACGAATGGACACGAATGTTCACTAATGGGGTTGGTTGGTCGGAAGAGCTCCTTGCCAACCGTCAGGGGTTTTGGATATGAGAAGGGGGCGGGTTGCAAACCCGCCCCTACTTGCAAGATATTCGTGCTCATTCGTCCGGCGCGGCGGATTCGTGGATTAGAGGAATACCCTACCACTCCATTTCCATACCTAATCCCTTGGACTTGGCGTTGTCGTGGGCGAGCTTGGCGGCGGCTACGTCGGCGACGCCGGTGCCCATTAGCTTGGCGTAGATAATCTGGTCGGGGTTGTCGCGGCCGCAGGTTGTGCCGGCTACCACGTGGCGCAATTCCTGAAGCTGGCTCCACTGGAATATGCCCCGGTCCACTGCTCCGGCCATGTCGCCCACCTCGATGGGGGCCTGTTCGGGGGAGTCCACGAAAATTTTGGCGGCGCGGGCGAAGGTGGCGTCGTCCACCTCGCGGGCGCGCCAGGTGGTGGGGCCGGCCCCGATGACCGTGGCGCCGGGGGACAGCCATTCCCCCTGCAGCACCGGGTCCATGACGGCGGCGATGCAGATGACGATGTCGCTGCCGGAGACGGCTTCCTCGCTGCTTTCCACCGAGTCCACCGCCACGCTCAGGGAGTTGGTCATGGCCTGGGCGAAGGCGTCGCGGCGTTCGGCGGTGCGGCTGTAAGCCTTGACCTTCTTGAGGTTCCGGACCTTGCTGACCGCCTCCAGCTGGGTAGGGGCCTGGTAGCCGGTGCCAATGATGCCCACGGTGGCGGCGTCGGGGTTGGACAGGTGCTTGACGGCAACGCCAGTGGTGGCGCCGGTGCGAAGCTGGCCCAGCCGGTTGGCCTGGGTGTAGCACATCAACTCGCCCGTGTCGGCGTTGTAGATGCTGACCTGGAAGGAGTATTTGCCCTGCACCACGGTGTAGGTCTTGACGCCGAGAATGCCGTCGTAGAAGAGGCCGCCGCCCATGACCGACAGCAGGCCGCCGGGGGCAACTATCTTGCGGCGGCCCAGGTTCATCACCTGGCCGTGGCCGTAGCGGCGCTGCATCTCCTCGATGGCCACCAGCATTTCGTCCATGTTTACTGCCTGGTTTACCTCTTCGTCCCGTAGAAACAGGGCCATGATCCTCTACCTCGTTAGCTCAAGAATTGTTCAGGCGCCGGCTTGAATTTGCCCGCCTAGTTTACCCGGCCCGGCAACGTCTGGCAAAACCCTTCAGAGACTAATCAACGAATCCGCGGCGGCGGACGATTATTCACGAATGGCTGATTCTCGTCATTCGTGAATAATCGTGCAAATTCGTGGATGAAATTGAAACTCAGTTGTCGCCGCCGCCGGGTTGGGCGGCGGGGGCGGCCCGAGGCGGGGCCTGCCTGGTGGTGGGGGTGCGCTGGAAGATGGCGACGATGCCGCCCGACAGCATAATCCCAACCACGGACAGTGCGGCAATCTGGAAGCCGCTCATGTAGTGGACCTGGGCCTCTACGCTGGGCAGCAGGTCGATGGCCACGGGCAGGGCCAGGCCCAGCACGGTGGCGCTGATGGTGGTGCCGATGGAGTGGCCCATCTGGCGGGTGGTCTCCAGCATCCCCGATGCAAAGCTACGGTTCTCGGGCAGCGAGTTCATCACCGTGGCGTTGTTGGGCGAGTTGAACAGGTTGGAGCCGATGGCGATGGGCAGCAGCATTATAGGCAGGGCCAGGACGGGAATATCGTCGGCGAAGAAGCCGGCCAGGAAAAAGCCCGAGGCGATGAGTATCAGCGAAGCAGGACGTAACCACAAGGGGTTGTACCGGTCGTGAATCCAGCCGCCCAGGGTGGGCAGGAACAGGCCCAGCACCTGGTTGGGAAGCAGCACCAGGGCCACGAAGATGGGCGGCTGGCCCAGCCCGTTTTCCACCAGGATGGGTATGAGGGTGGTCACCGCCAGCATGGACAGGTGGAAGCAGGTGTTGGTGAACAGGGCCATGGAGAAGTACTTGTGCTTGAAGTACCCGAAATCCACAAAGGGGTCAGTGCTGCGCTGCTGGATGACGAAGAACAGGGCCAGGCAGGCGAAGAACAGCAAGTGCATCGGGATGTGATAGCTAAGGGCGTCGGGCGTGGTGAAGGACTCCGCTCCCTCGTGGATGTGCAGGCCGGAAAGGATGAAGGCCCCCAGGGTGGCCACCATCATGGTGGCGCCCACGTAGTTTATGGAGACCTGCTTCATTTCATCAACGCTCTGCTGGGCGTGGTACTTGAGCAGGGGGTAGCTGTACCGGATGGCCAACAGACCGATGGGGAGGGAGGTGAGGAACACCATGCGCCAGCCCCACTGCAGGCTGAAGAACTGGAGGAAGATGCCGAACAGGCCCAGGCCGATGAGGGTGCCGAACCGGGCGGCCACCACGGGCACGGCAAAGGCCCGACCGCGCTCGCTGGCGGGGAAGACCATGGCCAGGATGGCGTTGGAGTTGGCGGTTACCATGGCGCCGCCGACGCCCACCAGGCCGCTCCACAGGATTAGCTGGGTTGTGGAGAAGGAGGTGGCGGCCATGACGCTGGCGCCGGAAAGCACGATGGCGCCGATGAAGTAGACCCGGGCGTGGCCGTACTTCTGGCCCAGCCGGGCGGCCAGGAAGACGGTGCTGCCCAGCATCAACAGGCGGATTACCACCATCCAGGCGGCCTCGGCCACGTTGACGTCGAAGTGGCGGGCAACGGAGGGGATGACCAGGGCGACGGGCATGCTGGCCAGCTGGACCATCAACTGGGTGGCGGCCAGGCCGATGAGGGTTTCCCGCCGCTGGCGGTCGGTGCCCAGTTCCTTGAAGTTGCCGATGACGTTGAGCCGGCGGAGGATGAGTAGGAAAAGGTCCAAGCAAACTTCCTGTGCCGTCGGGGGATTGGCCGGGGGCTAACCGAGTCCTCCGGTTCGCAGGCCGGCAGCCGGCGGGCCGGAGGGTGATTGCGGCGGCGCTGCTGCGCTGCTGGATTTTACTTTCTGAAGAAGGCCCGGTTCTTCTGGACGTATTCCCGCATGTGGGCGGGAACGGTGAACTCGTCGAAGATTGCATTAACCGGGCAGGCCGACTCGCAGTAGGCGCAGTCTATGCAGTCGTCGGGGTTGATGAAGTACATCTCCGCTTCATCGTCCGTGTGAATGCAGTCCACGGGGCAGACCTCAACGCAGGAAGCATCTTTGACCCCAATACAGGGTTCAGTGATAACAAAAGCCATTAGCCCTGTCCCTCCTTGAACATTGAGGCAAAGGTGTCTGGCACAACACCCGGTAACGGCGCAAGTTCCACGCCCTGTCTGCGTTCCTCATTCTCAATAGATATTAGTATTTTGTCAAGCGATATTGTATAATATTTTATATCGATGTATTATATGCCCTAAATCCTCGTGAGGTAAGTGGCGATTATGGAGCTGCGGGAGATTATCAGTTTTTACCATGTGGCCCGTTTGCACAGCGTGTCGAAGGCGGCGCGCAAGCTGGAACTGGGCCAGCCTACCGTAACCACCCATCTGCGCAAACTGGAGGAGGAGTTCGGCATAACCCTCTTCGACCGGATAAAGAGGCCAATTCAACTGACTTCTGAAGGCTCCATATTCCTTGAGTTGATAACCCCGATAGTAGAATCGGTGGATACCCTGAAAACCCAGATGGACTACACGGAGCGAAGGGGTTCCCTGCACATAGGCGCCTACCCGGACGTGGTAACGCACCACCTGCCCAAGCCCATCCAGTCTTACCTCGACTTTTACCCCGACGTCCGCCTGCAGTTGACCGCCCGCCCCTACACCACCCTGATACAGTTGGTAAAGTCCGGCGAACTGGACCTGGCCATCACCTCACCTCCTCCCACGGACGAGCCATCGCTGGAGTTCTTCAAGCTCTTCGACTACAAGGTGGTGCTGCTGACGCCGCCGGGTCACCAGTTGTTGCAGAAACACCCCATTGACCTGGAGGACATTGCCAACTGGCCTTTGATTCTGTCCAGCCCGGAAAGCCTCACGCGCCGCAACCTGGAGCAGGCCTTCAAGGACAGCGGGGTCCGGTTTGACGTCGTGCTGGCGGTGGACCATGCCGAGTCGGTGAAGCAGTACGTGGAAATCGGCATGGGGGTGGCCGTGGGCAACGACTTTACGCTGCACCCGGAGGACCACAACAAGCTGGGCGTGGTGTCGCTGGAGCACATCTTCCCGTCAAACGTCCTGGGCGTTTGCACGCTCAGGGGCAAGTTCCTGGGCCGGGCCGTGCGCAACTTCATGGACACGCTGGTCAAGCACCTCAGCGACTTTCACATTCACCTGGAAGATTGGGAGTCTGAAGGGAAAGTGGGGGCGGACGCGAGGAACGGG
The DNA here is from genome assembly GCA_034422655.1 of Dehalococcoidia bacterium. Classification (GTDB taxonomy): domain Bacteria; phylum Chloroflexota; class Dehalococcoidia; order Lucifugimonadales; family UBA3495; genus Bin22. The sequence goes on from DAOUJN010000019.1 coordinate 20,861, forward strand.
GGACTGGTACGGGCAGGACGGTAGCAGGCGCAGGCTGTCCACAATTGCCGCAGTTCCGAACCGGCATATCGTTGTCTGGGATGAAACCAAGTAGCCGGGGTAAATGCCCCGGCTATTTTCGTTTCTTTACTCTTTCTCTCCCGCAGATTCAGCCGGCACCACTTCCTTCACGCGCCGTTGCAGTTGGGGCCGGGGCAGCATGACGTGGCGGCGGCAGTTGAGGCAAAGCAGGCCGATGTCGGCGCCCAGGCGGGTTACCCGCCAGTAGTAGCCGCCGCAGGGGTGCTGCTTCTTCAGGCGCACCTGGTCGCCCACCTTCACTTCTAGCGCCATCCCTTACCCTCCGCTTCAAGGGTCCGGTTTATTGCATCTCGCAGGGCGGCGGTGGCATTTCGCGCTGCCTGGGCAAAATCCGGGCCGTCAGAGGCGTAGATGATGCCCCGGGAAGAGTTGATCACCGCCCGCCGGCCGCTGGTATCCACCCCGCAGCGAACCGAGGCTTCCAGGTCACCGCCCTGCGCGCCGATGCCGGGAATCAGGAAGGGAGCTTCGGGGCAGATATTTCTGACAGCAGCCAGTTGATCGGGCACGGTGGCCCCCACGACCAGGCCCACGTTTTCCTTGCTGGACCATTCCAGGGAGGTGCGGGCCACGTGCTCGTACATTGTTGTCTTGCCGTAGGGTGAAGCAACTTCCAGGTCCTGCAGGTCGGCAGCGCTGGCATAGGAACCCCGGCACCAGACAAATACGCCCTTGCCGCCATCTTCCAGGAAGGGCTGTATCGTATCGCCCCCACCCCAGGGATTTACCGTCACGGCATCGAAGCCCCACACCTGGAACATGGCCCGAGCGTAGGCTGCGGCGGAAGGGCCGCCATCTCCCCGCTTTGCGTCGCCAATGATGAACGCCTGGGGTGCAGCCTCCCGGATGGCTCTGAGTGTCCCTTCCAACGCCTGCAGCCCGGGGATGCCCAGGGCCTCGTAAAAGGAGAGGTTGGGCTTGTAGGCCGCGGCCAGGTCGGCGGTGGCCTCAATGATGGCACGGTTGAAGTCCAGCACGTCGTCAACGGGCAGGCGCGAAGGCTCGGGATCGAGGCCGACGCAGACCAGGCTGCGGCTGGCCTCGCAGGCACGGTCGAGTTTTTCCAGGAATGTAGGCATCGAAGGTTGCCTCCAGGTTGGCAGCTATTATAGTCCCGCAAGAACGATGCATGCACCTTTGGCTGGGTCTGGTTTGCCACCCATGTCGGCGATTGCTACCATAGCCACAGTCCAAGCGTTGAGTCGAGGATTTCTTGAAACTGCACCCGAACCTGGAAGAGGGTTTCTTCCTTACCCGTCTCAACCGCTTTGCGGCCCTGGTGGAGGTGGCAGGACGGGAGGAGATGGTACACGTCGCCAATTCGGGGCGCTTACGGGAACTGTTTGAGCCGGGGCGGCGTTTGCTGCTGGCCCCGGCCGCAGGCGAGCATCGGAAGACGCGCTACGACCTGGCCCTGGTTGACCTGGGGCACACCCTGGTCTCCGCCGATGCCAGGCTGCCCAACGCCCTGGTGGCCGAGGCGCTGGCGGCGGGCGCGCTGGAGCCTTTCGTTGACTATACCGAGGTAAGACGAGAGGTAACCTACGGCGAAAGCCGGCTGGACCTGGCGCTGGATGGGCCGGCGGGCCGGTGTTACCTGGAAACCAAGTCGGTAACCCTGGTGGAAGACGGCGGCGTGGCGATGTTCCCCGACGCGCCCACCACCCGGGGCGTGAAGCACCTTCATACGCTGGTGCAGGCGGTGGCGGAGGGTCACCGGGCCGGTGCGATCTTCGTGGTGCAGCGCAGCGACGCCGCCTGCCTGAAACCCCATGACGAGTCGGACCCGGAGTTCGGGCAGGTGCTAAGGGCGGCCCGCAACGCCGGCGTGGACGTGGCGGCCTACGGCTGCACGGTTACGCTGGAAGAAATCAAGCTGGCCGCGCCCATACCGGTCAGGTTGTGAGGCCGTAGGATGTGCTGTAACGGCGGCCTGCGGTCTCCTCCTGCGCTGGACGAAGTTTATCGTCGGCTCTACAAAGCCTATGGGCCCCTGGGTTGGTGGCCCGGGGACGGGCCGTTTGACGTCATAGTCGGGGCCATCCTTACCCAGGCGGCGTCGTGGAAGAATGTGGAACTGGCCCTGGCAAACCTGAAGGCGGCGGGCCGCTGGTCCTTCCAGGCCATACATGACTGCTCGCAGGACGAACTGGCGGGGATTGTCCGGCCATCCGGCTACTTCAACGCCAAGGCGACCAAGCTGAAGGCCTTCGCCGCCCACTTCCTGGAACTGTATGATGGGGACCTGGACCGGATGTTCGACCAGGAAACGGCGTCGCTGCGGCGGGAGTTGCTGTCCATCCACGGCATAGGGCCGGAAACCGCGGACGATATACTGGTCTACGCCGCCGCCAAGCCGTCCTTCGTCATAGACGCCTATACCATTCGCATACTGGAGCGGGTGGGAATAATGCCGGAGGAGGGGCGGCGCAAATACGGGGACTGGCAGGAACTGTTTCACCGTTGCCTGCCCGCCGACGCAGCGCTGTTCAACGAATTTCACGCGCTGCTGGACCACCACGCCGGCCGGGCCTGCCGCAAGACGCCGGTTTGCGACGGGTGCTGCCTACTGGAGGTTTGCGCCACGGGGCAGAGGGACGGAAGACGGGCCTGTACAGGTCCGCCAAGCAAGTCTAGGGCCTGCTGACACAGGTCGACTTAGCTTTCAAGGTAATGTCATCCTGAGTGAAGCGAAGGATCTAAAATTCTTGCCATGAGAAACATTCCAGGCCCGTGGCATTTTAGATTCTTCACTTCGTTCAGAATGACAGTCTAAAGGCCTGACTGACAGCCGGAACCCAAAAATCGCATCAGCAAGAGAAAGATAAGGAGGCCACCATGCCCACCGTAAATTTGCACGACAACCTGGAAATGTACTATGACGACGATGACTACACCGATCCCTGGCGCACGCCGGAGACGGTGGTGCTGCATCACGGCAACGCCAAGAACGGGCGGTTGTGGTATGCCTGGGTGCCGTTGCTGGCCCGCCAGTACCGGGTTATCCGGCTGGACGCCCGGGGATTTGGCCGTTCCACTGTGCCGCCGGAAGGCTACGACTGGTCGCTGAGCGGCTTTGCCACTGACCTGCTGGGCCTGCTGGACCACCTGGAACTGGACAAGGTCCACCTGATCGGCGAGACGGTGGGCGGCACGGTGGCGTTGCAATTCGCTTACGAACACCCGGAGCGGCTGCATACCGTTACCACCTGCACCTCGCCGTACAAGTTCGTGGGCGCGCCCCAGTACCTGGAAAACCACGACCTGATCCGGGACCACGGCATAGAGGAGTGGGTACGCCGCTCCGCCGACCGCCGCATTTCGCCGGACCCGTCCACCGCCGCCCATAACCGATGGTACGCCGAGCAGATGGTGCAGACGACGCCCCGGGTGGTGATGGAGACGCTGGCATACCTGTCCAGCCAGGACCTGTCCCCCATCCTGCCGGAGATTCACACGCCGGCCCTGGCACTGGTGGCGGAACAGAGCGATACCAACACGCCGGACCGGGCGTCCGGCATGGCTGCCCTGATGCCCAACTGCCAGTTGGTGGCGATCCCCAACGCCACGGGATACGTGCAGCACTCGGAACCGGAAAAGTGCGTGGCGGCATGGCGGGAGTTTATTGGCGGGCTGGGGTAGGATTTGGAGCGGCAGCTTGCAGGAAGCCTATTCCATCGCCTTGTTGGCTACTACTGCGAAGAGGGGGTCGCCGGGCGGGCTGGCCTCGGGGTTGGTGAGGCCGCCGCGGACGTTTTCGAAGTCGCCGGCCTCTTCCAGATAGGCGGCTACCAGGTCCAGGTGGCCCCGGTCAGTGGAGTACCGCCAGATGCGCACGGCCTTGGTGGGAAACATGCGGTTGGAGAAGGTGATGATGAAAATGCCGCCGGGCTTGAGAATGCGGTTCACCTGCCGGAACATCTCGATGGGACCGGTCAGGTACTGGACTGATACCGTGATGACCACGGCATCGAAAGTGTCGCCGTCGTAAGGCAGGACCGGGTTCTTGTTGATGTCCTGGATAACGTAGTCGTCCAGGTCGGGATTGTCCTCCATCTCCACGGCGTTCATGCCCAGGCCGGCGAGCCGCGCCCTGGGGTGGTCGGCCGGCCAGTGGGAACGCCAACTGCTCATCAGGTCCAGCACCACCGAGTCCGGCGGGATCAGGCTGCGGAAGACGTTGCCCACGGCGGCAATGGCCCCGTCGTCGATATGGACCACCAGCCGGGGCTGGACGTAGAAGTTACTGTCGTCGCTTTCGTCCTCGCGCCCGAAATACTCGGGCAGGAAGGGCGGAAACTGGGGAAAGGGCGAACTCGTGGCGGGCCTCCTCGATTGGAGTTGCGGGCTCTTGGGGAAAGTCTAAGGTTGGGCGTCCCGGCGGGCCAGTTCTTCTTCCAGTTGCCGGATTCGCGCTTGAGCTCCCTCGATGCTTGCTTCTGCCTCTTCAATGGTAACCAGAGGGCGGCCCGTTCCTGGGTCATACCAGCGCAGTTCTCCCTTTTCCCAACGAATGAAGAGATTCAGGGCAGGACTGTACCCTTGCAGCGCGTCGTCCTCCAGTGTTGCTATGGGAATTGGCTGATATTCGCCGTTTACCAGTTGGTCGCCTCCCAGGCGAGCGCCGTGGAATGCGCCGGTCTCGTCGAAACGCCAGTATTCAGGGACGCCCAAAGCGGCGTATCGGTCCCTCTTCTCCCCAACATCGTAGCTACCCGTCTTGGGGGACGCTATCTCCATCACGAAGTCCGGGGGCTTACCCTGCTCAGAAACGATGTAACCATTACTGGCCTTGAACGCTTCCGGTTTGGCGTTGAAGGCAACCATCAGGTCGGGAGCTACTCGTTCCCGGGACGGCGCCCGGGGAGTTCGGGTTAAGAACAGTTCACCGGTAACGATGGTGGTCTCCGAGTGGCCCAAGTGGTGATTCAAGAGATAAGCATTGCCGTTAATGGATAAATGTTGAAAGCTGGTCATATCCTCGGGGTCCCGCGGCGGCTCCGGGAGCACGAATCGCCGTTGGCGCTTTGGTTTGGCTCTGTCCGAATATCGGGTGGTCATGTCGAACCTCTTGGCCTCGGCGGTTTCGGCTGCCGGATAAACGGGAGTGCGGCCATTGCCCGGCTTGCCGTATTGTACCACGCCCGCCCGATTCCCCATTTGCCCGCAGTCGTGTATATTCCTGGTCAGACAAGACAACCCACAAGTACGAAAGGAACGTTATGACCACGCAGCCGGAAACCAGGCAAGGCCACCCCTATTTCATGTACGACGCCATTACTGGCCAGCCGGAGGCCATGGCCGCCATGCTGGATCGGCATTCGGAGGCGGCCAAGGAGGTTGCCGCCGTCCTGGCAGCGAAGCGGAACATTTATATCGTGGGCATCGGAACTTCGTGGCATGCCGTGCTGGTGGCCGAGCACTGGTTCCGCCGCTTTGCCGGGCCGAATATCCAGGTGCAGGGGTGGCATTCCTTCGAGTTTTGCGGGTATCCCCCGGCCCTGGGGCCGGACGACGCGGTGATAGTTATCAGCCACCGGGGCACCAAGACCTACTCGTTCCTGGCCCTGGAACTGGCCAGAGAAAAGGGGGCGTTCACCGTGGCGGTTACGTCCACGGACCCGGGGCCGCGCCTCCGGGTGGCAGATGTCTCCTTCCAGACCGTCAGCCCGGAACGGTCTTCGGCCTTTACGATCAGCTACACCACCGCACTGACGACGCTTGCATTGCTGGCGACGGAGCTGGGCGCGGCCCTGGGCGCCGACGGGGATACGGTCCACTTGAGGGACCGTCTGGTGGACGTGCCCTATGCGGTGGCCCACGTCATCGAGCGGGAACGGGAGATTTCCGGCATTGTGGAAAAGTATGGCGACTTGCAGCGGTTTATATCCGTAGGCTGGGGTCCCAACACCGCCAACGCCTACGAGGTGGCCCTGAAAATCAAGGAGACCAGCGCCTCGGACTGCGAAGGTCTGCAGGTGGAGCAGTTGCTGCACGGGCCCTTCTGCTCGGTGGATGAGCGGTGCCTGGTGATGCTGATAGCCCCGCCCGGGCCGGGGTATGAACGGAGCCTGGACATTGCCCGGGCCTCGGCGGCGGCCGGCGCGCCGGTATGGGCGCTGGTGCAGGAAGGCGACGAGGAACTGGCGTCCCTGGCGGCAACGAGCTTTACCGTGAAGCCTCTGCCGGAGTTGTGGAGTCCCCTGGCCTGCGTGGTCCCGCTGCAGCTGTTTACGTACCACCTGGCCCTGCACCGGGGCAAGCACCCGGACCTGTTCCAGCAGGACAACCCGAAGCAAGCGGCGGCCCGGGCGCATTACGGCCTGTAACGAGACCATTTATATCCTGTAAATCCTGTTCATCCATGTTCAAATTCCAGTAAGGAGCAGACCATGTCCACCGACGAAACCCAGGCATTTCTCGATTCCCAGGCCCAGCACCGGGGCTATTCCCTGGAGATGCACCGCATTATGGCGGAGGCTGACCTGGAATGGGCGAAGACCTACGGCGCATTTATCGAAGCCACCTACACCGGCCAGCGCACCCTGGATCGCAAGACCAAGGAACTGCTGCAGATAGTGGTTGAGGCGGCCCTGAAGGCCGACGTGGAGCAAATCCAGGCCCACGTGCGGGTGGCCCTGGAGAATGGGGCTACCGAAAGGGAAGTCCTGGAAGCCCTGCAGGCAGTCATCGCCCCCATGGGCGCGCTGGCCTTCCGCCGGGGCGTGCAGGCGTGGGCGAGGGAGACGGGGCGCCTGGCGAGCGAGTAGGGGGCGGACAGGTGGACATGACCCTTCACCGGACCTGAGTTTGCCGAAGCAGCCGCCCGACCGCTCCAGCCAGGCTTTCTCTACCCGTTACCGTCGCATCAGGACTGAATCAGGCCCTGCTGGGGCATAGTCCAGGGCAGGCGATAGAAGGGAGCGAACTGCGGCGCGGGCGGTATCGGCATATTACTGAAAGGCACGTCGATGAGCACCGGCGCCTGCCGCTCCAGCGCGAGGGGAATGAGTCTTTCCAGGTCCATTGGGTCATCCGCCCTCATGCCCACCGCTCCGAAGGACTCGGCGAACTTGACGAAGTCCGGATTGTGCAGGTCCGTGCCGTAGGTCCCGCCAAAGGCTTCTTCCAGGTCGCGGGCCACATTGCCGAAAGAGTCGTTTCTGAAAACCACCGTTACTACGTTGATGCCGTACTGGAGGGCCGTGGCAAGCTCCGATGAGTTGAACATGAAGCCGCCGTCTCCTGTCATGCAGAGGACCGGGCGGTCAGGCCTGGCCACCTTTACCCCAAGCGCGGTGGGGAAGGCGTAGCCCAGGTTGAATGAGTAGCCGGAGTCGATGTAGGTCTTTGGGTGATTGACTTGCCAGTGAGTGCGGGCGTAGTAGCCTAACTGCGTAACGTCCCAGCACACAAAAGCGTCCTCAGGGGAGGCCCTTTGGATTGCTTCCAGGACCGCGAACTGCGGCTCCTTGAGCCGGATATCATAGTAGGCAATCAGCCTGCGGGCTGCTTCCACCGCCTCGGCGGGAGAGGGCCGGTCGCCTGCTCGGGCCTGGGCCAGATACGGGAGCAATGCTTCGATGGTTGCTCTTGCGTCGCCGTGCAGGGGAATGGTGTTCGCCTGGTGCCGGGTCAATTCCGTGTCGTCAATGTTGATGTTCACCAGGGTGGACGCTTCGCCGGCGGGGTTGCCGAAAGCGAAGCGGGTACCGATGCCGATCACCACGTCTGTGGCCTGCATCACCTCGTAGAGCTGGTTCATCTCCTGTAATTCGCCCCGGGGACTGAAACACGACCCGTAGGACAGGGGATGGCAGTCGGGGATGGTTCCCTTCCCGCCGCTGGAGGTAATCACGGGTATGTTCGTCTCTTCCGCCAGCTTCACCAGCGCCGCCTCCCCTTCGGAACGGGCCACTCCACCTCCCGCGTAAATCAGGGGTGTGCGGGACCTGGCGATTACCCCGGCGGCCTCTTGCAGGTCTTCCCGACTGGGCACAATGCGGGGGATGCGGGCGGAATTCCGAAGCTGGACTTCCTCGCGTTCCACCCCGGCCTCGGGGGGAATCTCTAGCAGCGCCGGGCGGGGACGGCCGGTCCGCATCTGACGAAAGGCTTCGAACACGGCGTCAGGAACTTCACGGGGCCTTGAGACCCGACGCCGCCACTTGGTCACCGGGCGCACTATGTCCGCCTGGTCCGCGATTTCGTGGACTGACCCCAGATTCTTGCCGATGGCGCCCCGCGGGATTTGGCCCGCTATAATGAGCAGAGGTACGGAGCGGGCATAGGCGTTGGTCAGGCCGGAAGCGGCATGGTACAGGGCCGAACCCGGGCATACCAGCGCTACCCCCGGCTTTCCCGACGCGCGGGCATACCCGTCGGCCATGAAAGTCGCGGCCTGCTCGTGGCGCGGAGTTACCATGCGGATGCCTTCCTCGTCCCGGAGCGCGGCCACTATGCCGTAAATCTGTATGCCCGGTATTCCAAATACCGTGTCCACGCCCTCCCTTACCAGAGATTTGGCAAGAGCTTCACCGCCACTCATGGTTACCAAAGTTTCACCCTCTCCCTAAGGACGACCTGATAACTACCCACCGACTTCTTGTGGATAGGAGTTGCCTGCATGTGGCAGTGAGGCGGAAGCCGGAGATTTTGAAGCGAAGTATATCAGCAGCCGGGCAATTGACAAGATTGAATGAGTTAGAAGTATTAGTCCGGATATTCCCATTGCCGCCGGCCGTACTATAATTGTCGAAATGGAATGTGATGAAGTATCAATAAGCAAGGAATGAAAATGAGAAAGCACCTTGTATGCGGGGCGTTACTCTTGCTGTTGGTGGCGTGCGGCGGCGCTGCCGCACCGACACCGGCGCCTGCGGCGACTCCCCCACCAACTTTCACACCCGTGCCTGAACCCACGGCGACTCCCCCACCAACCCCCACGCCCACGGCTGAACCCACGGCCACTCCCCTGCCCACACCAACTCCAACGCCGGAACCGACATTGGCGCCGACCGTTGCGGCAATGGCTGAACCGCCGGGAGGAGACGGAGACGAGACCAGCTTATTGGACGCCGTGTTCCCGGAGATAGCCGAAAAGATGAAGGATATCAGGCCCGTGTACATTGCTTATTTTCACAGCGAGGACTGGCAGGCGCCGGGGAAAGACACCACGGTTGACGAAGTTTTCAAACTGCTGAAGATGGATAACATCGTCACCCACGAGGGGCATCAGCAGATCAGTCCGGACACCGTTGTCGACCATGAGCCCGACATTATCATCGCGGATTCCATAGAGAGCGTGGTGGAAAACCCGGATTTGTCGGGCCTGCACATGATCCATGACACGGCGCATATTCCTCATCACATTTTCGTCATGCGGGAAGGCTATTCCTTCTATGTGGCCGATCCGGGATTCAGGGACACGGTTCTGGCATTCGCCGCCTTCGCCTACCCCGATACTTTCACCTTTGAAGAAGAGTCGGCAGATGACCACGGCGAAGGGCATGACCATGGCGACGGCCAAGGCCAAACCCACGGGCACTGAGGGCGCTCCCCCCGCAAGCAAGAACGCCCAACACCGTGTATAATGCCCCCAAAATCTTATGAGGAGGGTCAGCATGACGGAGATAGGCAGACTGATAACGGCTATGGTAACTCCCTTTGATGACGAGGGACGAGTGGACTATGACCAGGCCAAGCGTCTTGCCAACGCCCTGCTGGATTCCGGCAGCGACGGCGTTATCGTGTCCGGCACCACGGGCGAGTCCCCTACCCTCACTACTGAAGAGAAAATCCGGCTTTGGGGCGAAATCAAGGACGCCGTGGGCGACCGGGGCGCCGTGGTGGCCGGAAGCGGCAACTACAGCACCGCCGAGAGCATCGAGTTGAGCATGGAGGCGGAGAAGGCCGGAGTGGACGGCCTGCTGCTGGTGGTCCCCTACTACAACAAGCCACCACAGGAGGGCCTGTACCAGCATTTCAAGACTATTGCCGCCCACGTCAACCTGCCCTGCATGCTCTACAACGTCACCAGCCGCACCAGCCTGAACATGAGCCACGACACCACCATCCGGTTGAGCCACGTGGACAACATTGTCGGCGTCAAGGAAGCGGGCAGCGACATGGACCAGATTACCCGCATCATCGAGGGTTCGCGGGACGGGTTCCGCGTCTGGAGCGGCAACGACAACGAGACCTTCTACATCATGGCCACCGGCGGCTACGGGGTGGTCAGTGTGGCTTCGCACCTGGTGGGCAACCAGATAAAGCAGATGATGGGCCTGCTGTTGGAGGGTGAGGTGGAGCAGGCCGCCGCCGAGCACCGCCGCCTGCTGGAAATCTTCAAGGTGCTGTTCATCGTCTCCAACCCCATACCGGTGAAGCACTCCCTGAACCACGTGGGCTTCAACGTAGGCAACCCCCGCCTGCCGCTGATACCGGCGGACGAGAAGTCGGCGGCGCAGATAGAAGAGGTGCTGGCGCGGTACGATATGGATATTCAGGTGCCGGCGTAGGGGCAGCTTCAAACCAAGAAGGAATTTCTTCAGTCCACGAATAGGCGCGAATTCTCACGAATGACCGGCTTAGGGCCCACAGCCATTAGTGAATATTCGCGCTTATTTGTGGAAAAGCGTATTCCCCCCGGTACTCCTCCGGCAGTTGCATGGCTATGCGCTGCATTATCATCTCCAGAACCGCTTCGGCGGCTATCCGGGTCTGGCCCCCTTCCATTACCGGCGGCGTGAAGGGTTGGCCTATGTTGACCCGGAACCGGCACAGGGGGAAGGGCATGCGCTGGTGGGGGAACTTTTCGGTGCCGGTTATGCCAATGGGGAGAATAGGCGCCTGGGACTTCATGGCCAGGTAGGCTGCGCCCGCCATCCCCTTGATAAGTTTTCCCTCGGGGCTGCGTTTTCCCTCCGGGAAGATGACCACCGCCTGGTCTCTGGCCAGCAGCGCCAGGCCCGTCCGCAGGGCGCTGGCCCCGAAGGAACGGTCCACGGGATGGACCCGCAAGGAACTGAACAGCCAGCCCTTGGGCGCCGGGACAAATAACTCCTTTTTGCCCAGAAAAGACAGGGGACGGGGAAGAGCGGCGGCCAGGGACGGGGGATCGTTGTAGGACACGTGGTTGGCCACCACGATGAGGGGCCCGTATGGTGACACGTTCTCGCGCCCGACCACTTCCATTCGGCCAAAGACGTTGAAGCAAGAGCGGGCCAGCAGCCTGCCCGGGGGATACAGGACGGTCATGGCGTATCTCAGCCGGCTCCCGCAGGGAGCCGCTCAATAATGTGCTGCACAACCTGGTCAATGGAGAGGTTGCTGGTATCCACGAGAAAGGCATCTTCAGCCTGAGCCAACGGGGAATCGGCCCGCTGGGAGTCGATACTATCCCGGGACAGGGCGTTATTCAGTACCTGCCCATAGTCCGGGGACTGGCCCTGGGCCACCAGTTCATTGTAGCGACGTTGGGCGCGGACTTGGGGTGAGGCGACCATGAAGACCTTAAGAGCAGCGTCGGGCAGGACCACCGTTCCAATGTCACGTCCCACGACGACGATGCCGCCCAGGTCTCTCGCGGACTGGGCGGCGATTTCCCGCTGCTGCCGAACCAGTTCCCGCCGCACGTCGGGAATTCGGGCTACCAGGGATACGTGGTCGTCAACCGCCGCCGTCCGCAATTCTCCCCCCAGTTCCCTGCCGTTGAGCATGATGGAGGAGCCATCCGTTCCGGTCAGACGCATGGTGCAACCATTTATCAGCTTTCCCAGCGCCGTTTCTTCCTCCAATGCCACCGCCTCCCGCAGGGCCAGCCAGGTGATTGCCCGGTACATAATTCCGGTGTCCAGGAAGGGGCAGCCCAGGCGACGCGCCAACTCGCGACCCACGGCCGTCTTTCCGGCGGCGGCCTGTCCGTCAATGGCGATTATGCCTGAATTGCCTGTCAACCGAATATCCCCTGTGTGCCCTGAAACCGCAACGGAAAGTGCTGACCGGACGGAATTAATGGGCCGCTGGGAGTATAGCATAAGGGCCGAACCGGGCACCCGTGGTGAATTTGTGAGTTCGCCGACCTGATACACTTGCCGGGTGTTAATTCGCTTCGTGTTGAGAGGAGTATTGAAGGACAGAGTCGGCGACCATGCCGGAGGCCCCACCGGTGTTCAGGCTGCCTGGATAGCTGGCACAGTCTTGTTGACGGTTGTCGCATACGTGCTGGCCCGGGCCTTTCCCGTATGGCCGGGGGACGAGGCCGTGCTGGCAACAGTTCAAAGCTGGCAGAGCCCGTGGCTGACCAATGCCTTCGGGGCAATCACCTACCTGGGATGGTACCCGGTGGCGGGGGCAGCATCGTTCCTTGCCTTGCTTGGCCTGTTGTGGCGAAGGCGAATTGGGGATGCACTGCTGCTGGTTGCAGCCCTTTCTTCGGCCCTGCTGACCCTCGTGCTAAAGGCACTGATTGGGCGGCCGCGTCCCGATTTTGCCATTGTGGACCCTGCGCCCCAGAACATGGGCTTTCCCAGCGGCCACGCTACCTTTGCCGTCCTTCTGGCAGGGGTGTTGATTTACCTGGTCTGGCAGCACGTGGAGAACCGGATTTTGCGGTGGCTATTGTGTGGAGGGCTCACCTTTCTGGCGCTGGCGGTTGGTGTTTCCAGGGTTTACCTGGGTGTGCATTGGCCCAGCGACGTGCTGGGGGGATACCTATTTGGCGCTGCGGTTCTGCCCCTCCTGGTCGTCTTGAAGGACCGCCTGACCCTCAGGCTCTGGCGTTCGCGTGAGCAGGACACCACTTTCCCCGGAGTTGGTATATAATACCCAAAAGACACTGGCATCCATCCCGAATCCCCGACATGACGCGATTGGCAGCAGCCATTCCTGGTGAGGTGAAGGTGGCTGGACAGGACCAAAAGGGTCAATCAGTGACGGACATCAGTGGCCTAGCAACCAACGGCCATTCTCCGTTGCCGGCACAGGACCGTGTCCTGGGCTCTCCGGTGCTGGTGTTGAACCTCAACTACGTCCCCATCAACATTTCCACGGTCCGGCGGGCCATCATCCTGCTGAGCAAGGGCAAGGCGGAACTCCTGGAGAATCACCGGGGCGAGGTCCGGACGATTACGGCCACCGTCGGGGCACCCTCCATAATCCGCCTGGTTTACCTGGTCAAGCGGCCCTTCGCGCCCCGCAAGCTCTCCAAGAAGGAGATTTTCCTCCGCGACCGGTATACCTGCCAGTACTGCGGCAAGAAAAACCAGGAGCTTACGCTGGACCACGTGGTCCCGCGGCGTCAGAAGGGAGCACATACCTGGGAGAACGTAGTGGCGGCGTGCAGCCGGTGCAACTTGCGGAAGGCGGGCCGGACGCCGGAAGAAGCCAACATGCGGCTGAAGACCGAGCCCCGGGCACCGCAGCCCAACCCCTACCGCATCCTGCAGAACCGCGCCATCCTGGACGAGTGGAAACCCTACTTGCCATGGACGTTTGAGGACGCCGAGTGACGGCGTGGGAATGGGCCAGACACGGTTACTCAACAGCCAGGGGCAGGTGCCAGCCTGCCCCTGTTGCCTTGACTGGATATCGGGTAGCGGCGGGAAGAATTTCCGTTGTGGCAATTCGGGTGAAATACCTGGTTGCTTTACGAATTCAGCCTTGGCAATCCCAGCACAAGAGCTTCCAAAGTCAGGCGGGGATTGGCGTTGGCGTCCAGGGCTGCCAGGGCGCGGTTAATGCGCTTTATGAAGGCCACAACGTCCGCGGTGGAAAGCTGGGTGGCCTGAAGGCGCAGGGGGGCGGACAGATCGGCGTTGTGCAGGTACTTCTCAGCCCCCTCTTTGACCAGGAGCAGGTCCCGCCACCACCGAAGCCAGAGGTAGAGCAATTCTTTGGAGGCCTCCCGGTCGCGGCCGAATTGAGTCGCCACCTCGGCGGCATAGTCGAACCGGACGTCCAGTCCCCCCGAACAAACCTGTTGCAGGCGCTCCAGGTCTGCCTCCCGTTGCTCCAGGGCCCCGGTGTCGCGCAGGGCGTTCACGGCATGTCCGAAGCATCCGCGGGAAAGCCGGGCCACACTCTCAGCAGTTTCGGGGTCTGCGGCGTAATCCCGCGTCAATCGTTCCTCCAGGTCTGCCTTGGGAACGGGTTTCAGGTAGAGCGCACTGCAACGGGACCGGATGGTGGGGAGAAGGGCGTCCTCGTTGGCGGTCAACAGCAATAGGCGGGAATTGGGTGGCGGCTCTTCCAGGGTCTTGAGCAAGGCGTTGGCCGCCGCCGCGTTCATCAGTTCCGCTCCATCCACCACGACCACCTTGCAGGCGCCTTCGTAGGCGGTCAGGTTCAGGAAGGTCTCTATTTCACGGACCTGCTCAATGCGGATGTCCCGGCGGGATGTGCCGTCTTCGTCCCCCGTCCCCACGCCGATTATCCTGATGTCAGGGTGGACGCCCTGGGCCACGCGCTGGCACTGAAGGCATTGGCCGCAGGGGACGGGGTTGCTCTGGTCAGGCGCCTCTCCTGAATAAGGCAGCAGATTGGCCTCCTCGAACAAGGCGGGGGCAGGCGCTTCAGGCGGCGTGTGGATGCCGGCGAACAGGCCAGGGGTGGCATCCGATTCCGTCGGGATTGGCCCGACTGGGGCTGGCGGCCTGGCCTGTCTGGTACCTCCGGCCAGGCAGTTGACCGCCTGGGCCATGCCGATAGCCAGGGACATTTTGCCCACATGGGGCGGCCCCACCAGCAGGTAGGCGTGAGCCACCCGTCCCGTCTTCAAGGCGGAGTCAAGCTGGCGAGTAATGTGGTCCTGTCCGTAGATTTGCCACATTTTGAAGGAGAGGGTGACTAAACGTCACACAGCATCATGTCCGCGTAGCTTTCGCGGCGGCGGATGAGGCGGCTCTGGCCCTCGTTGACCAGCACCATGGGCGGGCGCGGGTTCAGGTTGTAATTGCTGGCCATGGAGGGACAATAGGCGCCCGAGGCCGGGATGGCGATGATGTCCCCCGGCTCGGGAGTGGGCAGCATAATGTCCGAAGCCAGCACGTCGCCCGATTCGCAGTACTTGCCGGCGATGGTGACTTTCTCCTGGTCGGTAATGTTGGCCTTGCCCGCCGACAATACCTCGTAGGAGGCCTGGTACAGGGCGGGGCGGATGTTGTCGCCCATGCCGCCGTCCACGCTGACGTACTTGCGCACCCCGGGAATGTCCTTGATGGCGCCGATGCGGTACAGGGCCACCCCTGCCGGTCCCACGATGGAACGTCCCGGCTCGATGAGCAGCGTGGGTATGGCCAGGCCCAGTTCATCGCAGGTGGCGTTCAGGGTGGAAACGATTGTCTCCGCGTACTCTCCGATAGAAGGGGGTTCTTGCTCCCGGGTGTAGGCGATGGCAAAGCCGCCGCCGGGGCTGAACTCCTGCAGATCCAGGCCCTCCTCGCGAAAACCGGCGGCAAACCGCAGCACCAGGTCGGTGGCGGCGGCGTAGGGTTCCAGTTCAAAGATGGGAGACCCCAGGTGGAAGTGCAGGCCCTTCAAGTCCAGGTTGGGGGCGGCCAATGCCTGCCGGATGGCGCGCTCGGCGTCCCCGGTCTGGATGGAAAACCCAAACTTGGAATCAATGATGCCGGTGGTGGTGTAGGCGTGGGTGTGGGGATCAATGCCCGGAGAGACGCGGATAAGGATGTCCTGCACCCTGCCCATTTCGCCGGCGATTCGGTCCAGCACTTCCAGTTCGTGGAAGCTGTCCACCACCACCCGCCCGATACCCTGCTCCACCGAGTAGGCCAGTTCGTCGGGCGTCTTGTTGTTGCCGTGGAAATATACCTTCTCCAGGGGGAACCCGGCCGCCGCGGCCACCGCCAGTTCGCCGCCCGACACCACGTCCAGACCCAGCCCTTCTTCGTCAAAAATCCGGGCCAGGGCGGGATTGATGTAGGCCTTGGATGCGTACAGCACCTGGGCCCCGGGGCAGCGACGCTCAAACTCGGCGCGGTAACTGCGGCAACGATTGCGCAGGGTGGCCTCGTCCAGCACGTAGACGGGTGTGCCGTACTCCTCGGCCAGGTCCAGAGCAGAGCAGCCGCCAATAACCAGCCCTCCGCTGGCTGACCCGTCAATCTCGGCAGTATCGGGAAAAACGTTCTGGGGGAACATGGGTTGACCTCAAGTTTGAAATGCCCTTCGACAGGCTCAGGGTAGACTATGGTCTGGGGGTATGATAGGGCGGGAGGGGGTTGGGCGCAAGTTGGGGGGGGGGCGTGCTACAGCAGCGGATTGCCTGTTCACCTGACATTCCCCCAATTGACTCCCCCCAAACCCACATATATACTGCCCGGCATAGCTAGCCAGGCCACTTGGCCGAGTCTTCAAGCAACCCCAATCTCACGGACGGGAGGCGTACAGTGAAAGTTCCGATAAAGTTAACCGTCAATGGCACAACCCACCAGTCGGAAGTGGAAGCGCGGACGCTCCTGGTGCATTACCTCAGGGACGACCTGGGCCTTACCGGCACCAAGATCGGCTGCGATACCAGCCAGTGCGGCGCCTGTGTCGTCCGCATGAACGGCTCCACCGTCAAGTCCTGCACCTGCCTCGCCGTCCAGGCCGACGGCGCCACAGTCACCACCATCGAGGGCCTGGCCCAGGACGGTAACCTCCATCCGGTCCAGGAGGCGTTCTGGGACAACCACGGCCTCCAGTGCGGCTACTGCACCGCCGGTATGATCATGACGATTACCGAACTCCTCGAGCGCAACCCCAACCCCAGCGCCGAGGAGGTGCGCGCCGGCCTGGAGGGCAACATCTGCCGCTGCACCGGCTACCACAACATTGTCAAGGCAACCCTGGCCGCCGCCCAGGCGATTTCAAACGCCCAGTAGGGGCGGACCTGCGTGTCCGCCCAGGGAGAGGTTAAACCATGACTACCCGAATTTTCGGCTCCGGCATCCGCCGCCGCGAAGACCCCCGCCTCATCACCGGCCAGGCTTCCTACACCGACGACATCAAGCTCGCCGGCCTGGTCCACGCCGCCATCCTCCGCAGCCCCCACGGCCACGCCCGCATCAACGGCATCGACACTTCCGCCGCTGCCGCCGCCCCCGGCGTTATCGCCGTCTATACCGCCGCCGACACCGAGGGCGTCCTGAATCCCATGCCCTGCGCCTGGGTTATCCCCGATTCCGACGTGAAGGCCGTGGCCTACCCGCCCCTGGCCTCCGACACCGTCCGCTACGTGGGCGACGCCGTGGCCGTGGTCGTGGCCGAGGATCGCTACCAGGCCGAGGACGCGCTGGAACTCATCACCGTGGACTATGAACCCCTACCCACCGTTATCAATCCCGAGGCCGCCCTCCTGGACGGCGCTCCCCAGCTCCACGAGGACGCCCCCAACAACCAGGCCTTCCACTGGGTGGCCGCCGGTGGCGATACCGACGACGCCTTCGCCAACGCCGACGTAATCGTCCGCGATACCATCATCCAGCAGAAGCTCATCCCCAACGCCATGGAACCCCGCTCCGCCATCGCCAGCTACGTGCCAGCCATGGGCGAACTCACCATCTGGAACACCACCCAGAATCCCCACATCGCCCGCTTCGTTACCTGCCTGGTCACCGGCATCCCCGAGCACAAGATCCGGGTGATTGCTCCGGAGGTGGGCGGCGGCTTCGGCGCCAAGATTGCCGTATATGCCTGGGAGATGGTTACCGCCTTCTGTGCCATGAAGCTGGGCCGCCCCGTCAAGTGGACCGAAACCCGCTCCGAGAATTACGTTTCCTCCACCCACGGCCGCGACCACGTCGAGTACGTGGAGATGGCCGCCAGCAGCGACGGCCGCGTTACCGGTGTCCGCAGCACGGTCTACGCCGGTATGGGCGCTTATCTCTCCACCGCCGCTCCCGGTATCCCCACCATTCTCCACGGCCTTATGTATTCCGGCCCCTACGATATCCCCAATATCAAGGCCGATATCTACGGCGTTTTCACCAATTCCACCCCCGTCGAGGCCTACCGCGGCGCCGGCCGTCCCGAGGCCACCTTCCTCCTGGAGCGCCTCATGGACCTCCTGGCCGCCGAGGTGGGCAGGGACCCGGTGGAGGTCCGCCGCCTGAACCTCATCCCCAAATTCGAGAACGGCCACGATGTCGCCATCGGCCTCACCTACGACAGCGGCGACTACGAGGGTGTCCTTAACGTCGCCCTGGACCACGTCAACTACCACCAGCTCCGCCAAACCCAGGCCCTCGATACCCGTCGTTCCCGCGAAAGCGGGAACCCAGAACACGGCCATGACCACGGCTCCCTCACCGGTATCGCCGTCTCCACCTACTGCGAAATCTGCGGCCTCGGCCCCTCCCAGGTCGCCGGCGCCGTCGGCTTCGGCGGCGGCCTCTGGGAATCCGCCACCGTCCGCTTCTACCCCACCGGCAAGGCCAACGTCTTCATCGGCACTTCCCCCCACGGCCAGGGCGAGGAAACCACCTTCGCCCAAATCCTCTCCCACGAACTCGGCCTACCCCCCGACGACGTCGAACTAATCCACGGCGACACCGACACCACCCCCATGGGCTGGGGCACCTACGGCAGCCGCACCACCGTGGTCGGCGGCGGCGCCCTCGCCCTCTCCGCCCGCAAAATCAAGGACAAGGCCATTACCCTCGCCGCCCACCTCCTCGAGGCCGCCGAGGCCGATATCGAGTACGCCGACGGCAATTTCTTCGTCCGCGGCGCCCCCGATAACGCCAAGTCCATCCAGGAAATCGCCCTGATGGCCAACGTGGCCTGGAATATGCCCGAGGGCATGGAGCCCGGCCTGGAGGCCACCACTTTCTACGACCCGCCCAACTTTTCCTATCCCTTCGGCGCCCACGTGGCGGTGGTCAACGTGGACCCGGATAACGGCCACATTGTCCTGGAGCGCTACGTGGCGGTGGACGACTGCGGCCCCCAGATTAATCCCATGATTGTCGAGGGCCAGGTCCACGGCGGCGTGGTCCAGGGCGCCGGACAGGCCCTGTGGGAGGGCGCCGTCTACGACGATAACGGCCAGCTGCTCACCGGTTCCATGCTCGACTACGCCCTGCCCCGGGCCCACCTGGTGCCCGACATCGAGACCCTGTCCACGGTGACGCCGTCTCCCCACAATCCCCTGGGCGTCAAGGGCATCGGCGAAACCGGCACCATCGCTTCCACTGTGACCATCTACAACGCCGTCATCGACGCCCTCCGCCCCCTCGGCGTTACCCGCCTGGATATGCCCCTAACCCCCGAACGCGTCTGGCGCGCCATCCAGGAGGCGGGCGGCCACCACGGTCACGGCCACGGCCACGGCCACGGACATGGTCACGATCACGGACATGGCCACGGCCACGGTCACTAGTACCGGGTCAAATCAGTTTTGAGAGTTTTGGCAAAAGGTTTCACAGTTGACCAAGACTGTCATTCTGAACGGAGTGAAGAATCTAAAATGCATAACGACAAGCCCTGTTTGGCGACTGGGAGGTATCTTCCCCGAATCATTCTGGATTCTTCGACTCCGCTGCGCTGCGCTCAGAATGACAATACCCTTAAAGCTGGCTTGACTGGGTACTAGCCGGGCCAGGGAGGAGAAAAGATATGTACACACCAGATTTCCACTACCATAAGGCCGGCTCCGTGGCCGAGGCCATCGAGATGCTCGGACACCACGAGGACTCCCGGCTCCTGGCCGGCGGACACAGCCTGCTGCCCCTGATGCGCCTCCGCCTGGCCCGTCCCGCTACTCTCATCGACATCGGCGGCCTGGACGAACTCAAGGGCATCAACGTCCACGAGGGCCATATCCACATCGGAGCCCTGACCACCCACGGCGAAATCGCCCGCTCCCAGGAGGTGCAGGACGCCAACGGGCTGCTGGCCGAGGTGGCCGGGGGCATCGGCGACCCCCAGGTCCGCAACCGGGGGACCATCGGCGGCAATATCGCCCACGCCGACCCCGCTTCCGACTGGGGCACCGTTCTCAGCGCCCTGGACGCCAGCGTAGAGGTGCAGGGTCCCAACGGCTCCCGCTCCGTCGCCATCGCCGACTTCTTCCAGGGCGCCTTCTCCACCGCCGTGGCCGACGGCGAAATCGTCACCGGCGTCCGGGTGCCGACCCTGGTCAACACTGAGGTTGGCGAGTACGCCAAGATGTCCCATCCCGCTTCCTTCTACCCGGTAATCGGCGGCGCGGTGGTCATCAACGCCGACGGCGACCGGTGCGTCTCGGCCCGGGTGGCAGTGGGCGGCCTGGTCCCCACCCCCCGGCGCGCTCCCTCGGTGGAAGCCGCCCTGGCCGGCCAGGAACTCACCGCCAATAACCTCGAAGCCGCCGCCAACCAACTACCCAACGACCTGGGCGACGAAATCATCGGCGACCTGTTCGCCTCTGCGGACTACCGCCGCGCCATCGCGCCGGTGGAGGTGAAGCACGCCATGCTCCACGCCATAGGCCTGGCCCACCACTAAATTAACAATTCTTAATTCCTAATTCGTAACTCTTAATTGAGCCACCATGCCCGAAGCGCCAGACCTGGAAGTAATCAAGGACTACCTGAACATCCACGTCAAGGGTACCGTCATTAATTCGGCGCGGGTGCTGCGCCCGACGGTGCTGCGGTCCATGGCGGGCGACTTTGCCGCCGACCTGGCCGGCAGAAGCATGGAACTGTTCCAGCGGGAGGGGAAGTTTCTCATCTGCCAGTTGTCGGGCGACCGGTGGCTGGCCATTAATCCCATGCTGACCGGGGCCGTACAGTACTGCGAACCCAAAGCGCGCGTCTACAAGCGTACGTCCTTCGTGCTGGAACTGGACAATGCGATGGAGTTGCGGTACCTGGACGACCGGCAGATGGGCATGGTGTATTACGTGGACTCCGAACAAATGGAGGGCATCAACCGCTTAGAGAAGCAGGGTATAGATGTGCTGGCGGACCTGTCCTTCGACGAATTCAAGGCAGGCCTGAAGAAGTTCCGTGGCGAGGTGAAGGGGGTGCTGACCCGGGGGAGCTTTGTGTCGGGAATCGGCAATGCCTATTCGGACGAGATTCTCTTCGCGGCCGGGATTTCACCCTTTCGCAAGGTGGGCACGCTCAAGGAAGAAGAGCTGGAGCGGCTGCACCGGCAGTGCCGCGTGGTGGTGGAGGATGCCATTGACGTGCTGAGGGAGAGGATGGGCAACAACATCCACGTCAAGGTCCGGGACTTCCTGAAGGTGCATGGCAAGGGCGGGGAGTCCTGTCCCGTCTGCGGCGGCAACATATCCCAGTTGAACGCCAACCAGCGGCTGACCAACTTCTGCCGCCGCTGCCAGCCGGGTATGCTGATACGGAACTAACCGGGTTTATCCACGAATGGGCACGAATATTCACTAATAATTGCTATTGAGTATTAGCCATTAGCGGTTTCTCGTGTCTATTCGCGAACCGAGTAGACCCTAGCCTCCGGCCACTGCGGGGACTATGCTGATCTCGTCGCCGGAACCGGCGGAGGTGTCCAGGCCGTCCAGAAAGCGGACGTCTTCGCCGTTGAGGTAGATGTTGACGAAGTAGCGCAGTTCGCCGTTCTCGTCAATCAGACGTTCCTTGACGCCGGGGTATGAAGCTTCCAGGTTCTCGATCATGTCGGAGAGGGTGGACTCTTCCATTTCGACCTTGTCCTGGCCGTTGGTCATGCGGCGCAGGGGTGTTGGGATACGAACC
Organism: Dehalococcoidia bacterium; assembly: GCA_034422655.1. Taxonomy (GTDB): domain Bacteria; phylum Chloroflexota; class Dehalococcoidia; order Lucifugimonadales; family UBA3495; genus Bin22. Next base: position 42,661 of record DAOUJN010000019.1, read on the forward strand.
GTAACAGGCATTTGAGGGGTTCCTCCTGAACAATCGCTATTTGATCCTGGATGTATTGAATCTCGCAGGTGATGGCGAGCTTTAGCCCTGAAGCACGTCCCCGCTGACGAGGTCAACGCGAACACCGGTGGCACTGACCCATTGCAGGCCCCGTTCTATTTCTTCTGTTTCGCCGTCGATTTCCAGCACTACCCAGCCGAGGGTATCCCCCACGTCGGCGCGGCGTATGTTGGTTACCAGGTGAAAGTCTCGGCCCAGCCTGTAGATAATCGGCTCTTTGACCAGGTCCCCATCGAAGGTAAACTTGACCCTCTGCCTACCCATCTCTCACTTCTCTCTGCAATCTATTCGTATGAAGGTCGTAGCATTGCAGCGCCACCCTGGCAGCGCAATTCCCCGGAAGCGCGGGCTGGCACTGGCGCTGGCGCCTTATCCGCCAACCGCGGTAAGGCTGCCTTGCAGCGCTTCCTCGAACGAACTCATGGAGGGCCGCACGAACAGGGGATTGACCACCTCTTCCACCGCCTCCTGGGTCTTCAGGCCGTTGCCGGTGATGTAGGCCACCGTAAGTTCGTCGGCCCCGATGGCCCCGCTTTCCGCCAGGTATTTCAGGGTAGAAACGGTAACGCCACCCGCGGTCTCAGTGAATATGCCTTCGGTCTCGGCCAGAAGCTTGATGCCCTCCACCACCTGGTCTTCGGGAACGGCATAGGCCGAGCCGTCGGACTCCTTGATTACCCGTAGAGCATAGATGCCGTCGGCCGGGTTGCCGATGGCCAGGGACTTGGCGATGCTGTCGGGGCGTACCGGCCGAATCTGGGTCTGGCCGCTGGCCCAGGCGGTCACGATGGGAGCGCAGCCCTCGGCCTGGGCCATGTGCATCCTGGTGGTGATGGCGGGATGGTGGACGGTGTTCTGGTCGGGACCGAAGGTCATGGCGTCCACGCCGTCCAGCAGGCCGAGGCAGGCCAGTTCGTTAAAGCCCTTCCATATCTTGGTGAACATGGCGCCGGAGGCGGAGGGAATGACCACGTGGTCGGGGATGCGCCACCCAAGCTGTTCCGCCACCTCGTAGCCCAGGGTCTTGCTGCCCTCGGCGTAATAGGGGCGCATATTGATGTTGACGAAGGCCCAGGGGTAATTGTCGCCCACCTCACTGCATAGACGGTTCACTTCGTCGTAGGTGCCCTCAACTGCCACCATGGTGGGGCCGTAGACTGCGGCGCCGATAACCTTGCCCCTTTCCAGGTCGGAGGGTATGAACACCACCGATTGCATGCCGGCCCGGGCGGCGTGGGCGGCCACGCTGCAAGCCAGGTTGCCGGTGGAAGCGCAGGCGATGGTCTCGAACCCGAACTCCCGGGCCTTGGTGGCGGCCACGGAAACGACCCGGTCCTTGAAAGAGAAGGAGGGGTTTACGCTGTCGTTCTTGATGTAGAGGTTCTTCAGGCCCAGCCGCTCACCCAGGTTGCGGGCCTTCAGCAGGGGGGTGAAACCGGCCATGATATCCACCGGATCATCGCCGCTGGCGGGGAGCAGGTCGTGATAACGCCAGATGCTGAGGGGCCCGGCGGAAATGCGGTC